>CAZVKC010000156.1:0-2593 GCA_964627455.1 uncultured Solibacteraceae bacterium | reverse complement strand
CCCTGCGCCCAGTCGGATACTGGATCTCCGTCAAACCCCCAAGCAAATTATAGGCGTACTCGAAACTCGAAGCCGTACGTCGTCAACGTCGTTGCCTGCTTGCTCACCAGCGGCAATCCGATCTCGTTGAAGCTCTCGTACTCGGCTACTTCGATAACAACTCGGCGATCTCCGCCGGTTGGACCATCGTGCGCCCGTCGGCGCAGGAAACGGCGCCGCATTCGCCGTCGCAATCCACATACATCGCGAACAGATTGGAATCGTGCAGCGCGACGCTAGCAACCGGGCGAGGGAGTTCGCGCCGCCATAACGCCTCGCCATTCGTACCCACACACGCCAGTTCCGCGCTCTCACCCGCCACCAGCAGCATACTTCCGTCAGCGGAAAGCGCGGCCGTGCGCACAGGGAACAGAATGCTCTCCCGGCGCATCTCCTCCCCGGTCAGCGTATCGATCACCAGGTAGTCGTCCCAATAGGTGAAGTAGTAACGGCCGCCGGCGGAAAGGCCGACGTATCCCACCAGATAGTCCAGTTCCATGCCATGGATCGGCTGGCGCCACGCAACAACGGCCGCCGTGTTGCGATCATCCGGCGGCGCGGGAACACTCGGCGCATTCCAGCGGCCGTAGGCGAAACCGTCGAGCAGCGTGACTCCGCCCGCTCCCTGGCTGTCAAAGGCGAAGTCATGGGCGCTGGCGCGGACGCTACGCTCGAAGCCAGTCAACAACCCGTCCTGGCTCGACGGTACTTGGGTCTGGATCCAGTGCTGGAACTTGCGCCCTTCGGATACCGTGGCGATGGATCCATCTGGCAATTCCCTGCAGAGTTCCAAATGGTCCTCCGCCCCAACACGAAGTTCCGCCTCCGCCACGCCGTCTGCGACCCGCCAGCGGAGCACTCGTTGCGAAGTCGCGCCCAGGATCCGCGCCGCCGCGGGACTTGGACAATGCAGGCTGACAACCGGACTACCAGATAGGCCAGGAAACGTCCGGAGAATCGCAAGCGGACGCAGCTGCACCAGGTGCACGAGACCTGTCGCGAGTCCTACGAACGCCGCGGGAATCTGCACTCCACGAAATGGAATCGCTGAGGTGATTCGAATTGCCGGTGCGCTTTGCGAAGCCGCTGGATCGCCGGGCTGTTGGTCCATGTTGGAATCCATTTGATGTGGCCGCTACACGTCCATTCTGTAGCAGATTGCGTTCGCGAGGCTGGGTTCACCCGGGTTGAAGTCCACTTTCGCAAACCACGAAGGATGGAACTCATCGCTGGTGAAATTGGTGTTGTAGTTGGCGTACAGAAGATTGGCGCCCGCGCCGCCGCCCGCCCAGTTGCCGATCTCCGCGAAGCCTTCCAACGGAAGTCCCACATTGAGATTGTTACGGAAGTTGGCGCTCCCATGCAGGTATAGCGAACCATGGCCGCCGCGGAGACGCGCCGGGGCGTTGCGCCGGTAGCAGCGAAGCAGGCTTTCCCACAAGCCTCTGGTGGCCCTGGTTGTCCTGTAGTGGGTCTCGCGGAGAGGGAACGCGATGTGTCCGTTCGCCAGGGCCTGAAAACTGTTGGGGATATTGAAAGACGCCACTCCTCCGTCGTCCCCAAAGCTCGAGACGAGGTTGCCGGTTCCGTCGCGGGCGCACCCGATCCCTGTCAGAAACACCCGTTGGTTGGCCGGCAGGTCCCGAGCGGCGTTGTTGCCGATAGCTCTGAAAATCAAAACCTGCCCGGCGTTGAGCTTTGGGTCGTGTCCCAGCGAATGCACGGAAATGTATTTGGCTTCCGCCCCCTGGCTCGCATCGCGCAGTCCAAAGACCGTCACACGGTGCATGCCGTAGCCGGGGTGCGGATTATTGAACACCGTGGCGTCGAACGGCCCCCGGGCGTTGTTCACCGCGTCCCAACAATTGGTGTCACGCACGTCAAACCGGTTAGGCCAAACGCACAGATTGCGAGGTGGGTTGACCGGCGCGGCGTGCACATCGTATTGGGACGCGATGATCCACTTGCGCGCGGTGGCGGATAAGGGGGTTGCGGCCGCGGCCCCGTTGGGTTGCAGCCCGTTGTTCCTGTCGCCTGCTGCTTCACCGGCGCCATAGCGTTTGGCCAGGCCGATGGCGTAGGGAAATGCGGGCCCCTCTCCAATGATGAAGACCTTGCGGTACTGCTGCTGAAACGTAATCTTCACGGTCGGCGTGCCCTGCGTCGCCTGAATGGTGATGGTGTTGGCGGCCGTGCGGGTGATGGTGACATGGTCGGCTGCAGCCGCCACATTGGCAGTCGCGATGTTCACCGCATTGCCGTTGACTTCGGCCGTTGCTGTGTCGAGCGCGGCGATGGATTCCCATGTGTCGCGGACGGTGAGCGTATAGACCTGATTCAACACCAGATCGTTTTTGGCATAGGCTGCGCCATCGGCGGCGGTGGTAATGGCGTTGAGATCGCCGCCATTACCCTGCAAACGCAGAGGTGCGGCCTTCAACGGCAGTTCCGCCGCGGGAAGCAGCGCGTTCGCGTTTCCACCCTTGGTCGCGTCGTGCACCAGCGCGCGCAGTTTCCACACGAAGCGGGCGCGGAACGTGACCGCGACAACGCC
>CAZVKC010000155.1:0-2857 GCA_964627455.1 uncultured Solibacteraceae bacterium | reverse complement strand
ACAACCCTTCGGTTAACAGCAGAGGGGACTGAGATTCCACGGTTGCTCTTGGTTTCGCATTCTTCCTCATTCTAATGCACTTGCGAGACATCCCAGAACCATTTGCGATTCCAGCGTGTGCAGGAATTGTAGGGATTTTGAGGGAGTGTCCCTACAAAAGTCCCTACAGTAGCGTAGTCAGGTGATGGATCGGAGACGGAAGTCATTTGGACACGACCTCGTGAGCTTCTACTGTTGAGCAAGGATCTACTGAATCGGATGTCGAGTGGCCCGCCTCAAACTGTCTCACCGAATCTGCCGAATGCTGGATTCGAGTTTCCCGGGCTTCTTCTCCGCCATGTCCAGGAGGGGAAGTCGATTGAACGGATGTCGGTGAATGGCAGTGTGTGGATCGTTCGCCGGCCGGACAGTGGGCAAAGAACGCGGGCAATCCTATATGCCCCAATCGGCCCGATCTTCCAGCCGAAGCGAATAGCTGAGTCCTCAGACTGGTTCATCGAAGCCGCAGTCCAAGGCGAAAGCAATCTGGAAAGGATCATCCTCTCTGCGGACGCTGTAAGAAAACACTTCTACCCCGGATCGGGGAGCGATGGCCGCGAATCACTGTATGAGATTCTCTCAGTTGACGAGACCTCCAACCTCGGAGGGCTGCGCTTGGTGTGGAGAGTGAAGACGGTAGCGGCGCGGCTTTGCGGGGCAGTCGACATCAAGGTGAAAGCGGAGCGAGCCTTTAATCTGCTCGCCAACCCAGAGGTTCGTTCAGCCTACGATGCCTCACTTCACGATGATGAGGCACCTCTGCCGTTTCCTTTCGGTGCTGCGGGCGATTGCGTGGTCGCGGGACAATTGTCGAAGGATGGGGAGACTTTCTTTGCTGATTCGATTTTGGCGTTCAAGCCATACGTACAGTCCAAACGGTTCGAGGTGCTCCTACGGCAATGCGAGTTCCTTCCCGACCGGATCGTGTTCAAGGATTCCAAGCGCAAGGTCGAGATTTGGCTAGATGCCGGATTGCTCGAAGGGTTGCGGTGGGACTCGACTTGGAACAATTGGAAACCGTGGCTGCGCTCGCGGATCGCAATCGCTTCAGACTTCGTTGAGGTGCCCAAAGTTCACTTCGACGGCGGCGAGCGGGTTGTGACCTCTTGGTGGATTGCGCTACCGTCCCGAATCAGCGTAATGATGCCGGCGTCGCTCTCGGAGGACATCGAACGCGCGCGGGCATTTCACGATTTACTGGGACGCAATGCTGACATTCTGACCAAGGTTCGCGAACAGGTGGCGCGCGAGCCGGTAGAAGCCAGTACGGTTCAATTCTGGTTCGATGAACTGGGTGCCGGTCCGGCGTTGAAACCTGAGTTCGCCAGCTGGCAACCCGACTACGACGAGTTCTACTTTGACCAATTGCGGCAGCGGTCGCGGGTGTGGTTCCTGTTCCGCCAGGAATACCTGTTCGTCTTGCCCGGTGCCGTTGTCTCAGAGATTCCCATGGTCGGGCATGCCAGCTATATCTTCGCCGAACCTCCAGACCTGGATCGATTCCTGCGTCGATATAGCGGAGTGGTGCGGACCGATTTTCGCATGAACAAGGACGGCGTAGCGACAGAACTTGGCTTTGTGGGGCGAGTACTACGTGGCACAAAAAAGAAGCGGTGGCTGGCCGATGTGCTCAAGCATTCGACGACAAGAAAGGAAAACGAATATGGAAGTAGTACCGATGAATGAGGAATTGAAGGAGATCATTTTGAGGGAACACCCGGCAGGCATCTGGGTGGTCTTAGCGGAGGAACTTCCTCAGAGTTTCGAACCCGATTTGGGGGAGCTGGCGGGACATCCCATAACCGAATTGAGTCAGGCGGCCGAAAGCTGCTTCGTCCCGCGTTGACGCATGCGTCGCCAGGTCGAGGGGCTGACCGGGATCGGCACGACTCGCGGGGTGGCCACGCTGATAAACGCACCATGGTGCTTGAGGTGGCCATAGCGGAACAGCCGCGTCAGAAGGGCGAGGGCATGATTCGCCAAGACCGGGTTCACAAACGGCTCTTGACGCTCCAGTGCTTCGATTGCGCTGCAACTGGGGAGGTCATCCTCGTCCATGGTGGTGTCGATGATTTCGGGAAATAGCTCTCCCGAGGTTCGAAGGCGTTCGGCACTGCGAAGATTTCTTCCATTGAGCGGCTGCCCCAGAACGAACTGCCCTCCATCCGATCCATTGCCCAGGTCCAGCCAGTATGCGATGCGGCTTCGCAATCCTTGCACCTTCCGGTGAATCAGCGACCGGGCAGCGCGGGTGTCCACACAGCCGATGACGATGTCGAAAGCGCTGATGTCGGAACGCTCACTCAAATGCTCGGCCACAGCCGTCCAGTTTAGACCCCAAAACAGATTCAATCGACTAATTGAGATGCTCGCCTTGTTCAGGCCGATCTCTGAAACGCAAAATGGCTGGCGGACGGTATTCGTCGGCGAAATCGTGTCCCCGTCCATCACCGTCACGGCAAGACCGGCGGGATGGCCGGAGACCAGCATCGATTGATGAAGATAGGGCAGTCCCGCGGCGATGACGCTGCCGGTTCCTCCGCAACCGATAACGACCACTCGAACAGGCCGCCGGAGCAGGTCGGCTGGCAATTGGTGCATGGCTCCTCCTCAACTGCAGCGGCGAATCAAATCAGACAATGTCTCGTTGGCCGGCACCAGGCACTTTGATGGAAACGCTCGGGGACCGCTGCGAACCTGTTCCCACACATCGAAGTATCCCTTTGGGCCTTGGACCAACCTCTTGACTCCTGTTTGGTGGGTGAACTCACTCTCGAAGAATGCCTTCTCCCACTCTGCGAGCGCTGCAACGCCAGCC
>CAZVKC010000154.1:0-2877 GCA_964627455.1 uncultured Solibacteraceae bacterium | reverse complement strand
CTTTAAGGTGGGGCGGGCTTCAGCCCGCGCGGGACTTCAGTCCCGCCCAACACTAACCCTCAATCGCCGCCTTCAGATCCGCCGCAAACGCCCGCAGCTTCTCCACTTCCTCCGCGGTAGCCGCCTGCTCAAAGCCCTTCGACACGAAATACGCGGACTCCCCACGCCACACCAGCGGAGCCAATCCGCCGTGTTCCGTCAGCAATCCCGACGAACCCACACCCCCAAACGTCTCCCCGCGCCGCTCCACCAGAGCCACAAAACCATCCCGCTGAAAGATGAAGTGCGTCGTCACCTGCACCGCCGGGATCAACTCAATCCCGGCTGCAGCCAGTTTTTCCAACTTCGCGATGAGAGCGTCCATTGCTACATCTTGTAGCGGCCCATGTCCTCGTCAGGGAGGTTTTCGAGCCACTTCCGCATCTCGTCGCTGCTGACTTTATCGGACACCGTGCTCGACGCCTTCGACGTCTTCAGCACAGTCTCGTCCACATAGATCGGGCAATCGAGCCGCAGCGCAATCGCCAGCGCATCACTCGGACGCGAATCGATGCTGATCAGCTTCCCGTCGCGTTCCAGCCAGATCACCGCGAAGAACGTGTCATCCTTCAGGTCGTTCACCACCACCTTGCGGACCCCGGTCTCCAAACCCATCAACAGCAGCTTGATCAGATCATGCGTCATCGGCCGCGGCGTGCTCACCTTCTCGATCTCGAGAGCAATCGCGTTGGCCTCATAAATACCCACCCAGATCGGGAGGATGCTATTGCCGGTCACGTCCTTCAACACAACGATCGGCATATTGGTAACCGGGTCCATCATCAGACCCCGGATCTTCATTTCGACTTCCATTGCCCCTCCTTTTCCTCTTATTGCACGCTTTCCCCGGCCAGCGAGTTCGGACCCGCGCGGGTCACGCGCGCTTCCATGTACTTGCCGACCATTTGCTCGGTCCCACCATCATGATGCAGGAAATTGAGAGTCTTGTTCTGGGACGTCCTGCCGATCCACTGGCCGGTCGCCTTGTTGAACCCTTCCACCATCACCTCTTCCACGCGCCCGACATACTTCGCGTTGCGGCGAATCTGGATCTGGCGCTGATGCTCCTGCAGAATCGTCAACCGGCGGCCTTTCTCCGTCTCGTCCATGTGCTCGTCCAGCGCAAGCGCCGGCGTGTTGGGACGCTTCGAATACTTGAAACTGAAGACCGAATCATACTCCACTTCATCCAGCAGCGAAAGGGTGGCTTCGAAGTCCGCCTCCGTCTCGCCGGGGAAGCCCACGATGATGTCGGTCGAAATCGCAATATCGCGCCCGCAGTTCTTCATCCAGTCGATGCGCCGCATGTATTCGTCGCGCGAGTACTGCCGCTGCATCTTCGACAAAACTTCCGTCGAACCCGACTGCACTGGCAGGTGAATGTGGTTGCACAGCACCGGATTCGCCGCGATCACATCCACGATGTCCTTGCCGAAATCGCGCGGATGCGACGTCGTGAACCGCACCCGCCGCATTCCGGGGACCTCGCCCACCGCCCGCAGCAGTTGCGCAAAATTGAACCCCGCCGGCGAAGGATCCCGGTAGCTGTTCACGTTCTGCCCCAGCAACTGGATCTCCGTATACCCCATCGACGCCAGTTCGCGCGCCTCGTTGAGAATGCTCTCGCTCGTGCGGCTCCGTTCGGGACCGCGCGTGAACGGCACCACGCAATACGCGCAGCTCTTGTCGCAGCCTTCGATGATCGTGATGTAAGCCCGGTGCGGATTGTCGCGCGTCGTCATCGGGGTCTCGAACGTCTCATCGGTATCGAGGCTCAATCCCGTGACCCGCTTCGCGCCGCTCTCGATCTGCACCAGCAGTTGCGATAGCTTGTTGTAGCTCGCCGAACCAGCCACCAGGCTCACGTGCGGCGCCTTCTCGAAGATCTTCTCGCCTTCCTGCTGCGCCACGCAGCCGAGTACGCCGAAAACCTTGCCTTTGCCCGCTTCTTTCCTGAAGTTCTGCAGGCGGTTGAAAACCTTCTGTTCCGCTTTGTCGCGGATGGAGCAAGTGTTGTAGAGAATCAGGTCGGCTTCCTCGAGCGTGTCGACCTGAGAATAGCCGTCCGTCACCAGCGTCCCGATCACCTTTTCGGAATCGTGAACGTTCATCTGGCAGCCGAACGTCTCAATGTAGAACTTCTTCATTTTGACTTGTCTTCATTGTAGCGATGCTACGCTGAATTCCGGCGATGCTAGAAATCCGCGATATCCGCACCAGTCAAGAGTTGACCGCAGTCGAAGGACTGCAACGCAAAGTATGGGGTTTCTCGGACCTCGATATCGTGTCCGGCCCGATCCTCCGAGTCCTGCTCGAAATCGGCGGCGTCCTCATCGGGGCCTTCGACGAGGCGAACGAACTGATAGCTTTCAACTCCGGATTCGCGGGCTTCCGCAAAGGCCACGCCGAGGTCCATTCCGACATGCTCGCCGTGCGCGAAGCCTACCGCGACAAGGGACTCGGCCACAAACTGAAACTCGTCCAGCGCGACCGCGTCCTCGCCATGGGCATGGACCGCATCACCTGGACCTTCGACCCGCTCCGCAGCCGCAACGCCTACTTCAACTTCCGCAAGCTCGGCGTGGTCTGCGACGAATACCGCGTGAACTTCTACGGCGAGTCGACCTCCAGCTTCCTGCACTCCATCGGCACGGACCGTCTCTGGGTCACCTGGTTCCTCCATCGTCCGCCGGGACCGCAGCGCGAAATCCCCATCGATACGGAGATCCGGACCGTACGCATCCCCCGCGACATCGACACCCTCGACGCCGATGCGCAGTGGAAGGTCCGCGAACGCACCCGCGCCGAGTTCCAGCAGTGGATCGGCGAAGGCTTTGT
>CAZVKC010000153.1:0-2982 GCA_964627455.1 uncultured Solibacteraceae bacterium | reverse complement strand
AACTTACTGCTTTCGCAGCGAAAATCTTCGCCTACCGCGTAGCGGTTTAGTTCAAAAGAGTTTTTACTATTCTTACTATTTGCCGGTCCGCAGTGGAATCCGGACGGGGAGATCCGGAGATCCGGGACAGCCTGAGCTGCCCTGGGTGTCACGGTGGTTCTGGGACACCCCAAATAGTGGTTTAGCAGGAATTCGCGGCGGCGGCCCTGTTCTTCCGAGGCCACTTGCGGTGAAAGCGGGCCTCCATTTCCTCTACTAAGGAATGCTCTCCAAAAGGACGTCCAGCATAGGTGCACTTGCGGAGATCCCGGACTTGGTCTGGACTTAGGTTCCTGCTGTGGAGGTCCGCCCAAGTGGTGGCTCCGCCGGCGCGCTCCCAGAAGTCGAGGTCGATGATGCGAGTTCGATCGGGTGCGCCGCTCAGGTGAGCGGCGGCGCTAGACCAGGGGTAGTCCGCGGGGGAGGTGACCATGTTGGCGCGGCAGGGATTTGCCTCGACATCGCGCAAACCGATCCAGAAGTGGGATCTTTCGGACATCGGGCAGGAGTGGAAGCGGGCTTGCCAGAGGTGGCCTGTGCGTCCTTTGCGGATGTTGAGGGCCTGAGCGTAGCGGCCGTTGGCGCGTCCAAAAAGGATGGCGAGGGAGTCCTCACGGCTGGGGATGACGACGAAGTGGACGTGGTTGGTCATGAGGCAGTAGGCGAGGACGCGGGCGCCGGAATCCTCGATGTTGTCGCGGATGAGGCGGAGGTAGAGGGAGCGGTCGGCGGAGGTAAAGAAAACTCGTTGGCGATTCGTGCCCCGTTGCGTAACATGATAGGGGAGTCCCGGGGCGATGACTCTGGCGTTGCGTGGCATCGAAGAGATAGTGTGTGGAAATGGGAGAAAATCTCAATTGGGAGGGTTCGGGTGTCACTTTTTCGCGTGACTGCTCAGGCTGTCCCCATTTCCCCCATTTCCACATCAGAAGCGGGTGCGCAGGGTATAGCTGAAGCCGGGCAAATCCTGCCGGGTATGGGAGCTACTGGCTTTGGCGTCTATGGGACTGCTGTTGAGAGCGCTGCAACCGTGTCTTGGGCAGGGATACCAACGAATGCTGTGGTTGCGTTTGCGCTAGGGCTCGCAAGAGTGTCTGTAGGTCTGATCCCTGGATTGTGGTGGAAAGTCCAGCCTGCAATTACGACGCTGTTCCAGTATGGCGTCCCAATACGGAAGTGAACATGGCCCTGATCTTGATTGTTTTGCTTTACATAGTAGTTCCGTGGTTTGCCTACCAATGGGTCTTCAGCCTAACGGAATCTCGCACAGCAGCATGGCTAGCCGTGGCATTGACAATACCTGTGGGTGTTGTTGGATATGTTCGACTGTTCGAGAGGCTCAAACATGGCGGTCGCCGCAGGTAGAACTGTGTTTACCGGCAAGAAGCGGGATGCGGAGGCGGGGTTGGATTACTTTGGAGCGAGGTACCTCTCGGCGGCGCAGGGTCGGTTTACGAGTCCTGATGTGCCATTGGTTGATCAGCACGCTACTGATCCTCAAAGTTGGAGCCTCTATACGTACGTTCGTAACAACCCATTGCGGAATGTCGATCCATCCATCCGGCCGCGACTGTATAGGGGCGGCCGCAGGAACACAAAACGCGAGTTCATGCGCTGACCAGTTGATCGGGGGAGCGAAGGCGATTGCGAATACCGTCACCGATACACTGAACGCACCGACGGCTGCAGTGAATCTACTGATTTCGCCCTTCACGGATCTCCAATTCCCCAATCTATTTCAGCCTCTGGCGACGCCATCCAATGAGGAGCAGCGTCAAGGTATGGAGTCGATGCAGACCACTCTCGCGGTTTCACCGATAGCCGAGATGACCGCTACTAAGGTGGCTAGCGCCGCGGGAGGACCTAAGACGACAGAACCCCTTTTGAAGACGGTGACGTCCTGGGCCGACGTTGGGACGAAACCGGATCTCAATCCAGGAAGGTGGGTGCAACTTGGAGAACCAACAAAAACCAACTATTGATAATTCCTTGACCGGGCTGCCCGGTCCCAAAGGTTATCTTCAGCCCACTCCTCCTTTCGTCAGAATCGAGGGGCCAAAGAGTGCGTTCTCAAACCACATAACAGGACAAGTCCCTGCATCCTCGCTACAGTGGCCGCAAGGTGGGGAGTTCTGGAAGGGTGTCTTTGGTCAGCGTCAGATAAAGGCCAAATGAAACTGTTTCTCTGGATGGCAATCGCTCTGTTCGGCTTAAAGTTTGCGTGGAACCTCCTCGTACCTTATATGCTCGGCGTTGAGTTGCTTAGATCTAAGCCCGGCTCCACTAGAACGAGGGGAATATCCCTGATGCCGTGGGTTGAGATTCTATTGACATTCATAGCGGGATCACTCTCCAGCCAAACGACCGGCGACGGGTTTGTTTACAAGAACGGTGCGAAAATCGTGGCTGCAGGTTTCGGCGCGATCATCTTTAGTGTGCTTCATTTCGTGGTGGTGGGATCACTGTTCGGTCTTGTCGCCCGCAACCGGATTAAGGAGCGTGGATAGCAAAGACGACGTGAGGTGCAGATGTTCACCGGCAAAGAACGGGATGCCGAGACCGGACTGGATTATTTCGGCGCTCGGTATATGTCTGGGGCGCAGGGGCGTTGGGGAAGCCCTGATCCAATCAACTTGACCGAGACTAGGCTCATCAGCCCATCGAGCACACTAAACAAGTATGTCTATGGTGGTAATAATCCGCTGAAGTTCGTCGATCCTGATGGGCCTGATATCACGCTGTTTTATCGACCTCCTGCGAGTACGACACACTCTTAACTGTTTGTGTCAGCCCAGGGGACAAGCGCAGAAGATCAACCTCAGCATCCCGGCGCGAGGGCTCCATGAAACAAACTTTACGTTGGCCGCGTCTCAAGGGGAGTGGCGCTATGCGCTGCGATTCGTGTGTTCTTTTGACGCCTATGCAACGCCCTCGTGTCGCTTT
>CAZVKC010000152.1:0-3457 GCA_964627455.1 uncultured Solibacteraceae bacterium | reverse complement strand
AATTCGAACGATCGAGATTCACCAGATCCCTGTACAATCGGGTATGGCGATTTCGGAGGCAGCCCGGCCATGAAGATTCTCGCGCCCATCCGTGAGTTCGACGAACTCGACATGCTCGCGGCATCCGGCGCCGAGGAACTCTACTGCGGCGTCGTCCCCCGCGAGTGGACCGCGCGCTTTCCTGGCGCGCTCTGGCTTAACCGCCGCGCACCCGCCGGTTCGGGACTCGACTCCTTCGCGGAACTCCGCCATCTCCGTGACGCCGCGCACGCAAAGAACCTCCCGGTCTTCGTCACTCTCAACGCGCCCACCTATGGCGCCGATCAGCTCGACATGGTCCTCGACCTCGCCGATCGCATGTCCGAAGAAGCCGGCGTGGACGCGCTCATCGTCACGGACCTCAACCTTCTCGCCCTGCTCAGCGAACGCAAGCTAAACGCGCAACTCCACGTCAGCTCCGTCGCCGCGACCCTCAACAGCGAGGCCGTGGCTTTCCTGCAGGACTTCGGCGTCACGCGCATCGTCCTGCCCCGCAGCGTCACGCTTGCCGAAATCGAAACCATCACCAAACGCCACGGCCGCGACGTCGAAATCGAAGTCTTCCTACTCAACGACGGCTGCGCCTTCGAAGAAGGATTCTGCTCCACCACGCATCACCATTCCGTCGGCGCCTTCTGCACCAACCTCAGCACCATGAAGGCGGACTTCGAATGGTACGGTCCGCGCTACACGTCGCGGCGCGAACGCTGGTTGCGGCAGAACCTCGCCGACTATCGCGAATGGGTCTGGTACGTGAACGGCAACGGCTGCGGCGCCACCTCGAAGGGCCTCCCCTATGGACCCTGCGGCCTCTGCGCGATCCCCGACCTGCACCGCATGGGCGTCGCCTCGCTCAAAATCGTCGGACGAGAAGCCTCGCCGTTCCGCAAGCTCGCCTCGGTCCGCATGGCCGCTGATATCGTGAAGCGCACACGCACCGGCGTCCCCAAACTGCACGTCATCGAACGCGCCCGCGCCCTTCGCGAGGAACCGCAACACTGCGACTCCGGCTACATGTGTTACTACAAGGTCCAACAAGTTGACCGCGTATAAGAAAGTCCTCCCCTACCTCGCGCCGTACTGGCGGACCCTCGCCGTCGTCATCCTCATCGGCCTCTTCGCGACCCTCAGCGGACTCGCGCAACCCTGGCTCACGCGCGACCTCATCGACCAGGCGCTCCTGCGCCGCGATTTCCAGGCACTCGCCCGCGTCGCCGGACTCCTCGTCGTCATCACCATTGCCGGCTTCGCGCTCAACGCCGCATCCAGCTATCTGTACACCAAGGTTTCCGCGCAGGTCCTCTTCGACATGCGGCTCGCCCTGTACCGGCATCTGCTCACGCTTCCGCCCTCATTCTTCGCACGCACACGAACGGGTGAAATTGTTTCGAGGATGAACAACGACATTGCCGAGGTCCAGCGCGTGTCGAGCGATGCGCTGCTGTCGATCCTCTCGAACGTCCTCTTCCTCGCAGGCAGCACGGCGCTGATGCTGTACCTCAACCCGCGGCTCTTTCTCGTATCCATCGCGTTGTTGCCGATCAGCATCTGGGCTGTACGCCGCTATCAGGACCGTCTCGCGAAACACGTCGAAACGCTGCGCCAGCGTTCCGC
The DNA here is from genome assembly GCA_964627455.1 of uncultured Solibacteraceae bacterium. Taxonomy (GTDB): domain Bacteria; phylum Acidobacteriota; class Terriglobia; order Bryobacterales; family Bryobacteraceae; genus F-183. The sequence continues at coordinate 1,804 of CAZVKC010000152.1, read as the reverse complement.
GGACATCGGCAGCTTCCTCATCGAATCGCTGCTCGGCATTCGCCTCATCGTGACGCACGTTCGCGAAGAAGCGCAAAGCGAACTCTTCCAGCAACGCAACGCGAATTTCGTCGACGCACTTCTGAGAATGCAGATCACGTCGTATTTCGCGGGCGCGATCCCCGGCACGGTGCTGACCCTTTCCACCGCGTCGGTCTTTCTTTACGGCGGCAAACTCGTCATCGACGGTGAACTCACCATCGGTGGACTGATGGCGTTTCTCGCCTATCACATGCGCCTGCTCGCGCCCGTGCAGAACCTCATGGGGATCTACACGAGCCTCGTCACGGGAGCCGTATCGCTGGGCCGCGTCTATGCGCTGTTCGACACCAAGCCGCTGGTCGAAGATGGACCCGAGCCTCTCAGCAAGTGCGCCGGCGATCTCGAACTGCGCAACGTCAGCTTCTTCCACGGCGACACACAGATCCTGCATCACGTCAGTCTGAAGATTCCTGCCGGCAGGATCACCGTTCTTCTGGGACCCAGCGGCGCAGGCAAGTCCACCATCGCCGACCTCCTCATTCGCCTCTACGATCCCACTTCCGGAACCGTGCTGCTCGACGGCCAGGACATCCGCAAATACCGTCTCGCGGACCTCCGCCAGCACATCGCGGTGGTCGAGCAGATCCCGTTTCTGACGCACGCGCCAATCGCGGAAAACCTGCGCTATGCCGCGCCGGGCGCCACACAAGAGCAACTGGAACAAGCCGCGCGTGACGCCCAGATTCACGACTTCATCGATCATCTTCCCGACCGCTACGACGCCATCGTCGGCGAACGTGGACTCTCCGTTTCCGCCGGGGAACGCCAGCGCCTCGCCCTTGCGCGCACCCTCCTTCGCAACCCCAGCGTGCTGATCCTCGATGAACCGACGTCCGCCCTCGATTCCAGCACCGAAGCCCGGCTCATCGAAGGTCTCCGCGCGCGCCTCGGCGGCAAGACCGTCCTCATCATCACCCATCGCCGTGAACTCGCCCAGATGGCGGATCAGGTCCTCGAACCCTTCGCGGCAGTTTGAGTGTCGAAACGTTAAACTCTCAAAAGTGCCCCTCACAGCAGTCGCCCTTTACGCAACGCTCCTCGCTGCGGACCGTCTCGATTTCGGACGCGACGTCCGTCCGATCCTGTCCGAAAACTGCTTCCACTGTCACGGGCAGGACAGCAAGAAGCGCATGGCGAACCTGCGGCTCGATCTGCCCACCGGCAAGGCGCCGAATCCGGCAAAGATTATCGAACGCATCACCACGCATGACAAGGCGCGGCGCATGCCGCCCGCGTATGCCAATCGCACCCTCAACGACACGCAGATCGCGACCCTGAAACGCTGGATCGACGAAGGCGGCGAATACGCAAAGCACTGGGCCTTTGTGCCGCCGGTCCGTCCCACGCCACCGCTCGCAACCCGCAATCCGATCGACGCCTTCATTCAGAAGCGCCTCGACACCGAAGGCCTGCAGGCGCGCGGCGCCGCCACACCTGCTGCCTGGCTGCGCCGTGTCACCCTCGATCTCACCGGCCTCCCGCCCACGCCCGCCGAGACCGCGGCGTTTACGCGTGACGCGCAAGCACAAGGCGAATCCGCGTACGAAAAGATCGTCGAGCGTCTGCTCGCCTCGCCCCGTTACGGCGAACGCATGGCCATGGACTGGCTCGATGTCGCACGCTACGCCGACACGCATGGCTTCAACAACGATTCCGAACGCTCGATGTGGCGCTGGCGCGATTGGGTGATCGACGCCTTCAACCGCAACCTGCCCTACGACCG
>CAZVKC010000151.1:0-3793 GCA_964627455.1 uncultured Solibacteraceae bacterium | reverse complement strand
GGGCGGTTGTGTTCCAGGTGACGGGGAAGAGGTGATTGTATGCGGGCATTTGTTAAAGGCCAAGTGAAGGGGCTGTCTCCCGCAGGCGGCTGTGAGTTGCGATCGCAAGATGTCAAGCAACGCGCTAAGTGAGGCCGAGAGACGGCTGCATGGGGAGTCCAATTATGTCCAGAAAGAACTTCATCCGGAGCGTGATCGTAGCCAGCGTGCTGCTTTCTTCTTCAGACCTTAACTGTGCGCGCGCCCAACAGCGACCGGCGATCGAGGTCGAAGTTGTCACGCTCACGCCGAGAGGATTTTGGCCCAACAGTCTAACGAGGCCGAGGGGGCCGTTCCGGCTATTGATTCAGAATACGACTCGAACCAAGAATCTCCCAATCGATTTTGTGGACGGCCAGAGCGCGAAAGTAAAGGATCTAGGCATTGACGAGCGGAGCGGTAAGCGGCGCAGTGAATTGGTCGATCTGCCGCCGGGCAAGTACACGGTTCGTGTTCCATCGCAAGCCAGATGGACCTTCCAGATTGAGATCCGGTAAGAGGCAGGAAATCCATGATGACGACGATGGTGATGAAAAGCATACGAACGGTTCGTCTGGTGACCGCCATTTTGGGGTTTGGACTTGTGCTGCAGGGGCAGTCGAGCGTGGACGGGTCGACTCCCCCGGCAATTGCGGCCGGTGCTCCGGCAGGGTCGTATTTGTTGAGCGGGTTCGAGACGGTGAATCTCTTCAACGGGCAGTTGAACTTCCGGCTTCCGCTCGCGTCAACCGGCGCCGCCCGCGGCGCCTTCAGTCCCTCGGTAGGAATCAACATCGAGAAACGTTGGGTCACGGATAAAGGGGCGGACGGGCAGTGGTTCTCGAATGATCCGAATGAGATCTATGCCGGTGGCAGCCTGATTCGTTACGGACCTGGAGCGATTATTGCGCGGCAGGTTGGGAAGTCTCCAGTGCTTTGTAATCCCGCCGGTGGCGGTGGAGGCAACAGCTTCTTTGCGGAAACCCTAACCCGGCTCACGTTCATTGAAGCGGACGGAACCGAACACGAATTCGTTGATGCGAAAACCGGTGGCTCAACCCAAACGAATATCGGAACCGCGCCAAATTGTCCGACGAGCCCGGACCGGGGAACAATCTGGGTAAGCCGCGACGGCAGTTTCCAAACGATACTGCTGGACACTCCGATGAAGGATAACCTCATAGCGCCGGCGACGCCCGATTCGCTGATCAATCCTGAAGGTTCGATCACCGGCTACCTGCTTGCGTCGGACGGCACGAGAATGCGTTTCGTGGACGGCGCCATCACATGGATTCGGGACCGAAACGGGAATCTTACGACTTACACGTACAGCAACGGGCAGCAACTGAAAAAGATTCAGGACTCAATCGGACGAGAGATCAACATCAGTTACAGTCAAGAACTCAGTGGGCCGGAACGCGACGAGATCACTTATTCGGGATTTGGTGGGGCGCCGCGCAAAGTCACCGTGTACTATTGCGCGCTCGGCGGGATCTGTGGGGACTACCCTGCGGCGACCCTAGCCAAGAAGCGAGATCTTTTTCAGCTGGCTGGGGACTCGACATCGACCGACTACAACCCGCGCGTGGTTTCCAAGATCGAGCTCCCGGACGGCAGGAACTATGCGCTCCGATACAACTCTTATGGTGAGTTGACCCGGATTGTGCTTCCGACCGGGGGGAAGATCGAGTACACATGGGAGGGCGGCCCGGGAGCGACAACGCTAGGAGTGATTGGGGATGCGTCCAGCGGCTATCAAATCTACCGAAGAGTAAAGACCCGTTCCGTTTTCAACAGCTCAACGGCAGTATCGCCGGAACTGACCGCGACCTATTACGGTTTGGCGCCGACTACGAACTGTCACGCGCAAGCACCGCGGTGTTCCTCGGTGGCCGTGGAACAAAAGCAGGGGGGCACACTGCTGTCGGCCGAGAAACACTATTTCTACGGTTCGCCGCATCATCCGGATTCATTCTTCGCGGATGGGAGCAACTATCCTCGTTACACCGAAGGTAAGGAGTACCGGGTTGAACGGTTGACGACGCTCACGGTAGATGCCGGCAGCGGATCTGGGCCGACGGCAACGGGTGCGATCGCCCAGACCGAAGATCGGACCTGGGAAGAGCGTCCCTGCGCGCGCACCACGGTCGCCGAGAATCCGGTTTTTCCACCGGATGACTACTGTCCGCCGAACGTGGGAACGACCGCTCCCCAGCGTGGAAGCCCTGCCGACGTGCGGTTGCAGCGGGTGGATCGAAGCTGGAACGAGACAGCACCGACGCTGGCCTGGAGCGAATCGCTGACATACGACCGATTCAACAATGTCCTCACGCAGACAGAGCGCGCTTTCGGGAATGTGGATTTCCGGAAGACGGAACGAAGTTACGTAGATGTTGCGGCATTGTCCCAGGGCAACGTGAACTACGTAGATGTGAAATTCAACAGTCAGCAACTGGACCTGGCGAACACGTTCCATATTCGGAATCTGGCCAAGCAGGAGAAAGTCTCGGAGTGGAGCGGCGCAGCCTGGACGCTACTCAGCCAAATGGACACGGAGTATGACCGAACGGCGTTGACGCCTGTTCCCGGAGTGGCGGCGGGACTGCTGGATGCCGGTACTGGGGTGGCCCGCGGGAACGCGACGAAAGTCATCCAGAGCATTGTGATTGGCGGATCGGGGACAGTCAGCCGCGAGATGACGTACGACGCGGCTGGGAATGTGGTGTCTTTCAAGGATCCCAGGGAGAATGTTACGACCGTCGAGTATGGATCCGGGTTTTCTTACGCCTGGCCGACGAAAGTCACTAAGCCGCTGAGCCACAGTTTTCAGACGAGCTACGACCTGAGCAGCGGCCGGCCGGTCATGTTTCTGGATCCGAATGGCAAGCAGACCGGATACAGCTATGGCGACTCCCTGGATCGCTTGACTGCAGTGGACTTTCCGGACGGCGGCAGGACTTCGTTTACGTACTGCGACCCGGGAGCGACGGGAACCAATGGCTGTGCCAGCAGCAATGGAAGAGTCACGAAGACAGTGCGGCAAAACTCGTGCTCGCCCGGCAACGATGTAATGGCGGTCCAGCATTACGACGGATTGGGCCGAACGTTCCGAACGGAGCAAGTGGAGGACGGTACTTCGAGGATCTATTCGGATGTTGAGTTCGACGGACTGGGGCGGACAAAGAGGAGTTCCTTGCCCTACCGGATTGGGGCTTCGCCGGCGTGGAACACGCTGACCTATGATGGGCTGGGCCGAGTGGTGCAACGGCAGGGGCCGAACGGCGCGATTACGCAGTATCAACCACTGGGGCCTGTAGTAACCGAAACCGATCCGGCGGGGGTGAAGTGGAAGCGAACCACGGATGCGTACGGGCGGCTGATGCAGGTGATTGAAGACCCGGCGAGCAAGGCGTACGAGACGAGCTATCGCTATGACGGACTGGACAACCTGCTGGGTGTTTGCCAGGGAGCCGCATTCACGGGGAGCACCTGCGGAAGTGGGGGCCGGAGCAGGACGTTCGCGTATGATTCGCTGAAGCGGCTGAAGTCGGCGGACAATCCAGAGACCGGAGCAATTTTGTACACCTATGACGCTAACGGCAACGTGCTGACGCGCGTGGAATCATCAAGCACGAAAGCCACGACATATGGCTATGACGCACTGAACCGGCTGTTGTCGAAGACGTATTCGGATGGGACGACGCCGGCGGTGAGTTACACGTGGGACACGGTGTTCAAAGGCCGGATGAGCGAGGCGTCAAACAGCGTATCGAAG
>CAZVKC010000150.1:0-3915 GCA_964627455.1 uncultured Solibacteraceae bacterium | reverse complement strand
CCCACTCACCACCAATCACGTCAGCGCCAGATACTCCCGCGCCAGCCACACCACCATGGACCCCTCCCCCACCGCCGACGCTACCCGGTTCATCGCTCCCGCCCGCAGATCCCCTGCCGCGAAAATCCCAGGCTCACTCGTCTCCAGCGGCAGCGGCTCCCGCGGCTCCTTCCAGATCCGCGAATACCCACTCGCCCCCATCAGATCCCGCCCCGTCAGCACGAACCCCTTGTCATCCCGCAGCACCGAAGCAGGCAGCCAGTCGTGACAAGGCCGCGTACCGATGAACACAAACACCGCATCCACATCCACTTCCTCACAATCAACCGGCCCCAAACCAGCCCGCTCCACCCGGCCCGAGCCCTCCACCCACTCGACCTCCGTCCGCACCCGCACCCGGATATTCGGCGTCTTCGCAATCTGGTCGATCAGATACTGCGACATTGTCTCTCGCAGGCTATCCCGCCGCACCACGATCTGCACATCCTGCGCATACCGCGCCAGGTACAGCGCCCCCTGGCCAGCCGAATTCCCACCGCCCACCACCAGGACCCGCCGCCCGGCAACCGCCGCAGCCTCCGTCGTCGCGGCGCCATAATACACGCCCGCCCCCGTAAGCTCCGCCATCCCCCGCGCCGGATGCTCGCGATACAACATCCCCGTCGCCGCCAGCAGCGCGCGCGTCACAATCTCCCGCCCATCGCTCAGCGTCACCCGCTTGTATCCGCCACCGTCCACCAACTCAACCTTCGTCACCCCCAACGGCGCCAGGAACTCAGCCCCCAGCCGCTGCGCCTGCGTCACCGCGCGCCGGGTCAGTTCACTCCCGCTCACCCCCGCCGGGAACCCCAGATAATTCTCGATCCGCGAACTCGTACCCGCCTGTCCACCCGGAGCATGCCGGTCCAGCAGCAGCGTCCGCAATCCCTCCGACGCCCCATACACCGCCGCCGCCAACCCCGCCGGACCCGCACCCGCAATCACCAGGTCATACACATCAAACGCCGCCGACAGCGTCCGCCCCAGCCGCTCCGCCACCTGCCGCGGCTCCGGGTTCCGCAGGACCACCGCAGAAGCCCCAGCCGGCCCCCCATCCTCAAAAAACAGCGCCGGAAGCTCGTCGTCCCCCACCCCGGCCGCAAGCAGCAGCGGCCGCGCGCTGCCCGCATCGCGAACCACCTCGAGCCAGTGATACGAAATCAGATTGCTCGCCAGGAACTCCTTGATCGCATGCGACCGCGGCGACCACTGATGTCCCACCAGCCGCAGCCCCTTGGTCTCCGGCACGCGCTCGGCCTGCCAGGTGTCCAGCAAATCGTCGACCACCGGAAACAGCCGCTCCTCCGGCGGATCCCACGGCTTCGACAAATAGTAGTCGATATGCGCCTCGTTGATCGCCTGCACCGCCGCGTCGATATCCGAGTACGCCGTCAGCAGAACCCGCCGCGCCTGCGGATACACCTCCCGCACCTTCGTCAGGACCTCGCTCCCCAGCATGCCCGGCATCCGCTGATCGCTGATCAGCATCGCCAGCGCATCCCCGCGGCTCTTCAGCTCGTTCGCCGTCGCCAACGCTTCCGGACCCGACGCCGCGCCCATGATCGTGTACTGCTCCCGGTACCGCGACCGCAAATCCCGGCGCACCGCCGCCAGCACCAGCGGATCGTCATCCACCAGCAACAGGACCGGCTTAGTCACCCGCCGCGGCTCCCTCATCCGCAAGCGCCAGCGCGACGCGGAACCGTGTCCGCCCCGGCTGCGACTCAACCACAGAAATCTCGCCGTCGTTGTGCCGGACCAGCCGCCGCACGATGTCCAGGCCCAGGCCCGTGCCCAGCCCCATGGGCTTCGTGGTGAAGAACGGGTCGAAAATTCGCTCCCGGATCTCCGCCGGAATGCCCGGTCCGTTGTCCATCACGTACACCACCGCCTGCCGTCCCTCTCGCGTCACCGTCACCTCGACCCGCCCGGAACCACCAGCAGGAATCGCGTCCAAAGCATTATCAATCAGGTTCGCCCAGATCTGGTTCAGTTCCCCCGCAAAACCGCGCGCGCGTGGCAGGCCGGGTTCGGCCACCTCCACCACCACCGTCGCCGATTTGGACCTCGCCTTCGCCCGCAGCACCGTAACCGTATTGGTCAGCCCCAGCACCAGGTCCACCGGTTCGGCCACCGCCGCCTGATCCATATGCGTGAAGCCTTTGATTGCCGTGACCAGGCCCGAAATGCGCATCGCCGCGTCCTGGATCTCCGACGCCAGGCTGCGCACAGCGCAACCATACGCGCCCCACCGCAGCACCGCGTTCAATGCCGGCACATCGGTGACAGACTGCGCCAGTCCATCGAGCGCCTCGAACGTCACCGCCGTATCCGCCAGCGTTTCCGCGATGCCGGTGTCGAGTCCGTGATCGGTGAGCCAGTCGGCCATCGCGTCCTCGCGCTCGGCCTGCTCAATGGGTGAGGATCGCATGCCGGACGACGCTTGTTGCCGGCGCGCCATGCACACCTGGCGGACCGCATCGACCGCCGCCAGTTGCGCCTCGGTCAGTTGCAGGGTACCCAGCGCCCGTGCCGCCCGCTCGCTATCTTCGAGCCGTTCGTCGAGCAGCGCGGCGCTGCGTTCGATGGCGGCAACCGGGTTGTTCAACTCGTGCGCCAGTCCCGCGGACAGTTTGCCCAGCGAGACCATCTTCTCGTCGTGCAGGTCGCTCGAGGTGAAGGCCTTGGCGCGATCGATCATGGCGTGCACCAGGATCGCCGTGACCTCATGGCACTGCTCGGTCAACTCGCGCAGTTGGTCGCCGTGCACTTCCAGGATCTCCGAGGGTTCCTGCGCCACCGAATCCCCCGGTGGACCCGCCACCCGCGAATACGGCAGCAAACCCATCACGTCGCCCGCCCGCCATTCCATCACCTTGCGCGGACCGGCCCCCCGGTTGACGGACATACTGAACGACCCCGACAGCACCACGAACAAGCCTTGCGGCCGGGCGCCCTTCGCGGTCAGCACCTGTCCCGGCTGCATCTGCCGGAGGCTCCCGCGGGAGGCCAGCCAGGCCAACTCCCCGCGAGGAGCCGCGCCCACGGTCCGGTGTCCCGCGAGCCGGTCAATGAGAACTTCTACTTCTGCTTCTGCCACCTGACGATTGGTATTTACTTCGGCTGGGGAACGATCCGGAGATAAGGCTTGAGCGCCTTCCATCCCTCGGGATACTTCTCTTTGGCCTCATCGTCGGAGACGGCCGGCAGGATGATCACATCATCGCCCGGTTTCCAATTCACGGGCGTAGCCACCTTGTGGCGGGCCGTGAGTTGCATGGAATCCAGCACGCGCAGCACTTCGTCGAAGTTCCGTCCGGTGCTCATCGGGTAGGTAAGCATCAGCTTGATCTTCTTGTCGGGACCGACCACGAACACGGTACGCACGGTCGCATTCGTAGCGGCGGTGCGGCCTTCGCAGGAATCGCCGGCGTCGGCAGGCAGCATGTTGTAGAGCTTCGCCACCTCGAGTTGCGGGTCCCCGATCATCGGAAACTGGACCTTATGGCCTTGGGTCTCTTCGATGTCCATCGCCCACTTCCCATGGCTGGTCACCGGATCCACGCTCAGCCCGATGATCTTGCAGTTCCGCTTCGCGAATTCCGGTTCCAGCCCGGCCATGTACCCGAGTTCGGTGGTGCACACCGGAGTAAAGTCCTTGGGATGCGAGAACAGAATAGCCCAACTGTCCCCGATCCATTCGTGAAAGTTGATCGTGCCGTGCGACGTCTCCGCCGTAAAATTCGGCGCCTCATCATTGATACGCAACATGATTGTTTCCCCCGTACTTGCAGTCGAAAATAGGGCCGCTGATCACACCATTCGCGGCCGCGTCGTCGCAGTGTATCACACCCATGATCCGGACACCGCCAAGTC
>CAZVKC010000149.1:0-4281 GCA_964627455.1 uncultured Solibacteraceae bacterium | reverse complement strand
CGCCAGATTGTTCGATAACTCGACTTGCTCGTGCTCCAGGCAACGCACCAGCTTCTCCCACATGTTCAGCGTGTAGCGGCAGGCCTTCCCCAACGCGCTCTGCGGCAGACTCGTCGCCGTCAGCGCGAGGCACGACTTCCAGATCGCATCATCCGGAAACACCGTGCGTGCCGTATACGCCGGGTTGGGATCTTGTCGGAACTGTCGATCAAGCCGGCGAAGGCGTCACCGGGTTCCAACCTGGACAGCGGGTCGCGGCAATGCCGATCCACGGGTGTTATGCGCAGTATGTGTGCCTGCCTGCACGAAGGCTCGTGCCTGTGCCGGAGAGTGTGGACGCCGCGGAGGCTGTTGCGGTGGTGTTGAACTACATCACCGCTCACCAGATGCTGCATCGATCGGCGAAGGCGCGGGCGGGGCAGCGGATGCTGGTCCACGGCGCGTCAGGGGGCGTCGGTTCGGCGATGCTGCAACTGGCGCAACTGGCCGGCGTCGAAATGTACGGAACCTGCTCGGCGCAAGCGGCTGCGGCCGTTCGGGAGATGGGCGGTATCCCGATCGACTACAAAAACTCAGACTTCGTCGCCGAGATCCGGCGGCTGACCGGAGAAGGCGTTGACGCTGTGTTCGACGGCATTGGCGGAGACAGTCTGTGGCGTTCCCGTGAGGCGTTGCGCGAAGGCGGCCGCGTGGTGACGTACGGATTCCAGGCGAAGATGCGCGGCGGACGGATGGCTATTCCCAGTAAAGGGCGCCACCCGTTTCGGGAGTCCTTTGGATTGGGGCGATTGATCGTGCGCAACTGGTTCCTGCCGGGGCGAAAGAGCATGACGCCGTATAGCATCCAATGGCTGATGCGGTTGCGGCCGGCGATGTTTCGCGAGGATCTGCTGACGCTGCTGGAGTTGCTGCAACAAGGGAGGATCCGGCCGCTGATCGCGCAACGGTTGCCTCTCGAGGAGGCGCGGCGCGCGCATGAAATGCTGGGCGAGGGCGGCGTGCTGGGGAAGATCGTGCTGCTGCCGAATGGCGGGTGATCCTGTCTTTAACTCTCCGCGGTATGATGCCGGGATGAAGAGGGCGAAGATCACCACCCGCTTGCCCAAGGGGAACCGGGTTGTGGCCGCCGAGCCCGAGGAGCGTGAGTCGCTGCGACGGCTGCTGCGGGGTCTGGTGGATCAATACGGGGAACCGGCGGACGCGGACATCCAATGGGCACTGCGGGTCCTCACGCCTCGAAAGGGTTCGTGCTGGATGCAGGAGGGGTGAGCTCTCCTGATCTTTCAGGTTCGCCCACTGATTCAGTGCGGGGGGCGCCACCTGCCCCACGCGATCTTGGGCGGCGCCGGACAGTTCGCACCGAAGCGGGCCGCAGGAGGGCGAAGCCTGATGGCGTTCGTCGCCGAACAGGTCCCAGAGCTACTGATGTAAAGGCTCCGGGCTTCAGAGGTTTCGCTTAGCGGTAAGCCTCGCGGCGGTTGCGGATGCTGGTGATCTCGATGGCGGCGTCTTCGCGCCGGAAGTCGAAGAATAGAGGGTCATCGCCGCAACGCAGGCGAAAACCGGTCAGCGGGGGCTTCAGATTCACGATGTCGCGGTTGTGGGTGGCGAGGTAGCGGTCGAGGCAATGCAGAATCTCAAGAGCGATGGCACGGTCGATCGCACGGAGATCCGCTCGAGCTTCAGGCGACCAGATCTCCTGAAGGCGATGTTGTTCCGGGTTCACGGATGCTGCAATCCGAACTCTTTCAGGATCTGGGGGCATGTTGACTTTGTCCTCAACAATAATCGTTCGTTCGAATGGTGAGAGTGTTGAAGGCCGGACCGCAAGCGTGGAAGATGGCACGCTCAGCTGAACTTGCTGGTCCAGTCCGTGGGCAGTACTCTTTCGTCGTGGGGCTGCTACGGTATTCCATCAACGTTACTTTGGACGGGTGACGTACCAAATGATGGATGCGGCGTTTCGACCGGTGTCAGCGGCGACCCGGGGGAGAGAGGCCCGAATGGATGGATCCCTTTGCCCGGACGATCGACGCGGCAAAGAAGTACGTCGTGTCGAACACGCTCGAGCGCGTCGATTGGAGCGCCGAACTGGTGCTACGCAGCGGCGGCGGAGATCTGGTCGGCGCCGTTCAGCAACTCAAGCGGGAGCCCGGCAAGGGACTGCTCGTGGGCGGGGTGACGCTGCCACTGGCATTGGCGGAACTGGGATTGATCGATGAGTACGAGTTGGTGGTGCATCCCAGGATTGCAGGCCACGGGTTGGCGCTGTTCGCGGGACTATCGAAGTACGTCGACCTGAGGCTCGTGAGCCGGCTGGAGTTGGGTTCCGGGGCGGTCGCGATGCGGTACGTGCCACGCGCGTGATAGAGTGCCGGGAGTGCGGTTGCAGACGCAAATGGATTTGTGGATGGCAAGGGGAACGGCAGAAGCTGGTTACAGAGATATGACGAGCGGTGTTCGAACCTCATTGGCCAGGTTTGTCCTGGCTACAGCAATGGTTGCTGGGTGGCCTTGCCTGGCGCAGCAGGACGCGAACCTCGAGTGTGTCGAAGAACTGGGAGTCCCGCGGTATACGTACATGGCGCGTCGCAGCCCAAACGGGGGCGAGGTTTCCGCCGTTGTCACGATCGGGCCAGCCGGGACGGCGGTGAGTGTCGAAACGAGGTCAGAGAGTCCTCACCTGGCCGAGGAGGTTCGGTCGTTCCTGCAGAATGCAACAAAGTTCAAGAAAGGGTGCGAATCGCAGAAAGTTCGACTTCGGTTCACATTCCAGATGCAAGGCGAACCCGAGTGGCAGCCAATCGTTTTCGTGAAGTTCCGCCCGCCAAACCACTTCATCATCGTTTCGAGTCCTTTGCGTCCCAGGATTTGAAGACCTGTCGTGAAGCCGGCCCGTCGCGTCGTGACGTACTCCTGGAACCCGGGATTCATCGACATTCACAACGGGTCTGTTGTGCAAGCCCGGAAGGAGTTCGGGCGGTCGTTCGATCGCCGAATTCGTTTGGAAGAAGGTGCGGTGGACAGCTTGATTCGGCCGCTTTGACCCTCAGGGCAGGAGCCCATTTTGTTTTCGAGATCGAGTGCTTCATGACATCTCGATGCGCAGGATCCGGCCGCTGATCGCGCAGCGGTTGCTTCTCGAGGAGGCGCGGCGCGCGCATGAAATGCTGGGCGAGGGCGGCGTGCTGGGGAAGATCGTGCTGCTGCCGAATGGCGGGTGATCCTGTCTTTAACTCTCCGCGGTATGATGCCGGGATGAAGAGGGCGAAGATCACCACCCGCTTGCCCAAGGGGAACCGGGTTGTGGCCGCCGAGCCCGAGGAGCGTGAGTCGCTGCGACGGCTGCTGCGGGGTCTGGTGGATCAATACGGGGAACCGGCGGACGCGGACATCCAATGGGCACTGCGGGTCCTCACGCCTCGAAAGGGTTCGTGCTGGATGCAGGAGGGGTGAGCTCTCCTGATCTTTCAGGTTCGCCCACTGATTCAGTGCGGGGGGCGCCACCTGCCCCACGCGATCTTGGGCGGCGCCGGACAGTTCGCACCGAAGCGGGCCGCAGGAGGGCGAAGCCTGATGGCGTTCGTCGCCGAACAGGTCCCAGAGCTACTGATGTAAAGGCTCCGGGCTTCAGAGGTTTCGCTTAGCGGTAAGCCTCGCGGCGGTTGCGGATGCTGGTGATCTCGATGGCGGCGTCTTCGCGCCGGAAGTCGAAGAATAGAGGTCATCTCCGCAACGCAGGCGAAAACCGGTCAGCGGGGGCTTCAGCTTCACGATGTCGCCGCTGCGGGTGGCGAGTAGCGGTCGAGGCAATGCAGAATCTCAAGCGCGGTGGCACGGTCGATCGCACGGAGATCCGCTCGAGCTTCAGGCGACCAGATCACCTGAAGGCGATGTTGTTCCGGGTTCACGGATGCTGCAAGCCGAACTCTTGCAGGATCTCTTCATGCGGAACGCCTTCGCCGCGAGCGAGGGACGCGCGAGCGTTGCTGATGGCAGCGGCGGTGTCGTCGTTCACGTCCTCAGTATCGAACGGGGCGGCGGCCAACGATTGCTCCAACGTCGGAACCATTGTTTCGAGCAAAGTCCGCACTGCGCCGAGTTGCGCGGGCGGCAAGAGATCGAGCAACGCATGCGCTTGCTGGCGTTCCTGTTGTAAATCGAGAGCCATGTCCTCAATCCTTCTCCATGTTGTTTTGGCAGCGGCGTCCCTCGGGTATGAGGATTCTGCCTTCGAGCCCGCCTTGGACCACCCAGTTCTCTACTTCATCGAATCGCGAA
>CAZVKC010000148.1:0-4293 GCA_964627455.1 uncultured Solibacteraceae bacterium | reverse complement strand
TGCTGCTCACCAGCCGGCCAGCCGCATCGAACACGTACCCCGTCGAACTCACCGCATTCCCCACGCCCGTCAGTTTCCCAAGTTGCGCCGCCGCCGTCAGTCCCGAACACCCGCCGCCCGCAACGAAACCCAACCCGTCGTAGCAATAGAACACGTCCGAAGTCGCAGCAAACGCATTCGCGGGACCACGATATCGCTTGACTGTCGGTCGGTTCAGAGCGTCGTAGCCACTCCCATCGCAGGTATCGACGCCTGCGAAGTTGCCGAAACAAACCTCGACTCCACGGGCGTCTTTCTTCCAGATCAAGTTGCCCGCCACGTCGTACTTGTAAGTGGTCAGTCCGCTCTCCGGATTGGTCGCGCTGGTCAACCGGCCTGCCCGGTCATATCCGAAGTTTCGGGTTTGACTTCCTTGCGTCACCTGGAGCAACCGGCCCGCCGCATCGTAACCGTAGGAGGTGACATAGCCGGTGGCTCCATCGAATTCCGTTACGGACGCCAATCGGCCCAAGCCATCGAACTGCTGTTCTTTCTCCTTGCCCGCCGCATCTTGCGTCCTGGTCCTGTCGCCAAGATAGGTGGTGGTGGTCTGGGCGCCTCCTGGCTGAATCACTTTGGTCACCCGGTCCAACGCGTCGTACTCGGTTGTTGTCACCGTGGCAGACCCTGGCGCATCGCAGGAACTGCTCCCCGTCTGGGGTTGTGTGACCGAAACCACCCGGTCGAACCCGTCATAGGTCTTCACGACCACGATTCCCTGCGTTCCGCTGCCCGATATCGTTTTGGTTTCCCGGCCTAAGCCGTCAAAACAACTCAGCGCCTGCAATTGCCCGTCGGCGCCCGTGAGTCTTGCCTTTGCGACCCGCAACGACACCGGACCCGATACCCCTTCGTAGGTGGCCGCGATCCGCTGCTGGAAATCATCGCCAATCCCGCCTCGATCGGCTTGAGTCAGACGGTCCAGCGCATCGGCGTAGGCATAGGTGGATGTGACCCCATTCGGGCTGATCGCTTGGCGCACGGTACCCGTCTTGTAGTTGATGCCCCAACTCGTGTTCAGCCGGAAGGTTCCCCCAACGTTACTGATCGTGGGCGCCTGCATGCCCGTCAGGAACGCATAGGTCGGATTGGAAACTCCAACGTCGAATTGGTCGCTGTACACGTAGTCAGTTTGTTTCCCGCGAGGATCGATCTCGGCCACAATGTTTCCAAGCGAGTCATACCTTCTTTGAACCGTGGCGGCCGCCGAACCGTCGAGGTCCGTCACGATCGATGTCAGGTTTCCGCGCTTGCCGACAGGGGACGCACTCTGGAACGCGCTGACTGGCGTTACGGCGGTCTCATCATAGCGATAGCTGAATTGCGAAACGGCCGTATCACCGGATCCGATCACTTTAGTAACGGATGGCAGCGCGAACAGATGAGATGTCCAGCGCCGGTACTCCATGTCGGAATGCGCCAGATAGTCGAAGTGGGTCCGTTTGAGGCCGCTTCCGATGGACGCCGCGCAGACGAGCGTACCGCTTGCTGCGCCGGACTGCCAATCTCCCTCTGTTTGGTCAGTCAGGGAGGTGAATTGTACATAGTTGGCGCCGAAAAGCTGATCTGGCGTGCCCTCGACCGAACCGGCTCGAATCTGGGTGACGTTGGTGCCTAGACCGTAATCGAAATAGGAGTACTTGACTTTGTTCCGGATATTCGATCCGTCGTAGATCGTCTGCCGCTCGGCGCACGCTCGCATGCTGCCGTCTCGATACGCACTGGACGGATAGGCCAGTTCGACGCGGCTCATCATCACGAAACTGTCGGATGCGACATTGCCGCGCCTGGTGTCCAACTCGCGGCCGTCCATCGGGTCTGGATATGCCACCGACTCAGCCCATGCACTGAAACGCTCGGTCTGCATTTTGTCGAATGGTCCAGCCGCCGCTGAATAGTTTGCGGTGGTTTGGTATCGATGCCTCGACGCCTTTTCTGCCGATTGATAGGCGCCCGTTAGACTATCGCGTACCTCCATGCCTTCACCATCCGGCGGCATGGTCGCAGTCGCCCGAAAAATCGCGCCCGACCCGGTCAATTGGGGTGTTCCGAGAGTCTCTCGTGAGGCGTACCTCATGCTTCGTATCGGGGTGCTCGCCGTAGTAGATTCGTATACTCGACGCTCCGACACACGCCTGTAGATCAGCGGTTGCCATAGTGGCGATGACGTGGGGCGAGCGAAACACTGAGTACCAGGGACCTGTCCCGTGAGGCTAGCGACGTCCAGCATCCGTCCATTGGCAAAACTGCCCTTCGTTGGGTCTGCCGCAAAACCAGGCCCATGGTTGTATTCAATCCTGCCGCCAGTCGGGAGATCGACTCGGCTTACCTCACCAAACTCGTTGTAATAAAAACGGTACTTTCTGCCGTTCGCCAGACGGATGCGTCCAATCCCGGGATACTGGATGATCGCGGTTGACCCATCCGTTAGTCCCGGGAACAGATTCGAATTCGTTGAGACGCCGGGTGCCAGCAACTGGTAGATTGGTTTGCGCTCAATCAATATGGTTTTCGCATCGGACGGCACAACGGTACCTGTCGGCAGTGTCTCGCCAAGTTGATAGACGATCCGGTCGACGACCACCGCTTCGTTGTCAATCGTTTCATTTTGGTCGTAATCAATGCGCGTCCAGCGGCCCGCGCTGTCGCGGATCGTCTTGATTCGGCTGGTCTGAATGACGCCCGATGTACTGAAATCGGCCGCGATCGTTTCATAGGTGAACGTCATCTGGTTGCCGTTCCGGTCCTGAATCGCAGTCACTTTCCCATCGGCGACCTGATAGACAATCCCGGTTGGAAACCGCAACGTTCCCGTCGCCAGAGCCATGCTGCCAGCGGTCACGCCGCTCGTGTGATCGCTCACGATCGGGAGGTCGCCGATCGGGCTGGATGGTTCGAAAGTCATGCCGGATCCGTCAGTTGCCCGGAAATAACGCCTCTGATAATTCGCCGGCGGGTTCGATACATCCGACTGAGTTCCCCACGCGAATGTAGGGATCGTTCTTGGCTCGTGCAACGCGTGCTCGGTTCCGTCTGGAGCAAGATACGTCACATAGGTGTAAGTCGATCCGTAAAAAGGAGTGGTCACGCTGGGTCCGGTCACTGGCGTCCCAAATCCGGCGTAACGGATTACAACCATTCCTGGGCCATACCTCGCACGGTGAGGCGACCACCACAGCCAACTGGCCTTGTTTGCATAGTAGAAGGACGCATCCTCAACCCCAGGTATGTTTGCTTGACACGGCGTGGAGCGAAGTTCGAGTTCCGCCGTCCATGGCGGTAAACTCGGCCGGGCGTACATGGTGTAGCCCGCTTCGCCGCGCCCGCTCAGGCTGAGTAATGGCAAAGCAACATTCAGTTGCCCGGAAAACGGATTAACAGAATCGAAGTCGGTAAGCCGGTACGAACCCTTTGGACTCCCAGGCTGAATCGTGTAAGGAACTACCCCTTCCGTCTGCTTGCCGCCTTGAGCGTAGCTGCATATCGCCCCGGCAACAAGAAGAGCACTTGCCAATCCAGTGAATCTGATCGAGTGAGAAAACCGTTGCACGGTGAGTTGCTCCCTAATTCCCTTTTTTCCCGACAACCGTGATGAGGCACTGCCACTTTCGGCGCTGCGCCACGACCACCTTGTACTTCCCTGGTTTCAAATCAACCAAAAACTCCGATCGAGAGGCCTTTTCCTTGACCTCCTGATCGCTGACCCGAACCTTCTTGTCCTCGTCGTCAACCTGCACATCGAGCCGGGTGGAGGTGAATGCATTGTGCACGAGAATGCGGTACCGGCCTTCCGTCACCTCGAGCGATGCCGGTGACAGCTGATCTTCATCCAGCAGAAGATCGATGGTTCGATCATATTGGGCAAGCCTCTTGGCCGTCGCCAAATCGAGGCCCTGTTGCTGGCCCGACGCCAGACCGGCGGCGAAAAAGATTGCCGCAAAAAGCCATCGCCGATTGGTTGCACCGATCATTCTTGACTCCCTCCCATTCGTGCCGTTACCACGCAAACGTCCCTTCATAGACTTTTCTATTGGTCTTCTGCAGCCAGATTACGGCGTCGTCACGAACACCGGCGTCTTCGGCGTCGCGCTGGTCATCGGGAACATCTGGAGATTGACGCCATTCACAACGTCCGCCATATTGTCTTCGAACGCGTAACTCAATGACGGGTTCGGCGCCGCATCCCGGCAAAAACCGGCTAACAAATGCCCGCATACAATCACCTCTTCCCCGTCACCTGGAACACAACCGCCC
>CAZVKC010000147.1:0-4358 GCA_964627455.1 uncultured Solibacteraceae bacterium | reverse complement strand
CACGTCCCCGCTACGCAGGAGGCCGCTTCTACGTCGGCTTCTGGGGCGGCGGCGGGCGCCGTTACGGTGGTGGCGGCGCGGCCTTCGGTTATCGCGGCTACGGCGGTGGTGGACGCGGAGGTTACGTTGCCGCTCCGCCCGCGTTCCGGCAGCACGGTGGCTACCGCGACTATGATCGTCGTGATGGCTACCGGTTTGGCGGCCGTGGTGGTGGCGGCGGACGCTCCGAGAGTTTCCGCGACAGCCACAATGACCGGCGCGGTGGTCACGGTGGAGGCGGCTGGGGCCGTCACCGCTAACGAACCGGCAATCTGACGACGAGAAGGGGAGCCTGTCCGTTGTGATAGGCTCCCCTTTGTGGATGTAGCGGTCCTTTCTCGATCCGCAAGAACGATCCGCTGCCGGATTCTCGAAACCGGCGAGGTGGTGACCCTGCGACCCAGCGGGATTGTCGAGGCCGTACCCGGCGAAATCGCTGCGCTGCAAGTGTCCAAGCGCTGGACCTCCGGCAAACAGCCCTACGTCTCGGGAACCATTGAATCCACTCGCATCGACGCCAAGGCCCTCGGACTCACCCCGTTACGATTGACGCCCTGCGGTCTCTGGGATCCTGCGGAGGAATACTGGGGCGACCCGGGGCAGCCAATTGAACCGTGGGCCAAGCCCATCATCCGCCGCGGTCCGCGTCCGCAGTTCGAGATGGAGCAAGTCATCCCCGGCGAGGATCCGGATCAACCCTGGTTGGATCCAATCGGACAGGCGAACGACAAGCTGGACGCAGGCGACGCACGCGGCGCCCTGGACATCCTCATGCAACTTTGTCGCGAAGACCTCCGCTGCCTCGACGCCCACACACATCTCGGAAACCTGTCATTTGACATCTCTCCCGGGCGCGCCCTGCGACACTACGAAGCCGGCGTGCGCATCGCTGAACTGTCGTTTCCCGCGGGATTGGACGGCATCGTTCTGCCTTGGGGATTCCTCGACAACCGCCCGTTCCTGCGATGTCTCCACGGCTATGGACTCTGCCTCTGGCGCCTCGAGCGCTTTGCAGAAGCCGCAGCCGTCTTCGATCGCATGCTGTGGCTCAATCCATCGGACAATCAGGGCGTGCGCGCGATCATCGGATTGGCTCGCGCCCGGCAACCATGGCGGGACCTCTAGCAGCTAACAAACGCCGCGCATTGACGACGGCGGCCACTACGCGATCCCCAGCCGGATCCGCCGCCGGGCTCACCGGCACAAACAACGCTCGCTCTTCGCGCCGCGCCAGCACACCGTCGACCACCAACGCCCGCATCATCCAGATCGCGGCGCGCACGCTCTCGCACTCGAGTCCCACCCAGCCGTAATACTCGATTGGACTCGGCGCCAGCCCCGTCACGTCCGCCAATCGCGCCGCGACCGTGGACCTTACCCGCGCCACTTCGTCATCATCGAGTCCGTGTCCGCGCACCGCCGGTTGCAGCAGATCCTCGCCCGCGAACGCCGCCGCGATCGTCCGCTGCTGTGCGGACGCCATGTGTCCCTCGAAGTAGTGCGCCGTCTTCGCAATCGACGTCACGACATTCTTGATCTCTTTTTCCAGCCGGTATCCCGGACCCGCCGGCAACTCGACACAATTGTCTGGCCCCAGAAAAGCGGACACATTTTCCATGTTGATCGCGCGAGCCAGCCACGCCGCCATCCCCGGCACGTGGCACATCACGCGGACCCAGCCCGCGCGCTCCGATGCTTCCACCGCGAGATCCGAAACCATGCGGATCCCCCGGCAGATCTCCTCGACCACGGCCTTGTATCGCACAGGCTCGGCCGCGATTTCGGCCTCCGTCGCAGGCTCCAGCAATTTCCCCTTATGCGGTGGACCGCCCGCCATCGCGAGGTCGCAGAAACTCCCCCAGATCTCGTCCCAAGCCACGCGCCCCGCCGCATCGAACACCAGTCCCGCGGACCCCATCGACACAGGCTGCACGTCCTCATATGAGTCCTGATACTGCGCCGGAAGAATCATCCGCAGCTTCGAGTCCAGCGCCTCGAGTTCCATATCAATCATCGCCAAGTCTCTTCGTATGCTAACGTGCCCTAACCCTCACATCTTCACTCGATCACCGCCTGCGAAACCGCATTATCAAAGTCATACTGCTGCGCCCGCCCCGGCACTTGCACCCACATCAACGCCACCATCTGCTCCTTCCGGTTCACCCACCAGTACGTTCCGTACGCGCCATCCCAACCATAGCTTCCGTTCGGCTTCCGCATCCGCGCATCCGGCGCGCTCAACACCACCTCGCCGCCAAGCCCGAACCCCACGCCCTTCGGCGGCCGCCCGATCTGTCCCAGGAACAAATCGCCGACATTGTTGCTCAACATCAGATCCACCGTCCAGGGACTCAAGATCCGTTTCCCGTTCAACTGCCCGCCGTTGCACAGCATCTGCGCGAACTGCAGGTAGTCCGAAGCCGTCGACACCAGTCCGCCGGCGCCCGAGAAATACGATGGCGATCCGATCGACAGCATCGTCGCCGGCTTTTCGAGACCCTTCTCCGTGCGCCGGTAAATCGTCGCCATCCGCGGCTTCGCGGCCTCCGGCACGGTGAAGAACGTATCGTGCATGCCCAGCGGCTCGAACAGCTTCACCCGCAGGAACTGATCGAACGTCATTCCCGACACGATCTCGACAATCCGTCCCAGCGTGTCGAACCCCGCGAGTCCGCTGTAACGCCACTTCGTGCCGGGCTGGTAATCGAGCGGCACGGCTCCGAGCTTCGGGATGAAGTCCGCCAGCGTGTCGGTCGGCTTGCGCTCTTTCAAAATACGTGCGAACTCCGCATTCCCGGCGCCTCCCGTCGCCAACCCCGACGTATGCGTCAGAAAGTCGATGATCTGGATCTCCCGCTCCGCCGGAACTGTATATGTCTTCTCGACAGGTGCCGGGCGGTCGCTCATCGGCGCCGCCGCCGCGGTGTTGGTGGCCTCCACCGCCACACGTGGATTCTTGAATTCCGGAATGTACTTCGACACCGGATCCGTCAACTTCAACTTGCCCTCTTCCATCAGGATCAGGATCGCCACCGCCGTCACCGGCTTCGACGAAGAGGCCAGCCGGAACAGCGTATCCTTCGCCATCGGCCGTTTGGATTCGAGATCCATCACGCCATGCGCCTCGTGGTGCACCACCTTGCCGCGCCGCGCGACGATCGTCACCGCGCCCGAAAGCTCGTTCGCCGTCACCTTGCGCATCACCATCTCGTGGATCCGCTGCAATCGCTCGCTCGAGATCCCGACCTCTTCCGGTTTGGCGCCCGGAAGCGTCGCCCCAACGGCGGCGCTGCTGCATCCCATCACCACCGCAAAAGCACCAAGCGCGCTCACTCGTGAAACTCGCATCATCGTCAACGGACCTCCTTCTCGCCGCCAATCAAAACAAGCGCACGGGCCGCTTGTCATAAGCCCGCAGCGCCTCCGCGTAACGGACCCCGCACGTCGCGCCGCGGTACGCCGCGATCGACTCTTTCTGTGTCTGCGCCGCGTCCCGCGACGCCGGCTGATACTCACCATTGCGAACGATGGCCATCAATCGGCCCAGCCATTCGTTCGCCGTCGGCCATTCCGCTGTCACATCCACGAACGTGTCAGGCTCGAAGCCAATCGTGTGTCGCGGACCATTGTCGTAATAATAAATGCGGCCCGGCGCGCGCACATCCTCGCGTCCGAGAATCTGCCCGGCGTTCTTCACCGCGATCTCGCAAAGCTGCGACGCAACGCGATGATCGTCATGCGTATCGCCAGGCCACAGGATCAACGCGATGTCCGGCTTCACGTCGGCCACCAGCCCCGCCACCGCTTTCTTGGCGGCCGTGTTCACATCGAACAGATGCGAGGCGAAATCCAGAAACCGCATCTCCGCGCCATAATGATGGGCCAGTTCCCGGGAACGCTCCACCAGTTGCTTTTCCCGGCCCTTCACCGGAGCCCAGTTGCTGTAGTCTCCAATCAGCGACCCAATCACGACCTTCCATTCCTGCCGGATGGCCTGCAGCATCACGCCCGGCACGCCAAACACACAGTCATCGTAGTGAGCGCCAAGCGCCAGCAACGTTTTGGGCATGAGTACAGAATACAGCGAGGTCCTTCCGCCCGCACGCGTGCAGCCGTGGTGGTGTAGGCTCTCTCTAGCCTGCGAGAGACTTGATCGCCGCCATCTCAAGGATCCGCCCCAGTCGATACTCTCGTCGTGGGGCGGGCTTCAGCCCGCGCGGGACTTCAGTCCCGCCCCCGAACACACCACGACCCACCCTCCAGCAGGATGATAAACAGAAAGGAATGCCCCGCCGGTTGAAACGAGTCACGAACTGCGC
>CAZVKC010000146.1:0-4627 GCA_964627455.1 uncultured Solibacteraceae bacterium | reverse complement strand
CGCTTCGCAGCCGTTTCCTTCTGCGACGTTGCGGAGCGTGAGGGCTCCGCCATGTCCTTCGATGATCTGGCGGCTGAGGACGAGTCCGATGCCGGAGCCTCCGGGTTTGGTGGTGAAGAAGGGGACGAAGAGGTTCGCCGTGTTCGACAAGCCCGGGCCGGTGTCGCGGACGGCGATCTCCACGTTCGTGCCGATGCGGTTCCAACTCACGGTGACGTGAGGATCCGCGCTGCGCATCTCGAGGGAGGCTTCGGCCGCGTTCTTGATGAGGTTGATCAGCACCTGCTCGAGTTGATCGCGGTCGGCCTGGATGAACATCGGCGTCGGGCCTCCGGGTTCGATCACCACGCGAACGCGCGTTTCCAGCTTGGCGACTCGCTCCACCAGCGCGACTGCGTCGACGGTGGTGCGTTCGGGGCGCGGGAGTTTCGCGAGACGCGCATAGGCGCCCATGAAGCGGGCAAGCGATTCGGCGCGGGTCGAGATGACGGAGAGTCCGCGCTTCATGTCGTCTTCCCAGTCCTCCGCGCGAGGCGTACGGTTGAGCATCTGCTCGAGGCTGCCGGCGATCGATTTGATGGGCGTGAGCGAGTTGTTGAGTTCGTGGCCGAGCACGCGGACGAGGCGCTGCCAGGCTTGTAGCTCTTCTTCGCGCAGAGGCCGCGTGAGATCCGTGATGACGAGGAGTTGAAGCGGGAGTCCACCTTCGCGGAACTGTGCGCGGCTGATGCCCCAGCGGCCGATGTTGCCGGCGAATCCGCGCTGGACGGTCTTTTGCGGATCGCCGTCGAGATACTCGTCGAGTCCGATGAGGGAAGCGTCGGCGTTGATGATGCGTTCGACCGGCTGGCCGAGGAGGCGTTCGCCGGCGCGATTCACGAGGCGCAGTTTGCGATTGACGTCGAAGGCGAAGACGGCGACGTTGATCTCCTCCATGACCTTGCGGAGGAGCGTGGTTGCTTCGAGTGCGCCGAGGCGCTGGCTCTGGAGTGTCGTGCCCATCGCGTTGATCTGCTGCAGGACCTCGCCGAGCGCGTCTTCGTTGATGGCCTGCCGGCCGCGGATGGAGTAGTCGCCTTCGCGCATGGCTTCGAGGAGGTTGGCGAGGGTCCGCAGAGGGGACGCGACGCGTTCCTGGACGCTGGCGCCGATGGCGATCCAAAAGCCGACGACGAATAGGGTGAGGGTCCACTGGACCTTCGCTGTGTAGTCGCCGGTCCAGAGGATGATTTCGCTGGTGAGGACGCCGGGGAGTCCTGCGGCAAGCGCCAGGAGCATGATCCGGCGTTCATGCACGAGTTTGGATCGCCACCATTTGCTCACTTATGCCTCCTCCCGTGCGAGGCCGGATCCCCGGGGAAATCCGGTGGGGCAGAAGGGGTAATGGTTGGGACACTCCGGAGTGTCCCTCAGGGATGGGGTCGGCGCTCTATCCCTCGCAGGAGTGGGCCCGGGGAAATCCGGTAGGGCAGAAGGGGTAATGGTTGGGACATTCCGGAGTGTCCCTGCGGGGTGGGGCACGGCTTATAACCCGTAGCGCTGCAAGCGGCGGTAGAGTGCGCTGCGGCTCAGGCCAAGGGTATTGGCGGCCTGACTGACGTTGCCGTCGTAACGGGCGAGCGCCTTCTTGATGAGGAACGCTTCGACGTCTTCGAGGCTCATTTCCTCGAGCTTCGCCGAGGCCTGCGAACCCATGCGCAGCGCCAGATCAGAGGGCTTCACGAAGCGATCCTGCGCCATCAGCACCGAGCGCTCGACCACGTGATTCAACTCGCGGACGTTGCCCTGCCAGGGGTTGTCGATTAGCGCCTGCATGGCCGCGCTGTCGAACCCAGCGATCCCCTTGCGATAGCGGCGCGCATGCACGCCGAGGAAATGGTTCGCCAGCAACGGGATATCGTCCCTGCGCTCGCGCAGAGGCGGC
Organism: uncultured Solibacteraceae bacterium; assembly: GCA_964627455.1. Taxonomy (GTDB): domain Bacteria; phylum Acidobacteriota; class Terriglobia; order Bryobacterales; family Bryobacteraceae; genus F-183. Next base: position 2,703 of record CAZVKC010000146.1, on the reverse strand, counting down.
AGGTGGATCTCGATGGTGTTCAGGCGGAACAGCAGATCCTGCCGGAAACGCCCGTTCGCGACTTCGTCGGCGAGATTGGCGTTGGTCGCGGAGATGATGCGCACATCGACCCGGCGCGTCTTCGAGGATCCGACGCGTTCCATTTCACCGGTCTCGAGTACGCGCAGCATCTTGGCCTGCAGGTTCATCGGGACGTTGGCGATTTCGTCGAGGAAGAGCGTGCCGCCGTCGGCGAGTTCGAAGCGCCCGACGCGGTCCATCTTGGCGTCCGTGAACGCGCCCTTCACATGTCCGAACAGTTCGCTCTCGAAAATGCCTTCTGCCAGTCCTCCGGCGTTGACTGTCACCATGGGCTTCGACGCGCGGCCGGAGATCGCATACAGCGTCTGCGCGACAACTTCCTTGCCGGTGCCGGGTTCGCCGGTGATCAGCACGTTGGCGTCCGACGGACCCACGCGTTCGATCAACTCGAGCACGGGCTTCATCTGCGGACTCTCGGCGATCATGGTCGGCAGCCGGTCGTTCCGCAGCAGCTTGTTCTCGGCCTCCAAACGCTGGCCCGCCCGAAGCGCGCGGCTCAACTCGATCTGCGTCTTGACGATCGTCATCATGCGGGCGTTGTCCCAGGGCTTCTGCAGGAAGTCCTTGGCGCCGCGGCGGATCGCTTCGACGGCGAGATCCACGCTGCCCCAGGCCGTCATCACGACGATCGGAAGCGTCGCGTCGATGGTCTGGATGCGCGTGAGCAGGTCGAGGCCTTCCTGGCCGGAAGTGGTGTCGCGCGTATAGTTGAGGTCCATCACCAGGAGGTCGAACTCCTTGGTTTCGAGGGCCGCGAGAACGGCGCCCGGGGACGTCGCCAGTTCGGTTTGATAGCCTTCCGCCTTCAATAGCAGGCGGAGCGCCTCGAGGATGTCCAACTGGTCGTCGGCGATCAGGATCCTCGGGGTATGGGATGTCTTCATCGGTGTCGTCGCAGTAGTCGAACTGTAGTCCGTGATCGTCAAGCCCTGCGGAAGGTGCAATTCTGCCTCCACCCGCAAAGTCCTGTTGTTTCAATCCTTACGATAACGCAACTGTCCGATTCTGGGACGAGGAATTTTCGATTTAGGTTTCTAGGCTACTTCTGCGAACGCCGACAGGTCCCCGGTGGCGAGCAGGGCGGCGCCGGGTCCGAGCACGTGGATGCGCGAAGTTTTTCTGCCGCAAGCACATGGCGCGATGTTGACGCGGCCGAAGAGGCCGGTGGGGGCGTAGGACTCGCCGCGTTCTTCCCACCACGCGGGAGGTTCGCGGAACCATAACTCGCCGTCATGCGAGGTGGTCCATTCGGCCCCCCTGGCGGTGTGGAGGCCGTCATGCGCCTCGCACTCGCTGGCGAGAAGCCCAGACGCGCAGTAGATCTGCTCGTATACGGGGAGCCCGAAAGCGTCCCACAGTTCGTCGCGGTCGCGGTCCGAGAGCCAGGGTTGTTCGGCCTGGAAGATGACGACCAGTGAATGGTTGACGCTATCCAGGCGGTCGCCGTAGGCTGCGCGCATGCTGGCGATGAACAGCAACTGCCGTAACGATCCGGCCAGCGAAGCCGGTGCGTATTTGCGGAGCTGATCCAGCCAGACTTCCGAACCCGGGGACGGGGAGAAGATACGAGCCGCACCGGTTCGCCTGAATCCGGGCAGCAACAGGGCAGTTCGCGGCTGGGGATCCACGTTGCAGGGATGCCGGAACTGAAGTCGATTGCTGGCTAGCACGTAATCATAGTGCTTCGCCGCATCGGAATTTCTCAGGAAAAGTCGAGGATGTGGGCGAGATTGGCGCTGAAGATCAGGTCCGCCTCTTCTTTTCGTATGCCCAGCTCATACCAGGCCGTAGACTGGGCATCGAAGATTGCCTTGTGCCAGCCGCGCGGGAAGAAGGAAGAATCTGTGCCGAAGACCAGACGGCGCGGTCCGAGAACATCGTATGCCCTGTGCAGAACGCTGCGTAGGTCGAGTCCTTCGATCTTCATCCAGCTATTGGTGCTGGACGTGTCGAGGTAGATATTGGGGCATTGGGCGGCGACCATGAGCGCTTCGCGGAACATGCCGGATCCGAAATGCGGCACGATGAAGCGGACATCCGGGCAGGTGTGGGCGAGGAACTCGAGGTCGAGGGGGTTCGAAAAGCGCGGGTCGTAGAGGTTGGGGAGACCGAGTTTTTTGCGGACCCCGATCGAGAGTGAACCGCAGTGGACGAAGACCGCAGCCTTGCGGGCGCAGGCTCGGATGGCTTCGATGACGCGCGGTTCATGCAGGGAGTAGCGATGCAGGGCGGGGAAGAGGCAGAGCGCCTGGATCCCCGGGTTGCCGCTGAGGACGGCGGCGGCGTCCTGATGCATGGGGTCGAACATCGCGAAGCCGTGGAAGCGGTGGGGATGGCGCTGCACGGCGGCGGATACCGAGGAAACGTCGGGCGGCAGGCTGGCGATGAGCGCGGCGGTGTCGACGAGGTATCGGTCGAGTTCCTCGACCCAGCGGTCGGCGAGCGCTGCGGGGTCCTCGGAAGAGGGTAGGTCCCAGCCGAGGATGCCGGGGAGGTCCTCGGCGTGAAGGCCCGGCTTCTGGGCGGCCAGAAGCGTAAAGAACTTGTGGGAGAAGAAGTGGACGTGAGCGTCGCGGACGGTCAGGGGTCCCCAGGGGGAACTTACCATACACCCTTACGATA
>CAZVKC010000145.1:0-4697 GCA_964627455.1 uncultured Solibacteraceae bacterium | reverse complement strand
CAGAATGGTCCGGATCACGTGGATGCGCGGCGGACCGTGGGACTCATTGCGAGCCCGTACACGAAGCGCGGGATGGTGGATTCGACCTTGTATACGACATCGGCGATGCTGCGGACCATGGAGTTGCTGCTGGGATTGCCTCCGATGACCCAATACGATGCGGCGGCGATGCCGATGTACAACTCGTTCACGGAGACCGCAGACCTGCGCGGCTACACGGCGATCGCGCCGAAGATCGATGTGAATGCGAAGAACACCGAAAAGTCGTGGGGCGCGGCGGCGTCGATGAAGATGAACCTCGACGAAGTGGACGAGGCTCCGATGTTCGAGTTGAACGAGATCCTCTGGAAGAGCGTGAAAGGCGCGGATTCGCCGATGCCGCTGCCGGTCCACCGTTTTTGGTTTCAGAGTCGAGGCGTGGGACAGTAAGGGCGGTATCATATGAGAACCGCCGGCGTCAGTCAGCGGGATACTGGACCTCGAACTGATGAGCATCGATCTTCCGACCTTTCCGGCTCCGGAAGTTACCACGCTGTTGCGGGCCTGGAGTGAAGGAGACTCCGCCGCACTCGACCGTCTCACGCCGCTGGTTTACGGGGAATTGCACCGCCAGGCGCGGTTGCTGATGTTGCGGGAACGCCCCGGCCATGTGCTGCAGCCGTCCGCGCTTGTCAATGAAGCCTTTCTGCGGCTCACTCGAGATGCTCCGGTCGAATGGGAGAATCGCCGTCAGTTCTTTGCCGTTGCAGCCGGATTGATGCGGCGGATCCTGATCGATCTGGCGCGTGCCCAGGACACAACGAAGCGGGGGGCGCGTGCGGGCCACTTCCATCTCGACGCCGCGCAGGGAATCGCCGCCGAAGCGCCGGGATCCGGCCTCGATCCAGCCGAACTCGTCGACCTCGACGAGGCGCTCACCAGACTCGCGAAGATTGATGAACGGCAGGCAAAAGTTGTCGAACTGCGCTTCTTCGGGGGCCTTGATATCGCGGAAGTGTCCGCGGTGTTGGGGATTTCGGAAGCGACCGTCGTGCGGGACTGGCGCATGGCTCGCGCCTGGCTGCACGGCGCCCTGAATCCGAAACCGCCGCGCTCATGAGTCCGGATCTGCACAGGCGAGCCTCGACTGTCTTCGGCCGCGCGTGCGAGATCCCCGAAGCAGAGCGCTCCAGGTTTCTCGATTCCGCCTGCGAGGGCGACGCGGAACTGCGGACGTACGTCGAGGCGCTGCTCGCTGACGATCGCGAAGCGCCGCATTCGTTCCTGAACCGCCCGGCGATTTACGCCGCGGCCAAGCTGTTGCAGGGCAACCCGCGGCGCGGACTGGCCCGTGTGTTGATTGGCGCCAGCCTCGGCAACTACGAAATCGAAAAGCAGATTGGCTCGGGGGGCATGGGGACGGTGTTCCGCGCGCGCGACGTGCGGCTGAATCGCGCCGTCGCCGTGAAGGTATTGACGAGCGACTTCAACGACGAGTCCGACCGCATCCACCGGTTCCAACAGGAAGCGCGCGCCGCGTCGCTGCTCAATCATCCGAACATCGTGTCGATCTACGATGCCGACCAGGATCAGGGTGTTTATTACATTGCGGCCGAACTGGTGGAAGGTCGCACTCTGCGGCAGTTGGCCGAAGAAGGCCCTGTGCCGATCCGCCAACTGATGGACATCGCCTCGCAAACGGCATCGGCGCTTGCGGCGGCCCATGAAGCGGGAATCGTGCACCGGGATGTGAAGCCGGAAAACATCATGGTCCGCGACGACGGTTTCGTGAAGGTGCTCGATTTCGGACTGGCGAAGCTGACCGAACATCCACGATCGCAGCCGCCGGATTTTTCAACCCGGCCCGGATGGATCGCGGGGACCGTGCACTACCTGTCGCCGGAGCAGGCAATGGGCAAGCCGGTCGGTCCCTGCAGCGATCTGTTCAGCTTCGGCGTGGTCTTGTACGAACTGGCAACGGGCGTGCGTCCATTCACAGGGCCGACCGACGCGGCAGTGTTCGACGCGATCCTTCGCCACACGCCGGCGCCGGTTTCTCAATTGCGGCCCGAGGTCGATTCGGAACTGGAAGCGTTGATCCACCGGTTGCTCGAAAAAGAGCCGGAATTCCGGTTCCAAACCGCCGCCGATCTGCGATCGACATTGAAGCGGCTGACCCGCGATTCGCGCAGCGGGATCTCGGGTTCCGCCGCTGTTGCGATCACAGAACCGGATCCAGGGCCTCGTGCAAAGAACTCCTCCTCGAAGTTGGATTGGCGCGTCGTGTTCGCCACTGCTGCGGTGGTGCTCGCATTCGTCGCGGCCCTCGCTCTGTGGCGACAGCAACAGGCGGCACTGCGCTCGACCGCAGTGCCGAGTCGCTTCGAGCGGCTGACCACCGCCGCGGGTGAAGAGCGGTTCCCCAATCTGTCGCCGGATGGCTCGCAATTCTTCTACGCGGGAGAAAGCAGCGGAAAGTGGGACATCTACCTGCAGCGGACCGGCGGCAGTACGGTGGTGAACCTTACGGCGGAGTCCAACGAGGATGACACGCAGCCCGCTCTGTCGCCGGATGGTTCGCGCATCGCGTTCCGCTCCGAGCGCAATGGCGGCGGGCTGTTCGTGATGGAGGCGACCGGCGAGAACCCGCGGCGCGTCTCGTCCCGCGGCTATCTGCCGGCCTGGTCGCCGGACGGCTCGCAACTCGTGTATTCGACCGTCACCTTTGGAACTCCCACCGCGCGCGGCGAGCCAGTGGGACGCCTGGTGATTCTGAATCTGAACACGGGCGCCGAGCGGGAACTGGAGACCGGCGCCGATGCGATCCAGCCCAACTGGTCGCCGCACGGGAACCGTATTGCGTATTGGGGACTCAACGCCGGCGGCCGGCGCGACATCTTCACCATATCGGCCACCGCCACGCCGGCCCGTGTGGTTCGCGTGACGGACGATGCGTCAGTGGATTGGAGCCCGGTGTGGTCGCGTGACGGCAGGTTCCTCTATTTCCTCAGTGATCGTGGCGGCGTGATGAACCTGTGGCGGGTCGCGATCGACGAACCATCCGGCGAAGTTCGGGGAAAGCCCGAAGCGGTCACGATGCCGACTCCCGAAATGAGCTTCTTCAGCTTTTCGGCGGATGGCCGCGGGATCATCTTTTCTACCGCGGAGCGGGGCAGCCACCTCTTTTCGATCCGTTGGGACGCTGCGCGGCGGTCGGTCGTGGGGACTCCGGAACGGGTGGTGGATCGGACCCACCATATGGCGAATTTCTCGTTTTCGCCGGATGGGTCCCAGATCGTGTACGACACAGTGGGTGGTCCGCAAGAAGACATCTGGGTGATGGATCGCGACGGTTCGGGACAGCGGCGGTTGCAGGCGGATCCGGCAAAGGACCGGGCTCCGGCGTGGTCTCCGAATGGCGATGAGATCGCATTCCTTTCCGACCGTTCCGGACGCTACGAGGTTTGGGCGGTCCGGGCGGATGGCTCCGGACTCAGGCAGGTTACGCAGACCACCGGCCGCGGCTTGCAGGGACCAACGTGGTCGGGCGACGGGAACCGCATCTACTCGTCGCGTCAGAACGGCGTGGGGGTGGTGTTCCCTGCCCATGCTTCCACCCCGGTTCGAGAGCCGGAAGTGTTGCCGGGGATCGGGGCCTCGGATACGCTGGTGATCCTCGAACCCCCGGGAGGGCGCGGGCGCTTGCTCATTGGGGAACCGGGGACGGACATCCTGCGGTTGTATGAGCCAGGTAACCAGGCGGCGGAGGTTCTCCCGTTCCGGGGGATGTACCCGGTCTGGTCGCCGGACGGATCAGCGATCGTGTACGGCCGCGGCGGTCAGTGCCTGCTGTACGATCTCCATACGCGGGTGGAACGGCAACTCTTCGACGAGTCACCGGGGCGGATCTATCGCGTGGAATTCTCTCGAGATCGCATTTTTTTCACTAGCAATGTAAGAAACGGCGATATTTGGATCGGGCGGATGGATCTTCGTTGAAGAAAAATCTTTGACTGACGATTTACTGTTTTGTCGCCCTATCCAGAAGGGGCGTCAGGTAAATCTGCGCCAGATCAAAGAAGGAGAAAAAACAAAGTGATGAATTTGGCTCGACTGTGGGTGGTCGGGGCCCTTTCCGCTGCTTTCGTGCTGTTCGGACAAACAGACTACCGGTTTTCCGAGAATGGAGTCAGCCGTGCTTACCGGCTGTCAGGCGACGAAGTGTATGCCAGCAAGGGCGCAAAGGTAAGAGCAGGATCGAAGTCTTCGAGGGGATGGGGCGCCGCGGACGGCTTGATCCACTTGCTCGATGCCGCGGCGATGCAGAAGCTGCGCCAGGGACGTCCGGGCGAACGTTCAGGGCTCGTGCCGGTCTTTTATGACCTGAGCGAACTGCCGTCTGCCGAAAAGCTTTCGAAAATGAGCGCGGCGGACCGCGAGGCTCGTATGTATCCGGCTCGCCGCCTGATGACCTCCAAGCTGCTGGTTCGGATGGACGATTCCCGGTGGGAGGAACTGGCGGACACCAATCCTCTGTCGAAGAAGGCCAGCCTGTTGAAAGGTTGGATGCTGATCGAGTATGCCGATGCGTTTGCGGCTCTTGATGCGGCGGACAAACTGGCGGCGAAGGGCGGCTGGGAATTCGGCGCGGTGCTGGCGCGGCAGATGGAAAAGAAGCAGGTGCTGAAGAGAGAGGTGAATGATCCTCTGTATCCGAA
>CAZVKC010000144.1:0-4699 GCA_964627455.1 uncultured Solibacteraceae bacterium | reverse complement strand
GCGCCGTGTTTTGTGTACGCATACCCGGGACTCGCCGCGTCCGTGCCCCCGAAACGCCACAAGCTCGAAATCCCCATCCCCTGGGAATGATACGTAACCTGCCCCAGCGCATCGTACGCTTCATACAGAGTGCCCTTGTAAGTGGCCCCCGCCCCAGTCGTGATCGCCGTGATTCGACCCTTCGGATAGCTCGTCACTCCCGCCGCAGGGCTCGCCACATGCGAATCATACCGGTAGCTCACAGGGTCTGTCGCTGCGACTCCTGCCCCGGTTCCTCCGCTGTAGCTTTTTGCGGTCAGCCGGCCCAGCAGATCGTAGTCAAATGCAGTCGTCACGCTCCGTGCGTCCGTCTTCGACGTCAACTGCCCAATCCCGTTGCTTCGCGAAACGGAGTCATACGAGTACGTGGTCGTGCCGCTCTCCGGATTGCTGGCGCTCAACAGCCGGCCCAGCCAGTCATAGCTGAACGTTCGCCCGTAAGTCGTGCCGCTGCAGATCGCTGCTGTCGATAGCGTTCCTCCATTTGGGCACACCGTCAGCAGGTGCGGCCCGTGATAGGCGTACCGCGTGGTCGCTGCACTGCCGCTGCCAGGCGCCTCCACCACCGATACAAGCCGTCCAAGTCCATCAGTATTGTTCTGACGGCTGATCCCGGCTTCATCACTCACCGTTGTGGTCGTACCCGCATACACGAGAGACTGGTAGGTCCCGTCCGGGTTGGTGATCCGGATCACGCGATCCAGCGCATCATAACTTCGCGTCGTAAATGCGGTGGGCGCTACCTCTGTTGCGCTATATTCCACCGGGTTTGCAACCTTCCAGAGCCGGTGAACACCGTCGAACTGGCTTTCCGTCTTGATCGCGCTACCTGCTGCCGTCCGTCGGTATTCTTTCACCGCGCGGCCGAACCCATCGAACTTCGTTTCCCGTCGCAACTGTTCATCGCCGGCAGTGGTCAAATCCGCGTAGCTCCGTACCGCGGTCAGTTGGGGGCTGTCATCGTATTCATACCGGATCCGAGTCTCCGCGCCCGTTGCCGCCGCCCGCTGGATCGACTTCAGCCGGTCCATAGAATCCCCATCATAGGAGAACGAAGTGCTTACGTTGTTGATATCCGTGAATACCTTTGGTTTCCCAAGCCAGCAATCGTATTGCGTTGAAGCTGAAAAACTCGTCGAAACTCCATTCACCGTCACCTTCGGATACGTGACCGAGGTCGGAAAGGCTAGTACTGGACCCGACGGGCCCGAAGTGCAACTGTCCGAATAGGACACCCGTGTCCATGTCGTCTGGTCGCTTGCGTTTGCGTTCGGACCAATTACCGCTCGCCGGTTCCCGGCGGCGTCCCAACGGTAGCCCGTGGCGATCTGGCTCGTGCTCGAGGCGTGACTGACAGACGTCGTCAGACTGAGCAAACGCTATCCGGCGCTGATGGAAACGACGCCAGTTCGCAATCGCCTCTTCCGCTTCTGCGCCGTGCAGTTCGAGTGGAGCCTGCTTTGCGTTCACGAACACGAAAGTGGCCGAAGCGCCCTCAGCGTTCTTTGCATCGCAACTGATTTGAGCAATCGCATCGGGGTTGATGTAGTGGTTGTCGGTGAGTTTGATCGGCTTCATGGATTTTTTGCGTTCGTCCCTATTTAGCCGCCTTCCGCCCGTCCCTGGCGTACCGCCATGTTGGATGCGGCGTTGCACACCGACAGGTATAGCTTTTGCCGGATACCAACGGCATCCAATGGAGTGCGGCATATCACGTTCGTGAGGAATGTCAAACCTGTGTGTGCCACGCCGAAGGCGGCGACGGTCACCGTCTCAGGGAGTGAACGATTTCATCTTGTATCGACCACCACAGGAACCGTGAGCCGAAGGCGAACAGGCGGACCGAAGGGACGCCTAACACAAGGTGTGCGTGAAGAAAATCATTGCCTTGAAGATGGTTGATCTTTCGAGAATCTGTGGATGCCACGCCGAAGGCGGCGACGGTCACCGTCTCGGGGAGTGAAGGATTTCATTTCCATACGACCACCACAGGAACCGTGAGCCGCAGGCGAACAGGCGACCGAAGGGAGCCTAACGCAAGGTGTACGTGAAGAAGATGATTGCCTTGATCTTGCGTCCACTGGAACACGAAAGCAGACGATTCCTACTTCATCATCATTCCAGGATCATCAATGATCACGTTGCCACTCTTGAAGGTGCAGCCAGCCTTTTTCGATTTAAGAGGTGGCTGTAGGATTTCCTGTTCTAGCGTCCCTTCGGGCCGCTGTTCGCTTCGCTCACGGTTCTTGATGTTCTATCTCCATCGGGTTCCTTTCGGTTCCTTCAGGTCTCTGAGAGATTACCGTTGCAGGCGGCAAAAAGCGGACAAACTTTTTTCACCCGGACCGCTCGATCACGAAGGGTCCGTGTATAGATACCAATGGCTGGCTGGTTGGAACGCCTTCGACGTCCCAACCGCCCGATGCTAATGAGGTAGCACCCATGCCTGATGATATCTATCACTTCGATCCCACTGGCGATCTGATCTCGCCTTTTCAAGAACTCTACTACGGGTGGCGACAACCCCTCTTCACGCACGTCCTCGGCAGAGTGCCGTACTTCGACTACGCTCTCGCAGAAGACATCTGCCAGCAGACTTGGATGGAGGTCTGGCGGCTGGTGGCCGAAGGAACCTACCGCACCATTTCGCCGGGGCTGTTGCTCTGTCGAGCCGATTCCCGCATCAAGGACCATCGCCGCCGATCCGCACGGCTGCGCCAGTTCGACCCGGAACAGCACGATGTTTCCAGCCACACGAGCTTCGAGCAAAGAATCGATCTGCATCGGGCCATTGCTGTCATTCCTGCTGCCGAGGCACGTATCGTCAACCATCTGCGTGCGGGTCTTACCCAGGACGAGATTGCCGCCGTCGAGCGGATGAGTACGAGGACTGTTCGCCGCAAAGTAACCAGCACGCTTTCACTGCTTCGTGCCAGCCTCGCCGCCTAAATAGGTATCACCATGTCACCAAAAGCCTGCATGACCTTACGCCTCGACCCGGCCATTGACGAACTCCTCACCGAGGCCGCTCACGACAAGGGCGTCACCAAGACCGACTGGATACGGAGCGCCATCCGTCAAAGATTGAAGGCGCAACGGGACTCTCGAACCGCAGCCGCCCATCAAGGATGAACACCTATTATGCGTACTCAGAATGTTAAATGCCAGCAGGAAACCATCATGCACTCTTTGCTCTCCAACCTCGCCGACGAACTCCTCGTCCAAGACATCATCGAACCAAGCGCCATTCTGGGTTCATTTTCCGATGACGAACTCCAGGTCTTCTATGACGCCGTACTCGATCAGTTCGCCCTGGCGCTCCTCATCGGCGCTCATGAAAATTCTGAGTGGTCGGATGGCAAACTGGTGATCGCTGGCAACCGGGGCCGCATCCATCTCCTGCAAGCCGCCTTCTACGCCGTCAAGCTCGAACTACAGCGGAGAAAGACTGCCTGATCGTGAGTTCACCCATCCGGCATCAGGATTTTCCTCCAACCACTTCAGGATCGCTTCGGGCTTTGCATAAGCCGTTGGGGCTTGCCTTATCGCCCCATCTTTGAAGATGACAAACGGAGCATTGCCTCCAATAGCCATCCCGAAGTCACCAGTCTCAAGGTACCCAGTCGAATCCCAATAGAAAATCCATCCTTCATCAAACTCAACGGTGTCCGCATCCACGAGCGTCAGATCGATGCCAGTCGAGGTTTGAATCCGCTTGATCTGTTCTCTTGCTACTTCCTGAGCTTCTTCACGGCTAAGCATGGGGGGTCTCCTAGTTGGTCCTCAGTAGACGAACATCGTCATAGTTGCCTGAGAAGTTGTAAGCTTTGCCAGTCTGCCCATCCAAGTAACGGATCGTGCCCTTCTGATTCACAACGTTGACGAAATGGCCAACCTTCGCACCAGCCTCTCTCACGAAGACGATTCCTCGGGCACCATTGCCTGCGGCTCCGATGCTCTTGTCGATTGCTGCCTGCCCTGACACCGATGAGAACTTTGATCCAAAGTGCTGTTCGAGCGCAGTTGTCAGAGTTACACCACCCGGCATAGCCGAAGCTGGCCTCCCCGCAAGAGTTGCGTCGGTTGCGATTGCACAGTTGGCGCAGTTGGACGTACCCTTCATTGGGTTCACGTTGCGGATCGAACCGCCGAGGGCAGCGTCCGCACTGATCAAACTTTGTACAACTTTTCCGAGACCTGCACCAAGCAACGCACCGCCCGTCCCGACCGCCATGCTCGTAGCCAAGCCCGTTCCGGTAGCAGTTCCTCCGTTCAGTGCCGTATCCAATAAGTACCCGGCACCGCCGCCCGCAGCACCACTCGCTGCGATTGCCACACCACTTGCGCCGAAAGTGTCAATTACTGAACCCGCAAGCGCTCCAGCAGCAGCACCCGCCAATGCTCCCTTCCAGATGCTCTTGCCTTGGTACCATGCAACACCACCGCCAACAACACCACCGACTAAGCCGCCGATCAGCGTTGCGGACTCGCCATCGTCATCAACCATTTTCAGCGGATTGTTGCGAACGTAACCATAGAGGTTCCAACTCTGAGGGTCTTCAGGATGTTGGTCCGCAAACGGTTTATCAGGGCTTGTCCATCGTCCTTGTGCGCCCGAGAAGTATCTCGCCCCGAAGTAATCCAGCCCCGTCTCCGCATC
>CAZVKC010000143.1:0-5049 GCA_964627455.1 uncultured Solibacteraceae bacterium | reverse complement strand
TCGACGATGTCGTGGACCGTGTGCGGCGCGTGCCGCAGCGGCGATTCGGCTGCGGTGAAGCGGCCATTCTCGACATCCGCGATTTCTTTGCGGATCGCGATCATCGCGTCGCAGAAGCGGTCGAGTTCCTCTTTGCTCTCCGATTCCGTGGGCTCTATCATGAGCGTGCCCGGAACCGGGAAGCTCATCGTCGGCGCGTGGAAGCCGTAATCGATCAGGCGCTTGGCGATGTCGTCGATGCCGACGCCGCAGGAATCCTTCAGCGGCCGCGGATCGACGATGCACTCGTGCGCAACGCGTCCGTTGTGATTCTTGTAGAGCACCGGGAAGTGCGGATCCAGGCGCTTGGCGATGTAGTTGGCGTTGAGGATCGCAACTTCTGTCGCTTTCTGCAATCCGGCGCCGCCCATCATCAACATGTATGTGTACGAGATCGGGATGATAGACGCGGATCCGTAGGGCGCTGCCGACACGGGACCCACGGCGCCGACGCCGCCGGGCGCGCAGGGATGCGTCGGCAGGAACGGCGCGAGATGCTTCTTTACGCCGATCGGTCCCATGCCGGGTCCACCGCCGCCGTGCGGGATGCAGAAGGTCTTATGCAGGTTGAGGTGCGACACGTCGGCGCCATAGTCGCCGGGGCGCGAGATGCCGACCTGCGCGTTCATGTTGGCGCCGTCGAGGTAAACCTGGCCGCCATGCTTGTGCACGATGTCGCAAATCTCGCGAATCTGCTCTTCGAACACACCGTGCGTCGACGGGTAGGTGACCATGATGCAGGACAACTTCGCCGCGTGCTTTTCGGCTTTGGCGGCGAGATCCGCGACGTCGATGGATCCCTCGGAATCGCAGGCGACGGCGACGACTTCCATGCCCGCCATGTTGGCCGATGCGGGATTCGTGCCGTGGGCAGAGACCGGGATCAAACAAACGTTGCGATGCGCATCGCCCCGGCTGAGGTGATAGCCGCGGATGGCGAGCAAGCCGGCGTATTCGCCCTGCGCGCCGGAGTTCGGCTGCAGCGAAATGGCGTCATAGCCGGTGATGTCGCAAAGCTTCTTCGAGATATCAGCGAACATTTCCGCGTAGCCTTCGGTCTGGCTCGCGGGAGCGAAGGGATGCAGATTGCCGAACTCGGGCCAGGTGACCGGGATCATTTCCGCGGTCGCGTTGAGCTTCATGGTGCAGGATCCGAGCGGGATCATCGCGCGATCAAGCGCGAGGTCGCGATCGGCGAGTTTGCGCATGTAGCGGAGGAGTTCGGTTTCCGAGCGATAGCGGTGGAAGACCGGGTGCGTCAGGAAGTCCGAGGTGCGGACGAGGTTCGCGGGCACGCTGCTGCCGGGGATGTCCTCGACCTTGCCGCTGCCTCCGAAGGCGCGCAGGACGGCTTCGAGCGTCGCAGCGCTGGTGGTTTCGTCGATCGAGATGCCGATAGCGTTATCGCCGACCGGACGCAGGTTGATCTTCTCTTCCTCGGCGGCTTTCCAGAGGATGTCGGTCTGCTGGCCGGGCGTTTCGACGGTGATGGTGTCGAAGTGGTTGCCGGCATTGCGGACCTTGAAGCCGAGTTTCGCGAGGGCGGCTGCGAGCGATGCGGTCTTGCGGCGAATGCTTCCGGCGATCTGCTGCAAGCCGTCGGGTCCATGATAGATCGCGTACATCGAGGCGATGACGGCGAGCAGGACCTGCGCAGTACAGATGTTCGAGGTCGCCTTCTCGCGGCGGATGTGTTGTTCGCGGGTCTGCAGCGCGAGGCGGGCGGCGCGATTGCCGCGGGCATCGATGGAGACGCCGACGAGACGGCCGGGGATGAAGCGCTTGTAGGAATCCTTGACGGCCATGTAGGCGGCGTGGGGTCCGCCGAAACCCATGGGAACGCCGAAGCGCTGCATGGATCCGATGGCGAGGTCCGCGCCGAGTTCGCCGGGGGAGGTGAGCAGCGTCAGCGCGAGCGGGTCGGCAGCGAGTGTGACGAGTCCGCCTTGAGCGTGGACCTGCGCGATGACTGCGCGGAAATCATGGATGGCGCCGGAGGAGCCGGGGTACTGCAGGATGGCGCCGAAGACGTTCTCGATGCCTTTGGACGGGTCCCCGGTGACGATGGTCCAGCCGAGGGGTTCGGCGCGTTGGCGGATCACCGCGAGGGTCTGCGGGTGGACGTCCTCGTCGACGAAGAAATGCGTGGATTTGGAGGTCGCGCCGCGATGGGCAACGGCCATTGCTTCGGCTGCCGCGGTCGCTTCATCGAGGAGCGAGGCGTTGGCGACATCGAGTCCGGTGAGATCGGTGACGAGGGTCTGGTAGTTCAGCAGCGCTTCGAGGCGGCCCTGGCTGATTTCGGGCTGGTAGGGCGTGTAGGCGGTGTACCAGGCGGGGTTCTCGAGGATGTTGCGGAGGATCACCAGCGGCATGTACGTGCCGTAGTAGCCCATGCCGATCAACGACGTGTAGACCTGATTTTTCGAGGCGATCTCGCGCATGCGGGCGAGGGCTTCGGTTTCGGAGAGGGCGGCTCCGAAGTCCAGGGGCGCGGTTTGGCGGATCGACCCGGGGACGGTTTGCGAAATCAGCTCGTCGATCGAAGCAACGCCGATGGCTTCGCACATTGCCTGCATGTCGGCGGGCGAGGGTCCAATGTGGCGGCGCGTGAAATCTATGGGTTTGGTGGTGAGGTCCGCTGGTGTGGCGGCAAGGGTGGCAGGCATGGTCGTGACAGATCCTCTCTCGTACTGCGAAAGATTACGCGCCCCATCTGTCTTGTTTGCCTGAGAACGTTATCCCGTCGGCGAGCGCCGCTTTGCACGCGTACGCTTCTTTCCAGAGTTCGTGGCTTGGACGGCGGTCCTTTTGCCTGAGAGATTCCGGGGCGGTTGCTCCTTCGGCTCCGGCCGTTCATACTGGGCCGGTCTCTCCCGCCGCTGCCTGCTTCAATTGCACGGTAACGCGGGGCGCGGCGCGAGGTCAACCCTCCGGGCATTTATGGGCGCTTTCCGGTCAACGCCATGGCGAGTTCGATGACGAGAATGATGACGACCATGGCTTCGAGAACGAAGGCGCGGGAGTGGTTCGATTCTTCGATGAGGAAGTGGTAGAGTTCACCGGCTGTTTTGACGCGCTCTTCGAGGAGCTTGCGGTAGTCGTCGACGCCGATGCGCTGGGCGATGGTTCGGTAGGCGCGGGCGTAGAACATGTCGCCGAGGACGCGCAGGGAATTGTCGCTACGTTCCATGAGGTCGACGACTTCGAGGCGGATCTGGTTGAGGCGTTCGACTTCGCGGACCGTACGCCAGCGCCGCCACCAGAAGCGCCGGCCGGGTTCCTGCTGGATGCGGTAGAGTCCACGGAGAACGTCGCGAACGCGCTGGCCGTAATGGCGGAGTTCGAGCAACTGAGCGTTGGCGAATTCGAGGAGCTGCAGGGTGGACTGTGCGCCCTCGGGAGTGTCCGCGACAAAGGCCGCGGCCCAGCCGGCGACAAGCAGATCGTGAGGATAGCAGGAGAGGGCCGAGGCGAGGACTTCGCGGACCTCGGCGTCGGCAAGCGGCTGAACTTCACCCCGCACAAGGGCGGCGATGAGGGCGCCGTGTTGCGCGATGTTTGCGCTGCCGGCATCGACCTCCACGATCAGGTAGTCCTCGGCGAGCCAGTTGTCATAGGTGGTGTCGACGTCGGCCTGCTGGAGCGCGGCGTGGGCCTGGTCACGCGCTTTGGCGGCAGTTGTGGCGTCGTCGAGTAAGGCGGTGGCTGTCTTGACGAGCTCCGCCCAGGATCCGACGAACGGGATCGCGTACTGCACACCTACGACGCCGAAGTTGAAGAGGGCGATGCGGGCGCCGTTGGCCTGAATGATTCGCGGTGGCGGGTCGAAGCCCAGGTAGCGAGGGTTGTGGGACGCCGCCGGCGGCGCCTTCGGATCCTCGAGGCCGCGGATCGAGTCGGCGGCGTCGAAGAGGAACATTGGCCGGAGTGTCGCGCGGACCTGTGCAGCGGCGTCCATACACCTGCAACCTAGGCGCGGAAGAGCGGAATCAGTCCCTTGGCTTTTGCGAGGAGACTGCTTCGTTCCCGGGCTTTGAGTGGCTGGAATCTTGCAGCGAAATTCAGCGCCATCTGGAAGAGTTCATTCTCTCCGGGCGGGATAGCCGCGGTGATGTCCTCGCTGAGCGTGAAGCGCAGTGCGGATTCGGCAAGCTGGGGGTCCTCGATGGGCTGGTACCAGCATTTGCGCCACTTCTCATGTTCGCGGGACGGCCAGGTGGTGTGCGCCAGGGCCTTGAGCGCCATTCTCGCGATCCCCTTTTCCTTGGCTTTCGCGAGGATTTGGGGGCCGAAGTTCCCTTCCTGAAAGAGCACGAAGTTCACGGGAAAGAGGATGGAGTCGAGCGGGAAGCGTTCCATCAGGGCAATGGCGGCTTCTGCATTGTGGGCCGATGCGCCGAGGAATCGGACCTTGCCTTGTTCCCGCGCCTTCAGGAAAAATTCCCCGGCGCCCTTGGGTGCGAGGATTTTATCGACGTCGGCCATGCTGGAGACGGCGTGGAACTGGTAGAGGTCGAAATGGCCGGTCCTGGCGCGCTGCAGGCTTTGCTCGAACTCGCGCTGCGCGCCGGCGGCGGTGCGTTCCATCGTCTTGCAGGCGAGGAAAGATTGGGATCGAAAGGGCTCGAGTGCGATGCCGAGTTTGATCTCCGCTTCGCCGTCGAAGTAGCTGGGCGCCACGTCGAAGTAGTTGACGCCGCGATCGAAGGCCTCCGCAACGGTGCGGTTGGCGGACGGCTGGTCCATGCCGACGACGACAATGCCGCCAAAGCCGATGACCGAAAGCGAAACGTCGCCCTTGTAGGTCCGGTGAGGAATGCTGGTTTTGGTCGCGGCGCCTGCCAGTGTGGCGCCGGTAGCTGCGACCGCTGCGGAAGTGTGCAGAAAGTCTCTCCGTTTCATAGCTGCCCGTATTGCATCGCAATCGAGTGCGAGAAGCAAGGAGGGTGTACGGAGAAAGCAAAAGCCCCGGGTTTGAGGCCGGGGCTTTGTTGTTTAATCGGGCGA
>CAZVKC010000142.1:0-5066 GCA_964627455.1 uncultured Solibacteraceae bacterium | reverse complement strand
CTCACCACTGCCTGGCCTGCGCCCGCTCCCCCGCTACTTTCCGCCCGTACCTCGAACTGGCTCACCGCCAGCGGAATCGCCTGCCCCGCCGGAGCCGCCGTGCGCAGGAACTCAGGCCGGATCGTCTCGAACTCGCGATCCGCCGCACCCGCCATGCGCCATTCCAGATGCAGCGCCGCCGACGGTTCAATGCCCCGGTAATGCAGCACCTCCAACTCCGCCGCAGCAGCGGGATCGAGCAGCACGCGCGATCCCTCCGCATAGGCTTTGCCGTTGATCCGCAATGCCGCGCCCGTTGACCCGCGCAGCCGGAACTCGTACTCGCCGCCGTCAACCGCCTGCAGCAACCCGCGATACCGCGTGACCGTATCGCGTGACGCGCCCGTGCCCAGCGGATCCTGCCCTTGCGGCAGATAGTGCAGCAGCGCCGCGAACCCAACCGCGTCCGCCTTGCGATCCGCCGCAATCTCCGGCATGCCGGCCAGCGGCTGGTCGAACCGGAAATGCTCCGCCGAGAGTCCGAAGTACAGGACGCTTACCTTCGCATCCGTCACTTCGCGATCTTCCGCGTCTACAATCCGGAACGCCACCTCGCGGCCCTCATCCCGCGCCACCCGCACTCGCCGCAGCGGCGTCACGACCTCGCCCGCCTCCGTGAGTACGACGGCCTTGATCTCCAACTCCGCGACTCCTGCCGGAACCGTCAGCACCGTCTCGTAGGGCGCGCGCAACGGATCCGCCAATTGGACGCCGTTCACGTAGATCTGCACGCCATCCACGCGAACGCCCGAAGGTACGGCCGTCTGAATCCGCAAGGCCTGCCCCGCGTAAACGACGTCCGCAGCCTCAGCCGTAACGGTCTCGCGCTTGGCCGCCCCGGCTGCCGATGCTTCGTCCGTGGAAGTTTGATGCGACGCAGGCGCAATCGCTGGAGACGACTGATTGCGTATGGTCGTGGCTCGCGACGTCACGTACTTCAACGACGGCGGCGTCGGATCCAACGGAGTAGTGGAACCGTTAATCACGGTCACCGCCCGAGCCGTCACGTACGTCAGCGAAGGCGGGGTCGGGTCCAACGGCGTGGTCGACCCGTTGATGACCGTCGTCGCCCGTGCCGTTACATACTTCAACGTCGGAGGAATCGGATCCAACGGCGTCAACGAGCCGTTGAGAATCGTCGTCGCCCGCGCCGTCAGGTAACCGGTTCCCTGGTACACCAGGATCTGGTTCGACGGCATCACAACGGTCGTCGAGGTCCCCGCCGTCGTCGTCGCGACCAGCGGGTAAATGCCCGTGACTGCGCCAAACTGGATCTGCAGCGTCGCCGACGTAGCAGTCAGGTTCGTCACCGTGACCACGTTGCCTCCCACCAGGATTGCGCTGCCCAGTACGGTGGAGGGAATCGTCTCCGTCCCGCCGATCGAGAAGGTCGCACCCGTCAGGTTGACGCCCGTGACCTGGATGTTCGACACCGTCGCGCCCGCCGCGCCGAATGCCGGCGTGATACCGGTGATCTCCGGCAATCCGACACTCACCACGAACGCGTTCGCCAGCGTCGCCTCTTCGCCTCCGGTCGTGAGCGCCGGAGACCGCGGACCCGTCGCCGCATTCCCGGCAATCGTAATGTTGACGGCAGCCTGGGTCGCGCTGGAAACCGTCACGCTGTTGACCGTGATCCCCGCGCCGAATGATGCTGTGGTCACGCCCTGCTGGAAGTTGGTTTGTGTACCCGCGACCTGCACCGTCAGCGTCGCCCCCTGCGGGCCCAACCCCGGATTCACCGTCGTCAGCACCGCCGGACTCGCCGTCACCGTGAACGCGTTCGCCAGACTCAGCGAATCCACGGTCAACGTGCGAACTGTCTTGGAAGCCGTCGCCGCGATCGTCAACGTCGCTTGGATGTTGGTTGCCGTCGCGGAATTGACGACCGCCGTGATGCCGCTTCCCAGCGACACTGCGGATCCCGCGGTGAAGCTGGTGAATCGGCCCACGATCGTCACGGTCGGCGAAGTGCCTTGTGCCGCCGACGCTGGCGTAATCGACGAGATAACCGGGATGCCGGCCTGCACGTCGAAGTTCGCCGTCACGACTTCCCCGCCCGTCGTCAGCGTGATCGTACGTACGCCCGTAGCCGCGGTGTCCGAAATGCTCGTCACGGGCAACGTCGCGCTCGTCGCGCTGTTGACCACCAGCGCCCCGGTCGTCACGCCGGTTCCGGAAATCGAAGCCGTGGTCGTCCCCTGGTTGAAGTTCGTGCTGACGCCCGTGATCGTGATCGAAACGTTCGTATCACCCTGGCGAGCCGAACTCGGAGAGATACTCATCGTCGCATCGCCGGCAACAACGGTGAACGCGTTCACCAATGTCAGCGACCCGGGATTGACCGTGACGGTCCTCGCGCCGAGGGCCGCAGTGCCGGAAACGGTTCCGTTCACTGTGACCTGATTTGGATTCACGACCGTCACGGTTCCCGTAGTCACCCCCGCGCCCAGGTTGACCGAAGGCGGAGTCGCAGCCGAGAAGTTCGTGAAGTTGCCGTTGATCGTGAACACGACCGCCACGCCCTGCTTGGGTGGCGCGCTCGTATTCAACGAGGTCAACACAGCGACACCCGGATTCACCGTGAAGGCATTGGCCAGCGTCACCACTTCGCCGCCGCTCGTCACCGTAAGAGTGCGGGCGCCCGTCGAAGCCGAAGCGTCGATCGTGAGGCTGGCGTTCAATTGCGTCGCCGAGGCGGACACGACCGAAGCCGTGATGCCCGATCCGAGATCCACCACGCTAGCGTTTGAGAAGTGCGTGAACTTGCCGGTGATCACGAAGGACGCGACCGTCGCCCCCTGCAGCGCGCTCGTCGGCGCCACGCTGAGGATCACCGGATCTCCAGGCTGTACCGTGAACGCGTTGGCCAGAGTCACCACTTCACCGCCGCTCGTCATCGTCAGCGTCCGCGGACCCGTCGTCGCGCCTTCACTGATCTGCACCTTGACCGTCGCCTGCGTCGCGGACGACGGAGTCACCGAGAGTACCGTCAGGTCGCCGAGCGAAGCAGTCGTGGCAGACGGGGCCAAACCGAAACTCGTCGCCGATCCCGTCACGACAATGTCCACTGTCGCGCCTTGCTTGGCGGACGACGGTGCAAGCGAAGAAACCGCCGCGTTGCCCGTCGTAATCGTAATCGCGTTGTTCCGGATCACCGGGTCAGTCCCGTTGGTCAAGGTGAGATTGCGTGTGGTCTTGTCGGCCCAGCCGTTGACGTTCACACTCAGCGTGATCTGCGTGAGCGTGATGTTGGTCACCGACGCCGTCACGTCCGATCCGCTGAAACTCGCCGTCACCACCGGTCCTGAAACGTAGCCCGGGAAATAACCCGACACAGTCACCGTCGTCCCCGAGGTCCCCTGTTGCAGTGTCGCCGGACTCACGCTGTCGATCGACCCGGCGCCGAGCGTCACATTGAACCCGTTCACGATCGAGGCCGTCTCGCCCTCGGTCGTGAGTGTCACCGTTCGCGGACCTACTGCCGCATCCGGCGCCACCGTGATCTGCGCCACCGCCGATAGCCCGTTATTGATCGTCAGGGAATTGACCGTGATCCCCGCGCCGAAACTCGCGGTCGTCAGCCCCGAAGCGAAGTTCGTGTTGACGCCGGTGATCGTGACCGAACCCGATCGGTTCTGCGGCAGGGTCGCCGGACTCAGCGTCGAGATCGCCGCCGGACCTGCCGTCACATTGAACGCGTTCGTGAGCGGATTCGCCACGCCGGACACCGCGAGGGTCCTGAACCCAAGCGTCGCCCGGGGCTGCACCGTCAGGTTCGCCGTAATACTCGTCGCCGAGTTCACCGTGAAGCTGTTCACCGTGACGCCCGCGCCGAGGTTCGGCGTGGAGGCCGTGTCGAACGCGGTGTACCGCCCAAGGATCGTCGCGGTGATCGATTCCTGCTGTTTGCCGGTATTCGGCGTGATGGACAACAGCGTCGGGGTGCCCGCTTCCACTGTGAACAGGCCCGTTCCGCTGGCGGACTCACCACCCGTCGTCAGCACCGGATTCCTGGCGCCAACGCTTGCCAGCGAGTCGATCACCAGCCGCACGCGAGCCTGCGTCGTGCTGTCGATTCCCAGGATCGTCGCGGTGATGCCGGTCCCGAAATTCGCCGTCGTCTGCCCGGCGGCAAAGTTCGTGTTCTGGCCAGTGACGACAACATCGACGGTGTCGCCCTGTTTCGCGGTCGAAGGCGCGGCGCTCAGCAGTTTCGCCGTCGACGGCGTGACCGTGATCTGTGTCGTATAGCTGTTGGTTCCCACGCGCAGCGTTACCGTGCGTATACCCGTGGTGGCCGTCGGCGACACGCTCACCACCACGCTGCCCGTCGTGCTGCTTGTTACGTTCACAGGAACTTCGTTCGCCGTGATGGCGGCGCCGAAGTTGATGAAGGTATTCCCCGCGCTCAGTGTCAGGAACTGCGGATTGATATTGACCGTGACATTCTGCTGCCCCTGAATCAGGCTCGATGGATCCAGGCTGAACGCCGGAGAGCCGGTCACCGTAAAGTTGGCGGCTTCAAGCGGCCCGGGTCCCGAAGCAACTTCGGTACCTGTGGTCACCACCACGTCCCGAGTCGACAGCGCTGCCGCGGCGTCGATGCTGATGTTCGCCGTGAGTTGATTCAGCGCCAGCACCTGAACCGAGTTCACCGTGACGCCCGCACCAAAGCTCGGCTGCGATTGCCCCTGCGTGAACTTCGTCAGCGGACCGCCATTCACCGTAACCGTCAGCGTCTGGCCGCGTGATCCACTCACCGGCGATACGCTTAACAGGCCAGGCGAGATCGTCAACGGCAATCCCGTCAGAACCTGCGAACCCGCGGTCACAGTCACCATGCGGTCGCCCAACGTAGCGCCCGAAGCCACCGTCACGTTCACCGTGATCTGCAAATTCGAATTGACCGTAGTGCTGTTGACCGTGACCCCGGTCCCGGAGAACGACGCGGCCGTCGTTCCCTGCACCCACTGCGTGTTCTGGCCCGTGATCACCAGGTTCGCCGTCTGTCCGCGCAGAATCGC
>CAZVKC010000141.1:0-5150 GCA_964627455.1 uncultured Solibacteraceae bacterium | reverse complement strand
GCGCCGACGGGCGCACGATGGTTCAACCGGCGGAGATCGCCGAGTTGTTATCGAAGTAGCCGAGAGTTCCGCGGCTGGGCAGCTTTAAGGGCTGAGCCTGTGCCAACGTTCTAACAAAATGGTTCGTCCGAGAGCGGACGCCTTTGCGAAACGATGCGCGACCAAGCGTGCCGCCGAGGACCAACTGGTTGTGAAACGGTGCTTTTGCTCAGCGCGGGCCGTCCGTGGAGGGCGGGATAATCTGAGCGGGCTTGCCGTCGTTGGGACAGAAGTTGTATTCGAACGGTACGGTGACGCCTGCCGCGCAATACCGGCGGAGTTCCGGCAGGGGGCGGCGGGCTTTGGACGAGAGCCAGGATTTGCGGAACGATTCCTGGTCCGGAGTGAGCGCGCGGCCGAGCGCTTCGAACGGCACGATTTCCAGGCCGGGACGGGCGATGAGCGTGACGGTGACGTCCCGCGGGGCAGTGTCGGCGACGGTTTCGACCTTCAGTTTCGCGGATGACGACGCTCCATGGATACTTATCCTCAACGAAGGGCGGTGGGATACGTCACGGCGCCGACCTGAAGGCAGACATTGAGACTCGGCCACATGAAGCTCGTCTCTTCTGTAACTTGATTCGCAGCTATATTGCATGCGTAATCGGCGAGCACGAGCGGCTTACCGGAAGCAAGAAAGTACTCGACTAATCCCCTCCGCGCGGAATAACCCTATTCTGAAACGCCCTGAATTCACGGGCGCGGATCTGAGGATCGCGCACTGCTGGTACCGGATGGGGATTTTGGAACCCGTCCCGGTACATTCGTGTGGGGGATGCTTCGGGAACGCTTCGTTGCAGACTCTGTTCGCTTATGCGCGCCACGTCCGTTTGCGCAACCAGACGCCTGCTATGCCGAGCGTCATCAGTGCGATCGTCGTTGGCTCCGGTACCCCGGTATCAGTAATGGTAACCGTCGTTGTACCGTTCGTGAATGTGCCGATGCCGGTGAACGATGGAACATTGGAGGTACTGAAGAAAAATGCACTTCCCGTGCCAATCAGACAGGGGCCAGAGGCGATCACTGACACTCCGGTGCTGCAACCTGCGCTTCCCCCGCTCAGGTCGAAGCGAGTGATCGCTCCGAAAGAGGAGGTTGCAATGGTGAAGGTGGTTTGATTCACCACGTTCTGTTGGAAGCTCGGGAGCTCAAAGCTCACATGCAAGGCACGTAAGCTTGATTGAACGTCGTACAGGATCGGAGCGGCATAAGCGGACGGCGCGAGGGACAGGCCAAGCGCAAGCAATGTGACCAGGAGAGATTTCCTGAGAGTCCTCGATGGGCGCGCAAGCACCGACACACATGACATAACAGCGAGTATATACCGACCGCAAGCGAAACCTCGTCCATGGCATCACGAATGTGAGTACTGTACCCCCTTTCGCAAAACGCTCTGGCCGGATTCGTTAACAGGCGCGAATCGCCGTGAGCGGAATCGACAGCTATCAATATCCGTGCACATCGTAACGCTACATAATGTCAAACCTAAGCGCTTCACAACGTAGCTTTTCTGCGGCGAAGATTCGTGAGATCAGGCTGCTGTTCAGCTACGGATTCAACGCCTCGGAAGTGGCACGGATGATGGACATGCATCGCGTTACCGTGCAGCGCTACCGCAAAATGCTCAAGGCAACATACCTTGCCGAGGTCAAAGTATGGGTGATGCCGCACGAAGCCGTCAGACGAATACGAGGGAAGAATTGCGCTGATCGGCAGCGAATGGATGCTTGATGCCGAACCCCATATCACTGCACCTCGCCGCATGGATTCGAGGCGGCGGCCATGGAACTGAATCGGCCGAGATGAAGCAGGCCCTTTGCAATTACCGGCAATTCGATGACGCCATCAGAGGGGATTTCCGGCGGCATCCCACAGCCGAGTTGTAGGCGCGAGGAATGACCTGATCAACCCCGCGTCCGTTATGGTGGGGGCGTTCCGGTGAGGAACCTGCGTATGGCGGACACCAGTTTCTGACGGGAACTGAACAGGAAGCCCATATGGGCGCCCGGTAGATTGAGAATCTCGACGCCGGGCAGTTCGCGGCGGATGCGCTCGATGGAGGCGGTCCGGAACGGGGCCATGTACTTCTGCTCCCAGGCGAGATTGACGGCGAGTTGAGCCGCGTCGCCGTGATGGACATCGAACGAGGTTTCGGCGTAGATGGCGAGGGCTGGACAGTGGACCTTGGCGTAGTCCCGGCGTTCGGCCGTTACGGCCGCAAGGAGGTCACGGGCGACGCTTTCGCTCATCACCGACCGGAGTGTGCCGTCCGGTTGGACCCTTACCAAACCGCGAATATAGGCCTCGAACCGGCTGCTTTCGTTCGCTCCTTTGAACTCCGGGAAGACGTAGGTCATCTTGTAGGCGCGCCACGCATCGAGGGAGTCCGCAACACTTGGCGGCGGATTCATGAAGATGGGCGGCCAGGCTTCATATGCGGGCGCGAAGGCGGGGTCGCCCCAGTCGTAAGCTGCGTCCAGGTAGACGATGCGTTCCGTGCGCGCGGGGTAGAGTGCGGCCATGGCGGTGATTTCGTTGCCACCCATGGAATGCCCGGCGAGATTGGCTTTGGCGATGCCGAGGGCGTCCATCAGGCCGCGGAGGTCGTTGGCGAGGGTGGCGCTGTCGTAGGGGCCCCTGGCTTCGGACTGGCCGTGTCCCCGGCGGGCATAGGCAATGACGCGGAAGCGGCTGGTAAATGCGGGAGCGAGGTCGTCGAAGACGTGCGGGTTGTCGCCGAGGCCGTGGATCAGGATGAGCGACGCGGGACCTGCGCCGCCCCAATCGAGGTAGTGAAGGCGGACGCCGTTGGCGGTGACGAAGCCGCTCCTGTGAGCGGAGGGGTCCGACCATTCCGCCGCCAGCGGTGCGGCGAGGAGGAGCGCGAGGGTGGCGGAGAACCATTTCCGGTTGCCCCGGGAGGCTCCGGATGGGGGCAGTGGGTTCCGGCCATGACGGTGGTGATCTGTCATCCGATCCCTCTCCTGGCTGGGATTATATTCCCGGGCGGACGTCCACGCAATCGTGTTGGGTCACTGGCGGGCTATGAGAAAAGTCGGATACGGAATCCTCATCGGAGCGCCGCCCCGCTGTCCGCGGAAGACCGGATGATTTGAGCGGGTTTGCCGTCGTTGGGGCAGAAGTTGTATTCGAACGGTACGGTGACGCCTGCCGCGCAATACCGGCGGAGTTCCGGCAGGGGGCGGCGGGCTTTGGACGAGAGCCAGGATTTGCGGAACGATTCCTGGTCCGGAGTGAGCGCGCGGCCGAGCGCTTCGAACGGCACGATTTCCAGGCCGGGACGGGCGATGAGCGTGACGGTGACGTCCCGCGGGGCAGTGTCGGCGACGGTTTCGACCTTCAGTTTCGCGGAGTCACCGGCCTTCTTCGTGTCGAGCCAGCGCTGGAGGTCTTCGATGCTCTTGAGCGCGCGGCCGTCGAACTCGCGGATCCGGTCACCGCGGTCGAGTCCGGCTTCATAGAGCGGGGATCCCTTGAGCGGCGTCGCGGTGAGGGTCACGACACCGGTCTGGGGGGTGAAGGTCGAGTTGCCGCCGCCCCGTGCTCCGGCGGTGATGCCGATCCAGGCTTGCGGCTTTGGGGGCGGCTGGAGGGCGAAGCCGGCTTTTGAGAGCAGCGCGGCGTAATCCATGGGATCTCCCTTGGCGCGGATGTGGCGGTCGAAGATCCGGGAGGCGAATTGCGGGCTGGTGACGGACGCGAGCGTGCGTTCGAGATCCGCCATCGTGTACGGCTTTTCGGGCTTGTGATTCTTCTGGTGACGGCCGAAGCGCTGCCACATCGCCTGCATGAAATCGTCGAGCGACTTGCCGGGGAACTCGCTGCGGATCGCGAGGTCGAGGCCGAGTCCGATGGCCTCGCCGTAGGGATAGTAGGAGATGAAGACGTTCTGGGCGTTGGACTGGCTGAGCGTGGATCCGCTGCCGTCGGCGAAGGGCGCCCACTGGCTCATCTCGGCGGCGGAGAAGACGTTGCGGCCGGGGCTCGAGAGCACGGAATTGACGGCGCGGGACATGTCGCGGATGAAATCTTCCTGTGACTCGATGCGCGCGCGGCGCAGCGCGAGGGGGCCATAGTAGGAGGTGAATCCTTCGGCGAACCAGAGTTCCGCGGAGATGTTGACGTCTTCGAAATTGAAGGGTTCGAGGGACTTGGGACGGATGCGTTCGACGTTCCAGGCGTGGAAGAATTCGTGCGAGATCGTGCCGATGGGACCGGTCGGGTCGCGGAAGCCGCGGCTATCGGCGACGACGGTCGAATTGCGGTGTTCCATGCCGTCGCCGCCGGTTTGGGGCATGAGGTCGACGAGGAATGTGTAGACGCCGAAGTCGAAGCGGGGGAGTTCGCCGATGACGCCTTCGAGTTCGTTGACCACGGCCTCGGACATTTTTGCGAAGGCGGAGGTGCGGGCGTCGCTTTCGGGGGACGCGGGTTGGAGGAGCGCGAGGCGGATGTTCTGCTGCGGATCGGAGGCGGACCACTCGCGGATCTGGAGATGGGGGGAGGCGAGGATAGGAGAGTCCATGAGGTAGTCGAGGTGCGGGGCCTGATAGGTGTTGGGGGCGATTGGCTGAAGTTGCGTGGCGACTTTCCAGGAGGGCGTTTCGATGGTGACGGTGATGGGGCGTTCTGTGAGTCCACGGGCCCACAGCCAGGTGGCGGGTCCATTGAGGAGGACGCGGCTGGAGTCGATGCCGGACCAGGTTCCGTTGCCGTTGGGCGCGTAGAGGGTGTAGTGGACGATGACGGTGCTTGCTGGTGTGGCAGCGACGTTCCACTGATAGGGGTTCGGGCGGGAGACGGTGAGAGGTTTGCCAGCGGCGTCGGTGGCGCGGACGTTGGAGACGTTCATAGCGAACTCGGCGGGGGCGTAGCGGCCGGGGCTGGAGCGGGCCATGCGGAGTTCGAGGGGGGCGGTGGTGGTGGGGAGGTTGTCGAAGCGGGCCTCGATTTCGGCCTCGTGATGGACGGCGTTGGGGAAGCGGATGGTATAGCGGATGTCCTGGGCGGCGAGGGCGGCGCCGCACGAGGTGACGATGCAGGCGAGGGCCAATAGCGTAAGAGGCATTTTTGTGGGAAGGGTACCACGC
>CAZVKC010000140.1:0-5206 GCA_964627455.1 uncultured Solibacteraceae bacterium | reverse complement strand
GAACTCACTCTCGAAGAATGCCTTCTCCCACTCTGCGAGCGCTGCAACGCCAGCCAACTCCGGAACCTTCATGCTGCCCAAACAGACTCGGCCCGTATCCCCATCCACATTCCAATAGGGAGCAATCATCAACGACGTGCCAGCGGTTGGACGCCGGTTCGCAATTAGAGCCCGGACCGTCAATTCCTGGCCTGAGGCACACCAAAGCAGCGGAGGCTGAGAGCACTCTGCGCCGTTGAGGCCAGTCGGCGCCTCGCTGTTATTGCGAAAGAACATCCGCCGAGCATTCCGACGGGACCACCAGACGGCAAGGCCCGCATTCCAGACCAGCACACACTCCGGCAACACTTCCAGTTGCATTTCATTCTGGAGTCCCAGATTGAGCGCCCTCACGAACTCTTTCGTGAGGGCTTGGCCTTCTCCAATTTGAGGATACTCGTTCCCGCCTGGTTTCGCGTCGTGCAAAACAGCAAAGATGCGGTTTCTGCCTTCATAAAGGAGAAGCACTCGCTTCAGGACAATGCTCTCGGAGCCGCCCAGTTCAACAAGGGCATTCATGTTTTTCTCTCCCTGTCAGAAATGAACCCCTGCTCCACAAACGAGACCCTATCCCGGTTAGGTTGCCAACGCTCGGTTCAAAGGGGATTTGGGTATTGGCTTAGCTTCCGAATCGCGCGTGATCCGGGAGCAAGGCGAAAAAGCACTTGTCCGGACCTACTACGCGACCAAGTGGCGTGAAGCGAGACACCCAGTCTTTTCGTTTGCATCTCTTTGGAACGCGATAATATCGGTATCGTTTTTTACAGCAAGGCACAAAATGGTGATCTCTTCACTGACGACTGTCTGCAGTTGGGTACCCGCGGGCCTTCTTCGCAGCAAACGGTGTTTTAAGAGGAGCATCGGCGTGGCCGGCCATCCAGGTGGAAACTGCCGAACCCTATATAGAGACATGGAGAATAACATTCCTCACTTCCTGACCCTAGACCAAGTCCGACCCGGAGACGTGCTGTTATGCACTCGGGCCTCCAAGTCCGACCAAGAAATTGAAATTAGCAAGGCGAGCAAAAGCGAATATACCCATGCCGCCATTTGCATTGGTGACGGCAAAGCCGCTGGCGCAGGCCTGGAGCAAGGCATCCAGATCCATCCCGTACGATTGCTGATGCGGATTTTCGATCATGTCGCCGTATTGCGGCAACCCGACGCATGGTCGCCTGCACGGCGGAAGGCTCTCGCCGATTTCGCCGCCGCCACTGCCGCCGCCAAGGCGGGCTACAACTTCGAGGGGCTCAATGACTTCGTGGCGATTAAATCGGCCCATGAGAGCACTGTTAGTGAGCGCCTGACTCAGTTTTTCGGCGGCAACCATAAGCCGCCTATGCCTACGGCAGTCGGTCGCTATACCTGTTCCGAATTCGTGGTGGCCAGCTTTATAATCATCGGCTTCATAGATCCGAGCGCGGCAATCCTATATAGTCCCGGCGCCTTCGCTCCAGGCGATCTTGGCGAAGATCCGACATTCGGCACCTTTGCCGGTTATCTTCCCTTGAAGGCAGGCTATGAGATCCCGGCGACCGACAGGTTCTACAACGAAACCACCTACGCCGAAATTTTCGAGGACCAGTAATCCGTCGCCTAGCGGCGGGGATTAGGTCCGGGAAACGCCCTTATGTCCGGCTTGCTTCCGCATCGTCGGCGATCCGTCAATTGACGAAGCGCACATCCAGAGAGCATAGAGCCGTCGTCCGGGACCTGCTTTCCATTCCGATTCGGCAGTTCGCTCAGTAAAGAGAGGCTGATTCTGTGGGAGCCGAACTCAACGCTGGTTTCGCGCAGCGGATAAAGTTGGCAGACCATTTCCTGCAAACCAATCGTCGGTAGAGCGTCTACCCACTTTCGGTACAAGTTGGGTAGAATGTCTTCTGATAATGCCAAAAGACCAGACTGAGCGCATCGACCTTCTTCAGGGAACCTTGGATATGTTGATCCTTCGCACACTCCAATTTGGGCCGGCGCACGGGCACCAGATCGCCCAACACATCCAGCGAACGACGGAGGACCTGCTCCAGGTCGAGCACGGATCACTGTATCCGGCACTCCACAGGCTAGAGCGCAAAGGCTTGGTGAAGGCGAAGTGGGAGCCCGCCAGCAAGGACCTTAAGCGCGAGTTCAAATACTATCGCTTGACGCAGTCTGGGAAAAAGCATTTGGTAGCCGAGGAATCGAAGTGGAAACAGATGACCAGCGCGATCGCTCGGATCATGTGGCCAGCTGCGGAGGAGTCATGAGTTGGTTCAGTCGTCGTCGCCGTGAAGAAGATCTTGACCGTGAGATAAGAGCGCATCTTGAACTGGAAGCCGAAGAACAGCGTGCATCGGGTCTGCCGGACGAAGCCGCGCACTTCGCCGCACGCAGAAGTTTCGGAAACGTTGTTTACATCAAAGAAGAGGTGCGCCTTATGTGGGGATGGACACAATGCGAAGCGATGTTGCAGGATACGCGATTCGCCATTAGAGCACTGCGCAAACATCCAGGATTTGCGCTTTCTGCAATACTCACTTTGGCCTTGGGAATTGGCGCCAGTACGGCAGTCTTCACCGTTGTCAACTCAGTCCTTCTTAAGCCCCTCTCGTATCCCGAGAGCAACCGGCTGGTCGTGATCTGGGAGCATGTGAAGTCCATTGGCGGTGGTCCTGTCGGCCCTAATCCCAGGCACGCCGAATTGTGGGCACGAAGGGCGGACACCCTCGCTGGGATCACAGCCTATCAGAGCGGAAGAGCTGCTGTCGCGTTGGGGCCGGAAGGCTCGAGCATGCTTGGCTCGGTACTCTGTCAACCCAACTTGTTCAGGATCCTCAAGGTGTCTCCAGTGCTCGGGCGCGACTTCCTTCCTGATGAAGGTCAAAGCGGCGGACCAAAGGTCACAATGCTGACATTCGCTGCTTGGCAGACCTTTTTTCAAGGGGATCGGAGCATAATCGGCAGGGTCATTCGGGTTAACGATGTTCCAACCGAAGTGATTGGCGTGCTACCCGAGAATTTTGGCTTTCCGAATGCTAATGCGATACGGGCCTTCAACGGAACCCAACCGAAGAGTGGGATTCCGGAGCCATCGATGTTCTTCCCGAACCGGATTGATATCGACAAGTTTCCATGGGACGGAAACTACGGAAACTGGGTGACGCTTGCGCGCCTCGGCCCCGGTGTCAGCATTACTTCAGCCGCTGTTCAGCTGAATAGCATTCAGGACCAACTATGGCGGGAGATGCCGAGCGGCAGCGACAGAAGCCCTGGCGCTTTCCGCGCGTCGTTGCAGCCGATGCATGAAGCCATGGTGAGTGAATCTAGCGCGGCCATCTGGCTTTTGATGGCAGCCGTTGCTGGACTGACGCTCATCGCTTGTCTCAATCTGGCCAACGCGCAGCTAGGCCGGGCCTTAACGCTTCGTCGTGATGCCTCGGTGCGTGCAGCGCTTGGGGCAGCCCGATGGCGTTTGATGTGGAGCGCACTCGCCGAAAGCCTGATACTTGCCTTCATTGGTGGCGCGCTCGGAGTTCTCCTGGCGAACGTTGGGCTGTCGGCATTTCGTCGCTATTCACCGATTGACATACCGAGACTCGCCGAAGTCCGCCTCGACCTGCCGATGTTACTTTTTTCCGCAGTTATCACGATTGCCGCCAGTCTCATCTTCGGCTTGCTGCCTGCGATGCGACTCCTCTCGACCGACCCCCAGGCCTCGTTGCAGCACAGCGGCGGCGCACGGTCTATCAGTGGTAGCAAATCCGCTCGGCGCTTGCGACTTGGACTGATTGGAGTCCAAGTGTTCGGATGCACGGCCCTGCTGCTAGTGACAGGCTTGTTTTCGAAGAGCTTGCTGCATCTACTCAACCAGGACAAGGGCTTCGATACGTCAAATTCGGCGATTGCGGAGGTACGGCTGTCGCCCCAACATTACAGCGACTCCGCTAAGAGGGTGTCATTCATTGACAGCGTCTTGCAGAGTCTTCGGACGATCCCTGGAGTTGAATCAGCTGGATTCTTCAGCGCGATGCCATTTGAGGGAGACAGTTGGATCGAATTTACGGGCCGCGCGGACAGGGCCAACGAGGCGGGGCTCATGGTCAATGCTCGATGGGCCAGCCCGGGATATTTCGAAGCAACCGGCCAAAATCTGATTGCTGGCAGGTTCTTTGAAGAGCGGGACCGGACCCTCGATAACGTCATTTTGTCGGAAGGAGTATCTAAAGCGTTGTGGGGGAGTTCCGATCCAATTGGCGGACGCCTCAACGCGCTCGGCAAGACTTTTACTGTGATTGGCGTTGTCAGGGATTCGCGGAGCACCTCGCTGAAGGCAGACCCAGCCCGCATGATTTATGTGCACTACAGCTTTAGGACGCCCTCTCAAATTTACTTTGTTGCGCGCAGCCGCTACGGTGCAGACCCTCTAGCTTCAGGCATGAGGGAGGTGATTCCGAAACAGGCTCCCAGCGTTACGATCACTCGCTTGAAGACAATGGATGCGCAGCTTACGGACTCAATATCCCGAGAGCGCTTTCACACCTTCGTACTAGTTACCTTCGGCGTATCCGCTCTCCTCTTGGCAATGCTTGGGGTTTACGGCGTCCTCAGCTATTCGGTATCGGCACGTAGGCAGGAGATCGGGGTTCGAATGGCCCTCGGCGCGACGAAGAGGAGCGTCTACAGGCTGGCGCTGGCAGAAGCTGCCAGTCCAGTACTGGCAGGCCTGGTTGCAGGATTAGCGGTTAGCTCGGGTGCCAGCCGCATAGTTGAGAAGTTCCTTTTTGGAACCCATGTGCTTGATCCCGCCGTGATCCTGATGGTCATTGGGCTGATTGTCACCTCGGCTGTAACCGCTGCGTTTCTGCCCGCCAGGCGCGCCGCCTCTATCGATCCGATGGAGGCATTGCGGCTGGAGTAGCTGAGCGAACACACTCCCAATCCCGAGCTCGACGTAAACGGCGTAGCGTTTACCGATTCCGTCCAGATGGTCGGCGATCCAGAAGCTGGCTTATGATGCTCTCGCACTGGCAGCACGTGGAGTTTTTAGGAAGCTCGCGAAGGGATCTCAGCTCAGGTTGCAAGGCGACTTGTTGTTGAAGCCTTGTCTAGTAGCCTTGCGGCAAGCAGCAAGGTGCGGCAGAGGGATCCCAATTGGGCAAAGGCAGCCGAAATACTTCGCGGATCG
>CAZVKC010000139.1:0-5343 GCA_964627455.1 uncultured Solibacteraceae bacterium | reverse complement strand
TGCGCTGCGATTCGTGTGTTCTTTTGACGCCTATGCAACGCCCTCGTGTCGCTTTCTTTACAGATTCGTTTCATGAAGTGAACGGTGTCGCGCAGACCAGCAGGCAGTACGATGCATTCGCCCGCCGTTCGCAGAATCCATTCTTGAGGGTCAACGTAGGATCCGCAGACGCATGGTCCACCGATGGGGAGGTCCGCACATTGGAACTTCATCGCGGACCCGCCGCATTTCCTGTCGAACAGGACATGAAGTTCGACCCGCTCTTTATGCGCCACAAAGACCGGGTTCGCAAGGTGTTGACCGATTTCCAGCCGGATGTCGTGCACATCACGGGACCGAGTGATGTCGGCATTCTCGGCGCAACCCTCGCGCATCAATTGAAAGTCCCTGTCGTCGCATCGTGGCACACGAACCTGCACGAGTTCGGCGCACGCCGGCTCGAAAAGGCGCTAGGATTCCTGCCGCGCAAGCCGATCACAGGACTCGCGCGCGCCGCCGAGAGCGCGATGCTGACGGCCTGCGCCTGGTATTACCGCATCGGACGTGTGCTGCTGGCGCCCAATCAAGAGTTGATCGACATGCTGCGCCGCCGCACTGGCAAGCCTGTGTTTCTGATGCGCCGGGGCATCGACACGAACCTGTTCAGTCCTGCGAAGCGAACCCGTCCGGATCACGACAGGAAACTCGTGTTCGGCTACGTGGGGCGCATTACCGCGGAGAAAGGCGTGCGCGTGTTGCGTGACGTCGAACGCGCGCTGGTTGCGGCCGGGATCCTGGATTTCGAATTCCAGATCGTGGGGCACGGGAGCGAGACCGACTGGCTGCGACAGAACATGAAGCGCGCCGTATTTCCGGGCGTTCTCAAAGGCGACGCGCTGGCTGCGGCCTATGCGAATTTCGACGCGTTCCTGTTTCCATCGCGTACCGACACGTTTGGCAATGTGATTCTCGAAGCGCTGGCGTCCGGCGTGCCTGCCATCGTCACAGACGGCGGAGGCCCGAAATTCCTGGTCCAGGATGGATCCACCGGGTTCGTGACCTCCAACGATAGCGAGTTCGCACAAGCAGCATTGCGCATTGCGCTCGCGCCCGAGCGCCTCGATACGATGCGAGTCAATGCGCGCGAATATGCGTTGCG
The DNA here is from genome assembly GCA_964627455.1 of uncultured Solibacteraceae bacterium. GTDB lineage: Bacteria > Acidobacteriota > Terriglobia > Bryobacterales > Bryobacteraceae > F-183. The sequence continues at coordinate 4,205 of CAZVKC010000139.1, read as the reverse complement.
GCAGTCCTGGGATTCCGTCTTTCAGGACGTGTACCGGGCATATGACCAGGCGCTTGCGATTCCGGCTCCTCAGCTACACTAGTGGCTATGCGTTTTGTGGCATTGTTCGCGGCTGTATTGACTTCCTTCCCGATGCTTGCTGGTGAGCCCCTGACTCGTGGAGAGCGCGACCGCGCCATGAGCCATTTCCATGCGACCCGCAAGCTGTTTCTCGACTCGGTGGCGAACCTCACGCCCGAGCAGTGGAACTTCAAGGCTGGTCCGGACCGCTGGTCGATTGCGGAATGCGCCGAGCATATCGCCACAAGCGAGACGTTCATCTTCGGGGCCGTCGAGAAACTGATCGCCTCGCCTGCCGCTGCACCCGAGATGCTTGAGAAGACCAAGGGCAAGGACGAAATCGTAACCAAGTCGGTTCCGGACCGCTCGTCGAAGTTCCAGGCGCCGGAGCCGATCAAGCCGAAGAAGCTGTCGGCGAATCCGCAGGAGTACGTCGAGAAGTTCAAGGCGGCCCGCGACAAGAACATCGCGTGGATCGACAAGACGGACGCGAGCCTGCGCGACAAAGTGATGCCGCATCCGGCGCTCGGTCCCATGGATGCGTATCAGTGGATGCTCATGATTTCCGCCCACAGCGAACGGCATGTGTTGCAGATCCTCGAGGTGAAGGCGTCCAATGGATACCCCGCAAGCAAGTAACGCCAACGGTCAACTGACGCCCGAAGAGCGCGAGCACATGGTGCGCGTTCTCGAAGCGTCACGCGAAGCTCTGATCGCGGCAATCGGCGGACTCACGCCGGCACAGTGGACGTTTAAGCCCGCCGAGGATGTATGGTCGATTGCCGAATGCTGCGATCATATCGGTGGAACCGAGCTGCTGTTCATGAAGATGATCACGCGGCGTCTGATCGAAGATCGAGACCGCGCCGCCGCCGTGCAGGGCAAGGAGAAGATGCTGCGCAAGGCGATTCCGAACCGGTCGCACAGGGTCAAGGTTCCGGTGGAGATCAAGCCTTACGGGCACACGGAATCCCCGGAAGCCTTTGCCGAGGCGTTTCGCGCGACTCGCACAGTTGCCATCGAATACGCGAAGACGACGGATGATCCGTTGCACTGGCGGGTGAGTCCGCACTTCGTGCTGGGGGATTTCGACGGCGCGCAGTGGCTCGAGATCGTCGCGGAACATTGCGACCGCCACCGGCAGCAGATCGAAGAAGTGAAAGCTGCGCCCGGTTATCCCGCTGCTGGTTGATTGCGGCGCTTTCTGAGGAAGCCCGCGTACCAGACGCACAGCGGATACATCGCGATCACGACGCCGATCCACACCAGGTACACCACCCACAATTCGTACCCGAAATTCTCCGGGTAGAGCTTCGCGTTTCCGCCTACCGACGGCAACGGTTCCGAGAGCAGGAACGAAGCGGTTCCATAGCGGATCCAGGCAAACGGGATTGTAAGCAGGTGGACGAGCAGGAAGTGCGCGACGAAGTAGAAGAGGGGCGTGCGTCCGTAGACGAGCAGCGGATGCCGCGGCGACAACGAGGGGGCCTTCTCGAACAGCGCGAGCAATAATAATGCGGGTCCGAGCGTCATCAGCAGGAAGTCCAGCGACGGCGGATTTTTGGTGACGTTCAGGAACGAAATGAGTTCCTTGCCGGGGAACTGCGTGGTCCACGGGCGCGGGTCGCCGTAGAGGTTGATAGCGCGCAGCAGAACGAAGGCGGCCGTTGCGACGCCGCCGATTCGCAGCATCCACTGCCGGCGCGCGGATGCGTCGAGAGTCATCACCAGCGCGCCGAAGCAGAATCCTGCGGACATCACGAAGATCCACGGGATCAGCGGGTACCCTGCGATCAACAACACGCCGGGAACGGGACTCGGAATCAGGCCCGGTTGATGGATCAGGTTCCAAACCCAGCCGAGGCCGTTCAAACGATCGGCGAGGTTGTGCAACAGGATCACGCCAAGGCTGAGGACTGTGAGAACCCGCACCGGTATCCACACCAGTCCCGCAAGCGCCACCATCGACCAACCGAGCGCCCACAACGTGACCAGAAACACTGGACCTTTGACGAGGCTGAAGAAAATCGCAAAGCGGAACACCGTGAATTCCAGCACGACGAGCCAGAGTCCACGGGTGACGAGGTAGCGGGCGAGTTCCGCGCGTGTGCGCCCGGGGCGCTGCAGCCAGAACCATGCGCCGAGACCTGCGGTGAACATGAACGTCGGCGCGCAGATGTGCGTGATCCAGCGGGTGAGAAAGAGGATGAGATTGGTGCGTTCGAGGTTTTCGGGCGCGAACGACATCGCGCCCGTATGGAAGAATTCGCGCGTGTGGTCCAGCGCCATGATGATCATGACGAGGCCGCGCAGCAGGTCTACGCTGACTACCCGATTACTAGGCTGCGCATTCGCCACGGCCGAGCTTGAGGGAGAACGACTCGTCGTCACCCCAGTCCTGGTAAATCTCAGGGAACAGTTCGGCCGGCTTGGCGAGGTCCGCGGTGAGGCTGCGGAAGAACTCGACCTTGTGGCGCATCACGTACTGGCGGAAGGTCTCGCCGTCCTGGCGATTGGCCTTGTAGTGCTCGAGTACGCGCTGCACCGCGACCGGAGCGAGACGCGCAGGGATGCTCTGAATGGCGAGGCCATAGCGCATCATGCGGTTCTCGTCATAGCCGCCGCCCAGCAGCATCTGGTAGTACGGGACCTCCTTGCCGTTGATCTTGCGCGCGTTGCCGTAGAATCCGAAATCGCCGGTCCAGTGCTGGCCGCAGGAGTTCGGGCAGCCGCTGATGTGGATCTGCAGTTTGCGCGCCGCCGGGTCGCGTTCCTGCGCGACCACCGCCGCGAGCGCTTCGCCGAGGTTCATGGACTTGGTGAGCGCGAGGTTGCAGGAATAGGCGCCGGGGCAGTTGGTGACGTCTTCGATTTCGCGTGCGCCGCCGTCGGCGAGTCCGATGGCGCGAAGCTGCGCGTAGACGCGGGCGACATTCGCTGCCGGGATGTTTGCGATGAGCAGGTTCTGGTTCATCGTGAGGCGGATGAGGCCGTCTGCGTTCTGCTCGGAGATGTCCGCCAGCGAGTACATCTGCTGGGCAGTGAGATTGCCCTGCGATACGCGAATGGTCGCGATGGCGTAGGCGGGATCCTTCTGCGCCTCGACGTTGGTGCGAGCCCAGTCGTCAAAGCCGGGTTCCGCGGGCGTGTTGCTGAGCACGGGCAGGTTGCGCGTGTGGCCGACCGGGTCGAACTCGAAGCCGCCGAAGCCGTCGGGGATCGTCGTGGGGACCGGCACGCCGCCGTTCTGCAGGATGTCCTGGTACTCGATCTCGATCTGTTCCTTGAGCCAGGCGAAACCGCGTTCGCGCAGCACGAACTTCAAACGCGCCTTGTTCTTGTTGGAGCGGTTGCCGTGCTTGCCGAAGATGCGGATGACGGATTCACAGCGCTGCACGACCTTGTCGGCAGGCAGGAATTCGTCGAGCAAAGCGGGTTCGTTGGGGAGCGGTCCGAGACCGCCGCCGACGGTGACGCGGAAGCCGCGCTGGCCGTCCTTGATGACGGCTCGGAAACCGAGGTCGTTGATGTCGGTGGCGACGGAATCATTGTGGCCGCCGGAGAAAGCAATCTTGAACTTGCGCGGCAGGTTGTCGGCCATGTCCTTGTGCAGGAACGCGAAGGCCGTGATGCGCGCGTACGGACGCACGTCGAAGGGTTCATCCGCGATGAGACCCGCATAGGGGCAGGCTGTGACGTTGCGGACGGTGTTGTAGCAGGCTTCGCGCGTGGTGAGCCGCACATCGGCGAGCCGGTGCAACACATCGGGGACCTGCAGCAGCGGAACGAAATGATACTGGACGTTCTGGCGCGTGGTGAGGTGCGCCTTGCCCGCGGCGAACTCCGTCGCGACATCCGCGAGACGGCGGAACTGTGCAACCGTGACGATGCCACCGGGCACCTTGGTTCGGATCATGTGCACGCCGGGCTGGCGCTGGGTGTAGATGCCGCGCCGCAGACGGTGCGGGCGGAATTCGTCGGCAGTCAGCTTGCCGTCGGTGAATTCCTGCGCTCTTGCGCGGAAATACTCAATGTCCTCTCGGACGGTCGCGTCGTAGGTGGATTCAACTTGCTGCCGGTCGTGATTCTGGCTCATGCTACTAATCTAGATAGAGATTAACAGATTGCCGGAGTTCGGCGCTACC
>CAZVKC010000138.1:3782-5789 GCA_964627455.1 uncultured Solibacteraceae bacterium | reverse complement strand
ATGAGCTTGATCTGGCTGTTCTGTAGCGTTGCCCTGTTGGCAGCGGAAGTCGCGCCGCCGACCTTCCGCTATCTGCCGGACTCGCGTGTGGCGTTAGAGAGTTCGACGCCGGACGCGGTGATTCGGTACACGTTGGAGGATCGCGACCCGGACAAGTCGGCTGGGGTCTACTTTGGCCCGGTGGGCGTCCCCGTCGGCCGTGTTCTGCGGGCGCGCGTATTCTCCGCCTCCCACGAGGACAGCAGTCCGGTGCTTTTGATCGCCGGGCGTCCGCAGCCTTCGACCTTGGTAGCCGTGACGCAGAATCGCGATTGGAAAAACTACGACTGGGCCGCCCGCCACCGTGCGATTGTGGCGCGAAATGAGCAAGTGAAGCCGGACATCCTGCTGTTGGGCGACTCCATTACGCACTTCTGGGGCGGCGAACCTTCGGACGCCCGGGCGCGTGGTCCGGTCAGCTACCAGAAGTACTTCGGCGCACACAAGGTCACGAACATCGGGTACGGTTGGGATCGCACCGAGAATGTGTTGTGGCGTTTGCGCCATGGCGAAGTCGACGGCATTCATCCACGGGTGGTGATGGTGATGATCGGAACCAACAACATGAGTATCAACACCACGGAAGAGATAGCGGCGGGGGTGACGGCAATTTGCGAGGAACTGCATGTGCGGCTGCCGCAATCGAAGATCCTGCTGATCGGCATTTTTCCGCGCGGCGCCAAAGCGGACGCGGGGCGTGACAAGATCGCGGCGGTGAACCTGGAACTCGCGAAGCTGCATGGCACGCGCAACATCACCTACCTGGATATCGGCAAGGTGTTCCTGGAGGCAGACGGGAGCATTGCCCCGGCGATCATGAATGACTACCTGCATCCGACCGAAGCGGGGTATGAACGCTGGGGCGAGGCAATTGCGCCAACATTGAAGAAGTTATTGACGAACTGAAGGCCTCGCAGAGGGAAGTTCCATACGACCAGGGTTTCAGGGTCGGCGATCTCATGCGGGATACTGCCGGGTAAAGGCCCGGTAATCCCGGCTTTTCTATTTCGCGTACGACTCCAGATAGCCGCATTGCGTGCACCGATAAGCGGTGATCTCATAGTGCGGACCGTCCTCAGACTGTACTCCGCGCCAAAAAGACTTCTGCGGTTCGCCTGGCTGCCATTGCGCCGCAACGCCAGATGCGTAGTCTTTGTGGTCGAGAATAAACCCTCGCTTCATTTCGCCGTTGCATTTCGGACAAGGATTGTGAGATTCCATCGTCTCCTCCCAAAGCCGATTATCTCGAAGATCTGCCGGTAGCGTTCCATGGCAGCAAGCTGGTGGCCGGAACTCGTATGGGCGTTCCAGCCTACAAACTCGCTGGCGGCGACAATCCAAAGCTTGAAGACCCGATAGCAGTCAACACCAGCGAATCACGCCCCACTCGTATCCCAACGTGGTTACCGTAACCCCATTGATGAGTTTTGAGCCAAGGCTCTCCTTCAACCATTCTGTGGTCCTTCGCTACCGAATGCAGTTGGAGTCGCGTAATCCAGTGAGTTGGCTACCGTGAGGCCAGCCGACGGATTGCCGACGATCTGCCGGAACCCCGCTTGTCACAGAGGTAAGACCTCGCCCTTACGCTGGCCCTGTGCGGGGCAGTTGTCACACTTGCGAGGGCATTGGCGCCTCCAAGAGGGCCGCCGTGGTGAGTGGACGGTAGACGAGGAAAGTGTCCGCTTTCAGGTCCCCAACGCCTTCCGCGCTGGCTACCCACCACAGGCCCACAGGGAGTCCGCGGACAAACCCGGGGTCGGGGATGGGCACACCGCGTTGACGCCCGGCAGCCGGTCGGGCATCGAGGTAGCAAGTGGTAACCGCCGTGCAGCGATTCCCCGGTTGGAACGGGAAGAGCCAGCAATCCGCCCACTAACGACTTTGTGGCTCCGGACTATTTGGACTCCAGCTTCAGCGGGCGGCCGATGTCGACAACCACGCCCCGTCGGGGGCACTTCAGCCGGTCGG
>CAZVKC010000138.1:0-3682 GCA_964627455.1 uncultured Solibacteraceae bacterium | reverse complement strand
GCGGAGATTCGGGGTGGCGGCGCGACGCGACTCTCTGGATTGAGCCGGACCTTATGGGCGACCACCTAACGCAACCGTTCGTGTGACGCGGCCTTCACGAGGGGCGAGGATGACCTTTTGCTTCGCGGCGTGGCCGTAGAGCGCGAGCGTCAGCGGCGTCTGGGTTAGGGTGAATGGCAGCTTCCGGTAGCGGCCGGCGAGGAAGATCGTTTCGCGTTCGGGGACTTGACCTTCAAAAGCGACGAGATACTCGCGGGCGGGGTCGAGGGTCGTCCAGACGATGCGCTGACCGGCGGGCTTCGCGGGGTCGAAGCGGTACTTCGCGCCGGACAACTGCACGAGACGTTCGTTATCGACAGTGTTCGCATCGAGGATCTCTGTGATGGCGGCGCCCGTGAGGCGTGCGGTCACCAGGAACTGGTCGAAGGGACGGCTGCATTGGATGAGGTCCACGATGTCGACCGTGTCTTTGGGGATCGGGAGTCCGCGATAGTGGCGGCGGTTGTAGAGCGCGATGTCCGCTCCGGTGGCGGCGCGCATGGCGTCGGTGATCCAGTTGGCGAGGCGGGACTCGTCGCCTGCCATGTCGATCTCCTCTGCTGCGTTCGCGACCGGATGCCGGCGCCATGCGGCGAGCGGCGGCGTTTGCGCGGAAGCAATGCGAGCGGCGGAGGCAAGCGTCACGCGCAGGTGTTCGTTGTCGCGCAGACGCCCGGAGAAGACCCGCTTCCCATTGACGCGGACCTGCAGTCTTGCAGACAGGTCGAAGACCGCGGGATCGGGCGCAAACGTTATGGCGGCAATGTTGGTGAGGGTGAAGTCCGCCTGGTGCGGGGATCCGGCGCGCGCTTCGATGCGGGCCATGCGGCCGGGTTCGGCGATTTGTTCGACGGTGGTCCACCAGGCGCGGCCGTGCAGCGGGGTGTCGATGTCGAAGGCGTAGGATTTGGGATGCGGGTCGCGGCGGAACTGCAGGAGCCACTCGAGCGCCTGGTCGAACATCTCGAGCGGACCTTCGTGGCCTTTGCCGGGCATGCTGAGGTAACGGAGATTCTTCGCGTTGCGTGCTTTGAGGCGGGCGATGCCGGGGTCCACGCCGAGATGGTAGAACTCCTCGTCGCCGGCGCCCATAATCCACCAGGAGGGGAGTTGCAGCAGGTTCCCGATGATCCAGGGGAAGCTGTAGGCGGGAGCGAATGCGACGACGGCGGCGGGGATGTCAGGGTGGCGCATGGCGAGGTAGGCGGAGCCGGTGCCTCCCATGGATTGGCCGGTGAAGTAGATGCGATCGGGATCGACGCGGTAGCCGCGGCGGGTGACGTCGGCGAGGGCTTCGAAGATATCGGTTTCACCGAGTCCCCGGTATTCGGTGGTCCCGCGGCCGTGGGGGCTCAACAGCAGGACGCCACGGCGTTCCGCGGCATCGCGGAGAGCATAGGCAGTGAAGCGCTTGTCATCGAGGAGCGTATTCTGATTGCCGCCCGTGCCGTGGAGAGCGAAGACGAGGGGGAAGGGGCGTGTCCCGTCGTAGGCGCCGGGGATGTAGAGGCGGTAGGGCTGTTCGGTCCCGTCGATAGCGGAACGGAAGGTAAGCGCAAGATCCCGGCCTGTTTGTTGGGCCGATGCTGTTGCTGCGGCGCCGAATGAAGCAAGGCACAATAGCAGAGGGCGCGTACGCCGGGGTAAGACTGGCATTTGTCGAAACGGTTACAGGCCAGTGTATCCATTAACCTGAAGCTATGCGCAGGTTCATCTCATTGCTGGTGTTGTCCGCCGTTCTCTGCCTTGCGCAGCAGCAGCAGACGCGTGTTACGGGACCTGCGTCGCCGCGGCTGGTTCCGTTCGATGAACTGATGCTGTCGCTGCTGCGCAAGTACAAGGTCGAGGGAGGCTCCCTGGCGGTGACGAAGAACGGGCGCCTGGTGCTGGCGCACGGCTATGGACTGGCGGATCGCGAGAATAACGAACCGGTGAAACCCGGCTCGCTGTTCCGGATCGCGAGTCTGTCGAAGCCGTTCACGGCCGTGGCGATCCTGAAGCTGGTCGAACAGGGGAAGCTGACGCTCGACACCAAGGCGTTTCCACTGCTGGATTCTGGAACTCCCAGCGATGCGCGGTTGCACCGCATCACCATCCGTCACCTGCTGCTGCACGCCGGGGGCTGGGATCGCGACAAGAGTTTCGATCCGATGTTCGTTCCGCTGCGGGCGGCCAACGCCGTGGGCGCGAAACCGCCGGCGACGTGCGAGGTGGTGATCCGGTATATGCTGACGCAGCCGCTCGATTTCGATCCGGGCACGCGGTCGGCGTATTCGAATTTCGGCTACTGCGTGCTGGGACGCGTGATCGAGAAGGTAACGGGGCAAAGCTACGAAGAGTATGTGCGCAGCGCCGTGCTCGCGCCCATCGGGATCACGGACATGCGCATCGGCCACAGCCTGGCAGGGCAGCGGGCGCCGGGCGAAGTGACGTATTACGACGTCGATGGCGCGCAGCCCGTGCGGTCCGTTTTTCCGGGCCGTGCGCAGGTTGCGAGGCCCTATGGCGGATTTCACCTCGAGGCGATGGATTCACACGGCGGATGGCTCGCCTCGGCGATCGACCTGGTTCGATTTCTGACTCACGTCGACGGAACGGTCAGCCCGTCTCCGTTGCAGCCGGACACCGTGGCCCGGATGATTGCGCGGCCCGATGCCCGGATCGCGCCGGAACGCGACACCTGGTACGCCTACGGCTGGCAGGTGCGCAAGGCGGGTAAGGACGCCAACTGGTGGCACAACGGTTCGCTGGACGGCACGACCACGCTGATGGTCCGGACCGCGGAGGGGATGTGCTGGGCCGCGCTGTTCAACGGGAGTCCGAAGCAGCAGGACAAGATGTTCGAAGAACTGGACGCGGGTCTGTGGACCGCGGCGGAGAAGGTGAAGCAGTGGCCTGCGGAGCGCGACCTGTTTCAGGCGTTCCGATAGTCCTGCATGGCTGGTCCACCGGCGGCGGGGCCGGGGCCGGCGCTGCGGTTCAGGATCTCCAGGGCACGGGTCCGGCGTGTCTTCGCAAGCGTCCGTTCCGAAAGTGCGTTGCCGGCAAGCCACGCGGGGATGCCGACGAAAATCGCGAGGCCCACCCAGGCAACGGCGCCGGTTTCATGGACGGCCCGCATGAATCCGGTCCAGATCGCGGTCACGCTGAACACGGCGGCCAGTAGCCAGACGAGCGTGAAGATGGCGTCTCCGGTGGTGACCCGGGGCGCTTTGGTGTCCACCTGTTCCCACCCTTTGCCGCGAATGACCACGGATCCGCCCTGCAGGGGTTCGGGGGCGAGTTCGTGCAACAGTCGCGGGATGTCCCGCGCGGGGAGCAGACCCTGCCAGTACAGTTCCTGCAGTCCGTCCGGCAGGATCCTGGCGACTCTGGCCTCATTCGATTGGATCCCCACCCAGATCCCCCGTGGACGCACGCTCTTTGCGCGCGCTGCCTGCGTCCGGGCCGGGTCCTGGGGTTTCTTCGATCCCCAGCGCATACCGCCGAGGGTCCACTGTACGGGCTGCGGATTGGGGCTCCAGGGGTTGGGCGCCGTGAATGTTTCGTAGGATTCGACCATCACCGGCATTCTCAGCGGAACGAAGTACACGATTGTTCTCCTCATGTAGTGAGTGAGAGCAAAGGAGCGGTTATCTCAGGG
>CAZVKC010000137.1:0-6410 GCA_964627455.1 uncultured Solibacteraceae bacterium | reverse complement strand
CTAGCGCTTCTTTTGCCCCGGTGGTGGGACGTTCGCCTCATTGATCACCGGAGGCGCAAAGTCGTAATCGATGATCTGCTTCTCCTGCAGCACCGCCATGAGAGTCTGCTGGATATCGCGGTACTCCGCCCGCCCTGCCAGATTCTCCAACTCGCCGGGATCCTTCTCCAGGTCGTACAACTCCAGCACCGGCCGTGGATTCCTGAAGTACGCGCGCTCATGCTCCGGCTTCAACGTCCCCGCCCGGTGCGCCGCCAGGATCTCCTGCCACCCCGCATCATTCCCGCTATCCACCGGCCAGTACTCCATATGCGGCGTCAGGTTGTAAATCAGCTTGTACCGGGCGTTGCGCACGCAACGCGACAAATCGAACCCGGAAGCCTTCGTCTCCGCCGTAAAATTCGCGTTGCCATGATGCAGCCGCGCCGCGAACACATACTCGCGAGGGGTATAGCGGCCGGTCCCCGTCAGCAACGGGAAAAAGCTCCGGCCCGTGACGGCCTTCGGAGGCGCGCTGACGCCACCGATATCCATGAAGGTCGCCGCCAGATCCTCGCCGGAAATGAGCGTATCCGTGACAGCCGGCCGGATCCGCCCCGGCCACCGGGCGATAAGAGGCACGTTCAACCCGGGATCGAACAGCGAACCCTTCCCATGCGGGAACGCCATGCCGTTATCGCCCATGAAGATCACGACGGTATTCGTTTCCTGCCCGTGCCGCCGCAGCGTATCCATCACCGTGCCGAACGACTGATCCGCCCGCTGGATCTCGCTGCAATACCGCGCCAGGTCCTTTCGCACGCCTGGCAAATCGGGCAGATGAACAGGCAGTTGGATCCTCGCGGGATCCACCCGGGGACCCGCCGCGTCAGCTTCCCAAGGATGATGCGGATCGTTGTAATTGATCCAGAAGAACCAGGGCCGGTCTTTCGGCCTCTCGGTCAGGAACCGGTTGAACAACTCAGTCGTACTCGCCTGATTCGAGATATCGAGGAAATCGACGCGCTTCTTCCACGTCTTCATCCCGTTCTTCTCGTACGCCGCCGCGGTCGCCGGCGAAGGATTCACTGCCCCGTCCAAGTGGAAGTAGCGTCCGCAGACGCCGGTGAAATACCCCTTCTCGCGCAGCACCTCCTGCGCCGTCGGCACATCGGGAGGCAGCGGCGAACTGAACCGGCCCATCCGCGCCGCCACCGGGGACCTTCCCGTCATCAGCGCGGTCCGCGAAGGCACGCACTGCGGCGCCGCCGTAAACGCCCGCGTAAACCGCACGCCCTCCGCCGCAAACTGATCGATGTTCGGAGTCGACATCCAAGTCGCGCCGTAGCACCTCAGATAAGGAGCACTATGGTCATCCGACAAAACAAACAGGATATTCGGAGCAGCCGCACCCGCCGCAGTTGCCGTCACCGCGCCGACCGCACCCGCAATCCAATCGCGCCGCGTCATCCGCATCGTACCCCTACTCTCCAATCCGAGACGTGGGGCGGGCTTCAGCCCGCGCGGGACTTCAGTCCCGCCCAACACTAAACCCTCCCAAATATCGAACCGCTCACCGTCGACACGCTATCCGCAAACGACTCCCGCTCGATCCCCATCGAACGCAAAATGCTCAGGTACACATCCGACATCCGCGTCTCGCCATTCCGGTAATACACACCATGCCGCAGCCCCATCCCCGCGCCGCCCGCAATCAGCGTCGGCAGATTCCGCGGATTATGCGTCGTACTCGCCCCGCTGCCATACAACACGATCGTGTTATCCAGCACCGTACCCTCACGGTCGCGATACTCATTCATCCGCCCCAGGAAGTGCGCCACCTGCGTACACAGGAACCGGTCGTACTTCCCGAAATTCATCTGCCCCTCTTTATCCGTCGCATGCGACAGATTGTGGTGCGTACGCGACAACCCCAGCTTCAGCGGGAACGTATCGCTGATGCCCATGCCGTCTTCGCGATTCAGCATGAACGCCACCGACCGCGTGATATCCGCATCGAACGCCAGGGCAATGAGGTCGAACATGTTCCGGTAGTAATCCGCCGGATCCCCCTCATTCGTCGCATCGAGATTCAAGTGCGAGTAATCCTGCTTCTTCAGCGGCACATCAATCCACTTCTCCGAAGCAATCAACCGCGACTCCACTTCATTCAGCGAAGTCAGATACTGCTCCATGCGCTCGCGATCGGATTTGCCCAGTTCCTTATCCAGCGACTTCGCGCTTTCCGCCACCGCGTCCACCAGCTTGATCCGTCGCTGCAGCTTCTGGCGCTCTTCCTGCATCGACGAACGATCCCCGCGGAACAGACGATTAAAAATCCGCCGCGGATTGTTCTCCGCCGGAATCGGCCGGCCTTCGAGGCTATACGAAATCGTGCCCGTGCGCGACAAGAATCCGGTGCCCGCATCGATCGACATCACCAGCGAAGGCTGCCGGCAATACTGCTTCGTATGCAGCGCAATCACCTGATCCAGACCCGCCGTGTTATACGTCCCCGGCTTCGGGTTGTGCAGCGGCGCGCCCGTCAGCCACATGTCGGAACACGTGTGCGGATCCGCCTTCGGGCCGCTCGGATGATACAGGCCGCCCATGAAGCTCAACTGCTTCCGGTACGGAGCCAGCACTTCGGTCGACTTGCCGAACACGAACTGCCCGTCCGCGCCCTTAGCCGTCGGAAAGAAGCTCCACTCGTCGATCCCGTTCTCCGTGCGCGGTAGCGCCATGCCGTTCGCCGTATAGATCGCGCAGAACCGCCGCGGCAACTGCGACGTCACCTCGGATCCCATCGCATCCAGCACCGGCAGCGCCAGCGCGGCGCCGCCAATTCCTCGCAAAAACGCACGTCGATCGAGCAGCAGCTTCATCATTTCTCCAAAAACGCCTTACTGTTCACGACATACCGCAGCAGATCCTGCATCCGGTAGCCGCCGGCCTTGAGCTTGGCGCGTCCGTCTTCTTTCAGGTAATTGGACTCATTGTACGTCAGACTGCGTCCATTCGCGTAGATCGTCAGATGCTTCAAAACGCTGAAGGCCACCTGATCCGCGCGATCCTCAGCCAGGTACTTGCGCAGATCCGCGATCCCCGCCACTTCGGTCTTATCCGGCAGCGTCGAACGCGCATCCACCGCTTCCTTCTTCATCCGCCCGCCCGCGTCGTATTCTTCGAACGCAACGCCCCAAGGGTCGATCTTCAAATGGCACTGCACGCAACCCGGCTGGCTGCGATGCCGCTCGATCCTCTGCCGCAGCGTCAGCTTCTCGGCCGGATCATCCTTCAGCGCCGGAACATTCGGCGGCGGATCATCCGGCGGTTCCGCCACGATCTTCCGCGCCAGCCACGCCCCGCGCTTCACCGGATTCGACTCCCGTCCATCCGAAAGTCCCGCCATCAGCGCCGCTTGCGTCAACAACCCACCCAGTTCGCGCCCGCGCCCGTGCGGCAGCGCCACGAAATCGAACCCGCTCTCCGTCTTCCCGCCCAGATCGTAGTAGCTGGCCACCGTCTCGTTCGCCATCACGAAATCCGACTGGATCAGATTCCGCACCGGTAGATTCTGACGCATCGCGTAATGCAGAAACTGCACCGGCTCCTTCATCAACTGCGTGCGATTGTGCCGGTTCATCTGCGGATACCGCTTGCGATCCGGTTCCACCACGGCAAACTTATCCAGGCTCAACCACTGGAACCCGAACTCCTGCGTAAACCGCGCAAACCGCGAATCCGCGATCATCCGCGTCACTTCCGCATCCAGCCGTTGCCGCAGCGTACCCGCCGCCGCGAGTTGCAGCAGCGTCCGGTCCGGCGGACCATTCCACAAGAAGTACGACAGCTTCGACGCCAGCTCGAACCCGTCCAGCGGTTCCGGCTCCGGCGTCGAACTGTTCTCGATCAGGAACAGGAACTGCGGCGACGTCAGCACCACCGTGAGCGCATCCTTCACGCTCTCCTGGAACCCGCGCCCGCCCGCCATCGACTTCTCGTACACCGACACCAGCGACGCTTCCTCCGCCGCCGTCACCGGCCGGCGATACGCCTTGGTCGCAAAATTCTTGAGGATATGCCGCGCATACGCAGCCCGGTCGTTCGGGCGCGCAAAGTCGGAAACGAAAATATTCCGGTGCGACGCCGGAGGCCACATATCGTAATAAGGACCTTCGAACTCGACACTCTGGATCATCAACCGCGGCATATCGCGGCCATCGGTATACTCGCTGCGCACCGCAATCTCGCGGACCCCCGCCAGGTAGTTGACGTTGTCCTTTTCCACCTCAGGACTCGGGAAATTGCGAATCGCCCCTTCAAACACGTACTTCTGCATCTTCCCCGTGTTCGCCACCACCTGCGGACCACCCACCGGCGCAAACGTGCTGCCGCAATCGCGCCGCAATCCCACATGCACGCCCAGTTTCGGAACCCGCTTCTCGAACGCCGCGAACTTCTTCGCCAGTTCCGTCTCGGCGCCCAGCGGCGTCAGCACCACCCGATCCAGCGGCGTCACGCCGTCATGCGTCGCGCGCACCGCCAGCGGACCCGCCTCCAAACGCACCACCACTAGCGCCGGTTGCTGCCGGATGCTACCCGCGAACTCCCGCGTACCCAGCGTCAGCCGCACATCCTTCAACCGCTCTGTGGGAGGCGTATAGCTCTCGACCAACTGCTGCCTCGGGGCGACCATCGCCTGGATCTCTGCCTCGCTCAGCGCGCGCTTGTGCAGCCGCACCTCTTCGATCTCACCGGGGAAATGCGCGTCCTTGTTGTTGCCGTTCGGATACGCGCCCAGATGCAGGTGCGACTTCTGCGAATCGTCGAGGTCCACCGGACCAATCTCCGCGCGCCCCACCGGGTACCCGTTCACATACGCGCGAATCTCGCGACCGCTGCGCGTCACCACGGCCGCCACGTGCTGCCACGTGTTGACCTTCACCGCGCCCGGCGCCGACACTACTGCGCCCGTCGACTGCCCGTCCGGACCGGTAGTCCCAAACCGCAGCACGCCGTTGTAATCGTTGATCTCCATCTGCCAGCCATGCGACCGGCCGCCGCTGTACACCAGCACCGCGGACTTCCGCAGTTGCTGCGGCTTCACCCACGCCGAGATCGTGAAATCATTCCTGCCCACCACGCTCGCGATCGCGTCACTGCGGGAAGCTGTGTCTCCGGATTTCCAGGTTCCAATCAGCCCGTCCTGCACGCGCTCCGCAGCAGCCGCGGCAGGCCGTACATAGGATTTCGTGGACGCATGCACGTCCACCTGATAGATCCCGGCCTTCGGAATCGTGACCGTCTTCGTGGACTCCGGACTCGCAACCACCACCGCGCCCGCCGCGTGATCCTGAGCCGCTGTCGCACCGGCATCCAAGAGCAACCCGTCGATGTACTTCGCCGCCGTCACGATCACGCGGAACCGCCCGTCATCCGGCAACTCGCGCAGGGAAATTTTGAAATTCGCCTTCGGACCATAGGTCCCATCCGCCTCGAACGTCTCATCGTTGGGGATCGCCGGCCGCAGCAGCATCGCGCCCGGAACCATATCGTACGGATGTCCCTTCGGATACCCGCGGCTGCCGCGCACATCGGCGAACACCGAGTGATAGATGCTGTCGTACTCGCGCCATCCGCGGACCGTATCGTTCCCCTGGTAGCCCTCGATGAACTTGTAGTGGCTCCGCATCGGCGCGGGATCGAACGCAAAGTTCTTCCCCTTCGGCGACAGCCCGTTGTGGACCTCGAAGTCCCTGTTATCGAGCAGCATGCTATTCGCGCCGAGGATCAACTGATCGGGATACGGATTCCTGTTGACGCCGCGCCCGAAATCCATGCGGAAGTTCTGGATCTTCGGCTTCGCCGCGGGATCCGCGACAATGGCCCGGTTAAGCGCCGTCTCCGCGATCTCGAAGTACGCCTCGGTGAGCAGCGGAGACAGTTGCAGCGTGTCTTTGTTATTGAGGAACCCGTCTTTCGAAACCGCGTCGGGAGGCAGCGCCTCAGTCAAGTCATCGTCGAGCAGCAGCAGTTCGCGCAGCGTATTGCGGTACTGCGCCACGGTCAACCGCCGCACCGACCCATTCTTCGGAGCCGGCCGCAACCGCGCGATCTCGAGTCCCTGGGAAATCCACGCGACGACCTTCCGACGCTCCTCGGCATTGGGTTGCGGCAATCCCTTGGGAGGCATGGTCCCCTCTTCGACCCGGTGCCGGATCGCGGACCACAGTTTCAGGTGCCGGTCCTCGAAGAGTGCGGAGTCCAGAACATCCACCCGGACCCCGGACATCATGTTGTCCTCGTTATGGCACTTCACGCAATTCTGCTTGAGAAACGGTCGCACGACCTTCTCAAACTCCGGCCCGAGGTCCGCAGTCTTATCGGCCGCCGGAGCACTCTGAGCCCGCCACGAAAGCAGACTCCAC
>CAZVKC010000136.1:0-6769 GCA_964627455.1 uncultured Solibacteraceae bacterium | reverse complement strand
TCGCCGATCATCACGACGTCCGACGCCGAAGGCGCGGGCAACATGTTCCAGGTGACGACGCTGCCTCTTGAGAAGGCGCCGCGCACACCCGAAGGTGAAGTCGACTACAAGCAGGACTTCTTCGAGAAGAAGGCGCACCTCACCGTGAGCGGACAACTCGAAGCGGAAGTCTTCGCGCTGGCGTTCAGCAACGTGTATACGTTCGGCCCGACGTTCCGCGCCGAGAACTCGAACACCGCACGGCACCTCGCCGAGTTCTGGATGATCGAACCCGAGATGGCGTTCTGCGACCTCGACGGCAATCGCAAGCTCGCCGAAGAGTTCCTCAAGTACATCATCAACGCCGTGTTGACGGGCTGCCGGCGGGACCTCGAGTTCTTCCAGCAGTTCTACGACAAGGAACTGCTCAAGACGCTCGACAACGTGGTGAACAGCGAGTTCCAGCATGTCTCCTACACAGAAGCCGTGGAGCGCATCGTGAAGTCCGGCAAGAAGTGGGAGTTCCCCGTGCAGTGGGGCTCCGACCTGCAGAGCGAGCACGAACGCTATCTCTGCGAAGACGTGTTCAAGAAGCCGGTGGTCGTGACGGATTACCCGAAAGAGATCAAGGCCTTCTACATGCGCGAGAACGAAGACGGCAAGACCGTTCGCGCGATGGACATCCTCGCGCCGCGCATCGGCGAGATCGTCGGCGGCAGCCAGCGCGAAGAGCGTTACGACGTGTTGCTGCGCAAGGTCGAAGACCAGTGCGCGAAGCACGGCACGACGATCGACGCCTACAAGTGGTACCTCGAATTGCGCAAGTTCGGCGGCGCGCCGCATGCCGGTTTCGGACTCGGCTTCGAGCGCATTCTCATGTACGTGACGGGTATGACCAACATCCGGGACGTGATCCCATTCCCGCGCACGCCCGGCAACGCGGAGTTCTAAACAACCATGGCCATTTCACGCAGAGACATCCTCGGAGCCGCGGCCGCGTCGCCGCTGTTGCTCAACGCCCAGGCGCCGAAGAAGAAGCGCAACGTCATCTTCATCCTGACGGACGATCATCGCTACGACGCGATGGGATTTCTCAAAGGCCAGTCGTGGCTGCAAACGCCGCAGATGGACCGGATGGCGGCAGAAGGCGTCCACTTCAAGAACGCGTTCGTCACCACGGCCCTGTGCAGTCCCAGCCGCGCGTCGATCCTCACGGGCGTCTATGCGCACCGGCATCGGATCGTCGACAACAACACGCCGATCCCGCAAGGTACGACATTCTTCCCGTCGTACCTGCAGAAGAACGGCTACAAAACCGGCTTCTTCGGCAAGTGGCACATGGGGGCCGAGACTGACGAGCCGAAGCCGGGCTTCGATCAATGGGTGAGTTTCCGCGGGCAGGGCACGTACCTGCCTAGCCCCAACGGACTCAACGTCAACGGGAAGAAGGTCCCGCAGAAGGGCTACATCACAGACGAGTTGACGCAGTACGCGCTCGACTGGATGCGCACGATCCCCAAAGATCAGCCGTACTTCCTGTATCTGTCGCACAAGGCCGTGCACTCGGAGTTCATTCCCGCGGACCGGCACAAGGGCAAGTTCCAGAACGAGAAGTTCGTCTATCCTCCGACGATGGCCGCCAGCGGCGAGATGGCGCAGCACCGGCCGATGTGGGTGCAGAACCAGCGGAACTCGTGGCATGGCGTCGAGTTTCCGTATCATTCGGAACTCGATATCGAGGACTACTACAAGCGCTACGCGGAAACGCTGCTCGCGGTCGATGAAAGCATCGCAGCGGTGTTCGAGGAACTGCGCAAGCGCGGCGAACTCGATTCGACGCTCGTCATCTACATGGGCGACAACGGCTTCGCGTTCGGCGAACACGGGCTCATCGACAAGCGCACGGCCTACGAGGAATCGATGCGGGTGCCCATGCTCGCGCGTTGCCCGGAACTGTTCTCCGGCGGCAAGACGGTGAAGGAAGTCGTGGCGAACCTCGACATCATGCCGACGGTGTTCGACGTCACGGGCACTCCGGTTCCCAAGGGACTCGACGGCCGTAGCTGGCTGCCCATCGTGCAAGGGCGTTCGACGGAGTGGCGCAAGGAACTGCTGTACGAATACTACTGGGAGCGCAACTTTCCGCAGACGCCGACGATGCACGCGTTGCGCGAGGACCGCTACAAGTTCATCCGTTACCAGGGCATCTGGGATGTCGATGAGTTGTACGACCTGCAGGAAGACCCGCTCGAAAGCCGCAACCTGATCTTCAGCGAGAAGCACCAGGAGATCGTGAAGCGGATGCGAGAGAAGCTGTTCGACATCCTGGAAGAGACCGGCGGCATGAACATCCCGCTGCATCGCGATCGCGGCGGGCAGCAGAACCTGCGTTCGCCAGATCGCAGCAAAGGCGCGGAGTTCCCGAATGAGATCAAACGCAGGCCCCCGCAGCGTAAGCGGTAGCCTCGGCTTTGTGGCGTGCTGCGCGGTGGCGCTCGCTGTCCAGCCCAGCACGGAACTGCTCACCAATCGCGATGGGTCGAACCAGCGCTTTGCGTCCGTAGGGCGCATCCAGGCGAGTTTCACGTGCACCGGCGCGTGGATCGACGGGACTCCCACGGGAGCAAGGCTCGATCCCGCGGCGCCTGCGTACTTCCTGACGGCCGGGCACTGCGTGAGTCTCGATCCCTGGGCCGTGATCCGCGACCGCGCGGCCAACTACACGGTCACGCTCAACTACTTCACCGACACCCGCGATGCGTTCATCGGACTGCGCGGTGTGCGCGTCGTGTGGTCCACGATGAAGGGCGCGGATCTCGCGCTCATCGAACTCAACGCGACCAACGGCGATCTGCTCGCCCGCGGATTGACGCCGCACCGGCTGGGTGGGATCCCTGCATCGAAGCTGTACTGGACCGGGGCGCCGACGACCTTCATCCCGGCCGGCCAGGCGTATCTGCGCCGAGGGACCTGTGAAGCGCTCGGATCCACGACGGTGATCGAGGGCCGCTGGACGTGGTTCGACCAGATCCGCAACGACTGCCCGGATCTCTACGCGTCTGCGTCCGGTTCGCCGCTGTTCGACTCAGACACCAACGCGATCGTGGGCGTGCTCGGCACATCGACGCTGCTGAGCCAGCAAGGCGGGATCGATTACGACTGCTATCAGAACAGGCCGTGCGCCGTGAGTCCCGAGGGCAAGACTGCGGTGGAGCCGGATACGAGCTATGCCTCGCCGGTTGCGCCGTTGCGTGGTTGTTTCAACGTGGCGTCCCAGTTCGACGTGATGCTGCCGGGCTGCTCGCTCGATCGCGGCAGCGGACTCACGGTGGATCCGCAACGAGTCACGGCAGTGCAACCGGGCGGACGCTGGAATGTGCGCGTTGGCGGCGCGGCCGGCGAGTACCTGTGGAAGCAGACGGCTCTCAGCGGATCATGCCGCGATGCCGCTGGTTACACGAGCGCGTCCACGGCCTTGATCGATGCCGTGCTGCCATCGAACGAGGGCGACTACTGGCTCTGCGTGGCGCCGGATGCGGCGTCGGTCGCGCATCCCCTGATCGTGCGGTATCGCGTCGACGCCACGCCCCTGCAGGCATTGCCGGTGTTTGATCTCGACGACACGGGACTGGCCTACCGGTTGGTGTTCGATCAACAGGCTCCGGCTACAGGCGGACTCGAGTACAAACGCGGCCCGCTCGGTGACGTGAACTGCGCGGATCCGAGCGGCTATCGGATCCTGTTCAGCGTGCCTCCCGTGGTGTTCCGCCGCGAGTTCCCGCATCGGATCTGCGTGCGTTTGAGCGACGAGGCGGGCAACCAGTCACCGCCCATGACATTCGACTTCGGACCTCCGTCGCTGCAGCCGTTCGGCATCCGCAACGCCGCGTCGCTGATGCGCACGCGGCAGGTTGCGCGCGGTAGCCGGTTCCGGATCGAGGGCATCGAACTGGACGGCATCGCGTTCCGCGGATCGCTCGTCGACGCTGCCGGCGCGCGGCATGAGGTCCCGATCGTTCCGCTGGACGGCACGCGGCTCGAAGGAATGCTGCCGCTGCGTGCGGCCGAAGGTCCGGCGCGATTGACGCTGGAGCCCGGATCGTTGACGCTCGACGTCGAAGTGACGGCGACATCGCCGGGGCTGTACACGGCGAACTACGCAGGGTTCATTCCTCCGCTTGCGTACTATCAGAAGCCGGGCGGGGAAGTGAAGCCGGCCTTCGAATGCGGACTGTTCCTGTGTGCCGAAGTCCCGATACCGGTGGCGGGCGGATTCGACTTGTGGCTCGTGGGGACGGGCATTTCGAACGCGCGTGCGCGGATCTTCCTGGGCGGCATTGAGTTGGAAACGGTGGAGTCCAACGCGAATGCCGAATGGCCCGGAGTTGATAATGTGCATGTGCGGGTTCCGGCCGGCTTCCCGTTGCACGGGTATCAACTGCTGCGTGCGGGCGAGCACAACTTGCGCTTAATCTTGGATAAGTAATGAAGACCCTGCTGTTTCCTCTGCTGCTGCTGGCGTCGTGTTTGGCTTCTGCGCAGAACACGTTGCAGATCATTGGCGCCTACTATGGCGCGGGCGATCGCTTTATCGATGTTGCTGCGCGGTTGCGCACGATTGCGGCACAGTCGCGCGGGGGCGGTTTTCAAGTGACCGTGCAACCCTCTTCGTTTGGCGGCTTGGATCCGGCTGTTGCGACCAACGCTCCTCCGGCTCGCGGGGCCGCGAAGGTTTTGCGGATCTACTATCGCGTCAACGGCGAGTTCCAGTATGGCGAGTGGCGCGAAGGCGAGGTTGCGGCGATCGGTCCCGTTCGTGCGGCGGTGACGCCGGCGGTGAGCGCGAGCGGAACTCCGGCGCCGGGCGAACTGCGCATCCTGAAGGCGGTGTATGGAGACGGCCGCAGGTCCGCGGATGTGGGCAATGCGCTGCACCGGCGGATCCGCGACGGGCGGACCCTCGAGGTGGCGGTGACGAACGAGAACCTCGGCGGAGATCCGGCGCCGGCAGTGGCGAAGTCGCTGGTGGTGACGTATCTGCTCGATGGGCAGACTCGCGAAGTGCGGGTGCCAGAGAACGGCATCCTGCGGATCCCAGAGGGCGGCTCCGGCTTGTCCAAGGGACTGCAGATCCTCAGCGCGATCTGGGGCGCGGGCAACCGGACGGCGGATGTGACCTCGATCCTCGCGGGGCTCGTCACGAACGACCGGCTCACGCTCACGGTCGGCACCAACACGCTGGCGCTCGATCCCGCGCGAGGCGAGGAGAAGACGCTGCGCCTGGTGTACGCGTACGACGGGCAGCAGTACGATCTGACGGTGAACGAGGGCAAGGTGCTCGACATCCCCGTGAAGAACATGCGGCCGAGCCCGCCCTCGCTGTTCGGCGGCGCGACGGATGGCGTTTGCTTCTACGCCGAGACGAATTTTCAGGGCGATTCGTATTGCGTAGGGCTCGGGCAGACGGGTGCGCAGCAGATGAGCGGCGCGGTGCGCGTCGGATCGATGCGGCTGCGCGGCAAGGTCCGGCAGGTGGAGTTGTTCGAGCAGCCGGGGCACAAGGGGAGATCGGTACGGCTGCAGGAGAACCAACCTGATTTGGGCAAGTTCACCGGAGGCGGGAACGCCTGGGTGCGGAGTCCCGGGTCGGTGCGGATGAACTGACGGCATCCTTGCCCTGTTCCAGCAGCAGACGCACGATCGCATCTTTCCGGCAGTTGATGGCCCGCTGCAGCGGCGTCACTCCCTTGCGGTCCTGCGCGTGGATCGCGGCGCCGCAGTCGAGCAGGGCGCGAGCTATTTCCGCAAATCCACGGCGGGCGGCCATATGGAGGGCCGTTGCACGCGTGATTCCGTCGCACGCGTTGATGCGGGCTCCGGCACGTATGAGCGCCTGCACGATTTGCGGCCCGGCTTCTGCGTTGCCGCACTCGTTCGCGACCCTGTAGAGGGGCGTGTGCCCGCTGTTGTCGCAGATGTCGGGATCCGCGCCGTGCTGGAGCAGCGCGTTCACGAGGTCCAGGCAGCCGGCGCCGGCGGCGAAGTGCAGCAGCGTGCGGCCGCCGGCGGAGCGCCGGGTGGAAAGCGACGGGTTGCTGTTGACGGCGTCGACCGCGAAGCCGGCGAGACTCGCGCGGCCGGATTGCGCCATGCGAGCGAGCAGTCCGACGAAGACGGATTGGCGGGACGCGAACCGTGGTGCAACGGCGATTGCCGCCTGATCCCGGCCCGATGCGATAGCGGCGATCACATCATCCAGGCTTCGTTGTTCGTCCCAACGCGGCGACAGGTCCTCGTGCGCCGGGCCGCCACCGGATTCCTCTTTGCCAATGAGATACGCCGAACTGTGGAGGAAGAACCGGCGCAGCGCGTCGCGTGTGTCGGGCTGGATCGGCGCGGCGCGCAGGGTCGCGTCCATCTGTTTCATCCACGCGCTTCGTTCGGCGGGTCCGATGCGGAAGCGCGCGTGCGATTCGCGGAGACTGAGTTGCCAGCGGTAATGGGTCTGCTGCGGATCGCCGCCGAGGAACTGGATGAGGAAGGCCGCAAACTCCTCGATTGCGCAGCGGAGGCTTTTGCCGGGAAAGAGCGGCCGGAGCACCGGGTCCTTGCCCACGCGAGCGTAGAAGTCCGCCGACAGTTGCCTGCAGCCGGATTCGCCGCCGATGGCGTCGAGCAATGACGAGCGCGGGTAGGGGCGAGGGTCCATGAGGCGATTCTGACACAGAGTCGCCGTGGCTTCGTTTTGAAATTGTCAAAGATCCGCGGGTTTTCAGCCGTTTTTGTGCGG
>CAZVKC010000135.1:0-6789 GCA_964627455.1 uncultured Solibacteraceae bacterium | reverse complement strand
CTGATTTTTCTGGAGCCACCCGCCGGGATCGAACCGGCGACCTGCTGATTACGAATCAGCCGCTCTACCATCTGAGCTAGGGTGGCGTTCCTCTGATAATTCTAACAACTTTTGTGCGTGTTGTCGTCGTTGTCGTTCGAATGGTCGGGCCGGCGAGATTTGAACTCGCGACCTCTTGCACCCCAAGCAAGCGCGCTAGCCAGGCTGCGCCACGGCCCGATCTCCGTAGGACCCCTTCATTGTACCAGCCCGCACCCGCGCACCGCTACTTCCCGAACGACAATACCAGCCTTCCATACGGACCTTTGTAAATCAAAGTCACGTCCTTCAGCTTGTGCTTGCCCTCCAGCGCGAAGTACAACAGCCCCGTCACAGGCTCCTTCACCTCGCCAACCGGCAGCGATTTCTCCTTCAACGCCGCCAGCAATGGATCCTTCGAACCGGGCGCGCTGCTGCCGCCCTTCGCCTCCACGCCCGTCGCGACCTCCGCCGACCCGCCGGATCCGCCATTGCCGATCGCTCCGCCGCCACCCGGTAACTGCGCCGGACGCCCCATCGTGCCCGGCACACCGCCCCACGCCGGCCCCGTGTTCCGCGTCATCGGACCCGTACCTACGCTCGTCGTCTCCGTCTTGATCACCAGCGCAGGACCTCCCGACAACTGCGTCGGCGCATACGCCGTCGCCCGCTGCCCGTCCTTGTGCGACACAATCTGGAAATCGTCGTAGTCGATCCGGATGGCGCCCTCGACCGGCTTCACCCGCGCCCGCACCGCAATCGTCCCCTTCGGCAGGTCGACCCCGCCGCCCAGCGCCTCGCGAATCTGCTCGGGCTCGAGCAACAGGCTAGCCGTGATGTCGATCCGGTCGTTACCCGCCGTCGGATCGCTGATCACCAGCTTCTTCTTCTCATCCGCGGCCCAGCAAACCGCCGCGCCGAATGCTGAAGCCGTCATCCGAAGAAAATCTCGCCGCCAGGGCCGATCGTGCTGTGGTGTCTTGCGCAAGCGTAGCGTCTCCTCGTCCTGCTATCGAGGATAACCTACGCCTTCAAGCGACGATGACGTCCTGCACCGGACGCCGCAAACTGTACGCCGCCAGCGGCGCGAATCCGAACCGTACGACCAGTTGCGCGGTCTCCGACCCATGCAGCCTCAGCCAGCTTTCGAACTGCTGCCGCACCCGCGGGACCTCCACTGGCTGATTCAGCAGCGCCACGCGAATCCCCATCAAGGCCCCCCGCAGCGAGAATCGCTGAAACGCGCGGCCCACCTGGATCCAGGAAGCTTCGTCATGCCCGCGCCCGATAAACACCGCGATCCCGGCCGAACTCCGGATCTTCGCCGCATCGCTCAACGAAGTCTTGCGGACGCCCATCCGCAACGCCAGCGGCAGCAGTCGTGCCGCCAGCCAGCGCGGCGCCGGACTCGTTCCCATCACCCGTCCACAAAGTCCGTCACGCAGCCGCAACGCCTCCTCGTCATTGAAGCGGATCCATGTCACCAGTTCCCGCACGAACGCCCAGTCTCCGAGTTGCGCGGCGTTGCCTTCGTGAAGGTACTCGATGATCCTGTCCTTGTCGCGGTCTGACGTCAAGATCTCGATCCTCGCCGCGTTGCCTGCCGCGGATCTCTGCAGTCGCTGAAGTTCCTCGGCATTTGCCGGGATCCCCGCATACAGCGTGCGCGTACACTGCCGCACCGGGATCGCGGGATAGAGTTCCGAAACGCGAATCGCCGGATCCGCCTTCAAACTCACCACTACCGATCGGGCGACTTGATCAAATCGGACCAACGGCGCCAAACCCTGCGATGTTGCCGCATGGACGAGGTTCTCCGCCGCGCATCCCAGGCTGCGAAACAGGTGCCCGTCATCGGGATCCGCCGCCGGGCATCGCCGCGAGAAGTCCGGCAGGATCGTGATCGCGTCGGCCCCAATCCGGAACTTCCATGGCTGCGTGTTGTGGGATGACGCCGCCAGCGTCGCCATCCGAACCAGTTCCCGTGGATCGAACGGCAGTTTCCTGCCATCCGTGAGTTCCGCCGCCGGATGCCGCAACTCGAACGCCGTAACGTCGTAATCGATCCCGGAGACAGAGGAGGATGCCGGAGTGGACATGTTGGGAAACCCCACCTCCGGAAAAACGATGCAAATCGGGCGCCACGAAAAACCGCCCCAATCGGCCTCGTAGCTATCGAAAAGTGTGGGTACTTGCCCACCTAGGCCATAGCACCCAGTACGAACTTAGGCCAGAGCCCGCTTGATGACCTCGCCCTCGAGTTCCGTCAACCGCTCCCGCCGGCCCTGATGCAGGTAACTCAACTGGTGCTGGTTCAACCCCAGTTGATGCAGGATCGTCGTGTGGATATCGCGCACATGATGCGGTTCCTGCACCGCACGCAGCCCGATGTCGTCGGTCGCCCCGACAATCGTGCCGCCCTTCACGCCGCCGCCCGCCATCCACATGCTGAACCCCAGATTGTGGTGATCCCGGCCCTTGCCGCCTTCCGCTTCCGGTGAACGCCCGAACTCGCCGCCCCAAACCACCAGCGTCGAATCCAGCATCCCGCGCCGCTTCAAATCCTGAATGAGCGCCATCACCGGACGGTCCGACTGCGCCGCCATGCGCGGATGATTCTCTTCGATGTCCGCATGCGCGTCCCACTGCTGGTCGCCGGGACCTCCGCCATGCACCACGCACACGAATCGCACGCCCTTCTCGACCAGCTTCCGAGCCAGCAGGCAGCGGCGTCCCATATCGTCCGTCACCGCGTTGCCGACGCCATACAACTCGAGCGTCTCTTTCGACTCCGTCGAGATGTCGAACACCGCCGGCGCCTCGGTCTGCATCTTGAACGCCGTGTCGTAACTCTGAATGCGCGCCGCATACTCGGGATCCGTGAATCCCTGGTTCGCCTCGTTCAACTCGCGAATCAGCTTCAGAGTCTTGCGCCGGTCCTCGAGATCCACGCCCTTCGGCAAATTCAAATTCAACACCGGCGTATTGCCGGGACGCATCATTGTGGGCTGATAAATCGCCGGCAGGAAACCCGTGCCGTACATCGGCTGGCCGGCTTCCAACGCCCCGCGCGGATCCGGCAGCACGCAATACGCCGGCAGCGATTCGCTCTCACTCCCCAGCCCGTAAATGGTCCACGCGCCCATGCTCGGAAAGCCCGGGATGATGCGGCCCGTCATCAACTGATACTGCGCCGCCGAGTGCACCACCATATCGGCATGCACCGACCGGATCACCGCGATGTCGTCGACGATGTTCGCCATGTGCGGGAACAGATCCGAAATATCGATCCCGCTCTTGCCCGCTTTCTTGAAGGTCCGCTTCGTTCCCAGCAGCTTCGCGTCCTTCGACACGAACTGATACTTCGCCTCGCCGAACGACGCCGGACGCTTCTGCCCGTTCAACTCGTTCAACAGCGGCTTCGGATCGAACGTCTCCACCTGGCTCGGTCCCCCGGCCATGAACAGCAGGATGACGGCCTTCGCCTTCGCCGGTTCATGCGGAGGCTTCGCCGCCAGTGGATTCGCCGCCCGCAGCGCTTCCTGGTGCAGCATCGACGTGAAGGCAAGCGCGCCGAAGCCGTTGAAAGCGTCGCACAGAAATTCGCGCCGGTTGCGTGTCGGTTTCGAATGCATCATCGTCGTTACTCCACGTACAGGAAAGCGTTCAGGTTGAACATCGCCAGCGCGAACTCACGCAGCGGCTGCTTTTGCAGAAATGCCTCGGAAATCTTGCGTTCCGCGGCCGAAGGCTCGCGTCCGGTCACCCACCGCCACGCATACGTCACCTGCTTCGACGGACTCTTGCCCGCGTACTCAATGAGCCGCGCCGTCAATGCATCGGCCATGCCGTTCGAAATCCGGCCGTTCAACAACTCGAGCGCCTGCGGCGCATGCGTACTCGCTTCACGGCGCGGGCAACTCAACAGCAGGTCCGCCGAATCGAACACTTCCATGAACGGCAGACGCAGATTGCGTTTCGCCAGCAGATAAATGCTGCGCCGGTCATGCTCTTTCGCATCCGCCGCCACGACCCACTGCGAAGGCTTGTACAGCAGGTTGATCAATTCCTGATCCACCGGCAGCATGATGCTCGGACCGCCCTCTTTCGGATTCAGCCGTCCCGACGCCACCAGCATCGCATCGCGAATCTCCTCGGCCTCGAGCCTCCGCTTGGGGAACCGCCACAGCAGCTTGTCGTCCGGATCCTTCTCCGTCGCGGCCGCGCTCTGCGTCTGCGACGACTGCTGATACGTCTCGCTCAGCACGATCATCCGGTGGATCGGCTTCCACTTCCAGCCGCCTTCGACAAACCGGTTCGCCAGGTAATCGAGCAACTCCGGATGCGACGGCCGCTGGCCCATGCGCCCGAAATCATTGGGCGTCGCCACCAGTCCGCGTCCGAAATGATAATGCCACATGCGATTCACCGCGACACGCGCCGTGAGCGGATGGTTCGGATCCGTGATCCACTGCGCCAGATGCGTCCGCGGATTCTTCACATCCGCCCCGAGTTCCGGCGCGCCGTCTTCGAGCAACACACCCAGCGAGCGCGGGTGGACCTCGTCCCCCGGCTTCGTATACTCGCCGCGATGCAGCACGTGCACGGGCTTGAACTTCTCGTAATCGTTGTGAACGCTATACAACGCAGGCAGCGGATCGGGAACCTTCGCCTCGGTCTCCTTCAGCTTCGCCTGCATGCGCATCAGGTCATCGCCCTTGAGGCCCTTCATCTGCGCCTTGATCGCCTTCATCTCGGCGTCCACGGCGTCTTTCTTCGCCTTCCACGCGTTCTGTTCCTCGACGCTCGCCAGCGGAACTTCGTTTTCATGCACCGCGGCGAAATGCGCCTGCATCCGGTAATAATCCTTCTGCCGGATCGGGTCGAACTTGTGATCGTGGCAGCGCGCGCATCCAACGGTCACGCCGAGAAACGCGCTCCCCACGATGTTGGTCATCTCGGTGAGGACTTCGTTGCGGCTGCTCGCCACTTCCTGATTGCCCGCGTTCTTGCGCAGCGCCGCCAGCCGGTTGAATCCAGCCGCAATGCGATATTCCGGGTTTGCCGCGTCGATCTCATCGCCCGCCAGTTGCTCGGTGACGAATTGATTGTAAGGCTTGTCCTGATTAAAGGACCGGATCACGTAGTCGCGATAGCGCCACGCATCCGGACGGTGCGTGTCATATTCAAACCCGTCGCTCTCGGCGAAACGCACGACGTCGAGCCAGTGCTGCGCCCAGCGTTCCCCATATCGAGGACTCGCCAGCAACCGGTCGACGACCTTTGCATAGGCGTCAGGCGAACGGTCGGCAACAAAGGCGTCGACTTCCTGCGGCGTCGGCGGCAGGCCCGTCAAATCGAAGTACACGCGGCGGATCAACCGCACGCGATCCGCCTTCGCCGACGGCTGCAATCCTTCTTTCTGCAATCGCGCGCGGATGAAAGCGTCGACCGGGTTGGTTACTCCGGCAACAGCGGGAATCGCGGGTTCGGATCTCTTCTGAAAAGCCCAGTGGCGGCGCTCGGCCGCCGTATAGTCCGCGGCATGCAAACACGCCGCGATGGCCAGAACGTACAGGGGCGTTCGCATCTTCATGTAGATTTGGAAATGACTTGCCCGCCATGATATCACTGAAACGGATGAACTTCCTTGTCCGGATCCTGGCGCTCCCGGTGGTGGGCGCGGCCTTGGCGCAGAACCCCACACCCCCCTCGGGCGACGATTTCATGGAACTCCGAATCGAGCGCCTCGCCGGCGGTTACCGGTACACCGACGGCCCCGTCTGGACCCCCGACAAAAAGCTGCTCTTCACCGAACTCCCCACCAACACCATTTACCAGTGGATCCCCGGCCAGCGCGTCGAGCCGATGGTCCAGAATCCCGGCGGACCGCAGGGACTCACCTACGACGTGCAGGAACGCCTCTACATTTGCGAATCCAAAGGCCGCCGCATCGTGCGCATGGATAAGAAGGGAAAACAGGAGGTTCTCGCCGAGAAGTGGGAAGGGAAGCGCCTCAACGGACCCAACGATATCGTGGTCCGCAAGGACGGCAATATCTACTTCACCGACTCCGTCTTCGGATCCGCGCTGGCGAAGCGCGAACTCGACTTCAACGGCGTCTTTCACATCTCGCCTAAAGGCGAACTCGCAGTGATCGCGAAGTGGAAGCAGTCGCGTCCCAACGGCGTGGCGCTCGCGCCGAACGGCCGCATCCTGTATGTCTCGAGTTCCGACGACCGCAAGATTGTCGCCTTCGATCTCGATCGCAACGGCGCCGCTTCAAACGAACGCGTGTTCGTGTCGAACGTCACCGGGGTCCCCGGCGGACTGCGTACGGACGACAAAGGCCACGTCTTCGTCGCCGCCAGCGGGATCGGCATCTACGCCGCGGACGGCCGCAAGATCCGCGATGTCGAACTCGCGGATCAGCCTTCGAACCTCGCCTTCGGAGAAGGTGATCTCCAAACCCTCTTCGTCACCACTCACCGCTCGATCTATCGCATCCGCGTTCCCCACCGAGGCTACGTACCCT
This sequence comes from uncultured Solibacteraceae bacterium, assembly GCA_964627455.1. Lineage (GTDB taxonomy): Bacteria > Acidobacteriota > Terriglobia > Bryobacterales > Bryobacteraceae > F-183. Next base: position 236 of record CAZVKC010000135.1, on the reverse strand, counting down.
ACTGGTCCATGCCCGCCCCAGTTCTGAATCCCTAGCAATATCGCTTCTAGACTGGTGGTGTAGGCTTCAGCTTGCGCGGGACTTAAGTCCCGCCCTACACTTCCTTGCAGAAGCCCAGCCCCGCGGCGATTCCGCACCGCGGGGCCCGACGACCCGTTACTCTGCCACGACCGCCGCCGTATGCCGGTAATTCCGGCGGACCACCGTGAACATCAACGGCACGAAGAACAGCGTCG
>CAZVKC010000134.1:0-7329 GCA_964627455.1 uncultured Solibacteraceae bacterium | reverse complement strand
AGGCCCGCGATCTTCAGCGCGAGCTTGATCTGCCCGTGATGATACGCCTCGTGAAAGATCAGCAACTGGATCAGCAGGATCGGATGGTCATAGCTCAGGTCCATCGCCGCGCCTGCTTGCACACGCCCGCGCACGGCGTCCCGCACCCGCTCACCACTCTCCCGCAGCATCCCAGCAATCCGCGCCGGATCCCGCTCGTCTGCCCACTCCTCGCGAGGCACATCGCCCGCCACTTCCGGCGCTTCCTCCTGTACCGACACCATCCGCTCATGATGCAGATGCGCGAACAGCTGCCCCACCGTCGGACTCGCCGGCGTCGCGCGCGCCGCCAAACCGCCCTCCGGAATCGCCTCCAGCAAGTTGATCAGGATCTCGTTATTCCGCGCCCACGAATCGAGCACCACATCCAGCAGAACCATCTGGAAACCTCAAAACTTTTCGTGGACCTTCCCGTCGATCTCCGCCTGCGAACCCACCGGCGTCAACCGGTAACGATACGTCCGCTCCACGCCGCTCGGAATCTGGTATTGCTCCATCGGCAGCGCATGCGAACTCCACGAATCGATTCCGCCCACGCCCATCTGCTTCCAATCCAGATTCAGGTAGGTCTGCGGATGCCGCGTCAATTGGAACGTATACGCCGCGCGCTCCATCTCTTCCTTCTCGTAATGCCGTGCGCCCACTGACAGCGGCTGCTCGCCAACCGCCAGCAACCCGACGCCCTGCGAGTTGGTCAGCGCCACCCACCGCACGTCCACCTTGTTCCCGTTCTCCTGCGGACGCATGTACTCAACCCACTGCTGGTCCACCGTGCCCGAATACACGCCAACCCGTTCGAACGCGCGGTCGATCATCGTCTCCACCGGACCTCGCCCGTACCACTGGATATTCTCAAGTCCGGGCGACACAACCAGTTCCGTACCGAACCGCGGCATCATCGCCAGCGCGTCAGGACCCGGCTGGTACGACGTTTCCACAATCACATCGCCTGCCCCATGCACCAGGTACCGCATCGCCACGCGCCCCTTCACCCCAAACAGTTCCGCCGCGACGTCGACACGAACCGAACCCGCGTCCAACCGCGTCGCCGTCACTGACGACACCATCCATCGCGAACCCGCATCTTTCCACACCGAGATATCGATCAGCTTGTTCCGCGCCGCTTCGCCCTTCATCGACTTCCACGCGCCCCGGTCGTTATTGGTCGACGCGCGCCAGAAGTCCGGCCGTGGACCCCGCTCCAGCAGATCCACCCCGCGATACCGGTACGACGTGATCACACCGTCGCGCTTACTGAATCGCATCGAGAACTCCGCGCCGCGCAGCGACACCGTATCTGCACCGTCCTCCATGGCCAGTGCAGCCACGTCACTCCGACGAAGAGCCAAAGCCGGCGCAGACACGGGCAATTTGAACTGATCCCACGCAATCTCATGCCCGCGTGAGGACCACAACGTGTCGTTCTTGTCCACGAAACTGACGTTCAGCCAATACTCAACGCCCGGCTCCGGCGCCGCAATCTTCGGCAGCGCCAGCGTGAACTCTTTCTCGCCGCCCGGCGGGATATCGAGGGCGGGAAACTTGCCTGACGCCACGGTCCGTCCATCTGCCTTCACTTCCCACAGGCCCTCGGCCACCTCGCCCGCATTGCGGAAGAAGAACCAGTTCTTCACCTTCACGCGTCCCTGCGCGAGGTCCGCCGCACTCGCATGCAGGTTGCGATACACGTACTTGATTGCGTACAAGCCGGGATGCGGCGTGCGATCCGCCGCCACGAGCCCGTTATTGTTGAAGTCGTTGTCGTTGCGAACTCCGACCTTGTCTTCCCACCAGCCGCCATACGCGTAAAACCTCGCCTTCGCCGTGTTCGCGCGATACTCGCGCGGAACATCCATGCGAATCCCCTGATCCACCCAGTCCCACACAAAGGCGCCCTGCGCGTTCGTACCCGAATAGAAGATGTCCCAGTATTCCTTCAACCCGCCGTTGCTGTTGCCCATCGCATGCGTGTACTCGCAAAGAATGAGCGGCATCTCGGGACGCTGCGCCGCGCTGCGTTTCACCTGCTCCGGCGTCGGATACATGAACGAGTTGATGTCCGCGTTCGACCCGCCATGCGACGTCGACCCCTCGGAATGGAACGGCCGCGACGGATCCCGCTTCTTCACCCACTGATACACCGCCGCAGCATTCGGACCATCCCCCGACTCATTCCCGAGCGACCAGAACACCACCGACGGATGATTCTTGTCGCGCTCCACCATGCTTTGCTGGCGGTCCAGATACGCAGCGGCCCACGCCGGATCATTCGTCAGCCGGTTCTTTGGATCATTGCCATAGTGATGGCATTCGAGGTTCGCCTCATCCATCACGTACAGGCCGTAACGATCGGCCAGATCATAAATCCTGGGATCGTTCGGATAGTGACTGGTCCGCAGCGCATTCACGTTGTACTGCTTCATGATCCGGATATCGCGCTCCATGCTTTCGAACGAGACATACTTCGCGGTCACCTCGTCGTGCTCATGCCGGTTCACGCCCTTGATCAGCACCGGCTGCCCGTTCACCAGGAACCGCCCACCGCGAATCTCCACTTTGCGGAACCCGACATTCACCGGAATCGCCTCGATGAGCCCGCCGGCGGCGTCCCGCAGCGCGAGCACCAACTGATAAAGGTTAGGCGTCTCCGCGGTCCACTTGCGAGGATTCGCGATCGCCGCCCGCAGCGTCACCTTGTCGGACCCAACGTTCACAGGCCCAAGCTCCGCAACCACCGCGCCCGAAGCCGTATCCCGCAGCGTCCCACTCAAGCGTGCATCCGCCGCTGGCCGCAGGATCTCGGCATCCACCAGCAAAGTTGCATCGCGATACGCGCCATCGAGTTCCGTGCGGACCTCGAAATCGCGCACATGCGTCTCCGCCGTCGACCACAGAAATACGTCGCGATAGATGCCGCTCATCCGCCACATGTCCTGGTCTTCGAGAAACGCGCCGTCGCCGAAGCGGTACACTTCCACCGCCAGCAGATTCTCGCCCTGCTTCAAATGCGGCGTGATGTCGAACTCCGCCGGCGTGCGGCTGTCCTCGTGATAGCCCAGCTTCACGCCATTCACCCACACGTAAAAGCACGAATCCGCACCCGCGAAATGCAGGTACACTTTGCGTCCACGCCAGCCCTCGGGCACGGTGAACCGCGTGCGATAGCTGCCCACGGGATTGAAGTCGTACGGCACATTCGGCGCCGCGCGCGGATCCTGGGGCCACGGGTAAATGATGTTGGTGTAAATCGGAATATCGAACCCGTGCATCTGCCAAGCCGAAGGCACCGGCATGTCGCGCCACGTCGCGTCGGAATAATCGGCGCGATAAAAATCCAGCGGCCGCTGAGAAGGACGCTCCGAACCGTGGAACTTCCACACGCCGTTGAGCGACTGGCGCCATGGAGAAGCCGCGGGATTGGCCGCCCGCGCCATGTCCACGGTCGGGTACACCATCATCGTGGCGTGCGGCCGTTCCGTACCAACATGAACGATCGCCGGGTTATCCCATTCCGGTTTCTGCGCGAAAACAATCAGGGAAGAAGAGAGGAGAAGTGCGACGAGGCTGCAGCGTATCACGCCACTAACCTATCAAGCCGCGCGCCCGGTGTCAGCCGGGTTTCTAGTCGAACAATCCACCCTGGTACGACGGCGCCGGCACGTCGAACTGCCGCCAGTGTTCGGCCTCTTCCGTGTATCCCCAGTGATCGCAGATCCACGCCAGGTCGCGGGCGCACGCGGCCCTGTGATACGCGTCCCCTCGCCCGATCACCGAATTGAGGATCTCGTACGCCTCAGCGTAGCGTCGCGCGCGAATCAGTTGCGCCGCGTAATCTTCTTCCGGCGGCGCCGGGGCTGTAGCGGTATCCGTCGACGTGGTGATCAGGATCGACGCGCGCCGGCCCTCTCCGCCGATCTCGAACATCTCGCGAACCGGCGCATCCGGCGACTCCAGCACAACCAGGCAGCGCCGCCGCGTCAGTTCCGCGCGCAGCCGCTCCAGGTTCTCATGCAGTGGACCATCGAGCGCGAGTCCCAGGTGCGCGCCCAGGCAACCGGTGACTTGCGCGAGAGTCCCGTGGAACGGCTGCCGGCACGGGATCCGGCAGACCGACTCGAACTCTCCCGCCGCCTCGCGGGTAAACCGCTGTCCAACCTCTGCTGAAGCCGCCGACACCAGCCCCGCCCGATCCGCAAGCGAGCCGTACAAATCCTCCAGGTCCGCGGACCACGTCTGCTGATGCGCGCCGCGGCCCCAGATCCAGCGCTTCACCGCGCGCCACGCGCGAACCTCATGTGGCACAGCGTTGAAGAACGAGGGCCGCCGCTCCAGGATCGCCGGATGCGCGCAAGGCTGGGCTACGAGTATCCATCCCAGATTCTCGGCGCCAAGCACGGGTTCCCAACGATCACGAGGCAGCCGTTCCGGCCAGGAATGCGGCGACAGCAACAACAATACGAACCCCTCGCCGTCGGACTGTGCAAGGTCGAGGATGTGTTCCCCGTCGCGAAGTTGCGTGGCGTCGAGATCCTGGCAGTGGACATCGCAACCGAGTTCCAGAAACTCCGCCAGGCGACGCGCATAGGCGCGATCCGGCCCGGCATGTGCGATCGTGAGGGGTCGACGGGCAAAGGCAGGCTGCTGGGGCACTACCTCTCATCGTATCCGTAACGGGTACACTCAGTTCTTATGCAGCAGCAGCAGTCATTCGTCGCTCCGCGACTCGCCCTGATGATGTTCCTCACCTACGTCGTTTGGGGATCCTGGTACGTCATCATCGGCACCTACCTCACCCAGACCCTCAAATTCACCGGGACCCAAACCGGCGCGGTCTTCGGCACCACGGCGCTCGCCTGCATGATCTCCCCGTTCTTCGTCGGACTCATCGCCGACCGCTTCTTCGCCACCGAGCGTCTCATGTGCACGCTGCACATGATCGGCGCCGTCCTGCTGTACCTCGTATCCACGGCCCGCGACTTCACCACCGTCTACCTGCTGATGCTCGCCTACTGCCTGTGCTTCTTCCCCACGCTTGCGCTCACCAACTCCATCACCCTGCGCAACGTCAGCGACCCTGCCACGGACTTCCCCCGCATCCGCCTGTTCGCCACCATCGGCCACATCGTCATCAACCTCGTCATCGGTGGACTCGAGATCGAGCGCTCGTCGATGCCCTTCGTCATCTCCGCCGGAGCCTCCATCCTCATGGGACTCTACTGCCTGACGCTGCCCCACACGCCACCCAAAGCGAAGGGCGAGAAGGTCTCGTGGAAATCCGTCATCGGACTCGACGCGCTGGTCATGGTGAAGGACCGTTCGTACGCGATCTTCGTCATCGCATCGGTGCTCGCCTGCATCCCTCTGGCCTTCTACTTCTCGTTCACCAACGCCTATCTCAATGAATCCGGCGTTCTCAACGCAGCGGGCAAGATGACTCTCGGCCAGGTGACGGAAATCATCATGATGCTACTGATGCCCTTCCTCTTCCGCCGCCTGCCGTTGAAACAAATCCTTCTGCTGGGACTCGCCTCATGGTCCCTGCGCTACGTCATGCTCGCCTACGGCAACTCCGGCGGCCTCATGTGGCTCTTCTACGGCGCGATCCTGCTGCACGGTATCTGCTATGACTTCTTCTTCATGACCGGCCAGTTGTACACCGACCAGCAGGCCCCGCAGCACCTCCGCGGCGCCGCCCAGGGCTTCATCATGTTCCTGACCTACGGCGTCGGCATGTTCCTCGGCTCTCTTCTGTCCGGCTGGACCGTGGACTTCTTCACCACCGCCCAAGGCCAGCGCGACTGGCGAGCCTTCTGGCTCTCCTCCTCCGCCTGCGCCTTCGTGATCCTGCTCCTCCTCGCGGTCTTCTTCAAATCCCGCGAGAAGATCCGGACCCAGAACGATCCCGCCACAGAACCGGAACCGGTCACGGCCTAGTCTTGCTGCGCCGCGGATGAGGATCACAGTGCGCCTCGCATGCAAAAATGGTCCGATGCGTGACGCCAGCGAAGCGCCCAACAACCCCATAGCCCGATCCGCGATGAAAAAGGCCATGTGGCGGATCCTCCCCTTGATCCTCGCTGCCTATGTCATGGCCTACATCGACCGGGTCAACATCAGCTTCGCCTCCCTGCAGATGAACGAGGACCTCCACTTCAGCGCCACCATCTACGGCCTCGGCGGCGGACTCTTCTTCCTCGGCTACGCCCTCTTCGAAGTGCCGTCCAGTCTCATGCTGTCCCGCTTCACCGCACCACAGTGGATCGCACGCATCATGATGACCTGGGGAATCCTCTCTGCCGGCATGATGTTCGTCCGCACGCCCGTGCAGTTCTACACACTGCGATTCCTGCTCGGCGTCGCGGAAGCCGGCTTCCTCCCCAGTCTCATCTACTACTTCTCGCAATGGTTCCCGATGGCCTTCCGCGGACGCGCCGTCAGCCGCATCTACGTCGCCCCATCTATCGCGGGCATCGTCATGGGCGGCATCTCCAGTGGACTCCTCGCCCTCGACGGCGCAAGCGGCCTCCGCGGCTGGCAATGGCTCTTTCTCGTCCAGGGACTCCCTGCCATACTGGTGGGCGTCATCGTCCTCCGCTTCCTGCCCGCCACTCCTGCCTCGGTCGATTGGCTGAATTCCCAGGAAAAGGCCTGGATCCACGAGGAACTGGCGCGCGACGCCGCATGGATCGGCGGTCCCCGGCGGCACAACCTGTTCGCCGCGTTCCGCAATCCCATGGTTCTGTTCCTCGGCATCACGGGACTCCTGCTCAACGGCTCCGGCAACGGACTCGCGCTTTCCGCACCGGCCGTTCTCGCGGCCACTGCCGGACTCCAGGCCCGCGAAATCGGGAACGTGGTGAGCGCCGGCGGATTTCTCGGCATTCTGTGCATTCTCTTCGCGGGCTGGAACTCCGACAGAAGCCGGGATCGCTTCGGCAACGCGGCTGCATTCTCGATCGCACTCGCGTTGGGGATCTTCGTACTGGGGACCGCATCATCGCCGCTGCTGGCAATCAGCGGATATCTGGTGTTCGCCGGCACCTGGTTCGCCGTCGGAGTCGTACTCGCGACTTCGTGGGCCGACGTTCTGCCGCCGGGCGAAGTGGCCGTGGGATCCGCCGCCATCAACACGTTGTGGCAGATCGGCTCGTTTCTCTCTCCCTATGCGTGGGGCTTGGCGAAGGACGCGACGGGCAATTTCAAAGCCGGCCTGCTCGGCGACTCCGCCCTCGCCGCAGCCGGAGCGCTGCTGACCATTTACATCCGGATGCACGTCCGATCAAAGCGCCG
>CAZVKC010000133.1:0-7808 GCA_964627455.1 uncultured Solibacteraceae bacterium | reverse complement strand
TGCCGGTAATTCCGGCGGACCACCGTGAACATCAACGGCACGAAGAACAGCGTCGAAACCGTCGCCACGCTCAAGCCGCCAATCACCGCACGAGCCAGCGGAGCATTCTGTTCTCCGCCCTCGCCCCAGCCGAACGCCATCGGCAGCATGCCGATCAGCATCGCCGCCGCCGTCATCAGGATCGGCCGCAAGCGCGTCCGGCCCGCATCAATCGCGGCTTCGAGTACAGTCGCCCCGTGGCTCAGCCGCTCCTGCGCGAACGTCACCAGCAGGATCGAGTTCGCCGTCGCCACGCCCACGCTCATGATCGCGCCCATCAGACTCGGCACGTTGAACGTCGACTGCGTCAGGAACAGCGCCCACACGATCCCCGCAATCGCTCCCGGCAGCGCCGTGATGATGATGAACGGCGTCGACCAGCTTTGGAAGTTCACCACCATCAGTAGGTACACCAGCAGCGCACTCACGATCAGGCCCAGGCCCAACCGCGTGAACGCCGTGTTCATCGACTCCACCTGTCCGCGGACACTCACGGTATTGCCGGGCGCCAGCTTCGGCCGGAACTCATCCACGATTGCGTTGACCTCAGACGACACCGACCCGAGGTCGGCATCCTGCACGCTCGCGTATACGTCGAACGTCGGCTGCACGTTGGCGTGCGTCGCATTCACCACCGTGCGTTCGCGCTTCACCTGCGCGACGTTGCTCAACAACTGCACGCCTCCATCGACAGACCGCGTCGGCACCGGCGTATTCTCGATGTCCTGCATCGTCTGGATCGAGGTCTGCGGCGTCTGCACCGCCACCATGTACGTCATCCCCATTCGCGGATCCAGCCAGAAGTTCGGCTGCACCTGCGCCGACGAAGCGAGACTCACGAACATGTTGTTCGCGACATCCTGCTGCGTCAACCCGAACTGCGCCGCACGCACGCGGTCCACGTCGATCTTCAACGCGGGCGCATCCACGACCTGGTGCAGGTGGACATCCACCGCGCCCGGCAGCCTCTTCATGCGCTCCTCGATCTGCCGCGCGATCTCGTAATTCGCGGGACCTCCATATCCGGCCACCTGCACATTGATCGGCGCGGGCAGTCCGAAATTCAGGATCTGGCTCACCATGTTCGCCGGCTGGAAGTAAAACGTAGTACCCGGAAATTGTTTCGGCAGCCGTTCCCGCAGCATCCGCACATACTCCGCCGTGGGACCATGCTCTTTCTTCAGATTCACAGCGATCTCGCCGTCGAACGTCCCAATCGTCGCGCCGTCGCCGAACGCCAGATTGAACGGCTGCGACGGGCGCCCGACGTTCTCGAGCACCAGGTCGATCTCATCCTGCGGAACCGTCTCGCGGATCGCCTGCGTCACGGCCGTAAACAGCCGCTTCGTTTCCTCGATCCGCATGCCCGGTGTCGCGCGAACGTGCAGCCGGAACTGCCCCGCGTCGACCTCCGGAAAGAAGTCTCGTCCCACAAACGGCGCGAGCAACAGCGGCGTCACCATCAACGCGACGGCCACGGTGAACGCGCGCTTGCGATTCGCCAGCACGGCATCGAGTTGATCCGCATAGATCGCCTGCAGCCGCTCGAACAGCGCGTTGAATTTGAGATGCACGCCTTCGATCCTGCGCGTCAGCCACGACTTGGGACGCGTGCCGTTGTGCTCGGCTTCCTCGGCCGGCAGCAGCAGGTTCACCAGCGCCGGGACCAGCGTCCGGCTCAGCAGATAACTCGCCGCCATCGCGAACACCACCGCCAGCGCCATCGGCGTGAACAGAAACCGTGCCGGACCATTCAGGAACAGTACGCTCACAAACACGATGCAGATCACCATCGTCGACACCAGCGTCGGAACCGCGATCTGCTGCGCGCCTTTGAGAATCGCGTCACGCAAATGCAGTTTCTCCGCCGCCATTGTTCGGTGGATGTTCTCGATCTCCACCGTTGCATCGTCCACCAGGATGCCGATCGCAAGCGCCAGTCCTCCCAGCGTCATCACGTTCAGTGTGTGACCCATCGCCGACAACGCCATCACCGACACGAGAATCGACAAGGGAATCGAAACCGCAATGATGAGAGTGCTGCGCCAGGATCCCAGAAACAGCAGGATCATCGTCGCCGTCAGCAGCGCCGAAACCAGTCCCTCATGCAGCACGCCGTCAATTGCCGCGCGAATGAAGATGCCCTGGTCGAACATCTCTTTGATCTCGAGTCCTTTGGGCGCCGACGCGCGAGTGATCGGCAGGATGTCGTTCTTGATCTGGTTGATGATGTCGAGCGTCGACACGCCGCCGGTCTTCACGATCGACAGCAGCACGCTCGGCTGCCCGTCTTTGCGGACGCTGTTGATCTGCACTGCGGCGCCGTCGCGCACATGCGCCACGTCGCGTACATAAATGGTTGCGCCGCCGACCGTCTTCACCGGCAGGTCGTTCAACGCCGCAATCGTATCGGTGTTCGAATTGAGAGTCACCTGGTAATCGGTCGCGCCGACCTTTGCGTTGCCCGACGGCAGCATCAGGTTCTGCACCTGCACCGCGTTGGCGATATCGATCGGCGTCAGTCCCTTTGCGGTCAGCGCGTTTTGATCGATGTCCACCATGATCTGGCGATCGACGCCGCCATACGGCGCAGGCAGCAACGCCCCGCGGACCACCGACAATTGCTGGCGCACGCGATAGATCCCGTAATCGTACAAGGCCGATTCCGGCAGCGTCCGCGAACTCAAGCTCAACTGAATCACCGGCACCGAGGACGCGCTGAAGCGCAGGATCCACGGCGGGTTGATGCCCGGCGGCATTCGGAATCGAATCGAGTTCACTGCCGTTGACACCTGCGACATCGCCGAGTCGATCCGTACGTTTTCATGAAAGTAAATCTTGATGACGCTGACGCCATTGAGTGTTTGGCTTTCGATTGTTTTGACGTCGTTCACCAAAGCCATCACGAACTCACTGAAGGTCGTGACGCGTTTTTCCATTTCCGTGGTGGGAAGCCCCTGGTAGCTCCAGATCACCGTGATCTGGGGAACATCGACTTCGGGAAAGATGTCGGTCGGAGTTTTCAACAGTGCCCACGATCCGCCAATCAGGATCAGGAGGGCCAGAACCGCGATTGTATAAGGACGGTTCAGCGCAAGTTTGACGATCCACATTTGAGGAGTTGTAAGTCCTTTCAAATGCTTAGATACAGAACGGGTCGTTTCGATTCGACAAAAAGCGTTCCCCGCCGTACACTCCGCAAGAATTTTGATATTGCAAATACTTATGCCCGTTTTTGTGATTCTGTTGAATCGTTGCGAGTCGTAACGTAATCACTACAGATACGAAAGCGAGAAGCGACTCGAAATGAACAGGAACACGACGATTGCGATTGTCACCCTCGGCCTTGGATTGATCAGCGTGGGTGTCCTCCCGCGGCTGGAACGTCAGATGCGCACCAAAAACGTTGTCTACGCGGCCGAAAGCAGCCTACCCATCGTGGCCGTCGCCAAAGCGGCCGCCGCACCCGAAAGTTCGAACCTTACTCTTCCTGCTGCCATTGAACCCAATTACGTTGCTCAGATTCACTCGCGCATCACCGGTTATGTCACGCGCCGGTATGTCGACATCGGAGACCGCGTCCGCGCCGGGCAAGTCCTCGCCACGATTGAGGCCCCGGAAGTGATGCAGGAACTCGCCCAGGCGCGTGCGGCGCTGGCGCAGGCGCGCGCGTCCTTTGAAAGCGCGAACGCCGCCGTCACCCAGGCGCAGGCGACCCGCGAACAGACCAGGGCGAATCAGGCCATTGCGCAAACCACGTTCGAACGTTGGGATCGCTTGGTGCAGCGCGGCGTCCTCCCACGCCAGGAGGGCGACGAGAAATACAGCGCTCTCAATGCCCGGAACGCCGAAGTCGCCGCCGCGGAAGCCGCTATCTCGAACGCCAAATCCGCCTCGGCCTCATACAAAGCCAACATCGCCGCGCAGGAAGCCAATGTCCGCCGCCTCGAGCAGTTGACCTCGTTCCAGCGGATCCTCGCGCCCTTCGACGGCGTCGTCACGGAACGCCACGTCGAGAAGGGCGACCTCGTATCCGCGGGCAACGTCGGACAGCCGAGCCTCTTCACCATTGCGCAGTCCGACATCTTCCGAGTGAAGGTCAATGTGCCGCAGAGCGCGGCCGGTCAGGTGAAACCCGGCCAAACGGCCTCCATCACCGTGGCGGAACTGCCGGGCGAAGAGTTCAAAGGAGAGATCGTGCGTGACGCCGGCGCGTTGAACGGCGCCAGCCGCACGCTGCAGGTCGAAGTGCAGATCCCCAACCGCGGCGGCAAGTTGCTCGCCGGCATGTACGCCCAAGTGCAACTCGGCATTCGCCGCGAAGAGCCGCTCGTGCTGATCCCCGCTGACGCCCTATACGTCGATGCGACCGGAACGCGCGTCGCGACGCTCGACCAGAACAACAAGGTCCACCTGCAGCCCGTCACCATCGGCCGCAATCTCGGACTCCAGATCGAGATCGCCAGTGGACTCGCCGCCGGCACGACCATCATCCACAATCCGCCGGATTCTTTGAAGGACGGCCTTGCTGTCCAGATCCAAAAGTAAAGAAGGAAGTACAGCCATCATGAAACCGCGCCGTTTGATCTGGCTCTCGCTCGCCGCCTTTGCCGCCACGACGTTGTTCTGGCCGGCGAACGTGAAAGCACAGACGACCAATCTCTCGTTTCAACAGTTCCGCGTGCAGCCCGTGCAGCCGTTGCGCCTGGAAGACAGCACGGCCATCGCGGCCCTTCGCGACGGCAAACTCTATTTGAGCCTCGACGACGCCATTGCGCTCGCCCTGCAAAACAACCTGGACCTCGAAATCCAGCGCGAAAACCTCAAAATCGCCCGCACGGATTTCCTGCGGGCGCAGGCCGGCGGCCAGTTGCGCGGCGTCGGACTCTCGGTCCGCGAAGGTCCCGCGGGACTCGGCAGTCCCATCGCCTCGCAGGCCGGCCGCGTCGGCGGCAGTGACGCTCCCGCCCTCGATCGCCTCACAGGACCCGGCACCCAAACCGACCTCTCGATTCTTGGTTCACTGCCGCTGAATACCGGTCCCTCGGTGTTGAATCGCGACTGGACCTGGCGCACCAACTACGGCTATCGCCACACCAGCACGCCGCAAACGACGCCCTACTTCGCTGGTGGACTCGACTCTCTCGCGCTCAATACCAACTCGCTCTTCAACGGCGTCGAACAAGGGTTTTCGACCGGCGCGCATGTCGAAGCCGGGCTCGATCTATCCCGCGTGCGTTCCAACAGTCCGCTGTTGAGCTACAACCCATACAACCAGGCGACCCTCGGCCTCTCCGTCACGCAACCGCTGCTGCGCGGCTTCGGACGCAAGGTTAACAACCGCTACATCCGCATCGCCAAAAACAATCAGACTGTTTCGCAGCACGTCTTCGAACAGCAGGTCGTCGCGACCGTCGCCGCCGTCGCGCGTCTCTATTGGGATCTCGTCAGCCTGCGGCAGGATGTCGTGGTGCGGCGTGAAGCCGTCGCGTCCGCAACGCGCCTGCTGAAAGACACGCGGGACTCGATGGAAGTCGGCCGTTCCGCCGCCATCGACGTGACGCGCGCCGAAGCCGAAGTCGCGCGCCGCAAGCGCGACTTGCTGGTCGCCGAGTCACTGGTACGCCAGCAGGAAATCGTCCTCGGCGACTACCTCACGCGCGGACACTCCGTCAACGCCGCCACGGAAATCATTCCCACCGACCAGGCCGCCATCACGCCCGCCGGTGGACCCGAAGTCCTCGACTCGCTCGACGCCGCGGCCGGCAAAGCGATGAACAACCGGCCCGATCTCGCCCAAGCCCGCGTTCAGTTGGACAATGCGCAGATCAGTCTGACCGGCAGCCGCAACGCCGTGCTGCCTTCCATCGACCTGATCGGCCGCGTCGCCAACAATGGACTCAGCGGCAGTCCGAATGTCGTGCCCGCGCTCAACAACGGGATCCCTCGTCTCACCGACGGCCAGTTCATCGGTGGACCCGGCACGGCGCTCAACCAGATCCTCGCGCGAAATTATCCGGATTACACGATCGGCGTCCAGGTCACGATCCCGATCCGCAATCGCATCGCGCAGGCCGATGTGCAGCGCGACCAGCATAGCGTGCGGCAGTCGGAGATCCGCCTGCGGCAATTGGAAAAGATGGTGCGCGTCGAAATCGCCAATGCGCGCGTTGCGCTCGAACAGGCGCGCTCGAGTTACGAATCCGCCGTCAGCGAGCGGCAGTTGCAGCAGAAGACGCTCGATGCGGAAGTCGAGAAACTCGCCGTCGGCGCCACCACCCAGGCGCAAGTGATCCAACTGCAGCGCGACCTTGCGCAAGCGCAGTCGTTCGAAGTCAGCGCGATCAACAGCTACATGAAGGCGCGTCTCGCCCTGGAACGGGCCGCCGGCACGCTGTTGACGGCGCATCACATCAACGTGGAGCAGGTTCAGTAAACTTGTACAGTAGTAGGAAACAAGGCCATGGACGCCGCAGCCGCCTCCACCACCAACGCATCAACGCAACACAACCCTGCCGGACGTCCGCGTTCCGAAGAAGCTCAGAAGGCGATCATCAAGGCCGCTCTCGAGTTGCTGGAAACGACTTGTTACAAGAACCTGTCGATCGAAGCCATCGCGGAAAAGGCCGGGGTCGGCAAACCCACGATCTACCGGCGTTGGAAAACCAAGGCGGCTCTGGTGGCGGACGCGTTTGACTGCTACTCCCTCAAGCGCATGCCGGCGGTCGACACCGGCACGTTCGAGGGCGACCTGCGTGTGTATCTCACCAATGTCGCGGACCGCATCGAATACACGATCTACGGCAAGGTCCTGCGCGGGCTGATTTCCGAGGCCAACCTCGACGAAGCCAGCGGCCAGGCGTTCGTGCACTTCGTGAATTCCCGCCGCGCCGCGATGCTCGAAATCGTCCGCCGCGCCCGCGCCCGCGGCGAAGTCACGACTCCCTTGCAGGACGACGATCTCGTCGACGAAATCAACGGAGCCGTGATCTACCGTTTCCTGATGCGCCGCCTCCCGCTCGACCAGGCCTTCATCCACCGGCACATCGACTTCATTCTCCGCGCCGCCAAAGCCTGACGAGTCTCTTGCCTCGCGCGTCGTGGGGCGGGCTTTAGCCCGCGCGGGACTTAAGTCCCGCCCAACCACATTCCCTATCCGCGGCCCGGAACCACCGGATCGGTTGAAAACCACCATCCGTTGGTTTTCTTAATGTATCTTATTTTCAATAGCTTACAAATAGGCCCTCAAAATGCAGTAACACGATGCGTAAGGCAGCGAAAGCGGTAAAGATTCACGGCCTTCGAGAAGGAGAAGAAAGCATGAAACGCAATTGGATGACAACGACGTTGCTGGTTGCGGGTGCTTTGGGTTCGGCAGCCACGGGATTCGGACAGCAGCCTCAATACCCGCCGCGATATCCGCAGCAGCAGCAGCAACAGGACCCCTACTATAGCGGTCAGTATCCGGGAGGCAACCCGAACGACCAGGGGTACTACGGCGACGATGACGACGACGGATACTATCCGGACGACCAGGGCGTCTACGCGCCCGAACCGCCCCCCCCGCCGCCTCCGGCCTACGCCTACTACAGCCGCCCGCCGATGCCGGCGCCCGGCTACTTCTGGATCGACGGCTATTGGAACTTCGCAGGCGGCCGCTACAGTTGGTGCAACGGCTATTGGGCCCGGCCTCCGTTCGCCGGCGCCTACTGGTCACGTCCCCGCTACGCAGGAGGCCGCTTCTACGTCGGCTTCTGGGGCGGCGGCGG
>CAZVKC010000132.1:0-8032 GCA_964627455.1 uncultured Solibacteraceae bacterium | reverse complement strand
TGCGCCCGGCGCAATTCTTCGAGCGGTTGGCGCAGGCGCGTCACCGCCTGACGGAGCGGAACCGGCCGGAATTCACCACAAACATCACCAAGCAGTGGCCCGGCGCGGTAACCGTGCACGTCAAAGGGCTCGCTGCCGGGTGAAAGAATTCGAGCATTTTCTTCAAAAGAGAGCTGCCGTCCGTGCGCAACAGTATTTGTGCTACGCTCGGTATAGTGCAGGGCCGTCCCCACAGCCTTAGCGGTCGCAGCGCATTTCTCCTCGCGTTGATCGCTATCACCTGCGTGGTGTTGGCTCTCCTCAGCGTCAGCTCTCCTACCGGGCTGGCAGGCACTGACCGGCTTCCTCAACAGATTGACCATCGCGCCGCGCACGCCGGAGCACCGAACCATACCGCCGTGGCGATGGTCCACCACCTCAGCCTCCGTTGTGCAGAGGGCATCCACGAGCAGGTCGTCGAACTCACCGAACCCGCCGATGAGGACGACTCTGACCACTACCTCCTGGAAGTCTTACGATTATCCGTAGTCCCCTTTGAAAGCCAAACGGGCCTTTCCGAATCGTCGGCCGACCGGGCGGTAATCCCGTTTCTGCTGCGTGCGTTCTCCAGCCGCGGTTCCCCTTCAGCCTAATTCACGCGACTTTCAGCTCACTGCCGAACTGACAGTAGCAATCTGATTCCCCATTGCGCATCCCAGTCTCGATGCCGGAGGGAATGGTGTAGTGTCCTGATTGCCGGACCCCGAGCCAATGCCGGCTCGATGCTTCATCAGCCGATCAGGACCAGATGGACGAATGGTTTCAAGCAGGTGCAAGCCAAAATGAACGAAATTTGGGAAATAGAGTCCGGAGCCAAGACCCGGCGGATCCTTCGCACACTCACCGCAACATCGCTTGCGCTGGTTGTCATGATGGCGACCGGGTGCATTCCAAAGGCTCCCAAGAGAGTGACCCACGTCCCGAACCGTGTCATACCCGACGCCTTTGCCGGGACGACCAACGCCGGCGACACGCGAAGCGCCGGCCTGATCCCCTGGCGCGACTTCTTCAAGGACCCCCACCTGGTCTCGCTCATCGAGGCGGCCCTCCAGCACAACCAGGAACTCAACCTCGCGATTCAGGAAACCGTCGTCGCCAACGCCGAGATCATGGCCCGCCGCGGCGAGTACCTGCCGAAGGTCGGCTTCGGCGCCGCAACCGGCGTCGAGCGCGCTGGCGTCTTCACCAGCCAGGGCAAGGCCGACGAACGCTCCGAGATTGGACCCACCCTCCAGAAGTACGAGTTCGGACTCTACTCGGCCTGGGAAATCGACGTGTGGGGGCGGCTCCGGAACCTCGCCAAATCCGCGTCCCAGCGATACCTCGCAAGCGTCGAAGGCCGGAACTTCATGGTCACGCGTCTCGTCGCCGAGATCGCCAGCAAGTACTACGAACTATTGGCGCTCGACCGGCAACTCCAGGTCGTAACCGATAACATCGCCCTCCAGGAACGGACCCTCGAACTCTCGAAGGCCCAGTTCCAGGCAGGTCGCGCCACCGCAGTCGCCCCGGCGCGCTTCGAAGCCAACCTGAAGTCCATGCAGAGTTCGCTCTACACGATCCAGCAAAAGATCACCGAGACCGAGAACGAACTCAACTTCCTCGCCGGCCGCTACCCACAGAAAATCGAGCGCGTGAAGACCAACTTCCTCGACGCTCAGCCCGCCGCCATGGCAGTCGGCGTCCCCGCGGAACTCCTCGCGAATCGTCCCGATGTTCGCCAGGCGGAACTCGAACTGGCCGCCGCGGGACTCGACGTCGACGCCGCCAGAAAAGCCTTCTATCCGTCTATCGGGATCGAATCCGTGATCGGCTACCAGTCCTTCGACCTGACCAAGCTGATCAATACGCCCGACTCGCTCCTCTTCGGAATCGTCGGCAAAGCGTTTGTGCCCCTGCTCAACCGGAAGGGCATCACCGCGGACTACATCTCGGCGGACTCCCGTGAAGTCCAGGCGGTGATCCGCTACGAGCGAGCCGTCCTGACCGCTTTCGTCGAGGTCAGCAACCGCGTGAGCCTCACCCGGAATCTCAGCCAGGGCTATCAACTGAAACAACAACAGGTCGACCGCCTCTCCCAGTCGGTCGATATCTCCACCGAACTCTTCAATTTGAATCGGGCCGAATACCTCGAAGTCCTGACGGCCCGCCGTGAATTGCTCGAGGCACAGCAGGAACTCGTGGAAATGAAGCAAAAGCAGATGGTAGCGACCGTGACGCTGTATCAGGCACTGGGGGGCGGCTGGCGCGGAACCGGCCTGGACCCGGCCGACGCACCGCAAGCCGAAAAGAAACTCACGCAGGGGGTGAAGAAATAATGAAGTTGCAGCAGTATCTACGAACGACGACGCTCATCGTCACCGGCCTGGGCCTTCTTGCCGGAGCCGCTTGCTCAAAGAAACAGGCAGCAGCAGAAACTGCCAGCCACGAGGAGGAGTCGCAGCAGCCGATCGTCCTGACCAATCCCGCCATCATGGATGTGCCCACGACCCAGACCTACGTCTGCCGTCTGCAATCCCGGCGTCACATCGAGATCCGCGCCCTGAACGAGGGCTATCTCGAAGAAATCCCCATTCAGGAAGGGCAAGCCGTCCGCGCCGGCGATCGTCTCTACGAACTCTATCCGGTCCTCTATCGGACGAGGCTCGAGGCCGAAAAAGCCGAGTTGCGCCTCGCTGAGATCAATCTGCAGACCACCGAGAAACTCGCCGGGCGCGGCTTCGTGTCCGCCCCGGAACTGGCCCGGGCCGAGGCCGAACGGGACCGCGCGAAAGCCAAACTCGACCGCGCCACGGCTGAAGCCGGCTTTACACGCATCAACGCTCCGTTCGACGGCATCGTGGGCCGGCAGCTCATGCAGCATGGCAGCCTGATCGAAGTGGGCGACACCCTCACCACCCTGTCGGACAACGCGGTGATGTGGGCCTACTTCAATGTCCCCGAAGCCGACTACCTGCGGTTCAAGTCCTTGCGGGGAGCAAGCAATGCCGGATCCCCCCGGACCCTCGACCTTTCGGGCTCCACCATCCAGATTCGGATGGCGAACGGACAGCTGTTCGATAAAAACGCCGCGACGACCGTCACCGTCGAATCCGAGTTCAACCGGGAAACAGGAAACATCGAGTTCCGCGCCGACTTCCCCAACCCGGACGGACTCCTGCGCCACGGTCAGACCGGTACGCTGCTCATCAACCAGCGCCTCTCCGGAGCCACGGTCATCCCGCAGCGCGCCACCTTCGAAATCCTCGACCGCCGCTACGTCTACGTCGTCGATGAGAAGGAGATCGCACACCAGCGCGAGATCAAAGTCGCCCGTGAGTTGGAGGATATATACGTCCTCAACGGAGGCCTCAAGCCCGGCGAAAAGTTCGTACTCGAGGGCGTTCGCCAGGTTCGCGATGGTAAGCACCTCGAACACACGGAGACTCGCGCGGCCAAGGATGCAGTCAAAAACCTGAAGTTCACCGCCGAATAGGGACTGGACCAGGAACAATCATGTTTACCAAGATCCTCCAACGTCCCGCCCTGGCGATCGTTCTGTCGGTCCTCATTCTGCTTCTGGGAGGACTCGGCATCGCGAGCCTTCCCATCGCGCAGTTTCCCGACATCGCGCCGCCGACCGTCTACGTGTCGATCGCCTATCCCGGAGCCAGCGCCAAGGTTCTCACCGATTCCGTTCTGATTCCTCTCGAGCAATCGATCAACGGTGTGCAAGGCATGCGCTACATCGTTTCCGACGCCACCAGCGCCGGTGAAGCGACGATCCGCATCTTCTTCGAGCCGGGCACCGATCCCAACATCAACGTGGTGAACGTGCAGAACCGCGTCAACATCATGACGAGCCGCCTGCCCGAACTCGTCGTGCGCGAAGGCATTCTCGTCAGCCAGGTCGTGCCTAGCATGTTGATGTATCTCAACCTGTACAGCACCGACCCGAACACCGATCAGAAGGACCTCTTCAACTACGCCAACGTCTACGTCATGCCCGTGCTCAAGCGCATCAAGGGCATGGGTATCCCGGTCAACCTCGGCAATCGCACGTTTGCGATGCGCATCTGGTTGAATCCGGAACGCATGCGCGCCTACAACATCTCGGTCGAAGAAGTCATGAAGGCCTTGGCCCAGCAGAGCATCATCGGATCACCGGGCCGGCTCGGCCAGGCCACTGGCATGACCTCGCAGTCGAAAGAGTACGTTCTCACCTACATCGGCCGTTATAATGAGCCCGAGCAGTACGCCAACATCATCCTGAAGGCGAAGCCGGACGGCGAAATTCTCCGGCTCAAAGACGTTTGCGTGCCGCCGCCCACCCCGACCGACGCCAAGGGCGTCCCCACCTCGGAAAAGGCCCATGCCGATCACGGCAGTATCGAACTCGGCTCGGAATTCTTCGACATCTACTCGGACGTCAACGGTCACCCGGCCGCATCCATCGTCTTGAAGCAGGCGCCCGGCTCCAACGCCGCCGAAGTCATCGCCGAAGTGAAAAAGACCCTCGAGCAGTTGAAGGGGTCGTTCCCTCCCGGGATGAACTACGAAATCGCCTACGACGTGTCCCGGTTCGTGGAGGCCTCGACGGAGCAGGTGCTCCACACACTCGTCGAAGCGTTCATCCTCGTATCGCTGGTGGTCTTCCTGTTCCTCGGTGACCTGCGCTCCACCATCATCCCGGCCCTCGCGGTGCCGGTATCGCTGGTCGGCAGCTTCTTCGTGCTGCAGTTGATGGGCTTTTCCATCAACCTGATCACTCTCTTCTCCATGGTCCTGGCCATCGGTATCGTCGTCGACAACGCCATCGTGGTCGTCGAAGCCGTGCACGCAAAAATGGCCGAGGCGCACTTGTCACCCTATCGGGCCACCATCGAAGTGCTCAAGGAAATCAGCGGCGCCATCATCGCCATCACCCTGGTCATGAGCGCCGTGTTCGTTCCGGTGACCTTCATCCCGGGACCGGTCGGCGTGTTCTACCGCCAGTTCGGCGTGACGATGGCTTCGACGATCGTCCTCTCCGGCGTCGTGGCGTTGACCTTGACTCCGGTCCTCTGCGCCATGGTGCTCCAGCCCCATACCCACGAGTCCGCTGACGAGGCGGAAAGCAAGAGCCTTGGCGAAAAAATTCGCGGACTCGGCATCAAAACAATCCTCGGCTACATCTTCGTGGGGCTTCCCATCCTCGCAGGCATCACCTATCTCGCCTACAAGCTTTGGGGACGCTTCGGCTTCCTCATCATCCTCGTGCCGTTCATCCAAAAGCCCTTCAGCCTCATCATCGACAAAATCACCACGGTGTACGCGTGGCGGGTGCTGCGGCCGATTGTCACGCTCCGCGTGGTAACCATGTTGATCCTCGGGGGATTTGCGTACGGCATCGTCACCACCAGCAAAGCTCTACCGACCGGCTTCATCCCCGGTGAGGACCAGGGCATGATCTACGCCGTTCTGCAGACCCCGCCCGGGTCGACTCTCGAATACACCAACGCCAAGGCGCAGGAACTGGAACGGCTCGCCAAGGAAATCAAGGGCATCAGCAGCGTCACCTCGATTGCGGGTTACGAAGTGCTGACCGAAGGCCGCGGCTCGAACGCGGGCACGGCCATCATCAACCTCGAAGATTGGTCCACTCGACCGGAGACCTCGTCCGAGATCATCGAGAAGCTCAAAGAGAAGACCAGCAAGATGACCAACGTCAAGCTGGAGTTCTTCGAGCCGCCTGCCATTCCCGGCTTCGGCGCCGCGGGCGGTATCGCCATGCGCGTGCTCGACCAGACGCAATCGAGTACGGCGGACTACAAGCTGCTGGGAGAGATCAACGAGAAGTTCATGGCCGCGCTCGAGAAGCGGAAAGAAGTCGGCAGTGTGTTCACCTTCTATGCGGCCGACTACCCGCAGTACGAGGTGGTCATCAACAACGATGTGGCCATGCAGAAGGGCGTGACGATTCAGGATGCGTTGAATAACCTCAACATCCTCATCGGCAGTACCTACGAGCAGGGCTTCGTTCGTTTCAACCAGTTCTACAAGGTGTACGTGCAGGCCTGGCCGCAATTCCGGCGCATGCCCAAGGACTTGGACGACCTCTTCGTCCGCAACGAAAAGGGCGAGATGGTCCCCTACTCGGCGTTCATGACCCTGAAGAAATCGCAGGGCCTGAACGAAATCACCCGCTACAACCTGTATCCCTCGGCCGCCATTCAGCTCGTGCCGGCTGCGGGCTACTCGACCGGCCAGGCTATTCAGGCCGTGCAGGAGGTTGCCGCCGCGACCTTGCCGCGCGGCTATGGCCTCGGCTGGGAAGGCCTGTCGTGGGACGAATCGAAGAAGGGCAACGCGGCGCTCTACATCTTCATCATCGTCGTGGTGTTCGTCTACCTCATTCTGGTGGCCCAGTATGAGAGCTTCCTGATTCCTCTGGCGGTGGTGCTCTCGCTGCCGGTCGGTATCTTCGGCTCTTTCTGGTTCCTCTCTCTCATGGGCTTGGCGAACGACGTCTGGGCACAGCTTGGCATGATCATGCTCGTCGGACTCCTGGGCAAGAACGCAATTCTCATCGTGGAATTTGCGGTGCAGCGCCGCAACGAGGGCGTCTCGCTCAAGGACGCCGCCATCGAAGGCGGAAAGCTCCGCTTCCGGGCCATCCAGATGACCTCCTTCGCCTTCATCGCCGGCCTCCTTCCGCTGGTCGTTGCCCACGGCGCCGGCGCGGTTGCCAATCGGACCATCGGCGTCACGGGCGTCGGCGGTATGCTGATGGGCACGGTGATCGGTGCGGTCGTGATCCCCGGACTCTACTACTTATTCGCTCGCCTCGGAGATGGACGCGAACTCCTGCGCGGCGAAACCCAAGTGCCGTTCAGTGAAGGCAAAGAACATGGACTGCTGTCGTCCAACAGCAATGATAGTGAACAGCAACACGGAGTTGAATAATCATGAGCAACCAAAAGCCGGTCGTCGTGGCGCTGCCTCTCGACCACCAAACAGATGAGATGTTGGCGACCGCTCTGGACTTCGGCCAGCGCCTGCAGTGTCCTTTTGTCGTAGTGCACGGGATCGGCAAGCGCCGCATGGAAAGCGAACCGGGCATCGCCGCCCGGATCGCCAAGGCAAAGCAGACGCTCGGTCTGCGCCTGCAGCCGCTCTGGAACGCGAAGCTGGACGTTCGGGAGGAGGTGTCGGTTGGTGCTCCTGCCGAACTCACGATCAACACGGCCCTGCGCCTCGGCGCGCAGCTCATCATCACGGGCGGCGGCCGTCCGGCGACCATCCGCCGGTGGCTGGTGGGCTCCGCGGTGGAGGCCATCGTCCACCGCGCCGTGGTCCCCGTCTGGGTCGTGCGCGGGGAACTGCAGCACGCGCTCATCAAGCGGCAGCCTGTGCTCTGTCCGATCAACCTCAATTCACCATCTGAACTCGGGCTCGCTTCAGCCGCCCGCATGGCTCGGCTCTTCGGTGTGCCCCTCCGCGTCATGACGGTCATACCGGACAGCTCGTCTGGTGAGAAGGGGCCATTGGTGGAGGACGCGCGCCGGGATCTGGAGAAGATGATTGCCCAGCATGCGGGCGGAGGCGATGGGCTCGTAGACGTCGCGGTCGAGGTGGTGACGGGAAGCAGTCCGGCCGAGCGAATCATCGACGCCGCAGACGACGCACTGATGCTTGTGATCGGCAGCCGGGGCTTTAATCCCCTGATTCCCAAATCGCTGGACCCGGTCACCGCGCGAGCGCTTCGTCACAGCAGCTGCAGCATCCTCGCGGTTCGGGAAGTGAGTGTGGATCTCGAAGCGAACGAAGCCGAGATCACGAGGCTGGCGGATGTTTGTCGCACCACTTGGAAGTTGATCGAAGACAACCGTGCGGCCGAGGCGCTTCCTTTGATCGAGCCGGCGGCCCAGCGCGCCCCGCTCAATGCGAGGATCCAGGAGATCTACTCCATCGTCCTGGAGAAGGTGGGTCGAGACGTGGAGGCCCGATCCCGCCACGAACTGGCCCGGATGAT
>CAZVKC010000131.1:0-8400 GCA_964627455.1 uncultured Solibacteraceae bacterium | reverse complement strand
GAGGAACTTGCGCGCGATTTCGTCTTTGAGGTCCAGGGCGCGGACCTGCTCCATGCAGCGGTCGAGCGGCAGTTGCGGGAAGTTGGATCCGAAGAGAACCTTGTCCTGCCCGTAGGTCTTCAGGAACTGGATGAGTTCCGGCGGATAGTAGCGGGGGAGATAGGCCGAGGTGTCGATGAAGACGTTGTCGTGCTTCCAGGCGAGGCCGATCATTTCCGAAGTCCACGGGTGGCCGATGTGGCCGCCGACGATGCGCAGGTCCGGAAAGGTGAGTGCGACTTCGTCGAGGTACGGAATGGGGCGGCCGGGTTCGGATGGCATCAGCGGCCCGGTATGTCCCACCTGGGTGCAGAAGGGGATGTCCAGTTCGATGCATGCCACGTACAGCGGATAGTAGAGCTTGTCGTTGGGTGGGAGGTTCCAAAGCCAGGGGATGACGCGGAGGGCTTTGCAGCCGAGGTCTCGCACGGCGCGGCGGAGTTCGTGGACAGCGGCGACGGGATGGGCAAGGTCCACGGTGGCGACGCCGGTGAAGCGATCGGGGTACGCCTGGACGAAGGCGGCGACCTCATCGTTGGTGATGAGCCACCGTCCGCCGGGGCGACACCAGGCACAGAGCAGGAGGCGGTCGACACCGGCAGCGTCCATGAGGGCGACAACCTGGGCGGGCGAGAGTTGCGCGTCGAGCAGGTGGGTGGTCCCGGACTTCTCGAACAGCCGGACGGCTTCCGGGAGCAGTTCGCGGGTGCGGGGACCGGCGGCGGGTTGCGCCCACGCGTCGATGACGGGGATCCGGGGTTGGGAGTCCATTCTTCCAGTTTCGAAAAAAAGTTGCGCATATTTTTTCGTGTCTGCGCTTGAAGGGTTGTAGCGGACAGAAAATCGAAATGGCCAACCTGTTACTCGGAATCGCAGCCCTCATCACCGTGATCCTCTCCGGACTCACGCTGACCGGCTCCCTGCCGGCCGGGTCTGACTTGACCGGGACGATCGCGCTCTTCGTCTTCCTGACGTGCCCGCGCTGGTGCTCGGTGGCGGTGGTGCTCGGCATCCTGCTGGGAAAGGGCGAGTTCAACTGGATCTCGGCCTGCCGGCGGGTGCAGACGATGGCCGTCATGACGACTTACAGCCTGATGGGTCTGGCGGTGCTGGTCGCAAACGTCCTGCTGCATACGGGCGGAGTGCCGGAAGAGTTCCGCGGGGCGGTGCTGCTGTTCACACTGGGAGTTCCGGTGCTGGTGCTGCTGTATGCCGGCGCGCTGGCGAATCCCTCGTGGATCCGCGTGCTGCCGGAAGACGGGATGCGCAAGACGGCGTGTTCGGCGGCGGGGTTGTGTGGTCTTGTGATGCTCGGAATGCTGGTGCTGTCGGCGCAGCGTACGGTAGCGGCGGCTGCGGCCGTGGCTCCGGCGGGTGCTTACGAGCAGGCGATGGCGCAGTTACATGCGGTTCCGGCGAATGCGCCGGTGAGCGCGTACCTGCGGTTCCTGCACGGGCAACCAGGCGACATCAGCAGCAAGGCGCGTCACCGCATCGTATCGCGTCCCAACTATCAGAATGAGCTGGCTGAGTTGCTGGCGAATCCCGAATGGTCGCGCGAAGTGCTGAGCTACATCCGGACCGAGATGCTGTCGCCGTCTCCTTCGATGGCTCCGGCGGCGGCCAACGCGGTGCGGTTGCTGGCCGAGGGCATGGAGTCGCAACTGGCGCAGGATGGCGTTGCGGTGGAAGAGCAGTTCGGCTTCGACTGCCGCCTGGCGATCGAAATCGCGGACCGGTTCCCGCAGCAGGATCATCTGTTCGTCGAACCGATGCGGATGCTGCGTGCAACAGCGGCAGCGCATCCGCGAGCGGTATCGGCGGGGGTCCGGCAGGAACTGACGGACTGGCTGGCGCGGCATGCGCCAGTGCTCGAAGCACGGGCGCGACGCCGCTACTGATCACACACGCCTCACCAGTGCGTGAGGGAACCATCCGGGCGATAGTACACGTTGGCGCGGCCGGGTTTGGTCACTTCGCCGATGAGCGTCATCTTCGACAAGTCGGCGGTAACACCGAGGCCCGGACGATCGTTGCGCAGCGCCTTGCCTTGCTTGAAGTCGAGACACTGCGGAAGATGCGGGATTTCGCGGCCACCGTAGTTGTACTCCATGATCACTGGCCCCGGGAAGGTCGAGAGACAGTTGACCAGTGCGGCGGTGGCGATGGGTCCCGTAAAGTGGGGGATGATGCCGACGGCGTGGGTTTCGCAGAGCGCGGCGATTTTCATCATCTCGGTGATGCCTCCGACGTTGGGCAGCGTGGCGCGGATGTAGTCGATGTCGTGGTTTTCGACGAGACGGTTGAAGTCCCAGCGCTGGCCCCATTCTTCACCGTGCGTCAGCGGGACGGTCGTCATCTGACGTAGCTTCGGCAGGTCCTGATGGGCGTGTTCGTCGCGCACGGGATCCTCGACGAAGTAGGGTTCGTACTCTTCGATCATCTTGCAGGCGCGAACGGCGTCGGCGTAGTCGAAACGCTGGTGGAAGTCGATGCACCAGTCGCCGTCTTTGCCGACTCCTTCGCGGACTTCTTTGCAGTCGGCGGCGACCTTGCGGACGCGTTCGTGCGTGTTGTACACAGCGCCGACGGGAGTGTCGCCGGCGCCCATGCGGAAGGCGCGATATCCGGCTTCGACGGTGGCCCGGGCGCGTTCGCGGAGACTGAGCGGCGGTGCGTTGGCGGGGCGCGGCACGCCTCCGGTGGCGTAGCACTCGAGATGATTGCGGACAGCGCCGCCGAGCATGTCGTGGACGGGGAGGTCCAGGGCTTTGCCCTTGATGTCCCAGAGAGCGAGGTCCAAGGCGCCGAGGGCGTGGACCTTTTCGCGGCCCGGCGGGTAGAACCAAGCGATGTACATTTCCTGCCAGAGGGCTTCGATGCGGAAGGGGTTCTTCCCGATGAGCGTACCGGCGCATTGCTCGAGCGTGTCTTTGGATCCGCCTTCGCCGATGCCGGTGAGTCCCTGGTCGGTCTCGACGGTCACGACCATGTTGCTTTGGTTGAAGAGCTCGTTGAGGTCCGGCGGACGGTAGATGCGGATGCGGGTGATCTTCGCGTTGGGGAGTTTGGCGAAGGCGCGCTGCGGGCGGAGGGCTGCGGCCGCCGCCGCAGTGATGGAGCTAAGGAAGGCTCGGCGATTCATACCCGGGCATCATATCGGATGAGCGATTGCGCATGGTGATTGCGCCTGAGTAGTCAGGAGCGGTTATGGAGTTCTTGTTGAAGACTGGCTATTACGGCGTGGCAGGTATCTGCACGTTTCTGGTGTTGTTCTTTTCGGCTGCGAATCTGGCGGATCAGGGTAGCCGGGACGTGCGTCACTTTTTGATCCTGCTGGTGAGTTCCGCTGTCGCGCTCGGGTTGCTGGGCGGCTCGGTGTACGCGGGTCACATGCAGGGGCACTGGTTGACCGGCATCCTGCTGGCAGCCGGCGCCGTGGTGCTGGGCGGCTTGCTGTTGCTGCTCCTGACGCTTGCGTTCACGCAGGTTCACTGGCAGTAATTGCGACTATTTGAGAATTGCGAGGATCCGCGCGGGTCCACCGGTGCCGTTCTCGATCTTGATCGGCGCGGCGATGAGCGTGGCGCCTGTAGGCGGTAGTTTCTCGAGGTTCGCGACGTTTTCGAGGCCGTAGATATTGGCTCCGCTAAGGATCTGGTGGGTCTCGAAACGCTTCGAGGGTCCGTAGTCGGTGCTGGCGGTGTCGATACCGACGCCGTTGACGCCGCGCTCGACTAAAAGGTCCGCGGCGGCGGGCGCGATGCCGGGGAAGTGGAGGTTTTCCACGTCGCCAGGGACATCGCTGCCGAGGTACTGCTTGCGGTCCGGCCAGAATTTTCCCCAGCCGGTGCGGAAGAGCACGATCGTGCCCTTGCGGATCCGGCCATGTTTCTTTTCCCATGTATGAATGTCTTCGGGGCTCGCGAGGTAGTCACGATTCTGCGCGGCCGGCGCGGAGATGTCGATGACGACGGCGGGCGCGATGAGCTTGGACGCGGGCACGGCTTCGAGCGTGAGCTTGCCTTCGGCGAAGTGGATCGGGCTGTCCATGTGTGTGCCGCCGTGCTCGTCGGTCTGGAAGCCTCCGGCCGCGTACCAATAGCCGGCAGGCGTGCGTTTCCACATATCCTTGCGATGCGTGAAGCCTTTGGCGTTGGGCCAGTAGATGGTTTGGGCGTTGAAGGGATAGGTGAGGTCCACGACCTTGGCGGGGTCGATGTCGGCTGCGGTTATGAGGGCGATTGTTGCGACGAGCAGCATAACCGCCATTATGGCGTGAATGGATTGGAGGCGGGTCCGCGCCTGACTTTTTGGGAGAGATTTCGAATGACTGTTTTGTTGCAGATTCTGTATTGGGCTTCGCTGGTGGGCGCGGGCGGCGGGATTGGCGTCGTTTTGTTTTTGATGCTGTTCAACACGGGGCGGGCCGTTCCGCTTCCGCAAGTGGCGGTGTCGATTTTGAGCGGAGTGAGTGCGGGATGGATTCTCTGGTGGGCGGTCCAAATGGGGTTGACGGATGGACGGTGGATGCCGGGGATCCTGATTTGTTTGCTGGCGGTGGTGGTGTTCGCGGTGATGATGGTGGGCGGGTTCCTGCTGTTTGTCGAGATGCGCTGGCAGTAGAACATGCAGATCCTGTTTTACTTCCTTTACGGCGGTTTCGGCTTGATGGGGGTGTACTTTGTGGCGGCCAGCCTGATGGGGCGGTTCTCACTGGCGGGGATGCCGGAGTTGCCGTCGAAGGTCCTGCTGCTGGCGGGCGCCGGAATTGGGGCGTGGATCCTGTACCAGGCGTACTTGGTGGGGGAGAAGCAGCGGCGGTGGGTCGCTGGCGCAGCTTTGGTGATCCTGGCGGTTGTTTGTTGCCAGGGATTGCAGGCACTGGGAGCGGTGGCGTATCGCTTGCTGAAGGGGCGAAGCAATCTTTGACATGGTATAAGTGTTATACCGATGCGTTTTCAATACGACGCTGAGAAAAACCGCGAGGTCAAGCGGAAGCATGGCGTCAGCCTGAAGGAAGCGCAGGAGATCTTTGATCAGGCTCATCTCATCGACAGGAGGAGCGACAACCCGGAGCAGTTTCGAGCTATCGGATGGAGTCGCGGACGGTTGTGTTCTGTGATATTTGAGATCCGCAAAGATGCGGGCGGAGATTATTATCATTTGATTACCGCATGGAAAGCTACGCGATTCGAAGAGGAAGCATATGCCGAACAAATCTAAACCATCTCCGACTCCTGACGAGATCGCTGAAATGGCCACGCGGGGCGAGGATGTATCGAAGTACTTCACGAACCAATTCACGGTAGTCAGGCCCGTGCGCCGCGTGAATGTGGATCTCACACAAGGCATGTTGCGAGAGCTTGATGAAAGGGCGGCAAAATTGAACGTCAGCCGGCAGGCCGTCATCAAGACACTGCTTAGGCAGGCGTTGGATCAGGAACGTCCGGGGCCGAAGCGGCGCGCCAGTTGAGTCGTATCTAATAATGCGAAAGGCCTCCCGGTGGGGAGGCCTTTGGTTTTGGATCCGCGATTGCGGATCGAACTACTCTTCTTTCGAAACGTTGACCGGGATCTCGATCGAGACTTCGCGGTGGAGCTTGACCACCACTTTGTGCTCGCCGATGGTGCGGATCGGGTGATCGAGAGCGACCTTCTTGCGGTCGATCTTGTACCCCTGCTTGTCGAGCTGATCCGCGATGTCCTGAGCGGTCACCGAGCCGAACAACTGATCGTTCTCGCCAGCCTTCTGGGAGATGTTGATCGAGACGTTGGCCATCAGCTTTGCCAGTTCCTGCGCGTCGGCGGCGAGTTTCGCTTCCTTACGCAGATAGGCCTGGCGCTGCTGTTCGACGATCTTCTTGTTGGCTTCCGTCGCCGGAACGGCGAGGCCGCGGGGAACGAGGAAATTGCGAGCGTAGCCGGGGGCAACCTTGACGACCTGTCCGGTGGTCCCGAGCTTTTCGACGTCTTGTCTGAGAATGACTTCCATCGCGTTGATTCCTCCTCCTCTTACAGACCCTGTCCGCCCATCGGCAGCAGGGCGATGTTGCGAGCCTGCTTGATGGCTTCGGTGACGCGGCGCTGGACGCGCTGCGAAACACCCGTGATGCGGCGGGGGATGATCTTGCCACGCTCGGTCAGGAACGAACGCAGCAGGTCGATGTTCTTATAATCGATCTCGTCGATGCGCTTGTCGCTGATACGAGCTACGCGCTTGCGCCGGAAGTAGCCCTTCTTGGCGCCCATGGCCTTATCGCCACCGGTCGGCCGCTGGGAAGCGGCAATCGGACGTCCACCTTTTCCTTCAGCCATATCGTTACTCCTTCACCTCTGGGGCGGCAGTTGCGGGGGGAGCGGGGGCGGCAGGCGCTGCCGGAACCGGAGCAGCCGGGGCAGCAGGAACTGCCGGGGCGCCAGGGGCCGCGACAGGCGGCTCCGACGGCATCACGATGCCGGGGGTGACCGTCTGCACGACGGGCTTGCGGGCCGCGCGCGCTTCTCTCTTCTTCCGCATCTTCGCGTCCATCTTCATCTTGAGATCCTGACGGACCGTGATGAACTTCAACACCAAATCGGACACGCGCAGACGGCGTTCGAGTTCCTTCACCGCTTCCGGACCGGAAGTGAACTGGATCAGGATGTAGTTGCCTTCGGCGCGCTTCTTCACGCGGTAGGCAAGCTTGCGAACGCCCCACTTGTCGACCTTGTCGACCGTACCCTTCGACTTGGTGATGACGGATTTGAGTTGCTCGACCAACGGATCGATTTCTTCATCCGTTGCGTCGGGCCGTACGATGAACAGCTCTTCGTAAATTCTCATTTCGCCTCTTCATTTGAACCTCGGGCGCGACGATTGTACCTCGTCATGGCCTTTTCGGCGCCTCCGGCAATTATGGATTCCACTGCTTCCGCGGTATACGAAACCAGTTCCTCCACATCCTTCGCCTGCGAGGGTTTGAACGAACCCAACACATGCGATGCTCCGCGTTTGGACTTGTCACCGGGATCGATGCCGATCCGTACGCGGGTGAACTGCTGCGTGCTCAAACTGCCAATCACGGATTTGACTCCGTTGTGACCGGCAGCCGAGCCATCGGTCTTGATCCGCAAAGCCGTCCAGGGCAGGTCCATCTCGTCATAAACAAGGATGAGACGCTCGGGCGGCAGCGAATACTTATCGAGAAGCTTCTTCACGCTGGGGCCGCTGAGGTTCATGAACGTCTGCGGCTTGGCGAGAACCACTTCCCGTCCGGCAATCTTGCCGAGTCCGACGAGCGAGCTGCATTCAGGCCGCGAGACCCTTATGCTGCCGTTGCGGACTGCGAGATGGTCGACCACGAGAAATCCCAGGTTGTGAGGAGTCCGTTCGTACTCCGGACCCGGGTTGCCGAGGCCGACCACAAGAAAATCCATGCCGGAAAGAAACTGTACTGCTCGTCAATAAGGAAGGGCCGAAGCGGCTTACTTCTTCTTGGCGGGAGCAGCGGCCTTCTTGTCGCCACCGGCGGCTGCGCCGGCTTCTTCCTTCTTGCCCTTCTTGATGACTTCGGGTTCGGCAGCGCCGGCGCCGGCTTCGCCTTCAGCAGGCGTTTCAGCGCGGAGAGCGACGACGTGCACCAGCACGGCTTCCTTGTCGGAGACGAGCTTGATGGAAGCGCCGAGATCAAGAGCGGAAGCGCGGATGCCCTGGCCGATCATCAATTCGGTGACGTCCACATTGAACGCTTCCGGAATGTCGTCGGGCAGGCACTCGATTTCGACTTCGCGGGTGACCACTTCGAGATGGCCGCCGTAGGTCTTGACGCCCTTGGATTCGCCATGGAAGTGCACCGGAACCTTGACGTCGATCTTCTTGGAGGGATCGATGCGCTTCAAGTCGACGTGGAGCAGGTTTTCCTTGATCGGATCGTGCTGCCAGTCGATGATCATGACGGGCGTGGTTTCGCCGTTGGAGATGGCGAGGTTGAAAATGGTGTTGTGACCGGTGGACGAGTGGAGGATCTTGTTGATCTCCTTGGGGCTGATCGTCACGGACACGGGATCTTTGTCGGCGCCATAGAGGACGGCCGGGGCCAGGCCTTGCGCGCGGAGACGGCGGGCAGGGTTCTTGCCGCGTTCGTCGCGAGCCTGGGCGTCAATCGTAATATCCTTCCGCATGGGAAACTCCTATGTGAAGTTCTGGCTTGGAGACGACGCGCGCGCGAGCGTTTGGAAGGGGTTTCTCATGACCTCGAAACCCGCTTGCAGCTTACATGAATCCGTTTGGGAAACAGGAGGCCGACAGCTAGCTGAAGCGAACGCCGCTTGTACACGGACACACAACTCCCGGCACAAGCACCAGAAACTACTAGTATG
>CAZVKC010000130.1:0-8616 GCA_964627455.1 uncultured Solibacteraceae bacterium | reverse complement strand
GAACCTCCGGCCTCCTGGTCCCGAACCAGGCGCTCTAGCCAGACTGAGCCACGCCCCGACGTCAAGGAAGGTCAGTCACTAGATTACCATACTCATCCGCCTGGAAGCAGCCATTGGCGCAAATTTTCCTGCAAACGGGCGAGGCTGATGCGCTCGTCTTCCTTCCAGCGGGGGAAGTCGGGCGGGGCAATGAGCAGGATTTCGTCCACTCCTTCACCGGCGAAGACCAGCGCCGTGTTGTTCTTGTACTCCGCGAACTTCAGGTGTTCTCGCCAGACGTACTGGAACATAATCTCGAGGTCCACGTAGCTACCCAGCATGTCGGATTGCGTGGGGATCTGGTTCGCTTTGTCCTGGTCCGTGTAGATCAGCAGGCTGCTGAACGGCTTCACCTTGTTGCGGATGCCGAAGCCGACAAACAGCATCGACGGTTTGGCGCGGCGGATCGCCTGCGCCGTCGCCCATTCGACGAACGTGTTGTTGACGAGCAGGGTCCCGTTGCCGTTGAGGAGCGTGGCGCGCACGAACTCGTTCATCGCCGGGTCGCCGGAAAATTCCGATTCCGCCGCTCGCAGGCGCATGGTCTTCAGGCGTGCGCCCAACTGGCGGGGGCCACGGATCTCTTCGCTTTCCGTCACGCGCCGGACTTCCGCCATCAGGCGCAGCCGGTATGCTTCCAACTGCAGGTAGCTGAGACGCACCGTCTTCGGATGCGTGGAGGATTTGGACGCGCCGTCGCCGGTTTCGACGGCCCACGATTCGTATGGCCCCAATTTCTCGGCGGCGAGGTCGAGAAGGTTTTCCTTCTTTTCGTTGACCAGGAGCGCCGCAGCGCTTGGCGGGGCTTCGATCTTCAGCCGCTGCCCATACTGCGCAACGCGCAGCCACATTCGGTCGGGACCCGCCGGCAGGTCCGCGGGACTCATCACCACGATCAGCCGTGGCCGCCCTTTGCGCTTGACCTGCTCGTCGAGTTGGGGATCGATGATCGAGAACAGCCGTGCGATTTCGGCGCGCCATTCGGCGTAGTGGGCGTTGCGATTCAGGAAGTCCACCTGTTCGAGCGTGAACTTGCCTTTCGGCCAGTTCCTCTCGTTGACCCCCATTTTGACTTCGATCGCACGCAGCGGATCGAAGAACTCCGCCGGGGCGGTCGCGAGCAGGGCGGCAAGACGGGTGAAGTAGTCGCGTTCGGCGGGGAAGAGTTCGTCCCACGCGCGCACCTGGTCGCTGACGTATCCGCTGAACGTGACCGGGTATGCGTCGAAGTTCGGTCTTTGGTCTTCGATGAACATCAGTGCATTCCCGGTTTGGCGTTAGCCGCTGTCAGTTTCTCATGTTTGGCGCGGGCTGCGGCGGCCTTCTCGGGTTGACCCAGCCTCGCGTAGATCCGCGCGAGCCTGTATTGCGGCGACGCTTCATTCGGACTCAACCGTGCGCTCTCTTCGAATTCCGCGGCAGCCGCTGCGAAGTTGCGCTTCTGCTCGAGCGCGACGCCAAGGTCGAAATGCGATTCCCAGAAGGCAGGCTGGCGGCGGATTGCTTCGCGCAGCAGCGGTTCGGGATCTCCGTCGGCAACCTTCGCCAGCACGAACGGCGCGAAGTGGTTCTTCTTTTCGGCAGCGTTCCAGGCAGTGAACTTCGCCGTGATCTCCGGACGCAAGGTTTCCAACTGGTCGACCATCTTCGCAAGGAAAACGTAGGGTTGTTCGATGTCGGGATCGAGATCGATCACGCGCAGGAACTTGCGTCCCGCATCGAGAAAGCGTCGCTGGCCGTAATAGGCGACACCCAGCGCGAGTTCGAGTTGCGGACTCTTGTCGAACTTCCGGACAGCGGCTTCGAGCCGGTCCAACGCTTCCGTGAACCGGCCGGCGCGCAGATACGCTTGCCCCAGTTGTGAGTATGATTCCTCGTCCCACGGCTTCAACGTCACGAACTTCTCGTAAGCCGCCAGCGCCGCGTCGGTTTCCTTGCGAGCCTCATACGCGCGCGCCAGCATGAGCGCGATGTCCGGCCGGTCGGGCGTCATCTTTCCGAAGCGGATCGCCTCGGCGTATCCGCCCGTCTCAAAGTGCAGCAACGCCGCGCGCACGGATGCAAGCGTATCGGCTTGGGGACTCGCCGCATACATTCCTTCGAGTTCGGCCGCGCGTTTGCGATTGCCGGATTGCGCGTAATAGAGCGCCAGCGCGTGCTGGGCGTCCGGGGATCCCGCAGCACCGCGTTCTGCGCGATCGGCGGCGGACTTGGCTTTGGCTGGTTCCTTCAGCGCGAGATAAGTGCGGGCCAGCAACGCCCATGCGAAAGCGTCGGCAGGCTTGGCGTTGACGGATTGCTCCAGATACGGCCGGACCTCCGCAGCGCGCCCGGCATCGAGCGCCCGCGCCGCATCCGAGATTTGAGGTCCTGTTGCCGCTGCCAAACCCTTATTTTAGCGACCGCCAGCGAGCGAGGTCCTCGGGACTGTCGATATCCCACCACTCGCGGCCGAATCCACAACTCAGTCCGCAGGCTTCCACTGCTTTGACCGTATCCGCGAGGGTGTGTGACGACGACCAACGCACGCCGTCGAAGATCGCGGCAGGCGGATCCACGCGACAGGCGATCGCGTAGTAACCGCCGTCCTCTGTTGGACCCAACGTAACGCCGGCAGGCGACGCGAGGATCTCGCGCAGATACTCGACCGGCAGATCCGGCGCATCGCTGCCGACAATCATCGAGGGCGTACCCACGGCGCGAAAGGCATGCAGCATGCGGTCCGCTAAATTTCCTTCACATTGCAGCCGGATCGTAACGCCCAGGTTTCGCCACGCGTCGCAATGAGCGTCGGTATGCAATTCCACGGCGGCGATGTCGTGGAGCGAGCGCAGTTTTTCGAGCATGCCGAGGGTGAATTGCAGGTGCAGGTCCGCAGCCTGTTGCGGCGTGAGAGGAGGACAGAGCCGAGTCTTCACTCGACCCGGTACGGGCGCCTTGGCGAACAGGACGATGACGGGACCCACCTGCAAATTGTAAACTGAGAGGAGCAGATCAAGGAGTTGAATCCCCAAATGAAAATGAAATGGTTCTTGAGCGCTTCGTGCGCCCTGGCTCTTGCCGCCGCCCTGACGTCCAACAACGCCGCTGCCGCCGACAAGGCCGGCGACGCGAAGAAGGGCAAGGAAGTCTTCGAACAGTGCGGCGTCTGCCACAACGTCGACTCCGACGAGAAGAAGATGGGTCCTTCCCTCAAGGGCCTCTATAAGAAGGAAAAGCTGAAGAACGGCAAGAAGGTCACGGACGAGTCCGTGAAGGCGTTCATCAACTCCGGCGGCAACGGCATGCCCGCGTATGCTGATATGCTCAGCGACGACGAGCGCCGCGATCTGATCGCTTACCTCAAGACCGTGTAAGTTCCTTCGGGGAGGCGGCAGTCAAACCGTCTCCCCGAAAACGTCCGATTCCCCGATGAGAAGGGGACAAAGAAGTCAAAACTCCAGATCAGAATATGATCGACGCGCCGAGGGGAAGTTCACTGTTGCGACAGTGGCTTCCCCTCTCGCATTTCGCACAGTAATAAACTGGTGGCGACATGACCCGTAGCCTGATCGCCACGATGCTTGCGGCTGTTTCGTTTTCCGCCGCGACTGCGCAAACCTACCAACCTACCTGGGACTCGATCGATAAGCGCCCAACGCCCGCCTGGTTCACCGATGCGAAGTTCGGCATCTTCATTCACTGGGGCGTGTATTCCGTACCTGCGTATGCGCCTGTGATCCCGGGCAAACTCGCCTACGCCGAGTGGTATTGGAACGCCATGATGAATGGCAAAAACAATCCGAAGGCAAGCGCGATCCAGACGGGGACCTGGGCCTTTCATCAGAAGATGTACGGCGCGGATTTCGACTACAAGGATCTGGCGCCGCAGTTCCGCGCGGAACTCTACGATCCCGATCACTGGGCCAGCGTGTTTGAACGCTCGGGTGCGAAGTACGTCGTGCTGACGTCCAAACATCATGAGGGATTCACCTTGTGGCCCAATGAGCAGGCGTCGAAGACCTGGGGACGTCCGTGGAACGCCGTCGAAATCGGGCCGAAACGCGACATCCTCGGCGACCTCACCAAGTCGGTTCGCAACAAAGGTCTCAAGATGGGCTACTACTATTCGCTTTACGAGTGGTTCAATCCGCTGTGGCAGAGCGACAAGAAGCGCTTCATCAACGAGCACATGTTCCCGCAGTTCAAGGACCTCGTGACGAAGTACGAGCCGTCGATTATCTTCTCGGACGGCGAGTGGGATCTGCCCTCATCGGAGTGGAAGAGTCCGGAACTGCTCGCGTGGTTGTTCAATGAAAGCAAGGTGAAGAGCGAAGTTGTCATCAACGATCGCTGGGGCAAGGATTCGCGGCACAAGCACGGCGGCTACTGGACCACCGAATACACGCCGGGCATGCAGGGATCCGATCATCCGTGGGAAGAGAGCCGCGGCATGGGGTTCTCGTACGGCTACAACCGCGCCGAACGGTTCGAGCACTATCACACGAGCCGCGAGCTGGTGATCATGCTGGTGGACCTCGTCAGCCGCGGCGGCAATCTGCTGCTGGATATCGGTCCCGATGCGGATGGCACGATCCCCGTCGTGATGGAACAGCGTCTGCTCGAGATCGGGCAGTTCATGAAGGTCAACGGCGATGCGATTTACGGAACGAAGCCGTGGAAGGTCACGCGGCAGTGGGGCGCAGGCGAGCAGCCGAAGATCGAATACAACAAAGAGTACGAGACCGCGTACGACGTGACGAAGTTGACGATGAAGCAGCCTGCGGGCAAGGCGTCGATCGATGCCTTCTTCACGCAAAAGGGCAACGACTTGTACGCCATCATGCCCCGCTGGCCGGAAAGCCAGCGCGTCACGATTCAGGACGCGGGCGCCGTGCAGTCGGTATCGCTGCTGGGTTCCGACGCGAAGCTGAAATGGAAGGCAGGTGC
Organism: uncultured Solibacteraceae bacterium; assembly: GCA_964627455.1. Classification (GTDB taxonomy): domain Bacteria; phylum Acidobacteriota; class Terriglobia; order Bryobacterales; family Bryobacteraceae; genus F-183. Next base: position 3,648 of record CAZVKC010000130.1, on the reverse strand, counting down.
GAAAGGCGCGGTGACCGTGGATCTGCCGCACCTTCCAGAAGACCTGCAGTATCAGCCTGCGTGGACGCTGCGCATCAGCAGGCGCTAAATCAGTTGGCTGGCGTGGGCCATTCGCCGTCCTTGGTCGGATTGACCGGACGGTTTTGTGTGTTCTTCCACGCCAGTTGAACCTGAGGCGGAAGCGTTGGGAGCATCGCGTTGATCTTCGCCTGAATGTCGGCCACGACCTTGGGATTATCCGCGGCGACGTTGTAGCTTTCCGACGGATCCAGTTCCAGGTTGTACAACTCGGGGAAGATCAGCCGCAGGTTCATTCGACCCTCGGCCGGAGGCGGCGCGAATGCGGGACCATTGCTGCGCGCGACGTGCAGTTTCCATTTGCCCAGCCTGGCGCACTGGATGTCGTACTCCTGGAAATACAGATACAGCGGCCGGTCGACCTCTTCCGCAGCACCTGTGAGCAATGGCCGGATGTCCACGCCGTCGAGCGGATTCGACGGAAGATCCGCGCCTGCGAATCCGGCGAGCGTCGGCAGAATATCGAGGGTCGAAGCGAAGGCCTTCACCTTGCGTCCTGCCGGAATCACGCCCGGGAATCTGGCGAGCATCGGCACGCGCAGGCCTCCCTCGAGAGTTTCTCCCTTGCGGCCGCGAAGACCTCCCGGGCTGCCCTGGAACCAGGGACCGTTGTCGCTCGAGAAGATAACGAGCGTGTTGTCGTCGAGTCCGAGGTTGGACAGCAGTTCGAAGATTTTGCCCGTGCTCCAGTCGAGTTCCATGATGGCGTCGCCGTAGAGTCCCAATGGCGACTTGCCGCGGAACTCCCGTGACGCGCCCAGCGGCATGTGCGGCGCGGTGTGGGCCAGGTAGAGGAAGAACGGATTGTCCTTCGATCGCTGGATGAAGTCGAGAGCGGTTTGCGTGTACTTCTGCGTGACAGAGTCCTGGTCTACTGGAGCCTCGACGACTTGCGTGCCGCGCATCATGACGGACGGTTCCTGGTCATTGCTGTACGGGATGCCGAAGTATTCGTCGAAACCGCGAGCGGTTGGCAGATGCTGCGCCTGCGTTCCGAGATGCCACTTGCCGATGCAGGCGGTGCGGTATCCGCGGGTCTTCAGGACATCGGCGATGGTCGCTTCCGACGTCGAGAGGCCATACTTGTCCCAGGGTTGCAGGACTCCGGGGATGCCTGCGCGCACGCCATATCGGCCGGTGAGCAGGGAGGCGCGCGAGACGCTGCAAACAGGGCTTGCGTAGAACTGGCGGAAGAGAGCGCCCTCTTCCGCCATCCTGGTCAGATTCGGAGTCTCGATCGTGGACCCATAGGGCGCGATATCGCCGAGCCCCATGTCATCGCAGTAGATGAAAATGACGTTGGGTGGACGTTTGGATTCCTGTGCGTCCACCCGCCGGGAAGAAAGCCACGCGGCTCCTGCCGCGCCCAGTGTGCCATGTAAAAACCGTCTCCGGGTCACGAAACATCCTTGCCGCCGGACGAACGGTCAATTGGTCTATTCGGGCGTGTACAGGTCCTGCATGCGGAAGCTCCGATACACGAATCCGTCGGTCTTCAACTCATACCGGATGTGGCCGGACGAGTCGACTTCGAACGCAAAAGCAGCGAGCGTGTTGTCCGGCTGAATCACGTATCCTGCGTCGAAGTGATAGTTTCCATTATGCAACTTCTGAGCGGAACCCACCGCAGCGGCTAGTACTCCTAAATAAGCGTTGACAGGAAGCCGTGCGATGTGGTTGACCTCGTCGAGTTCGATCTCCTGCCCGCGGCTTTGCGCCTCGCCGAACAGTTTCCAGCGCGTATTGCCGTTGTCGAATACGAGCAATCTGGTGGGATCGTCCGTGAGGAAGTTGCCGTCATGCTGGTGGGAGAACCAGGGCCACGGATCGCCGCTGATGTAGGTGAAATCGCCGTTTGGGCCAAGACGCCAAAGGATCTGTCCATCGCCGTTGCCGTAGTCGTAGTTGATCTTGATCAGCCAGTCCTGATGGCGCGCGGAATAGAGCAGCGCTCCATCGGGAGTCAATTGGACTGCGTTGCCATGAGTCCAGTCATTGGCCTTGGCGGATAAATAGAATGGCGGACACCCGCCGCCGCCCGGCGTGCAGATTTCGTTGAGAACGGCCTCTCGCCTGACGTCGAGCCAGTCGAAGGTGTCCCAGGTCCAGACCACGTTCAGATATTGATCAAAGACGATGATCATGTCGCCGAGGACATTCATTTCTCCGGGACCTTGCACATCGGTGAGCAATTGTTCCACGGTTGCGAGGGCGAGGATCCGCCCATCGGGAAGACCTCGTACTTCGTGGTGAAACGAACTGATCGTGCGTTTCCCCAGCGCGGCGAGTTGCTGGTTGACGCGCTCTGCGTTGGTCTCGAGTACGATGTTGCCGAGCAGGTCGAACTTCCGGATGGCCTGATGCGCGATGTCGAAGTTCTGGTCTTCGACAAAGCCCCAGAAGTAACCTCCCGAATCCGGCCTGGCGAGGATCGTAACAGGCGATGCGTTACCCCAGATGGGGATTCCCTGCAGATTGGTCGCGAAGCCGTTGCTGGTGAGCAGAACCTGCTGCGGAGTTCCCTGCGGCGGGGCCTGAATGAGTTGCATCGTTTCCTGAATGGTGGGCGGATCTCCGCTGGTGAAATCCAGAGTGGGTCCCTGAACAGGCATCGAACCGTCACCGGCGTCGATGACGGTCACTGCGCGATAGGCGGTTTGCGGGAAGAGTCCCGCGAGGTAGAAATTCATCGTGGTCTGGCCGTCGCAGTCGCGATAGGGCGTGCTCTGGCGTGAGGGGAGGATAGTGTCCGAAACCTCGGCGGGCGCAAAGTCGATGCGCATCCTGCTGCCTTCCGCGCAGGCGGGGGCGGTGAAGAGGAACACCAGAGGATTCGAGGTCGGATTCACTTGGGCCTGCGTTCCCTGGATCCGGGGCAACACGTCAAACTGCTGTGACGCTGTCAGCATTTCGCCGGTGACAATGTCCCTGGCCGTAACTTCGACGATGTAGGTTCCTTCGCGGGTGGATGCTGCCCAGGTCAAAAAAGGATCGGGACTGAAATCCCGCAGGACCTGGATGTCGCCTCCAACGGGATAAACAACAAAGCGGTAACGGATGTTGGCCTGGTGGTCGGCGTCAGTGGCCGCATTCCAGGTAATGGATTGGCCCACGACAGCGGGCGGGTTGAATGAAGGGGTTAAGGTTGCTTCCGCGCCCCAGAGGGATGCGTACGTGGCGAGCAAGAGCCCGGCCGCATAGGGAATTGGTTTGAGTCGCTCCATGAAATCCTCCAGAACAAACAACAGAACGGTCTGCGCCGTTTCGTCTACTACCTGTCAGAACGCAGGATTCGTGTAGCAGGTAACGGTAAGTCCAGGATTTGTCTCAGGATTTCCGGAGTGGATGGCAGGCGTGCAAAAAGGCGGTAAAGTCGTGGGGCGAAACGAAACACAAAGGCCGCCGGAGGTGTTTCACTCCGGCGGCCTCTGTAGTTAGCTGATTGATCGGTTAGAAGTAGATCTTCGCTGCGAGCTGCATGAAGCGCGGGTCACGCGCCGCATTGATCGCACCGAAGCCGTAACGGCCGCCGCTGCCGCCCAGAGCAGACGGCAGATTGGTGATCTGGCC
>CAZVKC010000129.1:0-8754 GCA_964627455.1 uncultured Solibacteraceae bacterium | reverse complement strand
CCCGGCTCCGGGACCCCCGAGAGATCCGTAGCCGTCACATCGACCTGAAACAACGGCGAGAGAAACTGGCTGTCCACGAAGCAGGACCCACAGCTATTCGGATCCCCGGAATAGCGCGAGTAGATCACCAGAAACGTGCCGGTCGTGCTGTCGCCCGGCAGAGCGTTGCTGTCGATCGTATACTGGCCGAAGCCTGTACCCAGACTCGCTGAATACGCCTGCACCCAGTCGCTGCCGCCCGGAGCCAGCACGCCGCTCGCAGGACCACCCGCGAGACTGATCCAGTCGCTACTAAAGAATCCCACCGCCGGGTTGGATTCCGTGTCCACAAACGCCGACGAGATCGAGATATAGTACGTCGGATCCGCCGTCAACGTGAATCCCCAGCCGATCGTCTGACCGGGAATCCCCGTGATCACTGTCGGATTCAACGTCAGGATCGGTTCCGCCTGCGCCACCGGCGCCGCAACGACAGCCGCCAGCAACGCGGCGCACACCATCAAGCTTCTCTTCATGTCTTCGTTCTCCTCCGAGTTGTCTCTACCGGAACACCGCCACCGTCGTCGAACCGCGATAGCCGCTCGCATCGCCGAAGTTCACCGTGAACTGGATGCGCGTCGCCGTGGCCGGCCAGTTGAAGCTCAGCGTGCCGGTTGCACTCGCTCCGGGCTGGATGTTGCCGAGATTCGCCGTCTGCGTCACCGGCGTCACCGTGCCGGTTCCCGAAACGACTCGCACGTTGGTCACGCTCAGAATTTGCGCGCCCGTCGCCGGAACCGTCCCGCGATTCAACAACTGCACCGCGATCGTCGATGGCGTCGCCGAGTTGTTCACCGCACCCGGAACCGCGACGAGCGTCGGGCTTCCCGGCGCAAATTGCGCCACCAGCGTCCGCGCCGCGCTCACAGTTACCGTTTGCGGATTCTGTGTGCCGGACAGATCCCCGAGGAACCCGCGGAACACATAGCCGGTCGCAGGCGTCGCCGAAACAGACACAGGCGTGCCGCTTCGGTATAGCCCCTGCTGCTCCGGCGCCGGATTGAGACTCACCGAGCCGGAACCGGCAGGCGAAACCGAACTCGTCACCGGGAACGCCGCATCGAACGTCGCCGTCCAGGACTGCGCGGCCGACGTAGGCGCCACAACCGGATGCTGCATCGCGCCGCTGTCGCTCCACCGCGCAAACAGATAATTGCCGGAGGCGATCGACGCCAGCGACGGAACCGAGATCGTGTGCGCGGATCCCGGCGCCCAGGCGAACGTCTGGGAACTCAGGTAAGTCGTGCCATCCACCGTGAAGGGAATCCCATCTGGGACCACGTTCACGGACGAAGGCGGAACCACCTGCATACGGATGCTCACGGTCGGGCGAATCTCCGAATACGCGGAACTCGCCTCGACTGCCGCATCGTACAATCCTGGAGCCAATCCCGTGGGATCCACGACGATGCGCCCCTGCTCGATACGCGCAATCCTGCCGCCGCTTACGACACGGTACTCGAGCGGCACAGTGGAACCGTTGATCGATCCCGTGACACCGGTCGTCACCGGCTGCAGCGCCGCGAGGAGATTGAGCGAAGTGGTCGAGAGGATCAGGTCGCCCGTTGCATTGAGCGACACCGGCACGGTTACCGTCGCATGGATGCCGTCCGAAATGCGGACCAGCGCGTTATAGGTACCGGGTTTCAGGCTCTTCACGGCAGCCGTGTACTGCACGGCAACCGACGTGCCGGACCCGGACGCAGACAGCCAGCAGGTCGTCACGCCGTTCGCGCATTCCGTGGTCACCGTCAGAGGCAGACTCAGAGTGTTCACCACGCTGATTGTGAATGCCGGTGAAGGAGCCGTGATCTTGCTGGGATCCACCTTCAACGTCCGCGAAGCCGGATTCGGGTTGAGATACGGCACGACGTTGAGCGTCAATCCGGAACTGGTCGCGGGCGAGTCAACAAGCCCGCCGGAGAAGAACGCGCCCAGTTGGTGGGATCCCGGCGGCAGCGTCACATTCTGAGTCTGCGATCCGGTGAGATATCCGCCGCCGCCCGCGAGGGGAAACGCAATCAGCGCAGTCGGCGTCGTGATGCGATCCACGCTGGTCTCGAAGTTCGCATCTGTCGAAACCTTGCGAACCTCTACCTGACCCGCAATCGGGAAATTGTTGGCCACCGGCCGGACGTACGTCATCGAAATCGGCGCGGATTGTCCTTCGCCTACGGTGCAAACCGTGCCCGAGCAGGCCGCGCCGCCGACAACCAGACTCCCCTGCCCCTGGGCGATGAGCGTTACGTTGATAATCGCCTGGCTGATCACGCTCTGATTCGAGGAACCGCCGCTCAAAGAGCCCGGCAGCACGTACAGGATCCGGTTGGCGTACACGCCCGGTTTGAGATCGGCCAGGACCTCAGGCCGAAGCGCGAGGTTGATCGTCGCCGAGCCGGATGCGTCCAGCGTCAAAGCGCCCGGATTCTGCAGAAACACCGGCGACGCGCTGTTGACGGAAATGGTCGCAGGCGCCGCGATCGACGCTCCGGGAGGTCCGCTCAGCGTCACCTGCTGCGCCGCTGCCGAAGCGTTCGGGACGTTCACGTGGAACGACAGATCGCCGTCGGACAGCGAGAGCAGATTGCCCATGGTGGAAACGTAGTTCATCCACACCCCGCCGTCTCCGAACTTCGTCCCGGTGTTGACGTCGATCACGTTGTACCGTGCCTTCAGCAGCTCATTCTCGGGTCCGCTGGCCGGCGCATAGAACACGAAGTCCGCTCCAAATTCCTGCTGGCACATGGCGTCGCCGCCATAAAACCAGCCGGACCCGCGCGTGATCTGCACCCGGTCGAGGTGTGTCGGATAGTACCGGGGATAAGGCCAAAGCGAAGGCTTCAGCGCGCAGGCATAGTGATGGGCAGCGTTTGTATTGTCGGACGACCAGCGGCCGTTGCTCTTCATGAACGCGGCGCCGCGGTTGCCGTAATCGCCCTCGTCCCAACTCCAGATGGCGGCCTCGCGGCGGCGGTCTTCGCCTTTGTCGGGCTTCTGCGCCGTGTCGCCGATAATGCTCAGTTCCTGGCCCAACAGGAAGTCCACGCGCACGATCGACACGCCACAGCGAACCGCATCGCGCGTTTCAGGCACGTTGAGATACTCGACAGGATTGAGAAAGAGTCCCGACAAGCTGCGATCCTCGCCGGACTGATAGAAGACGCCGCGGGTGCTCGAATCCCAGAGCGGAACGCCCGGCGACACCCCGCATTCCGGGAACGTCGTGTTGGCGCGCAACAATCCACGTAACACGTCGTTGCGCCCTCCGCCGGTGCCGCTCCGAAAAGCGATGTGGGTACCGTTGCTGTCCGGGAAGTTGGTCTCCGCAAACAGCAGCACCTGATAATTGGCGGGCGAACCGTCGGCTTTCTTAGCCGACCGGATGGCCTCGAGGGTCGGCCAGTCGATGTTCGTCGAGTTGAACGCGTAGTTCTTTCCCGTGATGCGGTTCAGCTCGGCCGGTGTCAGGATGCGATCGCCCAGATACTCGAGCAGCGGCGCGCGCAGCAGATCGGAATGCGCGGTATCGAAGTCCTGGTTGTGGAGTTCCACGGTCACGAACTCGCCGGGGTGCCGGTCCAGCCAGTCTGCGAGTTCCCGAACAGAATAGGCGTACAATCGCCCGGGACTGAGAATCCCCTCCACAACGCCGAAGATCGAGATTCCTGGAAAGAACAGATTGAGCGCCGAGCCGATCGTGCCAGCCGAGAAAATCACGATGGGGGAAAACGTCTCGCACAACTCGACGTCCGTCGAATGGCAGAGGCGCATGTTGCCGAAGTAATACCAGGGATCGAGGCGCACGGCGCGCGCGCCTGCCTCCAGTTGGTCGTATAGCGACAGTTTCTGATCGGTGGTGATGATGCTCTGGAATCCGCTGTTGTAGGACGAGTAGGAATTGTGTGTTCCGAATGTCGTATTGAAATTGAGCGGGATCCGGCTGCTTACGTGTCCGCGCTGCTCGCTCAACGCCCATTGCACCCAGGTCCGCCGCTGCTTGGAAATGGTGTCGCGGCTCGCGTTGACGCACTTATTGTGCGTGTCGACGTAGAGTCCGAAATCGCACTGGGTCGAGAATCCGAAATAGATGTTGTAGGCTTCGTTGTCGAACGGCGTACAAGGACGCGCGTTGAGATACCCGCAATCCGGGACTCTGGTGGTCGTCCCCGCCTCCGCGGGTCGGGAGAACGCAGCGAAAAGCAGGAATAGCACGGCGGCTTGCAACAAGCCGCCGCCAAGGAATAATCGTTTCATCATCCGCCTCCGAGTGTCGGTCGGGGCCTTCGGATGTGGCCCCTAACTGGCTATAGGGAGGCAAAGCGTCAATATCTGCCAACAATTTTTGATTTTTTGTGATGGGGTGTACACGGTTCGCCCGTAAAGGCAGGCCCCAGCCTGTGCTAGCATGGCGGAAACCTACCCCTGGCCAAGTTGCTGATGAACGAATCGAATTGGAAACGTGTCTTTGACCTCTATGAAGCCGCGTCATCCCTTTCGCCTGGCGACGCGGAAGCCTTCCTGGACAGTATTTCGGGCGATCCCGCGGTCGTGCGCGAGGTGCGCGCGCTGCTATCCAGTTCGAGATCGTTGTCCCCTGACAAGACGGCCGGCCAGTGGTTTCATTCCGGCGAGAAACTCGGCCGCTACCAGGTCCTCGTCCCCATCGGCCGCGGCGCCACGGCCGAGGTCTACGCAGGCCGTGACACGCTTCTCAACCGCCCCGTCGCACTCAAGTTCATCCATCCGGATCGCACGCCCGGCGAGGCGCTCACCCGCCGCTTCCTGCGTGAGGCGCAGGCCGCATCGGCGCTCAATCATCCGAACATCGTGACGGTCCACGAGGTCACCGAATCCGGACCTTCGCCCGTCATTGTCATGGAACTCATCGAGGGCGTCTCCCTGCGGAATCGCTGCGGAGCCGCACCGGTGCCGGAAGCCGAAATCCGTCAAATCGGCCGCCAGATCGCGCTCGCGCTCGCCGCCGCACACGCCCGCGGACTCGTCCATCGCGATCTCAAGCCGGAAAACATCATGGTCCGGCCCGACGGATACGTGAAGGTTCTCGACTTCGGCCTGGTGCGTCAGATCGACACCGAAACGATCAGTTCCCCGGCGCGCGACATCAGCTCCACCGATGGCCGGCCCGTCGGGACTCTCCGGTACATGGCGCCGGAACAATGCAAAGGACAATCCGCGACGCCCGCCAGCGACATCTTCGCCCTGGGCGTAATCCTGCACGAACTCGCCTCCGGGGAACACGCTTTCGACATCGGCGCCGCCGCCTTCGAGACGGCCCACTCCATCGTCTGGTCCGAACCCAAAGCGCTGCCTCGCAATCTGACGACTGCATTTCGAAACCTCGTCGCGGCCATGCTTGCGAAGGACGCGTCGGCCCGGCCCTCCGCAGTCGATGTGGCGAACGCTCTTGCCGGTAACGCTTCGAACGGGCAACCATCCCCATCTCGAAGAAAGATCCTCGCAGCCGGCGGACTCGCCATCGCGGCCGCTGCCGCCGCGGGAACGGCTGTTTATCGCTGGAAGAAAACCAGGCCTGCTGCCGCCGCAGGAGTCCTTCCATTCACCACAGAAGGCTTTGCCGCGGACCCGGTCTTTTCACCGGATGGATCCCGCATCGCCTTCGCCTGGAAGAAGCCGGGTTCGAAGAATTTTCACATCCACCTCATGGATGCGGATGGCGGGAACCCCACGCCCCTCACCAACAGCGCGGGCGACGAACGCGATCCGTCCTGGTCCCCCGACGGAACCCAGATCTGCTTCATGCGGCAGGGCGCGGGTGAAAGCGCACTCTACACGATTCCCGCTGCCGGCGGACCCGAGCGCCGCGTCGCATCCATCGTTTTCTCGGATTTCCCCGGCCGCGCGGAATGGTTGACACTGGACACTTTGGTGCTCTGCGACGGAACCCGGGAGCGAGTCACCGAACTGCAGCGTCTGCACATCCCAACCGGACGCCGCGACAAACTGACCGTTCCGCCAGGCGAAGCACGTGACATGACGCCGCGCCGGTCTCCGGACGGCAAGTGGATCGCCTTTTCCCGCGCGGCGTCCGACACCGCGACCGACATCTGGATCGCACCATTGCAGGACGGCGGCGCCGGAGAAGCCCGTCAAATTACCTTCGACCAGCGGCCGAAACGCGAACTGCGCTGGGCGCCGGACGGCAAAGGCGTCATCTACCGGATGCGCGTCGGCGTTTGGGGATACTGGTATGCGCCGGTGGACGCGACGCCCGCCACGCCACCCCGCCGCGTGATCACCCCGGATTCCGTCAGCGGGACCTTTGACGTGCGGGCCAATGCGAAGGGCGGCTGGACACTGGCGCTCGCACACTATTACCAGACGGAATCGATCTGGCGATCGGAGATCCCCGGCGCAAACGCGAGTCCAGCCGTCCCGGCCCGTTTCATCTCCTTCGGATTCGGAGGCATCGACGTCAACCCGGTGCTTTCTCCCGACAACCTGCACATCGCCTTTATCTCCACTCGATCCAACGCGCCCGAAATCTGGGTCGTGGACAACGCCGGCATGTCAGCCCGCCAGTTGACGTCTCTGGCTGGACCGCAAATCAGTATCCCGTCCTGGTCTCCCGACGGAAAGTGGCTGGTCGCGTCATCCCGCTTCAACGGCGACGGCGAGATGTTCCTGGTGGAGGCTTCGGGAGGTTCGCCCATCCGCGTTCTGGAACGCCGCGGCATTGAGGACACCGAACCGCAATTCTCTCCCGACGGCAGGTGGATCAGCTTCGCCTCAGTCGTTGGATCCGACCATCAGTTGTTCCGGATGCCGGTCCCCGCTTCTGGCGCGACCAAGGCCCCGCCGTCCGAACAACTGACCCGGAACGGGGGAGTGGTCCATCGCTACAGTCCGGACGGCAAGTGGATCTACTTCGTGAAAGACAGCCAGCCCGGCCTGTTTCGCATCCCTGCAGGCGGAGGCAAGGAAGAACTGATTGTCGACCGCGTCCGCCCGGACCTTTACCGCGGCTGGGCCATCGGCCGCCAAAGCGTGTATTACACGGCTCTCGACGTGGCCAGCAACAAGCCCGTCATCTATCGCCTGAACACGGCAACCGGATCCCACGATCGCATCTGCGCGCCCGACAAGCCCTTCCCGCGCTGGACCGGAACGCTCAGCGTCTCGCGCGACGAAAGCTGGATGATCTTCCCGCAGCACGAAGCCGAAGGCGCGCGCCTGCTGCGGGTCGAGGACGCCCGGCCCGCTTGAAGGCGGTTGCATCTGGAATCGGCTCAGACCCACGTCCATATCCCTTTAAGGGAGAGCAGCCCCTCCGTTTTGATCATGAAACCCTCAAAAAGTTGACTACGAACCCGCCGGGGGTGGGTCGGCGGATAACTCACCGTCGTCTTCGAACACCCAGCCGTCACTGCCCGGGAGAAAGATCCGGAGTTCCGCGCTCATGCGCCCGATGCCGCGAAATCCCGCGTCACCCTCCAGTTGATATTCGCGAACCGGGTTCCAGGAGCATCCCGCGTTCAGTAGAAGTTCGGCAAGCAGGAACATGCCGTCGAGGGCCGGCATCCAGACCGTATCGCGGCCCTTCCAGTACTCGTCACTCGCCCCTACACAATCGCTCGCGTTACGTCCAACCGCAACTCTGATCCCCGCACCACGATTCGTCGAATATCAGATTCCGGGTGCTTCAACTCGAGCGCGGTATCTGTCTTCGGGCCGTGAAACCCGGCCGCCAGCAGAAAAAGCCCGAGTTTCCGGCACGCTGGCGGCGCCAGATACATCCAGAGTGAGTCCGCCCGATACCAGCCGTCGTAATCGTGCGTCGCCTTGCGAATCACGATTGCATCCGTTGCAAGCGAAGCAGGGGGCTCCGGCAGGTTGCCGGCGTGGAAAATGATACATTCCTGCTGCGGCGGTCCATCAGAGACGCGCTGGGACAGGTCCCCTTATATCCGGCTCAGGTCGCAGGCGGCAGACATCGTCCCGCTTACGCGACAGCCACGGGGATCGACGGCAGATGCACCGCCGTGTCGGAGGCCGCCTCGGAGGCGCCCGGAACCGTGTGACGCCACGGCGCGCTCACGACCTTCAACGTCTCGACCACCTCGTCGTAGTCCACCGGACCACGCTTGGGTGTAGCCGCCATCACCAGGTCGTTCAGCGTGATAATCCCCACCACTTTGCCATCGCCGTCCACCACGGGAACCCGGCGGACCTTCGCCCGGCGCATCACCCGCATCACGCCTTCGAGATCCATCTCGGGCCCGCAAGTTTTGACGTCCCGAACCATCACCTCTTTCACCAGGATGTCCGACGCCTTGCGGCTCCTCGTCCCCACAGCGATCGCTAAATCCCGATCGGTGAGAATGCCCTGCAGCTTTCCTTCTTCATCAACAACCGGCAAAACTCCGCAATCGACTTCCCAAATACTGTTGGCGGCCTCGGCCAGATTGTCCCCGGGCAGGCAGCATCGCACATCTTTCGTCATGATTTCGCCGACGTTCATAAATGAAGAACCTCCACCTAGACTCTAGCAAGACACATGCCGATTTGGGCTGCGCCCGATGCGTCAGCCAACCCGCGAAATCTTCACCCGCATCAGGCTCTTCGAACCGCCACGAAACACCGTGAAGTTCTGGTCTTTGTCCACGGACAGGAACGTGTAATCGGACGCTGGACCCAACCCTACCTTGCCGCGAGATTCCACCACCGACACCGCGA
>CAZVKC010000128.1:0-9215 GCA_964627455.1 uncultured Solibacteraceae bacterium | reverse complement strand
GCGGGCAGAAATCCGGAGGTCCAATTCGCGGGACCCGACGGCGGAATGCCGCGCACATCGGGGATCGCAACGAACGCGGGCAGGTTCTCGTTCGCCGCGCCGAGTGCGTAGCTGACCCACGCGCCAGCAGACGGAAAACCTTCGAAGATGAATCCCGAATTCATGAACACGCACCCGGGACCATGCGTGTTTGTGCGCGACGTCATCGAATGAATGAACGCGATGTCGTCGACGGCCTTGCCGAGTTCCGGCAGCATCGAGCTGATGCGTTTTCCGGACTTGCCGCGCGGCACGAACTCCCACGGGCTGCGCATGAGGTTGCCGTTCTTCCCCTGGAACGTCACTTCCGTTGCGCCGCCGGGCATGGGTTGTCCGGATAGCCGCTCGAGTTCGGGCTTCCAGTCCCAGAGGTCGATGTGCGACGCAGCGCCGGGGCAGAAGATCTGGATCACGCGTTTCGCTTTGGCTGGATGATGCGTTGTTGCGGCGTGCGCCTGCTGCGAGCCTCCGCTGAGCCACGCGAAGGCGACGCCGGCGAGTCCGGATCCAAGGTGTGAGAAGAAGTCGCGTCGGTTGTGGTTCATGGCGTGGTCACATCACGTAGACGAATTCGTTTGCGTTGAAGAGCGCGCGGCAGAAGACGAAGAGTCCCTGATCGCGGATCAGTTTCTCGGATGCCGCCAGTTCCTGCGCGGTGGGCTTGCGTCCGAAGGCGAGGGAAAAGGCGGCCTCGACCCGGTTGGGTTCGTTTTGAATTCGCGCGGCGAACGCCTGCGCCTGATCGACGAGAAAGCTGTTGTTGAGCATGTCGAGCGCCTGCAGCGCGGTGGTCGTGACCACGCGGCGAGGTTCCGGCAGCGAGGGATCCGGGCAATCGTACGTCGACAGCAGTTCGATGCGGATCGAACGCGGCGCCTGATGGTAGATCGAGCGTCGAAACGTATCGGGTCCGAACTTCTCTTTGGGCAGGTACGTCGCGACGTTATCGACCGTGTAGCGATACAACTGGAAACCCGGGCCGTACATCTTCTTATCGAGAGTTCCCGCAACAGCGAGGATGCTGTCGCGCAACGCCTCGGCTTCGAGACGCCGGGGAGGGAACCGCCACAACAACCGCGCGTCGGCGTCGATCCTGGATGCCGCTTCGTCCCACTCGCTCGACTGCCGGTAGGCGCGGCTGAGCAGGATCTCGCGATGCACCGGCTTCAGCTTCCAGCCGTGCTGGTGGATCCGGTTGGCGAGGTAATCGAGGAGTTCGGGATGCGTCGGCGGTTCGCCGTTGAAACCGAAATCGCTGGGGGTTCCGACGATGCCGTGTCCGAAATGATAGTGCCAGAGGCGGTTGGCGAGGACCCGCGCGGTGAGTGCGTTGCGCGGGTCGACGATCCACTTCGCAAGCGCGAGGCGGCGTTCGCCTTCGGGTTTCGATTCGTCGTCGAACGTGAATCCGGGAAGCAGATTGCGCAGGGTCGACGGGCTTGCGGCGTGGACCATGTCTCCGCGATTGGACGGGTTGCCTCCACGATGTACATACTCCGGTTGCTTCGGCTGTTCGAAGGCGCCGATGAAGGCCGTGGGAAGTTTCGGCAGCGCGGCGCGGGCCTGCTCGAGTTCGCGCTTGCGGGCTTCGAGTTGTTCCCAGCGGGTTTGCTGCGCTTTGTCGAACACCGCGAAGAGGAATATGCGTTCCCGCGCCTTCTCGTCGAACGGCAGGCGATTGACGGAATCGCTGAGGTGGATCCACTGATTGTTGCCGGCGTTGAGGCCCTCGAACACGTACTCGACGGGCGTGCCTCCGGTAGCGGTGAGGTTGCCGCCCAGACGATCGCGGCTCCACACGATGCGGTTGACTTCGGCGGGTTCGCGGAAGGTGATGGTGACCTCAGCCTTGCGCTCGTTGGCGAACCAGCGTTCACCGAACTTGCCGTCGATGAGGTGCTCGGGACCGTAGTGATCCTTGCCTTCGCCGCTGATGCGCTTGGAACTCGCCTCGACGGTTGCGCCCTTCGATTCGAGCGCGACATTTGTACCCGCAGCGGTGAAGACTTCGATCTCTTCGAGTCCCGGATTGCCGTTCTGCGCCGACGCGAGGATCTTCATGCGAACGGCTTTCAGCTTCACGGGCGCGAACGTTTCGGTGGTTCCGCGCATATCCACAGCGGGGCGCATGGATTTACCCAGGTTGAGCTTGGCGGCGGCCAGATGCAGTTCCGCCTGCTTGCGCATTTCGTCGAACTGCTTGTTCACCCCGTCGATCTCGGACTTCAGTTTGTCTTCCGCCTCGCGGGCCTTCGCGATTTCGGCGCGGGTGGCCAGCGGACGCTCGGCGAACTTCGTACCCGCGAAGACGGCGCCGAGCTGGTAGTAATCCTTCTGTTGGATCGGGTCGAACTTGTGATCGTGGCAGCGGGCGCAGTTGAAGGTGAGTCCGAGGAAGCCGGCGCCGACGGCGGTGACAATGTCGTCGAGGTCATTCGCGCGCTGCAGGAGCGCGGCTTCGATCGCCTGATTGCCGACCGTGTCGTGGACCCCGGCCACCAGAAATCCCGTCGCCGGCGCGACGTTGGGATCGTCGGGCGCGATCTGGTCCCCGGCGAGTTGCTCGAGCACCATGCGGTTGAACGGCTTGTCCTCATTGAGCGAACGGATCACCCAATCGCGATACGGATACGCGTTCATGCGCAGGTGGTTTTGTTCGTACCCGTGGCTTTCGCCGAAGCGCGCGATGTCGAGCCAGTGGCGTCCCCAGCGCTCGCCGTAGTGCGGCGAAGCGAGCAGGCGGTCGACGAGTTGCTCGTAGGCATCGGGGCGCGTGTCCGCGACGAAGGCTTCGATTTCCGCAGGCGTCGGCGGCAGGCCCAGCATGTCGAAGGTCGCGCGGCGGATGTAGGTCCGGCGGTCGGCTGCGGCGCGCATGGCGAGTCCCTTTTCGCGGAGTTTGGCGCCGATCAGCATGTCGATGCCGCCCTCCTTGGGACCCGGTTTCAGCGGCTGCAAGGCCCACCAGTCGAGTCCGGCGCGTTTGCGGGGCGCCGCGGCTTGCAAGCGGCCGGTGTCCGGCCATTTCGCGCCCTCCGCGATCCAGGTCTTGATGGCCGCGATCTCGTCGTCGGCGAGTTTGCCTCCGGGCGGCATCGTGCCCGCCGTGACGCGCTGGGCGATCTTTTCGAGACGCGATGCCGCGGACTCGCGCGTGGTGAGGTCCAGGCCGGCGACCTTGGCCTGGTCGTTGTGGCAACTCATGCAGCGGTTGGCGAGGATCGCCGGACCTTGCTGCGGCTGCGCATCGACGGCCGTCGAGATCAGGAAAACCAGTAGCCAGGAACGACAGGGCATGGGGACTTTCAGACAGCATATCGCGTAGCCGGACTATTCACTACCCCGGACAATCTGAATTTCCAAATTGCTGCGGCTCGTGCATACTGAGGTCAGCTTCGATGGCGCTGGTCTCGCTGTGGATTGCGCTCGCGTTTTCGACCGCCACGATTTTTGTTGCCGATGCCTGGGCGGTGTCGGCGTTCCAGGCTCTCGCCAGCCTGACGCTCGTATTTGGGCGCGTGCGTTCGCGGCCGTGGATCCTGGCCTTACCCGCGTTCGGCCTGCTGCAGTTAGCGATTGGCTCGACGATTTACCCGCACGCTACGATGCAGGCGGTCCTGCACTGGTTGTCGCTGGCGGCCGTGTTCCTGGTGACGCGCGAGGCGCCGCAGGATCGTGCGTCGAAATTCCTGGATGCGTTCGTCGGGTTCGCCGGGCTGGAGGCCGTGTTGTGTCTCGCCCAGTTGCACACTTCGAACGGGCAGGTCTTGTGGTTCATTCCGACGGGGTACGACGACTACGTCTACGGGACCTTCACGTCGTACAACAACTTCGCGCAGTTCGCGGAACTCGCGATTCCGGTGGCAATCGTCCGTGGATTTGAGGATCGCAGGTCCGCGTGGTGGCACATATTGGCGGCGGGGCTGTTGTACGCCGCGGTGATTGCCTCGACTTCGAGGTCCGGGGCCTTGATCGCGACCGGAGAATTGCTGGTCCTGCCGCTGTTCCTGGCGTGGCGCGGGAGACGGGCCTGGAGACAAGCCGCGTGGACCCTTGCGTTGATCCCGATGCTGGCGGTTTTGTGGACTGCCGCGGCCGGTTGGGACCGGTTGATTCAGAGGTTCGAGGCGGGGGACTTGGCGGCCGGACGGCGGGAGTTCCTGCAGTCGGCCGTTGATATGGCGGCGGATAAGCCGTTGCTGGGCCACGGCTTGGGGACCTTTCCGATTGGATACCCAAGGTACGCGCGGATCGACCTGCCGGAGTTCGTCAACCATGCCCACAACGACTGGGCGGAGTTCGCCGCTGACGGTGGGTTCGTTTTTGCTCTGGCCGTGCTGGCGCTGTTTGTCTGGGCCTCGCGAAAGCTTCCTGCGAACCCGTGGGCGTTCGGGATCGTGGCGGTCGTGATCCATGCCGCTGTCGACTATCCCTTTGCCCGTCCTGGAGTTGCGGGCTGGATGTTCGCCCTGCTGGGGATCCTGGTGGGGTCTGAGAACGAGGCGTTTGAATGGCGCTGGTTCGTGCCGGCGACGGCTGTGGCCGGATTGGCCGCCGCAACCTGGTTCTGCGCCGCGAACGTGGTTTTCCTGCGCGACACACCGGAGTGGATCGCGCGGGCGGCCTCGATGGATCCGGGAAATGCGGATTACTGGCTGCGTTTGTCGCAGCGCTCCGAGGCGCCGGACGCCTTGGCGCGGGCGCTGAGCCTGAATCCGCGAAATGCCCGGATCCTGATCGCGGCGGGGTTGCAGGCCGAGTCGGGCGGCGACCCGGCGTTGGCGGAATCGCTTTTGATTGACGCCGCCAAGGTCGATCGCGGATGGCTGCCCCGGTGGACTCTCGCGAACTTCCATCTGCGGCGTGAGGCGTACGAACAGTTCTGGCGCTGGGGGCGCGACGCCGCCTCAGTCAGCAGCGGATTCGACTTGCTGCCTCTCTTTCGCCTGGCCTCAAACATCGAGTCCGATCCGGAGCAAGTCGCGACGCGGTTGCTGCCGGATCGTCCGGAGCCACTCCGGGCCTACATCAAGTTTTTGATTCACTCCAACCCAAACGAGAACCGCAGTCTCGGGAGTGTATCGCGGCGCCTCCTTCAGTGCGGCGCCGCGATTCCAGATCGCAACTACGTGCTCGCCGCCGTCGAACGCTTCATCGAACAGAAGCAGGCGGAACCGGCGCAGGCACTGTGGCAGGCGATGCTCGATCAGGGTTGGCTACCGCCATCCACCGGACAGACGTTCGCGTCGGCCCCTCTCGGCGAGGGGTTCGACTGGCGAATGTTCCCCGTGGAAGGAATCGTCGTTTCGCCCGCGCCGGGGCAAATGACGTTGTCGTTCTCCGGCAAGCAGCCGGAATCCTGGGCGGCGCTGCAGAGAGTGGCTCCGGTGGAACCGCATCAACGTTACCGGCTACGGTTGCGCTATTCGACCGAAGGCGTCGTCGCGCCGGCGTCGGGGATGCGCTGGCGAGTAGTCGATGAGGTGTCCGGTCAGGAACTCACACGGGGTCCGCCGCTCGAAGCCGCCGAAACGTCTCCACGGGAGGCGACGGTCGAATTCCAGTCGGCCGGTGCAGGACTCGTGCGCCTGCAGTTCCTCTGCGAACGGGAGCCCGGCGCCACGCGTACGAACGGCTCGATCCACTTGTGCGCAGCCGAACTCCTGCGCGCGCTGTAATTAAGCGCCCGCGGCAGGACCAGAAGCATCCATAAGGGCATGTGGATGACGTGGGTCCTGCGCGCGGCTGCGGTGTACAACATCGTCTGGGGCGCCTTCGTGATCCTGTTCCCTCTCGCGATCTTCGATTTCGCGGGACTCGAAAAACCGAACTATCCGGAGATCTGGCAGTGCGTCGGCATGATCGTCGGCGTCTATGGTGTTGGATACTGGGTCGCCGCGCGGGATCCGCTCGCGCACTGGCCGATCGTGCTGGTCGGCCTGCTCGGCAAGATCTTCGGACCCATCGGCTTCCTGAACGCTGCCGCGCAAGGACGCTTTCCGTGGGCCTTCGGCTGGACGATCCTGACCAACGATCTGATCTGGTGGGCGCCGTTCGCGATCATTCTCTACCGCTCATCCCGACAACGCGCCCATGCCTGATCTCCGCACCGTTCACGACGCCTCCACCTGGTACATGGTCGGAGTCATCTGGCTGATCCAACTGGTCCACTACCCGATGTTCGAATACCTGGACCGCTCGACATTCCAGCAAAGCCACGGCTTTCACACCAGCGCCATCACGCTCGTGGTCATGCCGGGTATGCTGTTGGAACTCGCGACGGCGGCGCTCCTCGCCTGGAGCCGGCGGGACGCAGCTTCTATGACAGGACTCGCGCTGGTCGGCGTGATCTGGGCAATGACCGCGTTCGTCATGGTGCCGCTGCATGGGCGTCTCGGATCCGAAGGATTCCGGCCGGAGATCCACGCAAGTCTGGTGAACTGGAACTGGGTCCGCACCATCGCGTGGACCGCACGAGGCGCTATCATCCTTTGGTGGCTTCCGAAATCCTGAACCCTTCCGCCCTCGTTTCCTGGTGGATTGGCGGACTCGCGGTCCTCGTCGCGGCGACCGTCGCGGCCGCAACAAGGCGGATCGTTCCCGGCCTGGCGATTGCCGGCCTGATGGCCTTTCAATACTGGATGGCAGCACAAGGCCGACTGCACAACTGGGATGCAAAGCCACCCACCATCAACATCCTGATCGTCGTCACTACGCTCTTCACGCTGCGTCTCGCGTTCTCGAAAACAGGCGCGGAAATGGCGTCGCGCCTGCCGTTCGCCGCGCTGATCGGATTTCAGGCCTTCCGGCTGATCCTCGAACTCGGCATGCACCAGGCTGCGCTCGAAGGGACGATGCCCGTGCAGATGTCGTTTTCCGGCGACAACTTCGACATCGTGACCGGTGTCACGGCGATCTTCGTCGCGATCCTCGCCGCCAAAGGAGCCGCGCCGCGCTGGCTGCTGGTCGTCTGGAACGCGATGGGGTTCCTCCTGCTGGTGACGATCGTGGGGATTGCCGTCGCCTCGACCCCCGTGTTCGCGGCCTTCGGCAGGAACCGCCTGAACACCTTCATCGCGTATCCGCCGTTTATCTGGCTGCCTTGCGTACTCGTGCAGGCGGCGCTGCTCGGCCATATCCTCGTATGGCGAAAGCTCAGGGCTTCCTGATCCGAATCACGCGGTTGATGCCCGGCACATCGGTCACCGTCTGCACAACACCCGACGGCCAGCGGATCTCGATCTTCTCGACCTTCGTTTTGGACCCAAGTCCGAAGTGCACCGGCGCCACAACCGACGACGCGTAACTCACGCTGCTCGTCATCAGATTGACCTGCCCGCCGTCCACGCGGATCTCGGCGCCGATACTCGGTCCATCCAACTGGATCCCGATCCAATTCCCCGACGGCTCCGTCACGTTGCGCCACAACTCCGCAGGTCCGCCGAGCACGGTCACCACCGCATCCAGCCGCCCATCGCCGTCGAAATCCGCAAAGGCTGCGCCGCGATGCGCCTGCACCGCGCCCGCCAGCCCCGAATCCGCCACCAAAGCGAACTTCCCGCCGCCTACATTGCGAAACACCGTATTCGCCTGCTTGTAGACCGCCGCTTCGAACTTCTCCACGATATCGTTCACATGCGAGTTCGACGTGAAGATGTCCTTCAAACCGTCGTTGTCGAAGTCCACGAGCGCAACGCCCCAACCGGCATACGTGTTCGACGCGCGCGCCATCTGCGACACATGAGTCGCGTCCTGGAACATCCCCTTGCCGAGGTTGCGGAACACCGGAAAAGTCTCGCCGTTCAAAGCCGTCACGATGATGTCCGGCCGTCCGTCGCCGTCGTAATCGCGGAAGTCCGTACCCATGCTGGCGACGGGCTTCCCGTTATCCAGCAACGCTACGCCGGCAAGCAGCGCCGTCTCTTCGAACTTTCCTCCGCCCAAATTGCGAAACAGGAAATTCGGCAGCCCGTCATTCGTGACGAACGCGTCCATGCGTCCATCCGCGTCATAGTCGGCAAACGCGACGGACATCCCGCGTCCCGCCGAAGCCGCGATGCCGCTCGAAACCGAAACATCCTCGAACACGCCGCCGCCCACGTTCCGATACAACTGGTTCGGACGCGGGTCGTAATACTTCGGATGGCAATACACGCGCAAGCCGCGCACCGAGTCGCCGCAGAACCGCGGCTTCGCGAGGTCGATGCGCCCGTAGTTGGTGACCAGCAGATCCAAATGGCCGTCGCCGTCGAAGTCGAACCAGCCGGCCGCCACGCTCCACTCATTGCTCTTGATCTTCGACTGCGCGGTCACATCCGCGAAGCGCCCGTTGCCGAGGTTGCGATAGAGAATATTGCGATACAAACCCGCGACGAACAAATCGACATGGCCGTCGTTGTCGAAGTCCGCGGCCGACGCTCCCAGCGAATACCCCTCGCCGGCAAGGCCCGCCTCCGCGGTCACGTCAGTGAACTTCCACTCGCCGTCATTGCGGAACAGCCGGTTGTGATACTTCGGATCCGACTTGCGAAGGTCCGGCAGCGAAGCGCCATTCGCGAAAAAGATATCGGGACGCCCGTCGCCGTTGTAATCGAACACGGCGATCCCGCCGGGCATGGTCTCCACCATGTGCTTGTCCGCAGTCGGACTGTTCTCCAGTACGAACCGCAAGCCCGACGCGGGCGCGGGCGCAAAGCGGATCCCCGGCTGCCCGCACAAGAGCAGCGGCCCAACTAAAGCAACAATGAATCCCCTGTGCATCACGGAGGCGTAATCTTCACTTCCTCTTCGGCAAAGCGATCCTGCTGGCGGGCGCGCGATTTGATCTCCTGGTACTTCTTCATCGCCGCCGCGGCCGCATCCGCCTGCCCCGCGGCCTGATAGGCGCGCGCCAACTGAAAGTGCAGGCTGCCGTCCGTATCGAGCGGCAGCGCAGCCGTCACATGCGGCAACGCCTCGGCCGGTTTCCCCGCCGCCAGCAGCGCACGCGCCAGCGACGCCCGTGCGGGCAACCCTTTCGGATCCGCCTGCAGCGCCTTCTCCAGAAACGGCACAGCCTGTTCCGGCAGCTGCTGCGCCAGGTACAGGTCGCCTTGCAGGTGCAGCAAATCCGGCGCCCCTGGTTCGGCGCGCAGCATCGAATCGAGCAGCGTCTGCGCTTCGGGATACTGCTTCGC
>CAZVKC010000127.1:0-9414 GCA_964627455.1 uncultured Solibacteraceae bacterium | reverse complement strand
TCCACTAGTTGAAGGCCAAACTCGCAAACGCCAGCGTCGACCCGATCGCCGCCGCTGTCGCACGCACCCACGCGCCCTCGCCGCTCAAGCCATAGATCCGTTCGACAAAAGCGCCAATCACCAGCGCCGTCACGAACTCAAACGCCAACACGCCGAAAGACGCCGCCTGCCACACGCGGATCAACAGGAACGCGCCGATGATCGCACCGGGGGCGACCCTTCCACGCGTCAGGTAAGCCGCCTGCGCCGCGAACTGCATCGCGTAAGGAAAGAACAGCCGCCGGTCGCCGGTCCACCAATACAGCGCGAGCCAAATCAGACTCCCGCCAACGGCCGCCGGCACGCCCCGCTCGACATCCGCACGCCACACAACCGCCAGCATCAGCACACACAACGCAGCCCATTCCCAGCCGCCCCAGTATGCTGCAGCCCCAACCGCCGCCAGACCCGCGATCCTCACACTGCCATTATCCAATGGGGTCCATCAGATCTTTGGATTTGTCGGCAGGCCCACGCCTTTGGCAGAATGAGAATTCCACACGCGCGGAGAGTGCGTTCGACCCATGCCCGCTCCCGCCCGCTCGCGCGTCATCGACGGGAGAAGTCAACGACGCACTATGAGCATCCGGGTCGCGCTGCATCACAAAACCGAGTACCTCTACGACCGCCTGGTGACGCTGTCGCCGCAAATCGTGCGACTGCGGCCCGCACAGCATTCGCGGACCCCCATCCACAGCTACTCCCTCCGCATCGAACCCAGGGAGCACTTCCTCAACTGGCAGCAGGATCCGCAGGGCAACTTCCTCGCCCGCCTCGTCTTTCCGAATGAAACCCGCAAGTTCAGCGTCGAAGTCGACCTCGTCGCGGACATGACGGTGATCAATCCTTTCGACTTCTTTCTCGAACCACACGCCGAAAAATACCCCTTCGCCTACGACGCCGCGCAAGCCCGCGAACTTCGCCCGTATCTCGAACACATGCCCGTCGGCGCGAAGTTCGACAGCTATCTCGCCACTGTCGACCGCACGGAACGCGCCACCATCGGCTTTCTCGTCGACCTCAATCAGAAGGTCCAGCGAGACATCCGCTATCTCATCCGTCTCGAGCCCGGAGTACAAACGCCCGAAGACACACTGGACCTCGGCAGCGGATCCTGTCGCGATTCTGCCTGGCTCCTCATCGCACTGCTGCGCCGCCTCGGCCTCGCCGCGCGTTTCGTATCCGGCTATCTCATCCAACTCAAGCCCGACGTAAAACCGCTCGAAGGACCCGCGGGCGCCGAGCACGATTTCACCGATCTCCACGCCTGGGCCGAAGTCTACCTGCCCGGCGCCGGCTGGGTCGGTCTCGATCCGACCTCAGGACTCCTCGCCGGCGAAGGTCACATCCCGCTCGCCGCCACGCCCGATCCTTCCTCCGCAGCCCCTGTTTCCGGGCTTGTCAGCGAATGCAAGGTCGTCTTCCAGCACGACATGAACGTCACGCGCATCCATGAGGATCCGCGTGTCACCAAGCCCTACACCGACGAGCAATGGCAGCGCATCAACGCGCTCGGTGAACAGGTCGACCGCGAACTTGAAGTCAACGACGTTCGCCTCACCATGGGCGGTGAACCCACCTTCGTCTCCATCGACGACATGGACGGCGCCGAGTGGAACACGGCCGCGATGGGTCCGAACAAGCGCCGTCTCGCGGGCAATCTGATGGCGCGCCTGCGCGATCACTTCGCCCCCGGCGGACTCCTGCATTTCGGGCAAGGTAAGTGGTACCCCGGCGAATCGCTGCCGCGCTGGGCCTTCACCTGTTACTGGCGGACCGACGGCGTTGCCCTCTGGCACGATTCCAAATGGGTCGCGGATCCGGACCACAATTACGGGTTCACCCCCGAAGACGCGCGCCAGTTTGCCGAAGGTCTGGCAAAACGCCTCGCCGTCTCGCCTCACGCCGTCATCGCCGCTTACGAGGACCCTTACGAATACGTCCACAAAGAAGGCCTCCTCCCCTACAACGTGGATCCGCGCGACAGCAAACTCGAGGATGCCGAAGAGCGCGAACGCCTCCGCCGCGTCTTCGCTCGTGGACTCGACACCCCGGTCGGCTTCGTCCTCCCCTTGCAGCGCATCTGGAGCAAGGATGGCCGCGAATGGCAAACCGGCCTGTGGATGCTGCGTTCGCGCCATCTGTATCTGATCCCCGGCGACTCGCCGATCGGCCTTCGTCTGCCGATCCTCAGCCTCCCGTGGACCCCCGCATCGCAGCGTCAGCAAATCTGGGAAGTCGACCCGCTCGCGCCCCGCGGCGCGCTGCCCGTCCCGCAGCGTCTCTACTCGCAACAATCCGTCGATGAGGTCCGCCGGCGCATGGTGATGGAACAACCCGCGCCCGTCCCGCCCGATCTCAACGAACCCGTCATTCGCACCGCGCTTGCGGTCGAGGCGCGCGACGGCCGCCTGCATGTCTTCATGCCGCCCGTGGAATCCGCGGACGATTACGTGGAACTCATCGCCGCCGTCGAGGACACCGCCGCACTCCTCGGTGTTCCAGTGCTCGTCGAAGGCTACACGCCGCCCTTCGATCCGCGCCTGCAGCAGATCAAAGTCACTCCGGACCCTGGCGTCATCGAAGTCAACATCCATCCCACGCGCAACTGGCGCGAACTCGTCGCCAACACCACCACGCTCTACGAAGAAGCGCGTCAGAGCCGCCTCGGCACAGAGAAGTTCATGCTCGATGGCCGTCACACCGGCACCGGCGGAGGCAACCATCTCGTCCTCGGTGGACCCACACCATCCGACAGTCCCTTTCTTCGCCGTCCGGATCTTCTGAAGAGTTTCATCACCTTCTGGCTGAACCACCCCGCGCTCTCGTACCTCTTCTCTGGTGTCTTCATCGGACCCACCAGCCAGGCCCCGCGCGTCGATGAAACCCGCACCGACGCGATCTACGAACTCGAGATCGCGATGAACCTCATCCAGCCGAGTGGTGGTCCGTACCCGCTGTGGATGGTCGATCGCGTCTTCCGCAACCTGCTCGTCGACGTCACCGGCAACACGCATCGCGCCGAGTTCTGCATCGACAAACTCTACTCGCCGGACAGTTCCACCGGACGTCTCGGACTCGTCGAAATGCGCGCCTTCGAAATGCCGCCGCACGAGCGCATGAGCCTCACGCAACAACTGCTGGTCCGCGCGCTCACTGCGTGGTTCTGGCGTGAACCATACACGCAGAAGCCCATCCGCTGGGGCACGCGCCTGCACGATCAGTTCCTGCTGCCGTACTTCGTCGAATGGGATCTCGCCAAGGCGCTCGACGAAATCCGCCGCGGAGGCTTCCCCATCGAAACCGCCTGGTTCGCGCCGCACTTCGAGTTCCGCTTCCCGGTTTACGGTCGCGTGCAGTACGAAGGCATCGAAGTCGAACTGCGCCAGGCCATCGAACCCTGGTACGTCCTCGGCGAAGAACCCGGCGCATCCGGCACGGTGCGCTATGTCGACTCCTCCGTAGAACGCCTGCAGGTTCGCGTCAAAGGACTCATTGAGGAGCGGTATCAGATCACCTGCAATGGCCGCCGCCTCCCGCTGCAGCGCGCCGGCGCGCACGGCGAGTATGTCTGCGGCGTCCGCTATCGCGCCTGGCAACCGCCCAGTTGTCTGCATCCGACCATCCCGGTGCACGCGCCGCTCATCTTCGATGTCGTCGATGTGGCAGCGGGCCGTTCCATCGGTGGATGCACCTATCACGTCGCTCATCCCGGAGGTCGCAACTACTCGACCTTCCCCGTCAACGCCAATGAAGCCGAGGCTCGCCGCGTCGCCCGCTTCTTCCCGTTCGGCCACACGCCGGGACCCATGACGCTGCCGCCGCTCACCGTGGATCCCGAGTTCCCCACCACTCTCGATCTGCGCAAGAGTATCGAAATGTTCAAATAGAGGAATCGGAAAGTTGAAAGTCGACCGCGCGCCACGAACCTGGACCTACACGCCCGAACCGGGCCCGTGGGACGAAGCCGTGCGCGCCGAGACCGGCCTGCCGCGCAAACACTGGCGCGCCCTCGCCGCAGCCTTCGGACGCATGGGCGCCCGAGCGTTCGACCAGCACTGGCGCACGGGCCAGCAACTCATCCAGTCGAACGGCATCACCTTCAACGTCTACGACGACCCGCAGGGCAAAGAGCGCCCTTGGCCGATGGACCCGATCCCGATGGTCCTCGACCAGCACGAGTGGACCTCCATCGAACGCGCCGTTGTCCAGCGCGCGACTCTCCTCAACGCCATGCTCGCGGACCTCTACGGCCCGCAAACACTCATCCGCAATCGGACGCTGCCGCCGGCATTGCTCTTCGCGAACCCTCATTTTCTGCGGCCCGTTTCCGGTATTCAACCCGCCGGCGGTGTGTACCTCCACGCCTACGCCGTGGACCTCGCCCGTTCGCCCGATGGCCGCTGGTGGGTGATCGCCGATCGTACGCAAGCGCCCTCCGGCATGGGCTACGCGCTCGAGAATCGGTTGGTCGCCGCGCGAACCTTCCCGCAAGTCTTCATGCAGTGCCAGGTCCGGCAGTTGACGCGCTACTTCCAAAGTCTGCGCGACGCGCTGCTCGCCCTCGCGCCCGGCAACAAGTCGATGCCGCGCGCTGTGCTGCTCACGCCCGGACCTCACAACGAAACCTATTTCGAACACGCCTTCCTCGCGCGCCACTATAACTTTCCGCTCGTCGAGTCCGCGGACCTCACCGTGCGCGACGATCGCGTCTATCTGAAAACTCTCGCCGGACTCGAACCCGTCGATCTCATCGTGCGCCGCCAGGATGACGCTTTTTGCGACCCGCTCGAACTCCGCAGCGACTCCGTGCTCGGCGTACCCGGACTGGTGCAAGCCGCGCGCCGCGGCAACGTCGCCATCGCCAACGCGCTCGGCAGCGGACTCGTGCAAACGCCCGCACACATGGCGTTTCTCGAAGGCTTGTGCCGCAACCTCCTGGGCGAAGACCTCCGCATGCCGTCCGTTGCGACGTGGTGGTGCGGGCAGGAAGGTCCGCGCCGCTACGTGCTCGATCACCTGCGCGAACTCGTCATCAAACCGACCTTCCCGCGCTTCGACCGGCGCGCCGTGTTTGCCGGCACGCTCGATGACGCCGCACTCGCTCGGCTTCGTGACGAGATCGAGGCGAACCCAGAACAATACGTGGCGCAGGAAAAGATTGCGCTCTCGACGGCGCCTTGTTGGGATGGGCAAACCGCGGTCCCCCGCCACGTCGTGATGCGCGTGTTCGCGGCGTGGGACGGTGAATCCTACACCGCGATGCCCGGCGGCCTCACTCGCGTATCGACGAGCGGCAGTTCGCTCGTGGTCTCGCTGCAGATGGGCGGAGGCAGCAAGGACACCTGGGTCCTCGGCGGCGCCGCGGAACCTGCCGTCGCGCCCTCGAAACCATCACGCGCCGCCGCATTCGCCACGCGCAAAGGCAGCAACGTATCGAGCCGCGCTGCCGACAATCTGTTCTGGCTGGGACGCTACGCCGAACGTGTCGAATCCATTGTTCGCCTCGTTCGCGTGATGCTCCCGGCTCTCTCCGGCGAAGAGGATTTCGGACAGTCCGTCTCGCTCGACACCGCGGTCCACATGCTCGCCGCCTTCCGCCATCTGCCCAAAGAGATCTTCAATCTCTCGATAGCGGAACAGCGCCGTCAAACCGAGCGCCTGCTCACCGACATCATTTACGACCCCACGCGCATGTCCGGCCTTGGCTGGAACCTGAAACAGGTTCGCCGCGTGGCGTGGCAACTCAAAGAACGCCTCTCTGCCGACACCTGGCGCGTCCTGCAGCAACTCGAAGCGGATCTCTCCCGCACGCCACCCTCGCGCCAGGATCAACGTTTCGTTGCGCAGATGAACCTGCTCGATTCCGCCATCGGAACCATCTCCGCTTTTGCGGGACTTGTCATGGAAAACACCACGCGCGGTCCGGGTTGGGGATTCCTCGACATCGGCCGCCGCCTCGAGCGTGGCCTCCAAATGGGGCTCTTCCTCAAGAACGGACTCGTCGCCGCGCCACAACTCGAAGTCGCGCCGTATCTCGAAGCGCTGCTGCAAATCGCCGACAGTTCGATGACCTATCGCAGCCGCTACATGACGGAACTCCGCGCGGACCTCGTGCTCGACCTCCTGCTCGTCGACGAGTTGAACCCGCGCTCCATCGGCTTCCAGGTCGCGACCCTCGCGGATCACGTCCGCAAACTGCCCGAGCGCGAAGAGGCATCGCCGCAGAGCCGCTATCCTCTCGAACAGCGCCTCGCGTTGAAAGCCCTCACTGCCGTACGTCTCGCGCGCGTCGAAGAACTCGCGGAACCCGACGCCAAAGGCCAGCGCGCCGAACTCGCCCGCCTTCTTGAGACGCTGCAGAACGACCTGCTCGATGTATCCGAAGCGCTCACCGCCAAGTACCTCACGCATCTTGCGCCCTCGCGCCTCATCGCTTCGCTCTAGCCATGCTTTATCGCGCGACCCACACCACTCGATACGCCTACCAGCAGCCGGTTTCGACCAGCGTCAACGAAGCGCGTCTCACCCTGCGCGAAACGCCCTGGCAGAAGGTTCGCTCTTCCGAAATCAGCGTTTCGCCGGACCCGGCGTCGATTTCCACGCGCAAAGACTACTTCGGGAACATCGTCACCACGCTCAGCGTTCTGGATCCGCACGACCACCTCACCGTCACCGCGTCGAGCGTTGTGGAAGTGCTGCCGCGCCAGCAGAAGCTCGGCATTCCGATCTCCTGGGAAGACACGCGTTCGATGCTCGCCGCGCAGGTGGACGACGATTGCCTCGCGGCCTACGAGTACGTTTGCGATTCGCCCTTCGTGCGTCGCGACCCCGCGCTCGCTGCCTACGCGAAGCCGACCTTCGCGCCGGGCCGCCCGATTCTCGACGCGGCTCGCGAACTCACAACACGCATCAAGTCCGAATTCAAGTACGAGCCGAGTTCCACGACTATCGACACACCCGTCGCCACCGTGCTGGAAAAGCGCGCCGGGGTCTGCCAGGATTTCGCGCACCTCATGATCGGCGCCCTTCGATCTCTGGGACTCGCCGCGCGTTATATCAGCGGCTATCTCCGAAGCGGCGCCGACCTGCAAGGTTCCGAAGCCTCGCACGCGTGGGTCGCGGTTTTCGTTCCCGGATCTGGCTGGCTGCACTACGATCCAACCAACGACATCATGCCCTCAGAAGGTCACGTGACGATCGGCTGGGGACGCGATTACGGTGACGTTACCCCACTCAAAGGCATCACGCTCGGAGGCGGCGGTGACGGCGATTCCGTCATCACGGTCGATGTTCGCGTTCGCCCTCTCGCTGGGAATGCGTAAGCGCCGGATACGGCTTGTCGAACCCCTTCGCATCCCACCACAGGATCCGGTTCAAGACGTCACTCGGCACATCATCCAAATCATCCCAGTTCATCTTCGCGGACTCTTCCGCTGCCCACTTCTCGCGGCCCTTCAACGCCGTTGATTGCGGATTCATGTCATCGAGCTTGATGCCCGGCTCAAGAGCCTTGTACGGATCCAGCCGCGCCTGCGTGTCGAAGATCGTATGCATCGCGCGTGAATTCGCCAGGAACCGCGTCCGCTGCTCGATCCCGAAAATCTCCTGCATCGTGCGCACCAGGCTGATGTGCGTGTAGTAATTCGAATCGAGCGTCTCGCGCTTGATATGCGGACCAATCGCCAGCGCCACCGTGCGCCGCCCGCTGACGTGATCGACGCCATCCTGCGCGTCGTCTTCGACCACCAGGATGAGACTCCGCGCCCACACGCTCGAATGCGAAATCTTCTCGACGATCTTCCCCAGCGCGTAATCGTTATCCGCCACCATCGACCGTGGACGCGGCGCCCGTGGATTCCGCCCTTCCGTATGATCCGACGTCATCGTCATGATGACGAGATTCGGCGTCGTGCCGGTCTTCGTCCACTGATCCAGCCGTTCGGCAAACCCCTCGGCGCGAATCTGGTCCGGCACCTTCATCGACGACGGCGGGAACTTCTCATCGAAGATCGGCTTCAACGACGGCACTACGCAACGCGAGCCGATCACGCTCTTCCATGTCCCGGCCCGATAGTGATTCCAGTATTCGGACCACGTCAACATCTGCGTTTCGTTGATGTCGCGCATCAATCCGTCGGCCCCCGGCGTGGCGGGTTCCGACAACGGACCCAGCAACCGCACCGTGATCGGAGGCCGCTTCGCGCTCTGCCAGAAGAATCCCGCCGGCGACACGGTCAGCGAATCCCCCATGTTCCACGCGTATCCGCGCGGCGCCGCCTGCAGCGCGCGTTCCACGTGATCCGACACGAACCCCATCATCAGCCACTGATGTCCTTCGAAGCTGATCGCCCCGCTCGAATAGAAGTTGTCGAGTAGCACGTATTTCTCAGCGAGAGCGTGATGATTGGGCGTCACGTCGCGCCCGTACATCAGCAGTGATGGATCCCGGTTGCCCTTGGGGATGTCCGAAAACACCTGATCGTACGTGCGGTTCTCCTTGATGATGAAGAACACGTGATCGATCCCCAGTTTGTTGAGGTCGCGCACGCCGCCTCCGCCATCGGCCAGGAATCGCGGTTTCGCCGCGGCCGCCACTTCGCGCGAACCGCCCGCCAACTGCCCCGGCAGCGGATCCGGAATGCTCGATAGCGCCCCTTCATACACCGTGCTCTTGTGCTGCGTGGGCTGCTGCGGCGACACCACATCATTTCCAGTACCCTTTACACTCGCGATGTGCAGCACGCCCTTGCCGTCTACCTGCAGCGCCGTCGGAAACCAGCCCACCGGCATCTTGCCGGTCAGCTTCCACTTCAACCCTGCGCCATCGAACACCGCCACGGCATTCTCGCCGCCGCACGCGACGTACAGCCGCTTCGAATCCGCGCGAAACGCCAACGCGTTCGGTAACAAACCCGGCAACGCCTGCGATCCGCCGTCGATCGCGATCGTCACGGTTTTGCGAGTCTTCGTATCCAACACCGTGATCGAATCCGAATGCGCATTCGCCACCGCCACCACGCTCCCGTCGGGACTCAACGCCAACCCCGCCGTCGCGCGGCCCGCCGCAACCGACTCCGCCTTGCCGCTCGCTACATCGAACGCCTGGATGCTCCCCTCGAGCACTGACCCGTAAGCGTCGGTCGGTAACTCGTGCTTGCCGCTCGCTGCCGTCTTCGCATTCGCCCGGACCGCGCCCGCGCGGCTTGAGACATACAAGGTCTTGCCCGCGCCATCCAACGCCAAGCCGAACGGCGCGAGATCCGACGCCCATTTTGTGATCACCCGCTTCGCATTCGGATCCACCACCGCAATCTGGTTGTCGTGATGCAGCGCCGCATACAACCGGCTGCCGTCTTTTGAAAAAGCCAGACC
>CAZVKC010000126.1:0-9645 GCA_964627455.1 uncultured Solibacteraceae bacterium | reverse complement strand
ATGCGACGCCGCGACCTTCTCGCTCTTCCCGCCGCCGGACTCCTCGCCTCCGCGGCCCCCGGCGACCCCGTCTTCCCCTACGGCGCCGTCTACTTCCGCAAATCCAATCCGCCCGAAGCCGATTGGGCGCGCGACCATCGCACCGCCGCGCAGATGGGCATCAACAACTTCCGGCACTGGTTTCTGTGGTCCGCCATCGAAGTCGCGCCCGACCAGTACGACTGGCGCGACTACGATCGCATGTTTGCACTCGCCGCCGAAAACAACATCAAGGTCACCGTCGCCGAGATGATCACCGCCGCGCCGGAATGGATGTTCGACCAATACGCGCACGCCCGCTTCCGCGCCTCCGACGACTCTGTCATCGAATCCGGCGTCTCCGGCTCCAGCGCCACCGGCGGCTTCCCCGGCCTCTGCCTCGACAATGAGGACGTCAAGCAACGCGCCGAAACTTTCCTCACCAAACTCGTCGAGCGTTACAAGGACCATCGCGCCATGTGGGCCTGGGATCTCTGGAACGAACACTCGTGGCCCGGCGGAGCACCGCCCAAGATGCTCTGCTACTGCGAGGCCACGCAGCAAAAGTTTCGCGAGTGGCTCCAGCGCAAGTACGGCGGCTCGCTCGAAACTTTGGGAAAAACCTGGTATCGCTACAGCTACGCCGACTGGAAGCACATTCACCCGCCGAAGAACTTCTCCGGCTATCCCGAAAGTCTCGACTGGATCGAGTTCCGCATCGACAACATGTTCCGCCTTCATCAATGGCGCGTCGATCTCGTCCGCAAACTCGATAAACGCAATCGCGTCACGGCCCACGGCGTCGCAGGCACGCTCGAAACCCTGCCCAGTTCCGCGAACAACGAATGGCGCTCCGCCGCGCAGGTCGATTCCTGGGGCTTCACGTGGGTCGCCTCCCGCAAAGGCAACGAGCCGTGGAAACAGTTCCACGCCGTCGACCTCGTCCGCGCCGGCTCGCGCGGCAAGGCCTTCTGGCACGCCGAAGCCCAAGCCGGACCGCTTTGGATGCAACCGCAAGTCACCGGCCGCGCGCGCGAAGACGGCCGCATCTCCGAAGCGAAAGACGTCCGCGTCTGGAACATGATCTCCATGGCCGGCGGCGCCACCGGCATCCTCTACCCGCGCTGGCGGCCGCTGCTCGACGGCCCGCTCTTCGGCGCCTTCGGGCCCATGGCGCTCGACGGTTCCGTCACACCGCGCGCGGAGATGTGCGGCGAAATCGCCCGCTGGGCCAACCGGCATCCTGCGATCTGGAGATCGCGCCCCGTGCGCGGTGACCTTGGCATCGCCTTCGTGCCCGAAGCGGAAGTCTTCAACTTCGTCCAACAGAATGGCAGCACGAAGCACTACGCCGAATCGATCCGCGGCGCTTATCAGGCTTTCTTCGACTCGAACATCCAGGCCGACTTCGTCCACCTCGATCACCTCGCCGAATATCCCCTCGTCTATCTCCCCTACGCCATCCACCTCAAGCCCGAGAGCGCCCGCAAGATCGAAGCGTACGTCCGCAACGGCGGCATCCTGGTGAGCGAAGCCCTCCCCGGCTACTTCGGCGACCATGGCAAGGTTGGCACTCGCCAGCCGAACTTTGGCCTCGACGTTCTGTTCGGCGCGCGCGAGAGCTACGTCGAATTCACGCCGGATCTCCTCGACAAACTCACGTTCCAGGCCAACGGCCACACCGCCGGCGGACGATTCTTTCTCCAACACTTCGAGCTCGCCGGCGGCAAACCAGCGGGCGCGTTCGAAGGCGGAGCGATCGCGGCCGTGGAACACTCGACGGGTAGGGGCCGGACGCTGTTGCTAGGCAGTTTTCCGGGCGGATCTTACTTTCTGCATCACGCCGCCGGCACGCGAGCTTTCTTCTCGTCCCTCCTCGCCTGGGCCGGCGTCAAACAGCAAATCCGCGTGTCAGACGCGTCCATTCATGCCCGGCTCCACAAAGGCGAAGGCGGAACCTACCTGTGGATCGTCAACCCGGCGCGGGCCTCCAAAGAAGTGACCGTCACGCTGGAGGGCGGGCCGTTCCGCAAGGCCCAGGAACTCTGGCAGTCCGGCGGCGCCGTTCGCGTCACCGGCAATCAAGTTCAATGCACGGTGGAGGATCGCAACTGCGCCGTCATCCGCCTGGAGGCCTAGCCAGCCGCGGCGTTTGAACTGGAATCCAGTTCGATCCCAGACGCGCATTCGTGCTGCCCGTTTCGAAATGGAATCCGAAGGAGAGGGAACGGCCGCACCAACAGTCCCGCGACTTTGGGTACAGCGCCCGCTGAGGGTCCGACTGTGGAGGAGGTGGAGGACCGGGTTGCCTGTTTCGTAGCCAGCGGGGTGTCGACGGAGGTCCGGGCCAAACGGGGTCGATTACTCCAGTTGTGGGGGATGGGAATCGGACGGATACCACCGCATAGGCGTCGGTAGGGACACTGTGGACTGTCCCTAATCTGGGTGGCGGAGGATACTGTTGAGATGGTGCGCCCGGAAAGATTCGAACTTCCGACCTTCTGGTTCGTAGCCAGACGCTCTATCCAACTGAGCTACGGGCGCACGGGGTGGGTTGGTGTTTCGCGGCAAGTACTGCGTGCTTGCCGCGAACTTTCAGTATAGCGCGTTTTAGGCCGCTGTCCAACCGCCGTCGATAGAAATTACGCTGCCGTTCACGAATTCTGCTTCCTTGGTGCAGAGGTACACGGCGAGGTGCGCGATCTCTTCGGGCTTGCCGAGACGGCCGATGGGCTGGCGGGCGTTCAGTTCCGCGCGGACCTTCTCCTTCTCGTGCTTGTGGTACTTCTCCAGGTAGCCCTCGACGAACGGCGTGTCCACGGTGCCGGGGCAGATGCAGTTGACGCGGATCTGCTGGGGGTAGTCCACGGCGAGTTGGCGGGTGGCGGCGACGACGGCGCCTTTGGTGGCGCAGTAGGCGTAGCGCTTCTTGACGCCGATGAGTCCGGCGACCGAGCCGACGTTGACGATGGAGCCGTAGGAGGCGATCAGCAACGGGAGGGCGGAGCGGGTGACCAGGAACATGCCTTCCACATTGACGCGGAAGAGACGCTGGAAGTCCGCGAGTTCGGTTTCTTCGCAGTTGCCGACGAGTCCGATGCCGGCGTTGTTGACGAGGATGTCGAGCTTGGGGATGCGCGCGAAGGTTTCGCGGACCTGGGCCTCGTTGGTGATGTCGCACTGCATGGCGCTGGCGCCGGGGAGTTCGGCGGCGAGCTTCTGGCCGGCCTCGAGGTTCATGTCGAGGATGATGACGGCGGCTCCGGCGGCAGTGAGGGCTCGGGAGGTTTGTTCTCCGATGCCACTGGCTCCACCGGTTACGAGGGCGATTTTTCCATCCAGTCTGAAGGGGTTTGCGGATGCCATGAAATGGCTATTTTCTCATATTGGATTGGGGAGTGTGTGTTGGGCGGAGCTGAAGCTCCGCGCGGACTGAAGTCCGCCCCACCACGAAGATAGCAGCGAGGTTGTGACAAAGTAGGAGTTTCTATGAGCATGCAGCGATTCATAACTTTGACCTGGGTCAGCGCAGTGGTGGCGCTAGGCGCCGGGGCCGCACGGAAGGCGGATGTCGTCGTTTATGGGTGTACGTCGGGGGCGATGACCGCGGCGATACAGGTCAAGAAGATGGGGAAGTCGGTTGTGGTCGTGTGTCCCGAGAAGCACCTGGGCGGGCTGACCGCAGGGGGGCTGGGGTGGACCGATTCCGGCAATAAGGCCGTGATCGGGGGGCTGTCGCACGAGTTCTATCACCGCGTCTGGCAACACTACGACAAGCCTGATGCCTGGAAGTGGCAGAAGCGGGAACAGTACGGCAATAAGGGGCAGGGTACGGAGGCGCTGGATTCCAACGCCCGGACGATGTGGATCTTCGAGCCTCATGTCGCGGAGCAGGTGTACGAGGCGTGGATTCGAGAAGCCGGGATTCCCGTGGTCCGCGATTCGTGGCTGGATCGGAAGAATGGGGTCCGGAAGAAGAATGGGCGGATTGCTTCGATTACGATGCTCGACGGGAAGACGTACGAGGGACGGATGTTTCTCGATGCGACGTATGAAGGCGATCTGATGGCGGCGGCGGGCGTGGATTATCACGTGGGGCGGGAGTCCACGGCGACGTATGGGGAGAAGTGGAATGGCGTGCAGACGGGCGTGCTGCATCACCGGCATCACTTCGGCGCGGTGGCGAAGCCGATTTCGCCTTATGTCGTGCCGGGGGATCCGTCGAGCGGCGTGCTGCCGCGGATCAGCACCGCGCCTCCGGGTGAGTACGGGCAGGGCGATAAGAAAGTGCAGGCGTATTGTTTTCGCATGTGCCTGACGCGGGTGACGGAGAATCGCGTGGCGTTTCCGAAGCCGGAGGGTTACGACCCGAAGCAGTATGAGTTGCTGGTGCGGATCTTCGAGGCGGGGTGGCGCGAGACGTTCGACAAGTTCGATCCGATTCCGAATTTCAAGACCGACACCAATAATCATGGGCCTTTCAGCACGGACAATATCGGGATGAATTGGGATTACCCGGAGGCGACGTACGAGCGGCGGCGGGAGATCTGGCGCGAACATGAGCAGTATCAGAAGGGGTGGCTGTACTTTATTGCGAATGATCCGCGCGTGCCGGCGGATGTGCGGGTGAAGATGGCCGAGTGGGGACTGGCGAAGGACGAGTTCAAGGACAACGGCAACTGGCCGCATCAGATGTATATCCGCGAGGCGCGGCGGATGGTTGGGAAGTACGTGATGACGGAGAACGAGTTGACGAAGAAGCGGGCGACTCCGGAACCGGTGGGGATGGGGTCGTATGGGATCGACTCGCATAATATCCAGCGGTACATCACGCCGGAAGGGTATGTGCAGAATGAGGGCGATATCGGGGTAAGCACCAATGGTCCATATCAGATTTCGTATGGGTCGCTGGTTCCGAAGAAGGGGCAGGTGGGAAACCTGCTCGTGCCGGTGTGCCTGTCGAG
This sequence comes from uncultured Solibacteraceae bacterium, assembly GCA_964627455.1. GTDB lineage: Bacteria > Acidobacteriota > Terriglobia > Bryobacterales > Bryobacteraceae > F-183. Next base: position 4,663 of record CAZVKC010000126.1, on the reverse strand, counting down.
TTCGCACATTGCGTATGGATCGATCCGGATGGAGCCGGTGTTCATGATTTTGGGGCAGTCCGCGGCGACGGCGGCGGTGATGGCGATCGACGGGAAGATGGATGTGCAGGATGTTCCGTACGAGAAGCTGCGGGCGCGGCTGCTGGCGGATGGGCAGGTGCTGGAGTTCGTGCAGGCAGCAAAGTAACGGTTACTGCTCGCGACGGGCGCCGGGGGCGGGGTAGTTTTTTGAGGCGTCGTCGAGGACGAGGATCCAGTCCTGCATTTCTCCGGGGTTTGGAGGGGTGAATTCATTTTCGCCGGCGCTTGTTGGGAACGTGCCGATTTGCGTCGATTTGCCGGTTCTGGGGTCGTACCACCAGGCTCGCGCCGTGGGTCCGGCTATGGAGTCCAGATGGACTTTGAACTTGCGGCTTACAGGGGCGTAAACCATCGCGTAGGTGCGGGCACGGTCGCGGGTCGCTACGAAACGATAACGGCCGGCTCCGGGGATGTGCGTTGGGATCGCGGGGTCCGGGACGATTACCGAATCATCGGGGATACGGTCGAGGAACGGGCGGGATTCGAGGAGCCAGCGGGCGTATTGCATCTGCGCGGCGCCGGGTTGGTCGAGGGCGGACTTCCAATCGAGTAATGGGTTGTTGATGGGCTTGTGCCTGGCGGGGGTCCACATCTGCCAAACGGAATGGTGGCCGTAGGTGTGGCCGAAGGCTCCGGTGAAGAGGTCCCAATAAAGGGGACGGCGGACGTCGGACGAGATGGAGTGGCCGAACTCGCCGGCTTTGAAGTTGACGGGGTGGTCCTCGTAGATGGGCTCGCCGTCGAGGACGGGCTTGACGGGTTGGCGGTCGTAGTCGATTCGCGTTTTGTCGTAGCGTCCGGTGAATTCGGCGGTGTGGCCGTTCTGGCGCATGTTGAAGTCGAGCCAGTCGTCGTTGTGGAAGGCTTCGGCGGATCCGCGGCCTCCGGTGGGATGGAAGGTCATCAGGTGCGCGGCGGCGTTGTCGCCTCGGCGGATCCCGCGGGCCATGGCGCGGAGGATGGCGCGATGCTCGTCGGTTTCGACATTGCGGTCGCCGCCGAGGATCCAGATGATGCCCGCGGTGTTGCGGTAGCGGCGGCCGATCCATTCGCCGTAGGCTTCGGCGTTCGAGGGGTTGAAGATGACGGGGCCGAGTCCCCAGGCCTTGTTCCACTTGTCGCCCCAGGTGGGGAGGAGGCCGATGTGGAGGCCGAGTTCGTTGGCTTTGTTGATGATGAAGTCGACGTGGCGCCAGTAGGGTTCGTTGGGCTGGAGCGGATCCTCGTTGCGGAAGGGGAGGTCGCCGTAGGCGTTGGGTTCGCGGACTCCGTCGAATTCGGCGATGGCGACGGCCTGGATGACGGTGAAGCCTTTGGCCGCGCGGTCCTGGAGATAGTAGGTGGCGTCTTCGCGGTTGAGGCGATGGAAGAGTTCCCAGGCGGTGTCGCCGAGCCAGAAGAAGGGTTCGCCGGTTTTGGCGTGGACGAGGAAGCGGTGGTTGTCGCTGACGCGTAGCTGCTGGGCGGGCACGGGTGGTAACTGAGCGAAGAAAAGCGCGAGGCAGCTTACGTGGAATTTACAGCGCATTGGAGGAGGTTTCGCTATACTCAGGGAGTCCGATTCGACAATCGGGCGTTTAGGAGTACTATACAACGATATGATTCGCAGATCTCTCATTGCGATGTTTGCAGCTCTCGCACTGGTTTCGGGCGTGGCTTCCGCCCAGGGCAAACCGAACTTTACAGGCACGTGGAAGATGGACGGGTCCAAGAGCGATTTTGGTCCGATGCCGGCGCCGGACAAGCTGATGCGCACGATCGACCACAAGGATCCGGAGATGCAGATCAAGACGACGCAGTCGGGTCAGCAGGGCGAAGTGACCAGTGAATTGAAGTACAAGACGGACGGCACGGAGTCTGTGAACAAGCTGCGCGGGCAGGATGTGAAGGGCATCGCGAAGTGGGAAGGCGAGAAGCTGGTTGTGCGTTCGAAGCGCGAAGTGCAGGGGATGGAGATTTCGATCACCGAGACCTGGGCGCTGACGGGCGAAGGCAAGGTTTTGACGGTCACCAACGCGATCGATACGCCGCAGGGCAGTTTCGAAGCGAAGATCGTCATGGACAAGCAGTAAGCAGGACCTGTTCGGAAAGGAGACCACCAATCATGACTCGACGCACCATCACGACTGCTATCGGCGGCGCTCTTTTTCTTTTGGGCGCCACCGTTTTTGCAGCTGATAAACCGAACTTCTCGGGCGAGTGGAAGCTGAATGTGGACAAGAGCAATTTTGGCCCGATTCCGCCTCCCAACGCGCAGGTGATGAAGATCACGCACAAGGATCCGGAAGTGACGTCCACGACGGATCAGGACGGCATGGAAGGCAAAGTCAGCTTTACGGTGAAGTATAAGACTGACGGGACGGAGACGGTGAACGAGATCCGCGGGGCGCAGGCGAAGACCGTGGGCAAGTGGAACGGCGACGCGCTGGTGGTGACCACCAAGCTCGACTTCCAGGGCATGGACGTGACGCTGAACAACACCATGAAGATGGCTTCCGACGGGAAGAATATCAACGCGGTGAACAAGATCGTGACGCCGCAGGGCGAGTTCGAGCAGACGCTCGTGTTCGACAAGGTCGAAGCGAAGCCCTAACGCAGTTTCCAGAGTGCGGTTACAGTAAGAAGGCGGAGGCCATCGGGCTTCCGCCTTTTTTCATTCATGTCGACGCCCACACAACCCCAACCTCAACCGGAACTTACTTTCAAGTCGATTGCTCTCGGGCTGTTTCTCGCGCTGGTGTTTGGCGCGGCGAACGCGTATCTGGGGATGCGCGCGGGGCAGACCGTGGCGGCGACGATTCCCGCGGCGGTGATCGCGATGGCGCTGTTTCGATTGCCGCGATTCAAGGGCGGGATCCTGGAGCAGAACATCACGCGCACGGCCGCGTCAGTGGGCGAAGCTTTGGTGGCGGGGGCGATCTTCACGATCCCCTCGTTCCTGTTGGTGGATCTGGATGGGCGGCGACTGTGGACGGATCTGCGCGATCACTACTGGGAAGCTTCGCTGGTGCTGCTGGTGGGCGGCCTGATCGGGGTGTTCTTTATCATTCTGCTGCGGAAGCCGCTGTGCGTGGATTCGGATCTGCCCTTCCCCGAGTCGGTAGCGAGCGTGGAGATCGTGCGGGCGTCGGAGGGATCGGCGGATGCGCCGCGGACGATTTTCGGGGCGATGGCGTTTGGCGGGTTGATTCAAATGCTGAAGTCCGCGCGGGCGCTGCAGGTGTTCAAGGAGTTTGTCGAGGGATTCGCGGCGTTTCCGCAGTCGATGCTGGCGGGGTTGGGGAACACGGCGCGCGGAGGCGGGATCGCGTGGACGACGCCGGCGCTGTCGCCTGCGCTGATTGGGGTTGGGTACATCATTGGTCCGGAGTTGGCGTGCATCAATTTCGCAGGCGGGATGATTGCGTGGTGGATGCTGATTCCTTCGCTGCAGCTGTTTGATCCGGATCTGGCGGCGCGCATTGGAGGTTCGCCGGAGCCTGCCGCGGTGGCGTCGCTGTTGTGGCGGAATGTGGTGCGTCCGATTGCGATCGGGACGATGCTGGTGAGTTCCGCGAACACGATGTGGAAGATGCGGGCGTCCCTGGCGGCGTCTTTGAAGGGCGCGTTTCAGTTCAGCGGCGGTGGTGAGTCGAATACGGGGGACATCCCGACGAAGTGGGTGTTCCTGTCGATTTTCGGGCTGTTGATTCCGACGGCGCTGATTTATTCGAATTTCACGGGGAGCTGGCCGCTGGCGATCGGGGCGGCGGTGATCATGGCGGTGACCGGGTTTGTGTTGTCGGCAATTGGCGGATACCTGGTGGGACTGGTGGGGAGTTCGAATCAGCCGTTAAGCGGGTTAACGCTGTCCGCGCTGCTGCTGTCGGCGTTGCTGCTGGTGGCGTTCGGGGTGAAGGGCGCGGCGGGGGTCGCGGCGGTGCTGGGGGTTGCGGCAGTGGTGTGCGTGGCGGGATCGGTGTCGGGGTCGTTGATCCAGGATTTGAAGGCGGGTCATCTGCTGGGCGGGACGCCGTGGAAGATGCAGGTGGTGGAGATCATCGCGGTGGTGATGCTGGCGTTCTTTTTGATGGGTCCGATTATCGCGCTGCATGAGGCGGAGGCGGCGAATGGGGGGATCGGCGGGCGGACGCTGCCGGCTCCGCAGGCGGCGCTGATGGCGCAGTTGGCGAAGGGGATTGTGGGTGGTCAGATGGCCTGGGGGCTACTGCTGGCGGGGGTCGCGTTCGGGGTCGCGCTGTTGTTGTGTGGAGCGCGGGCGCCGATGCTGATTGCGGTGGGGATGTACCTGCCGTTCGAGACTTCGGCGGCGATTTTTGTAGGGGGCGTGCTGAAGTGGGTGGCGGACCGGATTTCGGCGGGGGATCCGAAGGTGGAGGAGAAGGGTACGCTCGTTGCTTCGGGGTTGATTGCGGGGGAGGCGATTGTGGGGATTCTGCTGGCTGTGGCGGCGCTGCAGTTGCCGGAACGCGCGCCGCTGGCGGGGTTCGAGGTGTGGGGCGGATGGGCGTCGCTGGTGGGGTTCGCGGGGGTGGCCTGGGCTTTGGTGCGGGTCCCGACGATGCGGAAAAGTTAGTTTTCG
>CAZVKC010000125.1:0-10164 GCA_964627455.1 uncultured Solibacteraceae bacterium | reverse complement strand
TCTCGATGAAGGGGCAGGACTGGATCCGTCTCGCGGGCTTCCGGGCCATCAACGGCGCAGCGTTTATCGATTGATTGGTGGGGCGGACTTTAGTCCGCGCGGGACTTTCAGTCCCGCCCAGGCACTAAATCTTCGCGTTGCGGAGCCGCAGCGCGTTCGATATCACGGTCACGGAACTGAACGTCATGGCGGCGGCCGCCAGCATCGGACTCAACAGGAGCCCGAACGCTGGATACAAAATCCCCGCCGCCACCGGGACCCCCAGCAGGTTGTAGAAGAACGCAAAGAAGAGGTTCTGCCGGATATTGCGCATCGTCTGCCTGCTCAACCGCAGCGCGGCCGCCAGCGCGCTCAGATCGCCCTGCAGCAGCGTTACTGCCGCGCTCTCGATCGCGACATCCGTGCCGGTCCCCATCGCGATCCCCACGTGCGCCTCCGCCAGAGCAGGCGCGTCGTTGATGCCGTCGCCGGCCATCGCCACCATTCGCCCTTCGGACTTCAACTCGCGGATCTTCGCGCCCTTGCCTTCCGGCAGTACGCCCGCCACGACCTCGGCAATCCCAAGCTTCTCCGCCACCACGCGAGCCGCCTTCTCCGAATCCCCCGTCAGCAGCACCACGCGAATCCCGAATTCGTCACGCAGCACGCGAATCGCATCGCCGGCGCCGGCCTTGACCGGATCGGCAATCGCGATCATCGCGACGGTCTCGCCATCCACGCTCACAAAGGAAACCGTCTTTCCTTCGCTTCTGAGCGCCTCTGCGCGCTCGGCGAACCTCCAGGGAGCTACCAGGCCCTCATTCCCCACCGCGATCACCTTGCCGTCCGCAACGACGCCACGCACGCCTTGTCCCGCAATGGTCGCCACGTCGCGAGCCTCAGGCCATCCGGACCCGGCGTAAGCCGTCACGGCCGCAGCCAGCGGATGCCCGGATGCCGCCTCCACTGCGGCCGCCAGCGCCAGCGCTTCCCGATCCCCTTCAAAGTCCGTCACCACCGGCTTGCCGGCGGTCAATGTGCCCGTCTTGTCGAACACCAGCGTATCGATGCGATGCAGGGTTTCAAGCGACTCCGCGTCTTTGATGAGGATCCCCGACTGCGCCCCGCGCCCCGTCCCGACCATGATCGACATTGGCGTGGCCAGTCCCAGCGCGCACGGGCACGCGATAATCAGCACCGCCACGGCGTTGACGATCGCGTGACTCAACCTCGGTTCGGGACCCATCAGATACCAAGCCGCAAAACTCAGCACCGAAACCAGCACCACAGCGGGAACGAACCATCCCGCCACTGCATCGGCCAAGCGCTGAATCGGCGCGCGCGACCGCTGCGCTTCACTCACCATCCGCACGATATGCGCCAGCAGCGTCTCGGATCCCACTCGTCGCGCTTCCATCAAGAGCGCGCCGGATCCATTCACCGTGCCGCCCGTCAACGGATCGCCCTTGGACTTCGCAACCGGCACGGGTTCGCCCGTCAGCATCGATTCGTCGACCGCGCTCGAACCCTCCAGCACCACGCCGTCCACCGGAACCTTCTCGCCCTCGCGAACCCGGATCCAGTCACCCGCGCGTATCAACTCCAGCGGAACATCGCCTTCGCGCTTGCCCACCACCAGCCGCGCGTTCTTCGGCGCCAGGCCCAGCAGCGCTTTGATCGCCGAAGCCGTGCGTCCACGCGCGCGCAATTCCATCACCTGCCCGGCCAGCACCAGCGAAATGATCACGCCCGCAGCTTCGAAATACACCGGAGGCATTCCGCCATGAGTCATTTGATGCGGCAGAACGCCGGGCGCCAGCGTCGCCACCAGGCTGAATCCATACGCGGCCGCCACGCCGATGCCGATCAACGTGAACATGTTCGGACTCTTGTTGACGATCGACGACCAGCAGCGCTCGAACAGCACCTTGCCGCACCAGAAGACCACCGGAGTCGCAAGTACGAGTCCCGCCCACGCCATCCACGCGCCCTTGGGCGCGAACGGCAACAGGTCGGACATGCCGATCACGAATAGCGGAATTGAGAACCACAGGCTGACGCGGAACCGCCGCCACATGTCGTCGAGTTCCGGATTGCTGTCGTCGCCGTCATCGAGCGACGCCGTCAACGGCTCCAGGCCCATGCCGCACAGCGGACAGGCAGACGCCTTCGTATCCACGACCTCCGGGTGCATCGGGCAGGTGTATTCCTTGGCCTGCACCACGGGAGCCTGATAGTGTTCCGGATCGAGATAACGAAGCGGTTCGTTGCGGAACCGCGCATAGCATCCGAGGCTGCAGAAATGATACGTCTTCCCCTCGTGCTGCAGCTTGGCCGCAGCCTTCGAGGGATCGACTTTCATGCCGCATACCAGATCCGGAACCGGCGGTGACGAAAGGATCTGGAACGGATTGCCGGAGAGTGTCAAGGCTTCTGGCTGCTGACTTTGACGCGCGCCCTTTCGAGTTTCTTCTGCACCTTGGCGTATTCCGCCTGATCGAGATCAGCCGGCGCGCCGCGATCCCATTCCTTGATCGCGATTTCCCAATGTACGATCGCTTCCTTCAGGTTGCCTCGCTTGGCGTAAACCTCTGCGATGTGATCATGCACGGCCGGGTCGCGCTTGGTCTGTTCGAGCGCCTGCTTCAGGTAGTTTTCCGCTTCATCCAGCTTGCCCAGCCGGAAGTAAGCCCAGCCCAGGCTGTCGAGATAAGCGCCGTTGGCCGGTTCCTTGTCGACGGCCTTCCTGATCATCTCGTACGCTTCCTGGACCCGCACATTGCGATCCACCAGCATGTAGCCGAGATAGTTCAGCGCCGACGTATTGTCGGGATCCGAAGCCAGCACCTTGCGGAACTCCCCTTCGGCCTGATCGTACTTCTTCAGCTTCTCGTACATCGCGCCGCGCATGAACGCGGTGTTCACTTTGTCTTCTTTGCTGTCGGCGAGCTTGTCGGCCTCGTCCAGCGCCTTGCCCATCTCGTCGTACTTCTTGGCCTTTTCGTACAGCTGGGCCAGCGTGATGTACGTCTCGCGATCATCCTTGCCGTTCAGCAGCTTCTTCGCAACCGCCACGGCCTCGTTGATCTTGCCGGAGTCCGCCAGCACGCTCGCGCGGGTCAACAGCACCATGCGATCCTGCGGGAACTTCGCTGCAGCAGCTTCCGATTCCTTCTCGGCTTTCGCGTACTCGCGTCCCTGCCGCAGCGTCTCCACCACCTGGGCCGCCGCACGATTCGCCAGGTCCGGATCCAGTTCGCCGATCTGCCGGAAAGCGTCCACCGCTTCCTGCGTCCGCTCATGCGTCCGGTACAGCACGCCGAGCCGCTCGAGCAGAGTCACGCGCTGGGCCTTCTCCGCCGGATTGTAGTTGCGGCGCGACGTCGAATCGACCATGTCCTTCAGCGCCTTGATTGCGTCGTCCGTCCGGCCTTCCGCCTCGTACAGCGACACGTCGTTGTAGCGGACTTCCATGTTGCTGCCGTCGATGGCCTTCGCTTTGGCTGCCGCTTCGCGCGCCTTGTCGAACGCCCGCCGCTGCCGGTGGATCTGCGAGATCCGCAGCCACGACAACACATCGTTCGGTTCTTCGCTCACCAGATCCTGATACGTCTTCAGCGCGTCGTCCAACTGATCGGCCAGCAGCAGATCCTGCGCCAGCGCGCGCTTGAAATCCCCCACGTTCGGCGGATTCAATTCGATCGCCTTGCGCAACGCCTGCGCCGCCAGCGAGTAATCGCGCATCTGCTCGTACGCGTTCGCCAGTTGGAACAGGTTGCGCGCGTTGGGACTCTTCTCCGACACCTTGCGCAGCATCTCCGCCGCGCCCTTGTTGTCGCCCAGATCCGAGTACACCACCGCCAGGCCGGTCATCGCGTCCTCATTGTTCGGATCCTGCTCCAGCGCCTTCTTGTACGCCTTCTCCGCCTCCGGCGAATTCTGCGCCACCTTGTTTAGACGGCCCAGCATCAGCAGCGTATCCACATCCTTGGGATCCGCCTCCGCGATCTTCTGATACTGCTCGATCGCTTTCTTCACCATGTCTTCGCGCACGCGGTTCTGCTGGGGATCCCCGATCATTCGCGCGTAAACCCGGCCCAGGATCCGCCGCGCCGGCAGATCGCTCGGGTTGTCCTTGACCGCGCCTTCGAACTCCGACACCGCCTCGCGCAGCCGTCCCGACTGGATGTACAGTTCCGCGAGTTCATCGGCCAGGAACGTCGCGCTGGAATCCGCCTTCATCGCCAGGCGGAAGTTCTCGATCGCCTTATTCAGATAATCGCCGCGGTTGTTGAACTGGCTCGCCAGATCCGAGTACAGATGTCCGAGCGAGAAGTAATAGTAAGCAGCCGCCTTGTCGACTTTGGTAGAAGCGGCAGCCCCGGACTGGCGGCCGGTCGTCTGAGCCTGCGCCAGAGCAAGAGAAGATACGGTAACCACCGCAGTGGCGAGCACACGCGTGACGAAGTTCATATATTGGGTTGAAACCCTTTGCCTTCAGTATACTCCCCCGTTCCGGGAGAGATTTCGAAACACTACAATGAGGTTTGACCCCTGCTGAAGCTCCGGTCCTGGCCTTCGTCCTGGGACCCACCGGATCCGGAAAAAGCGCCCTCGCCGTCGCCCTCGCCGAACGTTTCCACGGTGAAATCGTCAACTGCGACTCCATTCAACTCTATCGCCGCCTGGACATCGGAGCCGCCAAACCCACCCTGGAAGAACGCCGGGGCATTCCCCACCACCTGTTGGACGCACTAGACCCCAATCAGGTTTTCAGTGCCGGCGAATTTGCCCGCCAGGCCAAGCGGATTCTATATGACATCCGTAACCGGGGCCGCCTCCCGATCCTGGCGGGAGGCACCGGATTCTACGTCCGTGCCCTCACCGACGGCCTCTTTGCCGGACCTCCCCGCGACGAAACCCTACGCAATGGACTGGTTCAGCGCGAAGAACGCCGCCCGGGCGTGCTCCACCGCTTCCTCCGCCGCCTGGACGCGCCCTCCGCCGGCCGCATCCACCCCAACGACGTCCAGAAGACCGTGCGCGCGGTCGAAGTCTGCCTCCGCTCGCGCAAAGCGATGAGCGAACAGTTCGGCTACACCGAAGAACCCCTCACCGGATTCCGCTACGTCAAATTCGGACTCTCGCCCGCCCGCGAACTCCTATATAACCGCATCAACCGCCGCTGCCAGCGCATGTTCGAACTCGGCTTGCGCGCGGAAGTTGAAGCCCTGCTGGCTGACGGCTACGGAGAACACACCAAAGCCCTTGAATCCATCGGTTACAAACAAATGATCGAGGTTTTGTCGGGACGCATGACCGAGGCCGAAGCCATCGAATCCATCCGTCTCGAAACCCGGCACTACGCCAAGCGCCAGCTCACCTGGTTCCGCCGCGATCCCGATATCCACTGGCTCCCAGGCTTTGGCGACGCCCCGGAAATCCAGCAGCAGGCCATCGGCATTTTGCAGCCTCTTGTCCCATAGCCGGGACACTGCTGTCCGCGCGCGGACACTGTTCAAAACCCCAACAAAATAGCGGGTTTGCGCACGCAAATTTTTTTTCGAAACCACGGAACAATTCCCTTCGACGCCCGTATATACCAGTGTGGAAGGCAAGACAACAAAGCCCCCACGATCGACGGTTCCGAACTACCAAATTTCCCGGGCCTAACGTCCGGCGGAAGCCGTAAGAATCAAGAAACCGAAACAAGGAGCGTCCTTACTACCATGATGAAGAAAATCGTTTTCACCTTCGCGACTCTTGCGCTTGCCGCCGCCAGCGCCGCTGAGAAGCACACTGTTCAGTTTTTCTCGCCTACCGTAATCGGTGGCCAGGAGCTGAAGCCCGGTGAATACCGCATCGAAGTGAAAGACAACAAGCTGGCCATCAAGGACGGCAAGCGTATCATCGAAACCGACGTGAAGGTCGAGAGCGAAGCGAAGAAGTTTGCTTCCACGGCCGTTCGCTACACCGCTGACAAGAACGTCACCGAGATCCGTATCGGCGGCACCACCACCAAGCTCGTGCTTGGCTCCGGCGCGCCGAACGCCAACTAACTGAACCATTCTCCTGAATCATTCACAATCCTCCGAGCTGAATGACACGGCGGGTGTGACTCTGTTCGCCACAGAGCCCCACCCGCCGTGATTTTCTTTCTTTCGCCTGGAAGCGCTGGCTACACCGCGAACCCGTGCTGCCGCCGGTGGTGCGGACCATCGAAATCCTTCGTGGACTTGAACCGCTCCAGCCGCCCGTCGCCCGCGAACTCCTTCACTTTCTCGATCAGCGCATTCTTCTCCGCCGCCGTCATCGGCTTGAAGTTCCGCGCCAAAGCCACATCTTCCTGCAGATGCTGCATCGAGTTGATCCCCACGACCTGCGCGGATACCGGCTGGCTCAACGCATACCGGTAACACTCGGCTGCCGTGCAACCGGCCTCCGCGATGAGCGCCCCTTGCGGATACCCGCCCGCCAGTCCCTTCATTCCGATCACACCCGTCCCCTTCTTGAGACACACCGGGATCACCTGCTTCTGAAAGCTCCGGTAACTCGCGTCCAGGACGTTGATGGGCATCTGCGCCGTGTCCCACTCATACGGCTTTCCCAGCATCTTCAAATGAATCACCGGATCCTTGTGTCCAGTGAATCCGATGAACCGCACCTTGCCGGCCTTCTTCGCCTCGAGCGCCGCTTTCATGCCGCCTTTCTCGAAGATCCAGTCCGGGTCATTGTCATAGACCAACTCGTGAAACTGCCACAAATCGACATGATCCGTCTTCAGCCGCCGCAGCGAATCCTCGAGGTCCCGCATCGAACCCGCATAATCGCGCTCGCAGTTCTTCGTCATGAGGAACACCTTGTCGCGGCGCTTGTCCATCGCCAGCGCCTTGCCCATGATCTCCTCGGCGCGCCCGTCGTGATAATCCCACGCGTTGTCGAAGAAATTGATCCCCTCGTCGATCGCCGCATGCATGATGCGGATCGCCTCTGCGTCGTCCTTCACCGCCCCGATATGCCAGCCGCCGAGGCAGATGATCGACACCATCTGTCCCGTGCGTCCCAGCGGCCGCCGCGGGATCCCGTGAGCCGACGCGGGCGTGGTCTGGGCAGCAAGCACCTGGTTGGCAAGCGCGGCAATGGATAACTTCCGAGCGGAAGATTCGATGAACTCCCGGCGCGAAGAGGACGGTTGTATGGGCATAGCGAGATCCATTCTATCCCTGGAATTGCCCCCGTAAAGCGTCCAGTTCCCGCTACGGATCCTTGCGCCCATACTGAGTTCGGGAGAAGGGAGGGAAACCCGCTATGCGACGGTTCTCTATTCTTTTGCTGCTATTGCCCTCGGTCGCCGTCCTCGCGGCCACCCCGGACTACCGGACCAGGATCAATCGCGCGATGGTCGACGTATGGCCCGGCGGCGGAGTCTTTCCGCAGGTCGTCGACAGCTCCGGCTGGAAGACCTCGATGTTCATCACCAACATGGACGCCGTGCCGGTCAACGTGGGCCTCATGTTCTTCAAAGATCACGGTGAGGACATGGTCCTCCCGATCCAGGGCCGGCAGGTCACCGATGTATCGTTCACTCTCGAGGCGGACCGCTCGATTCTCTTCGAAACCGAAGGTGTCGGCGAACTCAAGCAAGGCTACGGCGTGCTGATCACCTGTGATCGCAAGTGCTCGGATGCCGACAGCGTGCTGATACATGGCAAGATCGGAGCGGTCGCGGTCTTCCGGCAGCATGTTCCGGGACGTCCGGACAACGAGGCGGTGGTCCCGCTCGAGCAGGCCGAAGAGCACATTCACATCATGTTCGACAGCCGCGCCGGATTCGTCACGGGCATCGCGCTCATGAACATAGACGCGGACACGATCACGATGACGATCCGCGACCAGGCGGGCGTCGTTCTCGTCACGGACTACATCGAACTCGGCAAGTGGGAAAAGAGCGTCTTCGTGCTGGAAACGAAATATCCGGCGGTCGCAGGCAAGTATGGGGTCGTGGAGTTCAAGGGCTACGGCATCCAGGCGATGGGCTTGCGCTTCAACTCAGACGGCGCCTTCACCTCGTCGCACTCGATGTCCGTGCATTAACGCCGGCGAATCCTTTTGGACCCGGATGTTATCTTAAGGTGTAGGCAGAGACAGATTCTGCCGGAAGGAGGGGGGCGCACCGGGTTCGACGGGATTGTGATCGTTGTGAGAAGGCGTGCCGGGTTCCAGGCTCCCGTAAAACGACTGGAAAACAATAACTGCCAACAACACGCAGTTTGCATACGCTGCCTAATTAACTAGGTAGCCGCCTCCGTAACCAGGCCTGTATGGGAACGGGTTGTGCGTCATATGACAGGATAGGCTGAGAGCTTCGGTCCGGAGCAGCAGGCCGAGATCCAATCGGGCTGGGTGGATCCTGTTCTTGCCGGTTCTATAGGGGTCCACCGAGATTTGAGAATCCGGAAACGCACGAATACGTTTCACCGCGAGCAGTTTCGGACGCGGGTTCAATTCCCGCCGCCTCCACCAAACTTCCCCGCATGGAATCATCACGCTACTACACAGTCTCGCTGAAGAAGACCGGCGACGGGTTTAGCGTCTGGGTCCCTGGTCTGCCCGGTTGCTGGTCCCAGGGCGACAGTGAGGATCAGGCCCTCGAGAATATTCGCGAGGCCATTCGCGAATACCTGTCCGTTGCTCAGGAACTCGCCTCCGACGGTGATGCCCGCGAAGTCGTCTTGAGCCTCTGATGGGCGCTATTGCCGGCGTTGCTCATCTGCGTGCCGTGAAAGCCCTCGAAAAAGCCGGATTTCACGTCGCTCGGCAAGGCAGGCACATCGTCATGACGAACGGTCAGCAAATCGTGACCATCCCCCGCCATGATCCAGTCAACGCGTTCACCATGGGCGGTATCGTGCGCGATGCCGGCCTGACCGAGGATCAATTCCGCCGCCTCCTCTAGGCCCGGCCGCTTGCACATCCCCCCCGCCATGCGATCTCATAAAAGAGCCATGGCAATCTCGCCCGCAGCATTCCTCCTCGTAGCCGCCGCCCTCACCGCCCAAGCCGCGGACCCGCTAGTCTACATCGGAACCTACACCCGCAACAAAAGCAAAGGCATCTACGCCTTCCGCCTCTCGGAAGCAGACGGCAAACTCACCCCTCTCGGACTCGCAGCCGAAACCACCAGCCCCTCGTTCCTGGCCCTCCACCCCAACGGCAAGTTCCTCTACGCCGTCAACGAAGTCGGCGAATTCAAAGGCGAAAAAGCCGGATCCGTCAGCGCCTTCTCCATCGACCGCGCCACCGGCAAACTCACCCTCCTCAACGTTGTCTCCTCCAAAGGCGGCGGACCCTGCCACATCTCCATCGACCCCTCCGGCAAGACCGCCCTCATCGCCAACTATGGCGGAGGCAGCATCGCCTCCTACGGCATCGCCGCCGACGGCCGTCTCAGTGAAGCCGTCACCTTCATCCAGCACACGGGATCCAGCGTCAACCCCGCCCGCCAGCGCGAACCCCACGCCCACTCCATCAACATCGACGCCAAGCGCAAGCGCGCCGTCGTCGCGGATCTCGGCCTCGACAAGCTCTTCTTCTACAATCTCGACGCCGACAAGCACACCCTCACCGAAGGCGTGAGCATCGCCCTCCCCCCCGGTTCAGGACCCCGCCATTACGCAGCCCACCCCAACGGCCGTTACGGCTACGTGATCAACGAAATCCTTCTCACCATCGCCGCCGTGGATCTCACCAAGACCCCGCCGGCCATTTTCCAATCGGTCTCCACGATCCCTGAAAAGGCGCAGCCCAGCTACTCGACGGCGGAAGTCGTGATCCACCCCAACGGCAAGTTCCTTTACGGATCCAACCGCGGCCACGACACGATCGCGTCATTTTCAATTGACCCCAAGACCGGCAAGCTGACCCCGATCGGTCACACCTCGACACAAGGCAAGACTCCCCGCAACTTCGCCATCGACCCTTCGGGCAAATTTCTACTCGCCGCGAACCAGGATTCCGACAACATCGTCGTTTTCCGCATCGAAGAAAACGGCGACCTCAGTCCCACCGGCCTCTCCGTCGAAGTCGGAATGCCCGTCTGCATCCGCTTCCTGAAGTAAAACGGTGGTGTAGACTTTAGTGTTCGTTGACAGGACATACTTGACACATTCAGACAAGACATCCTTG
>CAZVKC010000124.1:0-11259 GCA_964627455.1 uncultured Solibacteraceae bacterium | reverse complement strand
ACAGTCCACAGTGTCCCTACCGACGCCTATGGGGTGGTAGAACCTGTAGGCCGCTGTGGATTTAGGTGGATCCCGAACCACTCTTCCATCCGCTGGTTCATGTCCTGCTGATGCTCCGGCTTGCGAATCGCGTGACCCTCACCCGGGTAGATCACGAACTGCGTCTTCACTCCCATCGCCTTCAACCCGGTCCAGAACTCATACGACTGCGGGGGCGGACACTCGCCGTCCCGCTCCCCAACCAGAATCAGCGTCGGGGTCTTCGCCTGCTTGATGTACGTCATCGGCGAACTCCGCATGTGCGCCGCCGGATCATCGTATGCCGTCGCGCCGAAGTAATCGAACATCCAGCGCGTGATGTGATTCTGCCCCGCATAGCTGATCAGGTTCGAAATCCCCGCGCCCGCGACCGCCGCGCGGAACCGCGTCGTCTGCGTCACCGCCATCATCGTCATGTACCCGCCATAGCTCCATCCGGTGATCCCCAACCGCGCACCGTCCACCGCCGGGACCTGCCGCAATACCTCATCGATCCCCCGGTCGATGTCGCGGAAGTCGCCAAAGCCCAGATCCCGCTGGTTGGCGCGTGTGAACCGCTCACCTTGCCCGAAGCTTCCTCGCGGATTCGGCAACAATACGAAATACCCGAGCCGCGTGAATCGTGCGTTCCAGCCACGCCCCGCCCCCGGCCAAGCGGGCTTGGTCACCGCCCCGGGTCCCCCATGCACCGACACGATCATCGGATAACGCTTGGCCGGATCGTAGTCGACCGGATACAACAAATACCCCTGCACGTCGAATCCGTCGGACTTCCAGGTCAGATTCTGCACTCGCCCGATCGCTGGCTTCACTTCGCGATTCGCGTCCGAGAACTGCCTCCACGAACGGCCCGGCTTGCCGATCCAGATCTCGGGCGGCGTGGTCCAACCGGAACGCACCGCTGCAACCGTTTCGCCCGCATTCGACATTGTGACGGATTCATCGCCCTGCCAAAGCCGCTCGGTCTGCCCTGTCGCGAGGTTCACCGTCGAAATCGCGGTGCCGCCGCCCACGTGTTCCGCGAACTGCATGCGGTCCGCTGCTCCCCACGTCAACGAATAAGGCGACGACTGGCGTTCCGGGGTCACGTTGCGCGGGCGCGCCCCGTCACTCGAAACATCGAGCACGAAAATCTCGCCGCCTGTCGCGCCCTCATCGGACATCAAGCCCTCGATGTACGCGATGCTCCTGCCGTCCGGCGACCAGCGCGGAACCGCAATCTGGAACTCCGGTTTGTACACGGCCTTCGCAGAAGCCACCGCCTCGAGCCGCATCACGTACAGGTCGCAGTCGTACCATGTGTTGTCTCCGGGAGGCGGCGCCGCCGTGAATGCGAACCCGCCACTATCGGGCGACCAGTCGTATTCATGTACATACAATCCCGCAGGTGAAACCAACTGCAACGAACCCGTCGCCACATCCACGACCGCAATTCGTTGCACATCCAGGTTTTCGCCGACGACGCCGGAATCCGGTGTCACCGCCTGCGTCGGACCTGCCGCCCGCTTCGCATTCTCCGTATACAACACGGCAAACGACTTCCCGTCCGGCGACCACCGCAGGCTCTGTACGAAAGCGTTCGCAAAAGCCGTCACCTTGCGAGGCGCGCCGTTGCGGAGCAAGTCCAGCACGTGGATCTGCGAGTCTTCGAGGTACGCGATCCGCGTCGAATCCGGCGACCATTGGATGTCGTGTCCGCGGAACTCCGCCTTCTTCGCGACTGCCTGCGCAGCCGTGCCCGACGCCGGCGCCACCAGCAGCGCGCCGCCCTGGATCCACGCCACTCGCGCTGCGTCCGGCGAAATCGCGACCTCGCGATACACCGTCATCGACGATTGTGGCTGCGCCGCCAGCAACGCGAATCCGCAACAGAGCCAAACAAAGAACGGCATCCCTCTATTCTGCTATGGTCAAAACGTGTCTACAGCGAAGCGAAAAGACTGGGATGTCGAACGCTATGAGGCGCGCCACGGTTATGTATGGAACCTCGGCCGCGGCGTGCTCGACTGGCTCGACGCGCAACCCGGCGAAGAGATCCTCGACCTCGGCTGCGGCGCCGGCCAGCTAACCAGCGAAATCGCAGCCAAAGGCGCGCGGGTCACCGGAGTCGATTCCGCGCCCAGCATGGTCGCGCAGGCGCGCATCAATTACCCTGGCATCACGTTCCAACTCGCTGACGCACGCAACCTGCAGTTCGACGGCGCCTTCGACGCCGTCTTCTCGAACGCCGTCCTGCATTGGGTGAAGCCTCCGGAAGACGCCGTGCGTGCGATCGCCCGCGCGCTCAAGCCCGGCGGCCGGTTCGTCTGCGAATTCGGGGGCAAGGGCAACGTCGCAAGCGTGATGCGCGCCTGTGCCGGACACACGCCCGACTGGTTCTATCCATCGATTGCGGAGTATGCCGCGATCCTGGAGGATAATGGTTTAGAGGTGCGCGAGGCGATCCTCTTCGATCGCCCCACGCGGCTCGAACCGGGTCCTGACGGGATGGAGGACTGGCTGCGCATGTTCGTCCGGGATCTGGATGGCGAGGCAATGCGCGCCGCAATCGATCAACTCCGCCCCACGCAGTACGACGGAACCACATGGACTGTGGATTATCGCCGCATCCGCGTGAAGGCAGTGAAGTTCTAGAAAGGCGAAATTCACAGGTCTATTCACAGGCCTGCTGGTACTACAATCACTCCGATGGCCGCGAGCGACGCAGCATTCGAAAAAGGACTCCCGCAGAATCTCGAAGCGGAGCGGCTCGTCCTGGGCTCCATCCTGCTGGACGACAGCGTCTTCCTCGAGGTCGCGGCAGCGATCACGGCTGACGATTTCTCGATCGAGAAACATCGCCGGATCTTCGGCCGCATGCAGGATCTGTACCAGCGCGGCGACCGGATCGATCGCGTCACGCTGGCCAATGAACTGGTCCGGCAGAATCAACTCGAATCCGTCGACGGCCTCGCTTATCTCGTCTCGCTTGACGACGGACTGCCGAAGCTCCCGAACATCGATTCGTACCTGAAGATCGTCAAAGATAAGGCGCAATTGCGCCGTCTGATCTTCATCGCCGAAAAGATCCGCGACCGCGCGTTCATCGGCCAGGATACGCCGGACGAAATCGCGGCCGGCGCTGAAGAAGCCCTGCTGCAGATGGGCGACTCGAATCTCAAAGATTCGCTCGTCCGGCCGGGCGACATCATCGAGAGTTTCCAGGGCGGCCTCAACGCGTTTCTCGATCCGACACGGCGCAATAAGGGCATCAGCACCGGCCTCACCAAGCTCGACGAAATGACCGGAGGCCTGCGCGGGGGCGAACTCTTCATCCTCGCGGCCCGTCCCGCGATGGGAAAGACCGCGCTCGCGCTGAACATCGCGCAGCATGTCGCGACCAATCCGCACGACCCGCGCACCGTTGCCGTGTTCTCGCTCGAAATGTCGAAGGAATCGCTGCTCACGCGTCTCGTATGCGCGGCTGGACGCGTCGACCAGCAGAAGTTCCGCGCGGGATTCCTCAATGGAGACGAGCGCCGGCAGTTGCAGATGGCGCTGGGCCAATTGATGGACGCGCCGTTGTTTATCGACGATACGGCGGGCGTCAATCTGATGGACATCCACTCGAAGCTCCGCAAGCTGAAGCAGCAGCATGGACTCGGGTTGGTGGTGATCGACTACCTGCAGTTGATGAGCGGACGCGGCCGCTTCGAGAACCGTAACCAGGAAGTCAGCGCCATTTCGCGCGGCATGAAGTTGCTGTCGAAAGAACTCGATGTTCCGATCATGGCGCTATCGCAGCTGTCGCGCGCCACGGAATCCCGACAGGGTGATCACAGGCCGCAGCTGTCGGACCTCCGCGAATCCGGCTCGATCGAGCAGGACGCCGATATGGTGGCGTTCGTGTTCCGTGAAGAGTATTACAAGCCGGACCGCGAAGACTTGCGCGGACAGGCCGAATTGATTCTCGCCAAACAACGTAACGGCCCCACCGGACGCGTCCCGATGGTGTATCTTCGCGAGTACACGAAGTTCGAGAATCCGGCGTCGGTGTTCGACGAGCCGCCGCCTGACTAGCGCAGGAGTGGTTCGCTTAAACTTGGATCATGGGGATGGGTGAAGGGCAGCAGGAACCGGATGTTACGCGCCTTCTGCATCTCTGGCACAACGGCGATCGCTCCGCGCTGGCCCAACTGATGGAGGCGCTGTACCCGCACCTGCACAAGATCGCGGCAAACCGCCTCAGGGGATATCCGCCCGAAGCGACGATCAGCCCGACCGAGTTGCTGCACGAAGCCTGGATCCGCATCGCCCAGTCGCAAAGCCTCCAGTTCGACCACCGCGCTTCTTTTTACGGCGCCGCGGCGGTGATGATGCGCAATATCCTCGTCGACCGGGCGCGCGCGCGGAAAGCCGCCAAGCGCAGCGGGAACCTGGTCAGCGGCGGACTGCCCCTCGAAGTTCCCACCGCCGCCACGACCCTCGATCTGGACCTTGAGGGCGTCGGCCGCGCCATTGAAGCGCTCGAACAGGTTTGCGAACGCCAGGCGCGCCAGGTGGACCTACGCTTCTTCGTCGGCTTCTCGGCTGCCGAAACCGCCGAGGTTCTGGGAGTCAGTCCGGCCACGCTCAAGCGGGACTGGGTTGCGGCGCGGATGTTCATCAAAGATTTCATCGATCAGCAGGCAAGATGATGGCGGCTGGTCACGACTGGGATCGCATCACGGAACTGCTGGACCGCGCGACGCAGGCGCCGACGGCAGCGGAGCGGGAGGCTGTGCTGGCCGCATCCGGCGAAGATCCGGGGATCATCGAACAGGTCCGCCGCCTGATCGCGGCGTGGGATGCAGATCCCGATTTTCTTGATCCGAAGCCGGAAGTGCTCGAAGCCGTCGGACCCTGGCGGATCGTGCGTGAGATCGGGCGCGGCGGCGCGGGACAAGTGTACGAAGCGGTCCATGTAGATCCCACCGACGGACGCCGGGTCGCGGTCAAGGTGATTGCGGCGGGGCGGATGAATCCCGGGCAAACCGAACTGTTTCTGCAGGAGCGGGCGATGCTCGCGAAGCTGGAGCATCCCGGCATTGCCCGCCTTTACGACACTGGGCGCACTCCTGCAGGCGCGCCCTACTTCGCGATGGAGTTCATCGACGGACTGCCGGTCGACCAGTGGCTCGCGCACAACGGCTCATCGTCCGTTCGCACCCGCGTGCATGTGTTTGCCCGCATGGTGCAGGCTCTCGTGTACGCGCACAGCCGGCTGATCGTGCATGGGGATCTGAAGCCCGCGAATGTCCTCGTCACCGGAGAAGGCGAACCACGGCTACTCGATTTCGGCGCGGGACGTTCGCTCAGCAGCAGTTCCGATTTCGTCTGGCCGATGCTGACGCCGGATTACGCGAGTCCGGAACAGTTGCGCGGAGAACCGTTGTCGCCGATCAGCGATGTCTATCAGGCAGGCCTGTTGCTCAAACGGCTCGTGCCGGAGTGCGCCACCGATCCTGAACTCGGCGCTATTACTGCTCGCTGTCTGGAGGAGGATCCGGCGAAACGCTACGGTTCCGCAGCGGCGCTGCTGGCGGACCTCGACGCCTGGCTCGCGTTCCGGCCGGTGTCGGTGATGCCGGCGAGTTGGACCTATCGGACGCGGAAGTTCGTGCGCCGCAATCCCACGGGCGCGCTGCTTGCCGTATCTCTTGCCACGGGCGTGACGGCGACCGGATGGCAGGCGTGGAGAGCACAGCAGAGCAGCCGCGAATCCTTGCATCGATTTGAAGAAACACGGCGGGTTACGAGAGCGATGCTGCAGGACATCAACCGGCTTCCTGTCGATGCGCGAAAGCCGATTGTCCAGAATCTGGCGATGTTGCTCGATCGCACGGCGAATCCGAACGAGAGGGATCCGGTAGTGCTATTGGAGCTCGCCTATGCCTGGCGGACATTGGGCGCGATCCAGGGTTTGCCGAATTCGCCCAACCTGGGCGATCCGGTCAACGCGACCAAATCCTATGAAAAGGCCATTGCGCTGGCCGAACGCGCGCGACAGTTTGACGAGCGCGCAGCGCTGGAGCGTCTCGTCGCGTATTACGCAGAGATCGCCCGAGTACAGGACCTGATACAGCGCGGCGCCGCCCGGTATGCTTTCACGGGGAAGCTGGAGGCCGCGACGCAGGCGCTTGGCCGCTATGGCCCCTCGGATTCGCTGGCTTACGCCTTGGGTGAGATCGCCTACTTCAAAGGCGCGAGCGGCGACCGCAAAGCAGGCATCGAGGCATTTCGTGAGGCGATCCGCGCGTTCGAGTCGGCGGGTCTGCGAAACGACCTCAAGCTTACGCCCCACTTGAAGCGGTTCGGCGCCTTGCTGCTGGCGGAAGATCAAATCGAGGAGGGCGCCGCGCAGTACCGGCGGGCTCTTGCGATTGAACGAGCGTCCGGGCGGGATCCGTTCGAGACCAGTTTCACTCTGTCCGATCTATCGCTAGCGTCTTACAGACTGGGGCGGCATGCGGAAGCTCTCGCCTACTGCAATGAGATGCTGGCGATCCGGGAGCAGGCGCATGCGAGGGATCCCCGCGATGTCCGCGCCAAGAGCGCATTCGCGAACGGACTCGGGCGCCTCTCGCGTATCCAGCGCGCGTCGGGCGGCGTTGATCAGGCGATTGCGACGGCGAACCGCCGGATCCAGTTGTATTTGGAGTTGGTGGCCGCCAGTCCTGCCGCTGCGTTTCCGGTGTCGCTCGGCGATGCGAAGGTCGAACTGGCTTCACTGCTCCATCTCAAGGATCCAAAACGGAATGCTGCGGAGATCCGGAACCTCGTTGCGGCGATCCAGGGAATACTGAAGGATCACCCCAACTCTTCTCTGGCGGAGGACTTCAAACAATTGCAAACTGAACTCGCGCAGCCTGCGCATTAACAGGAGAACTCATCTTGGTGGAAGGGTTTTCGATCACGGACGATGTCACTCGCATCGATATCGCGCGGGTCCATCGCTATCTGTCCGAAGAATCGTATTGGGCGAAGGGGATCCCCTTCGATGTGGTCGACCGGGCCGTGCGGAATTCGCTGAGCTTCGCCGTGCTCGACGCGGCAGGTGAGTTGGCCGGCTTTGCGCGCGTCATTACGGATCGCGCGACGTTCGCTTATCTCGCGGATGTGTTCATCCTCGAGCAGCACAGGGGCAAGGGATTATCCAAGCAGTTGATGGCCGCGATCCTGGAGCATCCGCAATTGCAGGGCTTGCGGCGCTGGATGCTCGCCACGCAAGACGCGCACGGGCTGTACTCGCAGTACGCAGGCTTCCGTCCGATTCGTTTCCCGGAACGATGGATGGAGCGGCACGATCCTGAGGTTTACTCGCGCCGCGCCGCAGCATCCACAAAGACAGAAAGCTAAGCGCCGGCGGCCGTTTCGTCGGCGAGTTTCGCGCCGGCGCCGTTCTTCATCACCGACTTCACGCCGTTGTCGCGCGCCTTTTCGGTGTCGTACATCTCGCTGTTGCCGATCACCTGGTTGTTACCTGCCTTCAGCGTGAAGAAGAACTTGCCATTTTTGGCAGTCTGCTTCGCATAACGCTTCTCTTCGGGACTGTTCTTCCTGACGCTCTCGATGCCGTTCAAGGCGCTTGCCTTGGACTTATACATCTCGCTCGTCAGGATGGTTTCGCCGTTGGTGGCTTTCAGGTTGAAGTAGAACTGGCCGTCTTTGGCTGTTTTGAGGACGAATTTACCGGGCATGCCCCTATCTTACTTCCTTAATTTCGCGGGCAACGGAGGCCGCCGCGATCGTTTCTCTCTTCGCTATTGGGGCGCGCCGTCCCCTGCCCGCTTTTTGGGCTTCGCGGGCAAGGCGCGCCATTCCGCCTGCGGAATCTCGCGTCCGGGCCATGCGACTTTGGCGAACGGCCACTCTTTTGCGAGCCACGCTTTCATGTCGCGATAGATGACATCCTCGAAGCCTTTGTCGAACGCATCTTTGGTGGTCCACATCGTGGCGACCGCATCGAAGCCTTCCTTGGCGCTAGGCCGGATGTAGAAACAGCCGAGTTCCTTCGCACCGTCCGGGGTCAATACGGCATACGGGAACGACTTTCGCGAATCCCATTGCGCTTTCTCGCCGGCCATGTCTTTCGCCTGATCTTCCATGGTCAGGTTCGGACTCGGCCACTTGCCGCCCATCCGCGAACGGATGTGCTCGATCGAACTCATGTACGCGTCATAGTCGAGACGCGCGATTTCCGGTCCGAGCGGAACGAGTTTGTAGGTCTTTGCCGTGAACTGGCGGGGGACTGTGAATGTGTCAGGAACGAGTTGGGCAAGCGCTGCGACGGGGAGACTTGCC
This sequence comes from uncultured Solibacteraceae bacterium, assembly GCA_964627455.1. GTDB lineage: Bacteria > Acidobacteriota > Terriglobia > Bryobacterales > Bryobacteraceae > F-183. Next base: position 2,898 of record CAZVKC010000124.1, on the reverse strand, counting down.
AGCAGCAGGATCAGCGATCGATACGCCGGCTTCATCATCATCCCCATAGTGTAGCTGCCCGCAAAGCAGAAACGGCGCGGATCTGCAAAGAGCATCCGCGCCGCTTTTTTGTTGGAATCAACCAATCATCATCAAACGCTGTCGCCCCGGAAGGGGATTACCGTTCCCTTTCCTGGAGCGTTACTGCTGCCGACACTGCTGCCGAGTCCGGCGCCCATGGTTCGGAACTCAAAGTTCTGCAGTTCCGCTGCGGCGACCCCGTCCCCTACCCGGACGATTCGCCCCCTGGCGACCAGCTTCAGCGCGGTGTTCCGATTCAGCTCGGCCGGCCAGCTGATCGCTACCTCGACCCGGCGGCCCGGCAACACGGGCTTATCCGTCGAGAACAGGACCCCGGAACTGGAGATGTTCAGGGTGTTACCGACGCCTGTCTCGAACAGGTTGTCACGAGTCGAAACCCGGAACCGGATCTCGCGCTCGATCGGAAACCGGCTGGTCTTTCGCCGGTTGTTATCGCTATCTGAATACATACGGAGCATCTTCCCTTCGGTGTGGCCGCGATGATGTCGTGTCCGCAGGCTCTACACTGCCGGCGCTTGCTCGTCGCCGGCTCTTTGCCTGATAGTGCGATACCGGCCGCGACCGGACAATGAGCGTTTCGATCCAAAAACGCCGGTACCAACGCTCGTTTGGTTGCTAGTACTTTGGCTGGAAAAATCTCTAGGACCCAAAGGCCTGTGAGAACATCCATAATAGGTAGTTATCAACAGGCCTTGCTCATGACCCGTTATTTGCCTCTTCTGCTCTTGTCTTCCGCGCTTGCGTCGGCCCAGCCGACGTATTACGGCGAAGTCTCACGGATCTTTCGCGAGAAGTGTGAAACGTGTCACAGGGAGAACGATCTCGCGCCTTTCGCGCTGGCCGATTACGACACAGCTCAGACTTGGGCTCGCGACATCAAGCGGGTAGTGTCCACCGGGAAGATGCCGCCGTGGAAACCTGTCGCGGGGCACGGTGAGTTCAAGGGTTCCTATGCTCTGACCGATGCCGAACGCCAGACGATCCTCGACTGGGTGGACGCCGGCGCGCCGGCTGGGGATGAAGCGAACAAGCTGCCTCCGGCAGACAACAAGTCGGAATGGTCGTTGGGGTATCCCGACAAAGTCCTGTCGATGATCGAGGCATACGAGCCTCCACTCGGCCAGGATGTGTACCGCTGTTTTGTGATCCCGACCGAGTTCGCCGAGACCCGCTATTTGAAGGCGATCGATTACCTGCCCGGTGACCGCGGCATTGTGCATCACGTGTTGCTGTATGCCGATACGAGCGGGGTGGGGCAGAAATTGGATGATGCGGATGAGGGGCCGGGGTACAACTGCTTCGGAGGTCCCGGCATCAATATCGGCTTGAGCACGTTGAAGTCGCTGCTCGGCGGCTGGGCTCCGGGCCAGCGGGCGCACATGCTGCCGGACGATCTTGGTCTCGAAGTCCCCAAGGGGGCTACGCTGATCATGCAGGTCCACTATTTCCCCGTGGCCCGTACCGGACCCGATCAGACGCGCATCGGTTTGTACTTCCACGAAAAGCAGCCGAAGAACACGATGTTCATGATCCCGGTGCTGAACGACCGCTTCAAGATCCCGGTAGGGGAAGAGAACTACAACGTCAACCAGATCTTCCCGGAAGGCACGATTGCGACGCTACTGGATTTCGTGCAAGCTATCGAGCCCACCAAGATCTATTCCGTGTATCCGCACATGCATCTTCTCGGTAAACAGATCAAGTTCGATCTTGTCGATGGAACGGGTAAGGTGCTCGCGCCTTTGATTTACATCGACAAATGGGACTTCAACTGGCAAGGGGCGTACGATTACGTGAAGCCGGTCGAGGTGAAACGCGGCCAGCGTGTACGGCTGACCTGCACCTTTGACAACTCGGAGAACAATCCTCGAAACCCCAACAATCCATTGATTCCCGTTGGCTGGGGTGAGAAGACGACGGACGAAATGTGCCTCGTGTTTATGGGTGTTTATAGCTCGGCGCTTGAACAGGCCATTGGAGTACTTCCCAATTAGCGCTTCCGCCGGCTGTCCTATCGCGGTCCGCGATCTCGTTTACCGGTACCCGGGCGGCCGCGCCGCGCTGGATGGATTGACGCTCGACATTGCGGCGGGCGAGCGACTCGCGATTCTCGGACCTTCAGGGGCGGGGAAGTCCACGTTCCTGCTGCATCTCAATGGGGTGTTGCTCTCGCATGGAGGCAGCATCGAGGTGGGGGGCACGCCGGTCCATCGCGGGACCTTGCGGGAGATCCGCGCGAAGGTCGGGATTGTGTTTCAGAATCCGGACGACCAGTTGTTCACGCCGACCGTCGAGGAAGATATCGCGTTCGGACCCCTGAATATGGGGTGTTCGACGGACGAGGTTCGCGACCGGGTGCGCCAGGCGATCGAGCAGATGCGGTTGGAAGAGCACCGGCATCGTTCGACACACGAGTTGTCGCAGGGCGAGAAGAGGCGGGTGGCGCTTGCGACGGTGCTGGCGATGCGTCCGCAGGTGATCGGGTTCGACGAGCCGTTCGCGAATCTGGATCCCGGCATGGTGGAGCAGGTGGCGGGGATCATTCGCGAGTTGGGCGCCACGGTCGTGCTGGTGTCGCAGGAGATCCTGCCGGCGCTCGCTTGCGCGGATCGCGTGGCGGTGATTTACCAGGGGAAGGTCGCGGCGGCGGGTCCTGCGATGGAGATTGCGCGAGATCGGGAACTGCTGGCGCGATGCGGGATCGATTTTCACTATCAGGGTGAGGTTTGGCGGCAACTGGGAGGTCCTGGCCGGACGCTGGGGGGCTAGACGGGTTGGGTCCGCGCGCCTATCCCGTGTGAGGGTAGCCGCTATACG
>CAZVKC010000123.1:0-11314 GCA_964627455.1 uncultured Solibacteraceae bacterium | reverse complement strand
ATGGTGCCGAACATCAAGAAGGCCGACACGATGAGCTTCGCCGAGTTCCTCGCCGCCTATGACGACGTGGTCGTCCGCGCGCGCAACGGCAAGCTGACGGTGCCGGACTTCGAAGGCACGACCCTTTCGCTCACCAACCCCGGCACGGTCGGAACCGTTTCGTCGGTGCCGCGCCTGATGCCGGGCCAGGGCGCGATCATCGCGACCGGCGCCATTGATTACCCGGCCGAATTCGCCGGCGTGACGGAACAGGTCCGCGCGGCTCTCGGCATCACCAAGGTGATGGGCATGACCTGCACCTACGATCACCGCGTGATCCAGGGCGCGGAGTCCGGCATGTTCCTCGCCCGCGTGCAGGAACTGCTCGACGGCGCCGACGGCTTCTACGAGCAGGTCTTCCAGGACCTCAAGATTCCCTACCTGCCCGTGAAGTTCGAAGAAGAGAAGCGGCCGCAGCAGCAGTTGATGCCGGTCGTTGCGGTGCAGCAGACTTCCAGCGCTGGTGACGTCCAGAAAGAACTGGCGGTGGCGCAGTTGATCCACGCCTATCGCGTGCGCGGCCACCTCATCGCCAGCACCGATCCGCTCGGCCACGACCCGCTCTATCATCCCGAACTCGACCCGGCCACTTACGGCCTCTCGATCTGGGATCTCGACCGTCCGTTTTACGCCGGCGGCGTGCTGGGACGCGGTCCGATTCTCACCCTGCGCGACATCCTTGACACCCTGCGCCAGACCTACTGCGCGCGCATCGGCTGCGAGTACATGATGATCCAGCATCCGGAAGAGAAGGCCTGGCTGCAGCAGCGCATGGAGCCGCAGGCGAACCTCTGGAAGCTGGAAGCCGAGACGCAGCGCCGGATCGCCGAGCGACTGATCGAAGCCGAAGAATTCGAACGCTTCCTCGACAACCGGTTCAAGGGCCACAAACGCTTCTCGGTCGAAGGCGGCGAGTCGGTGATCGCGATCCTCGACGAGTTGCTCGAGCGCGCGGCCGACACCCGTGTGCACGAAGCCGTCATCGGCATGGCGCACCGTGGACGCCTCACCGTTCTTGCGCAGATCATCGGCAAGAGCATGCAGCAGTTGTTCAGCGAGTTCGACGGCGACATCGATCCGGACTCGATCCAGGGTTCGGGCGACGTGAAGTACCACCTGGGTGCGACCGGCGTGCGGCGTTCGGCGCAGGGCCGTGAAATCACGGTTTCCGTTGCGTTCAACCCGTCGCACCTCGAAGCGGTCAATCCAGTGGTGGAAGGCATCGTGCGTCCCAAGCAGGATCGCCTGGGCGACGCCAAGCGCGAGCGAGTGATCCCGATCCTCATCCATGGCGACGCGGCATTCGCCGGCCAGGGCGTGGTGGCGGAAACGTTGAACCTGTCGCAGCTCGAAGGTTATTCGACCGGCGGCACGGTCCACATCGTCATCAACAACCAGATCGGCTTCACGACCAATCCGTACGAGTCGCGCTCGTCGACCTATTGCACCGATATCGCGCGTACCGTGCAGGCGCCGATCTTCCACGTCAACGGCGATGATCCCGAGGCGTGCATCCGCGTGACGCAGTTGGCCTACGACTTCCGGCAGCAGTTCAAGAAGGACGTTGTGATCGACATGATCTGCTATCGCAAGCATGGTCACAACGAAACCGACGATCCTTCGTACACGCAGCCGCTGATGTACAAGAAGATCAAAGATCACGAGTCGGTCACGCGTCAGTACACCGCGCGCCTGGTGCGTGAGAAGGTGATGACGCAGGCCGAACTCGACGCGATGCAGAAGCGCGTGCTCGACAAGCTGAACTTCGTCTACGACGAAGCGCAGCGCAACAAGGGCGAGTACGTGTTGCAGGAAGTGACGCCGGTGAACGTGGCCGATCTGCCGAAGATCCGGCCGCAGACCACGATCGACGAGCAGATGATCGAGCGTGTGCTCTCCGGCCTCACGACGTTCCCCGACGACTTCAAGGTGCATCCGAAGCTGAAGGGCTTCGTCGACAAGCGCCGCGACCTGTTGAAGGAAATCCCGACCGGCGGTGGCGCGCTCGACTGGGCGCTGGGCGAAGCGCTGGCGTTTGGTTCGCTGGTGCTCGAAGGCACGCCGGTGCGCCTGTCCGGACAGGACACGGGCCGCGGCACCTTCTCGCAGCGGCATCTCGAGTTCTACGATCACGAGAACGGCAAGCAGTATGTCCCGATGAAGAACCTCGCCAAGGATCAGGCGCGGTTCGAAGTGTGGGATTCGTCGCTTTCCGAGTACGCGGTGATGGGCTATGAGTTCGGCTACTCGGTGGCCGATCCTCTGGCTCTCGTCATGTGGGAAGCGCAGTTCGGCGACTTCGTCAACGGCGCGCAGATCATGATCGACCAGTTCATCTCGTCGGCGGAATCGAAGTGGGGCCAGCCTTCGGGCCTGGTGCTCATGCTGCCGCACGGCCAGGAAGGCCAGGGTCCCGAACACTCGTCGGCCCGCATCGAACGCTTCCTGCAACTGTGCGCGGAAAACAACATGCAGGTGGCTAACTGCACGACTCCGGCGCAGTACTTCCACATCCTGCGGCGCCAGATGCGCGGCGGTGAAGATCGCCGTGGCATGCGCAAGCCGCTGATCATGTTCACGCCGAAGAGCATTCTGCGAAATCCCAAGGCGGTGTCGCCGCTGTCGGAATTCATGCGCGGAACCTTCAAGGAAATCCTGTCGGATCCGGCCAACATCGACACGAGCCGCGTGAATCGCGTGCTGGTGTGCTCGGGCAAGATCTTCTACGAACTCGCCGCCGAACGCGAGAAGCGCGGCCTCGAGAACGTCGCGATCCTGCGCATCGAACAGCTATATCCGTTCGCGGCCGCGGACTTCTCGGCGATTCTGTCACGCTATCCGTACACGGCTGAAGTGCTGTGGGTGCAGGAAGAGTCGAAGAACTACGGCCCGTGGACCTTCATCCAGGATCAGATCCAGCCGCTGCTTGAACCGACACGCCGCACGCTGCGGTATGTGGGACGCGCGGAATCGGCCAGCCCGGCCGCGGGTTCGCTGAAGCGCCATCTGCAGGAACAGGCGGAGATCCTCGAAGAGGCCTTCTCGCCCGCGCCGATCATTCGCCGCCGCCGTGTTCCGGTGCGGTTGAAGAAGGCCCGCAAGTAGTAATTTATGCAGGCAGCCATCGCGAGAGGAACTTCCAGGCTTCCTCTTGCATGGCTGCGTTGAATTCGTGGGGCGCGTCGGGGTACAGACTGCACTGCACGCGCTCCGGAATCCCCGCCTTTTTGTAGCAATCCCTCAACTTCTGATACGCGATCTGGACTCCGTCCGGGTCAAAGAGCCGGTCTTTGCCTCCGTTGATCACAAGCAATGGCGAAGGCATCGCGAGCGACGCGATGTCGGGATAGTCGAGGTATTGGTAAATCCCGGGAATCAACTTCGTAAAGCCGATCGCGCTGGCGATCTTCTCGCGTAACTGTTTCGGGAAGGAGGTCATCCATCCGACCACGATGCCCGCTTTCACTCGCGGATCCGCGGCAGTCAGGTAGCAGGCCCGCAAGCCGCCGACCGAAAGCCCCACGCAGCCGATGCGGTTGGGATCGACGTCGGAGCGGGTGAGCAGGTAGTCGACAGTGCGGATGTCGTCCCACAACATGAGGCCTGCCCATGTCGCGCCTGCGGCGTACAGTGCGCGCGCCATCCACTGTTCATTCTGTCCCGAACGCTGGTTGAACGCGTTGATGCGCTCGCGCGTGAGCGATGCCGGGCGTTCCTTCCAATCCGCCGCGTCGCCGGGCAGCAGCATGCGGCGATCACCCCAATAATGCATGTCGATCACGATGACGAGGTAGCCGGCTCGGGCGAGGTCCTCGGCGATGTTCCGGCCTGCGTAGTAGGTCTTCTTGAACTCGGTCAGGACCGGATGCTCGCCGTCCAGGCCCACGAGCTTTTCCTTGCCCCACATGTAAAAGCCGCCGTGATCGTGCAGGGCAACGAGTGCGGGAAGCTTTCCCGGCTTCTTCGGCTTCAGCACGAACGCGGGAATTCGCAATGCCGGCGTGGTCGAGAATACGATGCGATCGACCGTGTAGTCACCGCGGTCCTCGCTGTGCAGGACCTCCGCGCGTGGATCCACCTTGGCCGGCGCATAATGCAGGAGTTCGAAGAGTTTGGCGTGCGCCTCGCGCTTCCACTTCCTGAGGTCGCGGAAGCGGGGCTCGAGGTACGAGAGTTTCGGATTGTGGACGGCGAGGGATTCGATGAGCGGGGCGTGATTCCCGATGTCCTGGCCACGCAGCAGCGCGGCCAGGGGAAGGGAGGCGAATCCTCGACGGGTCAGCCGCATCACTGGCCGCTCAACAGGTCCATCTGTCCGAGCAACTTCTCGATCCGCGTGCGAACCTGCTTGCGTTCCTGCTTCAACTGCTCGATTTCCGCTTTGTACTTCTCGGCTTCGGCGCCCGATAGTTTGGCCTGGGCGGCATTGGCCACAGCGGCGTCGCGCTCGGCCTTCAGGGCGTCCCGTTCGCCCGCCACCGTTTCGAGTTTTCTCTGCAATTCCGTGTTCTGCTCCCGCAGCGACCGGACGAGCTGGACCGCCCGTGTGATGCGATCTTCCAGGCTGGCGAGGGAATCGGAATCTTCGGTCTGGAACAATTCCATTCCTGTAGTGTACTCACACGGGGTCCGGCAAGCTATCCTCGGAAAATGAGGTTTGTGCTAGTGGCTCTGCTCGCGTCGCTGACGCTTCCGGCGGCGATCATCAAGGACGTTCGCGATGCGATCGCCGAAGAACAGTTCGGCAAGGCGGAGTCCCTGATCGCGCAGTACCGGGCGGCTCATGGCGTCACTTCGGAAATGCTCGAAGCGATGAGCTGGCTCGGCCGCGGGGCGTTGAAGCTGAAGCAATACGACAAGGCGGAAGGGTACGCGCGGCAGACGCACGAACTCGCGCTGGCGCAACTCAAGAAGCAGAAGCTGGATGACGACCGGTATCTGCCGATTGCGCTGGGCGCGGCCATCGAGGTGCAAGGTCAGGTGCTGGGCGCGCGCAACCAGCGGGACCAGGCGGTGGCGTTCCTGCAGAAGGAATTGAAGACGTATTACGCGTCGTCGATCCGCACGCGTATCCAGAAGAATATCCATCTGCTGAGCCTCGAAGGCAAGCCCGCGCCGGCGCTTCCGGTGGCGCAGTTCGTGGGTCCGAAGCCGAAGCCCCTGAGCGCGCTCGCGGGTAAGCCCGTGATCCTGTTCTTCTGGGCGCACTGGTGCGGCGACTGCAAGTATCAGGGACCGGTGCTGGCCAAGGTCCGGCAGGATTACAAGGACCTCGTGATCATCGGGCCGACGCAGCATTACGGCTACGTGGCGCGCGGCGAGGATGCGACGCCGGCCGTCGAAACGAAGTACATCGACGAGGTCCGGCAGCGGAGTTACTCGATGCTCGCCGACATGGCCGTACCGATCGATGACGAGGTGTTCAAGAACTACGGTTGTTCGACGACGCCGACACTCGTGTTGATCGACCGCAAGGGGATCGTGCGGTCCTACCATCCGGGCGTGCTGAGCGAGACGGAACTGCGTCCGCTGCTCGACCGTTGGGCGAAGTAACTATTCACCGCGGGGCGTGAACTCGATGCGTCCTCTCGAAAGCGCGGGGTTGCCGGGCTTGGGCGTGAAGCGCGAAGCCGAGATGCCCTTGAGGACAAACTGCAGGATCACGGCGCGGGCGCGTTCGGTTGCCGTGGCGTTGTAGCGGTCGAGCGGAAGGCGCGTGTCGGCGTATCCGATCACGTCGAAACCTGCTGACGGGCAGTCGCTGAGAATCGTCACCAGTTGGTCGATGGCGGAGTGGCTGCGCGAGTCGAGGTCCGAGCCGTAGCCGATGAAGGTGATGGATTCTTTCGACAGAAAGCGATCGATGACGGCGCCGCAGGAAACCGGCGTGACTACCTTGGCGACCGTGATCAGGTTGCGTACATCGCTGACGCCCCAGATACGCGATGCCGTTTGAGCGGCCGCCTGACGGAGGTCGTCGCTGATGACTTCGCCGCTGAGAACGATGGTTTGGCCGCTGGCCTTGACCTCGATCTTGGGCTGCTGCAGAGGCAGTAATTCGGACTTCGTTCGAGCCGCGAGGTCCTCTTCGATTTCGTGCTGATAGTAGACGGCGCCGAAATGGCTGATGCATCCGAGCAACAGAATTCCGATGAGCAGGGGAAGATGCGTCAGCATGACCGTTAACTGTCTAGGATACGCCAAGCTAGAATAGAGCGGGATCCCATGCGGGCGGCGCGTCTCATACACAGTCATTCGCATCGCGCGTTGCAGGAGGCGGGCGCGGCGTTTCTCGCGCAGCACCAGCGCGTGCTGATCGTTGCGCCATCGCGTGGCGCCGCCGATGATTTCGTGCGCGCCTATGCGGGCGCGGCCGTTGCCGGCATCGAACGGACCACGCTGACGACGCTCGCGGCGCAGTTGTCGATGGCGAAGCTCGCGCCCGGCGAGCGTCCGGCCTCGCGACTGGCGTTCGAGGCATTGACGGCGAGGATCCTCGAGACGTTCCGGCTCGATTCGAAGATCCCGTATTTTCAGCCTGTCGCGGATACGCCCGGATTGGCTCGCGCGGTCACGTCGACGATCCTCGAATTGCGGCTGAACGCCGTGTCGCCTCGCGATGTCGAGAAGACCGGCGCGCCGGGACGCGATCTGGCGGGCGTGCTCGAAGCCTTCGAAGAAGAGTCCGGCCTGTTCCTGGATCTCGCGGCGATTCTGCGGCGTGCGTCCACCAACGATGATCATCCGCTGCTGCGGCTGCCTGTGTTGTGGCTGTGTTGCGAGATCCCCTCGTTATGGCATGCGCTGTTCGCGAAGCATGTGCTGTCGAAGTCGCCGGACGTGCTGGCGCTGGCGCCGACGGCGGATGTCCCCAACTGCGAGGCGCTGCGATCGATTCTGGACGTGGAGCCGGAATACCGGGGTCCCGCGACGGCGATCGAACGGGTTGCGGACTCGCTGTTTGCCGTGGACGTGGCGGCCGTCGAAGACCAGCGGATCCGATTCTTTTCGGCGGCGGGCGAAGGGCTCGAGTGCGTCGAGATTGCGCGCAACATCCGGGAGATCGCGCGGCAGGGCGTGGCGTTCGACGAGATCGCCGTGTTGTTGCGGAGTCCCGAACGGTATCAGACGCTGATGGAAGAGGCGCTGCGGCGCGCGGGGATCCCGGCGTATTTCACGCGGGGCGTGGCGAGGCCGGATCCTTCAGGGCGTGCGTTTCTGGCGCTGCTCGCCTGCGCGGCGGAAGGCTGCTCGGCGACTCGATTCGCGGAGTATTTGTCGTTGGGGCAGGTCCCCACGGCGGAGGATCGACAGGCGCCTCGTGCGGACCTCGCTCCCGACGACGAGATGCTGGCGAGCTTTGCGTCGGCGGCCGGCGCCGGCGTGGCTTTGGAGACGGAAGAGACAGGGTCCGAGACCTCGCGGTTCCTGGCGTCGCCGTTTGCATGGGAGCGGCTCATCGTCGACGCGGCAGTCGTCGGTGGGCGCGATCGCTGGGAACGGCGCTTGAAGGGACTCGAGACCGAACTGCGTTTCAAGCTGGCGGGATTGCGTCGGGACGATCCGTCGCGGACGGGTCCGGTGGAACGGCAGATCGAGCAGGTGCGGGCGTTGTCGGGGTTCGCCCTGCCGCTGATCCACGCGCTGGGGACGCTGCCGAAACAGGCGCGCTGGGGCGAGTGGCTGGACGCGTTGTCGGATCTCGCGGGGCAATCGCTGAAGCGTCCGGAGTCGGTCTTGTCGGCGCTCGAAGAGTTGCGTGCGATGGAGGAGATCGGGCCGGTCGACCTCGGCGAAGTGTACAAAGTGCTGAGCGACCGGATGCGGTTCCTGCGGCGCGAACCTTCGAAGGTTCGTTATGGTCAGGTGTTCGTCGCGGGCATTCAGGAGATCCGCGGGCGCAGTTTCCGTGCCGTGTTCGTGCCGGGACTCGCGGAGGGCTTGTTTCCGAGGCGGGCGTCCGAGGATCCGATCCTGCTCGATGCGTACCGCGAGCAACTCAGCCAGCCGATGGTGGATCAGACCGAGAGGGCGCGGCAGGAACGCATGCTGCTGCATCTTGCGGTGGGTTCGGCGGTCGAGTATCTGTACTACTCGTATCCGCGAATGGATGTGATGCAGAACCGGCCGCGGGTCCCGTCGTTTTATGCGCTGGAATTGTTGCGGGCGACGCGTGGGAAACTGCCGGAGTTGAAGTCGTTCGAGAACGAGGCTGCGGCGCACGCGCCGACGCGACTGGACTGGCCGGCGCCGGCGCATCCGGATGAAGCGATCGACGATGCGGAGTTCGACCTGGCGATGCTGCGGCATGCGACGCGCGGGGGCGGGCGATATCTGATGAGCCTCAATGCGCATCTGGTGCGGTCGCTGCGGGCGCGCGCGGGGCGGTGGCGGAACCGCTGGTTTCCCGCGGACGGTTTCGTCGACGGCGACAAGGCCGCCGTGGAGGCGCTTGCGAAACACCGGCTGAACGCGCGGGCCTATTCGCCGTCGGCGCTGCAGACCTATGCGGCGTGTCCGTACAAGTTCCTGCTGCAGGCGGTGCACCGCCTGGAAGCTCGCGAGGAGCCGGCGGGGATCGAGCAGTTGGATCCGCTGACGCGCGGCGAGATCTTTCACGCGGTGCAATTCCAGTTGATGCAGGAGTTGCAGGCCAGGAATGCGCTGCCGGTGACGCGGGAGAACCGGGTGGATGCGATTGCCGTGGCGGACCGGGTGTTGGAGCAGGTGGCGCAGGCGTATGCGGATCAGCTTGCGCCGGCGATTGCGCGGGTGTGGAACAACGAGATCGACGAGTTGCGGACGGATTTGCGGGCGTGGCTGATCGATGTTTCGGAAAAGTCGGCGGAGTGGGTCCCGGCGCATTTCGAACTTTCGTTCGGGCTCGCGGGCAATGGTGATGCGCACGATCCGGCGAGCAGCCGGGATCCGGTGGAGTTGCCGCGGACAGGGTTTCTGGTGCGCGGGTCCATCGATTTGGTGGAGCGGAACAAGGTGACCGGCGCGCTGCGGATCACGGATCACAAGACGGGGAGTTTCCCGCAGAGGCCCCCGGTGTTTACGAGTGGCGGTTCGGTGCTGCAGCCGGTGCTGTATTCGATGGCCGCGGAGCAGTTGATGCCGGGTTCGCAGGTGCAGCAGGGGCGATTGTACTTCTGCACGCGCAAGGGCGATTATCGCGATGTGCAGATCCGGTACACGCCAGAGGCCCGGGACAACCTGGAGCAGGCGCTGCAGACGATCGACACGGCGATTGCGGAAGGTTTTTTGCCGGCGTATCCGAAGGCGGATGCCTGTGGGATGTGCGATTTCCGGATCGTATGCGGTCCCTATGAGCCGGAGCGGACGTCGCGCAAGCGGAAGGACCGGGTGTTTCCGCTGATCCAGTTGCGGGAGCAGCCGTAGGTGGCGGGTGTTGGGTTCGTTTTCGGGTTCGATTCCCGGCAAAGAACCCAATGGAACCCAAAATTCGGGTTCGTTTGGGGTTCCTGTTGGATCGTGTCGTCTCTAAGTGATGGATACTAATGAGATCCGGGCGCTGCCGTCGGGTTCGTTTCGTTATACAACTTTTGCGTTTTTCCGGGTCGAAGTCCGTAACGTTAACACAACAATAGAGTTAGTCCTTGCGTCCAGACGCGATCCCGCTGCATTTCGCCGGATCGCGTCTGGGGCGTAACCATAACATAAGAAGCTGGTTCTTTGCTTTTCTCATTCAGATTTCAAAGATCCGTGGCGGGCGCCGGGAGGTTCGGGACCAGCCAAAAAGAAAAACGCTTGCCGCAGCGTTCTCGCGGCAAGCGTCTATCCTCGACTTCAGTTTATCAACCGGCTACGTTGTTCACCAAAGGTATGCCCGCAAATGCTTGATTCAATTTGAAATATAGGTTGAACCAAGCTTGGTGTCTGCGACAGATGGTAAGTCGATCGCGATGTCCGAGTGATAGCATGATGTCATTGAATGATGTCATGTAAGCGGATGATCCGGACGCAAATTCAACTGACTGAGGCTCAGGCAGAAGCCTTGCGAACTATTGCGGTTGCGCAAAACGTCTCCATGGCGGAGTTGATCCGGCGGAGCGTGGATCAACTTGTGCAGTCACAACAGGTGAATTCGGGCCGCAGTGCGAGGATCGCGCGAGCCAAGGTGGCGGTTGGGAGGTTCTCATCAGGCCGGTCCGACATCAGTTCCCGGCACGACGAGTATCTGGCCGAGGTCTTCGAACACCAGTGATCTTTGTCGACATCTCGGCTCTGCATTATGCGCTGTTCGACCGGGATGACTCCAATCGCGCCCGTGCAGGAGAGTTGTGCCCTTGCGCAGCCGCCGATTGGGGGCGGATGCGACCCGAGTTCCGCTGAACGACTTGCTGCCAGTCATAAAGGTCGTGTGGATCACCGAGAGTCTAGCTGAGTCTCGTCGATTGCGTGACCTTCGTGGTGATGCGAGCGGAAGGGCAGAGGGAGGCGTTCGCCTTTGATCGGCACTTCCGGGAGGAAGGCTTCGACCTCCAGTAGCGAACCAGCCATGGCGCCTCATTTTTGACGGCCAGGGGCGCCTGAAAGAGTCCCGCTCACGAGTACCCTTTGATGGTAACGACAGTGATGTCGTTGGTTCTGGCCCCACCGCTTCGCCGCTGGGCGGTTTCGTGCGCCGGTTGCGTGCTTACAGCCTTGCAGGGTGCCTTTTATGGCTATCTGGTAGTATGGCAGTATGGCAATGCGGAAGATGACGTTTAGCGTACCGGAACAACTAGCCACGGAGTTTCTCCGCAGGGTTTCGTCCCGCGATCGCTCGCGCTTTGTGAGTGAAGCTCTGGCGGCCCGACTGCGAGAGCGTGATGCTGCGCTGATCCGCGCTTGCGAAATTGCGAATCAGGATGAGGACGTGTCCGAAATCGAGAAAGAATTTGATGGGCTTGCCGACGAGACTGTGGAAGTATGGAAGTAATCCCGGACCGCGGTGAGATCTGGTGGATAGCGCTCGATCCGGCTCTTGGTTCGGAGATCCGCAAGACACGACCTTGTGTCGTCGTGTCAGTCAAGGTTCTCAACGAGAGGCGCCGCACGGTGATCGTTGTCCCGCTGTCCAGTTCGCCGAAGGCTAGCCCGCCGATTCTGATCCCGATTTCATGCGGCGGTCAACCTGCCGTGGCGGTGAGTGACCAGATCCGAGCCGTGGCAAAGGAACGCCTGCGAAGCCGGGTGGGCGTCGCCACTCTGGAAGAGATGGCGGCGCTGGAAGATGGCCTCCGGCAGATCATGCAACTCGGATGAC
>CAZVKC010000122.1:0-12014 GCA_964627455.1 uncultured Solibacteraceae bacterium | reverse complement strand
GGGCCGGTGCTGGTGCTGGAACCTCGCCGTATCGCGGCTCGCATGGCGGCGCGGCGGGTGGCGCAGGAACTCGGTGTGCGGCTGGGCGGCGAGGTCGGGTACCAGGTCCGCTTCGAAGAGGCGGCGGGTAAGGACACGCGGCTGCGGTTCGTGACGGAGGGCGTACTCACGCGGCGCCTGCTGTCGGATCCACAATTGCAGGGCGTGACCACCGTGGTGCTGGACGAGTTCCACGAGCGGCATCTCGATACGGATCTGGCATTGGCGTTACTGCGGCGATTGCAGAAGACGTCGCGGCCGGACCTGCGGATTGTGGTGATGTCCGCGACGCTGGACGCCGAACCGGTGGCGCAGTTTCTCGGCGGCGCGGCGCGCGTCGTTTCCGAAGGACGCTTGTTTCCGATCGAGGTCGAATACACGCCAGCGTCGTCGCAGACGCTGGACGAACAGGTGGCGCGCGCGCTGGAACGGCTGTTCCCCCTGGACGGCGATGTGCTCGTGTTCCTGCCGGGGGCTGCGGAGATCCGCGCAGCGCAGCGAGCGTGCGAGCCGCTGGCGCGCAAGTACGGGTTCGCGATCTTTCCTTTGTACGGCGATCTTTCGCCCGAAGAGCAGGACGCGGCGGTGCAGCCTCTAGCGGATGGCCGCAAGAAGGTGATTCTCTCGACCAACATTGCGGAGAGTTCGATCACGATCGACGGCATCAGCGCGGTGATCGATTCCGGACTCGCGCGCATCGCCAGCGATTCACCGTGGACCGGACTGCCGACGCTGCGGGTCAGCCGCATCAGCCGCGCTTCGGCGATTCAACGCGCGGGACGTGCGGGACGTACGCGCGCGGGTCGCGTGATTCGCTTGTATTCGCAAGAGGACTTTCTGCGGCGGCCGGAGTTCGATGCGCCGGAGCTGGCGCGGCGCGAGTTGTCGCAGCTTGTTCTCGATCTTCGGGCAATGGGAATTGGCGGCGATTTGGAGTGGTTCCACGAACCGCCGGCTGAGGCTTGGAAGGCCGCCGAAACGCTGCTCACGCGACTGGGCGCGACCGGGGATACCGCGCGCGCGATGTCTCGAATGCCGCTGCATCCGCGATTGTCGCGACTGGTGGTGGAGGCGGAGCGCCGTGGCTGCGGCTTGCAGGGATGCGAAGTGGCCGCGTGTCTTTCGTCGGGCGAACGGCGGTTGTTGATGCATCGCCGCGACTGGATGCCCACAACGTCGCGCACATTCGAGCAGTTGTCGCGATTCATCCGCAACAAAGGTCGAGACAACGACGAGGCGCTGGGACTCTCGCTGCTCGCAGCGTTTCCCGATCGATTGGCGAAGCGGCTGCGGGATCGCGAACTGGCCCTGGCGGGCGGAGGCTCCGCGGTGCTAGCCGAAGAATCGCACGCGCGATTCCTGCTGGCGGTGGATATCGAGGATCGCAAGGAGAAAGGCGCGCCCATCGTTCGCATCGCGCACAAGATCGAGCCCGAATGGCTGATCGAGTTGTTCCCTGAGCGGATCGAAGAACGCAACGGGGTCGAGTGGAATCGGACTGCAGAGCGCGTGGAAACGGTATCCGCGCTGCTCTACGACGGGATCGTGATTGAAGAGACGCGGGGCGGGGAACTGCCGGATCCGGGCGTGGCTACTGCGATGCTTGCTGCGAAGGCGCGCGAGGCCGATACAGGACGATTCGTGCGGGATCGCGAGGCGCTCGATCAATTGCTCGCGCGCGCGGCCTTTGCTCACGAACGCGGCAAGATCGCTCACCCGTTCGGGATCGACGAAGTGAAGGACGTGCTCGCCGAACTCTGTTGGGGCAAGCGCAGTTTCAAGGAACTCGAGTCCGAAGACGTGCTGGCGATCATTGAGGCGAAGTTGCGGCTGGAGGAGTTCGCGCCGACGCGGCTCGCGCTGCCTTCGGGGCGGCGGGCGAAGGTCGAGTACGCGCCAGGGCAGGCGCCGTGGGTGTCGTCACGCTTGCAGGATTTCTTCGGCATGAAGGAATCGCCGCGGATTTCCGGGGTTCCGCTGGTGGTGCATCTGCTGGCTCCGAGTCAGCGTCCAGTGCAGGTGACCAGCGATCTTGCGGGATTCTGGGAACGGCACTATCCGCAGATCAGGCGCGAGTTGATGCGCAAGTATCCGAAGCATCAGTGGCCGGAGAAGCCTTAGGGTCAGGCCAGGCGAGCTGCCGGCAGACCGTTGCGGCGGTACTGCAGCAATTCGCGGATGTAGCGGATGAGCATGTAGAATCCGCCGACAGCGAGGCCGAGGCCGACGAGTGAAAACGCGCCGACAAAGATCAGCACGAACTTCAAATCATCTTTGTGGGACTCCCAATCGATGTCGCGCAGGAGTACGGCCTCGGCGGGTTCCTGCGGGTTTATGTACACCGTGACCACGTCGCCCGGTTTGTGATTGGCCATGTAACGCGCTTTGCCCGCGTTCGCGCCATCCTCGGCATCATCTGCAGAATACGTGTTCTGCATGAAATGGTGACCATCCCAATCGTACTCGTAGGTCAACTGATCGCTCGTTTGTGTGAGCGTGGCTTTGGTTTCGCGCCAGTCCCGCATTTCAAACCAGCTGTGCCATGGCAGCAAACCGAGTGCGGGCGCGAGTCCTGCCATGAGGAAGATGAGACCGAACGGGATGAGGAACAAAGCGTTCGACGGAAACGATGGACTTCCCGCATAACGGGAAGGCGCAGCATCGGTTCGGAAGTTTCGCTTTGCCATGCCTCATTCATTATGGATGGTTGACAAGCGGTTCCGCACGGGGATGTAATGAGCACGGCATGTTGTTTTCATCCCTCATTGTTTTTGGATTTTTGGCGCAGGCTCCGGCGCCCGCACAGCGGCCCGCGCCGCCTCCGCAAGTTGTGTCACCCGAGATTGGCGCCGATCGCAAAGTGACGTTTCGACTCTATGCGCCCGACGCCACCAAGGTTGGACTTCGCGGCGGCGATATCCAGGGACTTCCGCGCGAGGGCGTCGAATTCGTGAAGAACGACAAGGGCGTGTGGGAAGCGACGATCGGACCGGTGGATCCGGGCACGTATCGTTACACGTTCGCGGTGAATGGCGTGCCGGTGATGGATCCGCGCAATCCGGAAATCAGCGAGTCGAACAACAATGCGTGGAGTCTTTTCCACATTGCGGGCCACGAGTTCGAGGATACAAAGCAGGTTCCGCACGGGGCCGTTGCGGCAGTGCATTACATGTCGACCGCACTGGGACGGCATCGCCGGATGCATGTGTACACGCCTCCCGGTTATGAACTCGGCGGCAAGCAGAAGTACCCGGTGTTTTACCTGCTGCACGGCGCAGGCGACTGCGACGAGGCGTGGACCTCGGTTGGCCGCGCGGGCTTCATCCTCGATAACCTGATCGCGGAGAAGAAGGCGAAGCCGATGATCGTGGTGATGCCGGCGGGACACACGTCAGCCCAGGGGTTCCGCATGGCGCCCGGGGGACGCGACGAGTTCGCCGAGGATTTCGTGAAGGACATCGTGCCGTACGTGGAGAAGAATTACCGCGTGCTGACGGGGCGTGCGAACCGCGCGATCGCGGGATTGTCGATGGGCGGCATGCAGACGTTGAACATCTCGATGAGCCACCTGGATCAGTATGCGTATATCGGCGTCTTCAGTTCGGGGCTGTTTAATATGACGGGTTCGCGGCCCGCGGGCAACGGCGCACCGGTTCCGCCGCCTCCGGAATGGGAAGCGCAGCGCAAGGATATGCTCGACAACGCCGCGATGAAGAAGGGTCTCAAACTACTGTGGATCAAGACCGGCGTTGATGATTTCGTGATGCCGACCACGAAGGGGACGGTCGAGATGCTGAAGAAGCACGGGTTCACGCCGGTGGTGGAAGAGAGTTCCGGCGGCCACACCTGGATCAACTGGCGGAACTACCTGCATGAGTTCGCGCCGAAGTTGTTTCAGTAATCTGCTCTAGCTAGAGAATCCCGTCGAAGACAGCGTCGACAGACACCGGAGAGGCGTCGCGTCCCGGAAAGGAGACGGCCTCTCCAATATCGAAAGCTTGCACCAAAGCGTACCGTTCGCCGAGGGGCTGTCGGTGAACGATGACGCGATGGCTGACTAGGTCCGCGACCCAGTACTCCCGAATTGCTGCGCGTGCATAGGCGCGGGCTTTGCTGACGAGGTCGTACTGTAGCGACGTGTCCGCTACTTCGACCAGGAGCACGATGTCCTGTGGTCCGGGATCGTCTAACGCGAAATGCTTGTAAGGCTTTTCGAGGACGAGCACATCCGGCTCAGGCCGGTATGTGCTCCGTTCTTCGGGACGCAAGTTAATCGGGGTCTCCGATAAGACGAACTCGCTTCCAAAAACCTGCTGCAGTAGGATCGTCAGTGATCGCACCACCAAAACGTGCGGACGGTTCTTGCCCATCTTGTCGATCAACTCCCCGTCGAACAGTTCGTACCGTTCGAACTCCCGATGCCCTTCTTCGATGAGTTGCCGCAGTTCCTCGCGAGTCCAACGCTTGCGCTTCGGATGCGGCTCGGGGACGATCGTCTCTTGCTCCGGAGATGGGATCAGCACCGGCATGCTTTCATTATGCTCCTTCCCTTTCATTGATGATGCGCGAAAAACGGAGTGCGGCGCGAATCGATTCCCAACTCCACTGGCGGTGGCGCCGCACCCTTTGCGCTTATGCCGGGTCGATCACCAGCAGTAGATCCTTCGCCTCCACGTTCTGGCCGGCCGACACCAGCAACTGCGTGACCTTGCCGTCGCACGGGGCGTAGATCGTCGACTGCATCTTCATCGCTTCCATCACCAGCAACCGGTCGCCCTTCACGACCTTCGCGTTCAGTTCGATCGCGACACTGGAGATCGCGCCGGGGATCGGGGCGCCGACGTGGCCGGCATTCGCAGGATCCGCCTTCGGCCTCGCCGGAACCGCCGCCTGCAGCGCCTTGTCGCGGATCTTCACTTCACGCGGCTGCCCGTTCAACTCGAAGAACACGATGCGCGAGCCGTCCGGATGGGGATCCGACACCGTCAGCAGCTTGATGATGAGCGTCTTGCCGGACTCGATCTCGACCGCGATTTCCTTGTCTTTTTCCAGTCCGAAGAAGAATTCCGGCGTCGGCAGGACCTCGACATCGCCGTAGCTCGAGTGCGCCTTCGAATACTTCAGGAACACGTCCGGATACATGAGGTAGCTCATGAGATCCGTGTGCGAACACTTGTGTCCCGCTTTCTTCTCGAGCGTCGCGTGCGCCTGGGCAAGATCCACCGCTGCGAGATGCTCGCCGGGACGTCCCTTGCGAGGTTCGCCGCCGCGCAACACCGTCGCCACGATGTCCGCCGGCCAGCCGCCTTCGGGCTCACCGAGGTCGCCGGACAACATCTCGACCACCGAGTTCGGCAGCGTGAGATTGTGATTCGGACCCAGTTTGGCGAGGTCCGCGGCCTTCATGCCGTGGTTCACCAGGAAGATCGCGAGATCGCCGACCACCTTGCTCGACGGCGTCACCTTGACGATGTCGCCCAGAGCCATGTTCACTTCCGCGTACGCCACCGCGACCTCATGCCACCGCGGACCCAGGCCCATCGATTCGGCCTGTTCCTTGAGGTTCGTGTACTGGCCGCCCGGCATCTCGTGCAGATAGACTTCCGCCGTGCCGCTCTTCGGCGCGCTGTCAAACGGCGCGTAATGCGTGCGAACCGTTTCCCAGTAATCCGAGGCGCGATCCAAAACCGCGAGATCGAGTCCGGTGTCGCGATCTGTATTGGCGAGCGAGGCGACGATCGAGTTGAGGTTCGGCTGGCTGGTCGTGCCGCTCATCGACGCCAGCGCCGCGTCGGCAACGTCGACTCCCGCTTCCGCCGCCTTGAAGATCGACGAGGCGTTGATGCCGCTCGTGTCGTGCGTGTGGAAGTGAATCGGCAGGCCGACCTCTTCGCGCAGCGTCTTCACCAGCTTGTGCGCGGCATAGGGCTTGCAGAGACCGGCCATGTCCTTGATGGCGATCATGTGCGCGCCCATCTTCTCGAGTTCCTTCGCCATCTTGACGTAGTACTGCAGCGTGTACTTGTCGCGCTTGGGATCGAGGATGTCGCCGGTGTAACAAACTGCTGCTTCGCAGATCGAGCGATTGGTCTTGCGCACGGCTTCCATCGGCAGCTTCATGTTCGGCAGCCAGTTCAGCGAGTCGAACACGCGGAAGATGTCGATCCCCTGCTTCGAGGATTCCTGAATGAACTCGTCGACCACGTTATCGGGATACGCCGTGTAGCCCACCGCATTCGACGCGCGCAGCAGCATCTGGAAGCAGATGTTCGGAATCGCCTCGCGCAGCTTCGCGAGCCGCGACCAGGGATCTTCGAGCAGGAATCGCAGCGATACGTCGAAGGTCGCGCCGCCCCACATTTCGAGGCTGAACAATCCGCTCATCTGGTGCGATACGTAGTTGGCCGCCTGCAGCATGTCGTACGTGCGCATGCGCGTCGCCATCAGCGACTGGTGCGCGTCGCGCATCGTCGTATCCGTCAACAAGAGCCGCTTCTGCTCGCGGACCCACTGTGCGAACTTCTCGGGTCCAATTTCCAGCAGCCGGTCGCGCGTACCCTTCGGCGGATCGTTGAGGTCATGCGGCAGCGGATTCGGCGCACGCAGACCCTTGGGCTTCGCCTTGCCCTTCACTTCCGGATTGCCATTGACGATCACTTCGCCGAGGTACGACAGGAGCTTGGTCGCACGATCGCGGCGCGCGCTGAACTTGAACAGCGAGGCGTCTTCGTCGAGGAACGAGGTGGTGACCTCTCCCGCCTGGAACTTCGGATGGTTGACGACGTTCTCGAGGAACGGAATGTTGGTCTTGATGCCGCGGATACGGAATTCGCGCAGTGAACGGTCCATGCGGTGGCAGGCGTCGCCGAACTCGCGTCCCCACGCCGTGACCTTCACGAGCAACGAATCGTAATAGGGCGTGATCACCGCGCCGCCATAGGCCGACGCGCCGTCGAGACGGATGCCGAAGCCTGCGGGCGAGCGATAGGTGTGGATCTTGCCGTAATCGGGGATGAATCCGTTGGCGGGATCCTCAGTCGTGACGCGGCACTGCAGCGCGTAACCGTGCACGGGGATGTTCGCCTGCTCGGGCAGTCCGATCTGCTTGAAGCTCTTGCCCTGCGCAATTTGAATCTGCGTCTGCACGATGTCGATGCCGGTGATCATTTCCGTCACCGTGTGTTCCACCTGCACGCGCGGATTCACTTCGATGAAGAACCACTCGCCGGCGTCGACGTCCACCAGGAACTCGACCGTACCCGCGTTGTAGTAGCCGGCGGCCTTCGCCAGCGCGACCGCCGCATCGCCGAGTTCGCGGCGGATGCGTGGATCGAGGTTCACGGCCGGGGCCGTTTCGACGACTTTCTGATGCCGGCGCTGCACCGAACAATCGCGTTCGTACAAGTGCAGGATGTTGCCATGCGTGTCGCCAATGATCTGGACTTCGACGTGACGCGCGCGGCGAATGTAGCGTTCGAGGAACACGGCGTCGTTGCCGAAGGCCGCCGCAGCTTCGCGGCGCGCTTCATCGACCTTGGCCACCAGTTCGTCGGCAGTGTTGACCACGCGCATACCGCGTCCGCCGCCGCCGAAGGCAGCCTTCACGATCAGCGGATACCCGATCTTTGCGCCAATCTCCTCGATGCCGGCCATATCGGTGACCGGATCTTTCGTGCCCGGCACCGTGCGGATGCCTGCCTTATCGGCCAGCGCGCGAGCCGCCGTCTTGTCACCCAGCAGTTCCAGCAGTTCGGCGCTGGGGCCCACGAAGGTCACGCCGTACTTGGCGCAAGCCCGCGCCAGCGCGGGATTTTCGGACAGAAAACCATATCCAGGGTGGATGGCGTCGACCTTTTTCTCGTGCGCCAACGCCACGATGTTTTCGACATCGAGGTATGCCTGGACAGGACCCTTTCCTTCGCCGATCAGATAGGCCTCATCGGCCTTGAAACGATGGAGACTGAGACGGTCCTCTTGAGAGTAGACAGCTACGGTGCGGAGCCCGAGTTCGTTTGCGGCGCGAAGGATACGGATCGCGATCTCGCCCCGGTTCAGCGCAAGGAGTTTCTGCATGTTCCTCTTATTGGAGCAAACATCGGACGCCCCGCGTAGCCCTGCGGATCCCATACCCCACGATGCGAGGCGCAACACTGGCACTTTGTTGGAACAAAGCCCGCAGAGTTCGCGTAGCAATGGGCTAGAGGATTTTCCACACATGTTTACCCGACTGCTTGCCGCAGGGCTCACATGCCTTCTGTCCGGCTGCATGATCGAGATGGGGGACTCGGACCGCTTTCACGAGGACTTCCACCATTCCTACAAGTTCAATCCCGGCGGCCGCCTGGCGATCGAGAACGAAAACGGGACGGTTGAAATCAGCACCTGGGACAAGGACGAGATCGAGATTACCGGCACGAAAAACGCAAGCACACAGGAACTCCTGAAAGATATCAAGGTCAACATCGACGCCACGCCGGCCGTCGTGCGCGTTCGCGTCGACCGGCCGAACTTCCGCGGTAATGCCGGGGTCCGCTTCGCGATTCGTGTTCCGAAGAAGGTCGAACTCGAGCGCATCAAGAGCACCAACGGCACGCTGCATGTGATGGGGACGGAAGGTACGGCGCACCTCGAAACCACCAACGGCAAAATCGAAGCGATGGGAGTGACCGGCAAGCTGACCGCGGAAACGACGAACGGTTCGATTGAGTTGGACGCACACAAAGGCGACGTCCGCGCCCGGACTTCCAACGGGAAGATCAGTGGCGAAGTAGCCAAAGGCGTCATTGACGCCCACACCACCAATGGCAGCATCGACCTTGAGATGGCGGGGATCGAGTCTCCCGAACCGGTCCGGCTCGAAACTTCCAACGGCAATATCAATCTGAAACTGGCCGCCGTGCACGAAGTTCGCGCCCGCACCAACAACAGCTCAATCACGGTCCACCTGCCGGAGAAGGCGGATGCCAATCTTCGGGCGCGCACCTCAAACTCTCACATTGATTCGGAGTTCGGCCCCAGCGCCGGGAGTGCGGGCGAGGATGACGAGGATCGGGAGCGACGCAACAAGTCACTCGATGCGAAGATTGGCAAGGGCGGTCCGCTGATCGACTTGTCGACATCGAACGGCCGGATCAGGATTTTGAAATTTTAGCGACGCAGGCCTGCAACAGGCCGCCACGAAGTTGTACGAAACCCGGCGGGCATCAGCTCATTCCCCGAACCAGAAGCTCTCGTGAGATCCGGAATAGAGCCTGCTCGATACGCGAACTTCGATTCGCAGCATCGGCGGGGGCTTCGGGGCATTGGAGTCCGTTTCCCCACTTCCGTAATGCGACTGAACCTGCAAGTCGTAGGCGCCCGCCCACTGGCCGCTGGTTCGTTCCTGCATGCGGTAATCCCAAACCGGCCGGTGGTTTTCGAAAACCTGGATGTCCAGAGGTGTAAGACTTTGCAGAGGTTTACCCTCCTCTTCGATTGCCGCCGTAAACAGGATGTGTAGAACGCCGCCGGAGGTCCGGTGCAGTTTCTGGAATTCGATCGTACATTGGGATTTCTCCGTGCAACGTGCGGATTCTTTCTTGATCTCACCAATTGCCCGGAACGCGTTCCTGCGGACTCTCGAATCTGTATCTTTCACCATGTCCGCCAGGAGCTTCAGGAATCGGGCGTCACCGGTGGCGCCCATTGCCCAGGCCCCGGATGCGCGAAACGGCCGGGAAGGATTCGCCCCGAGTTCCACGGCTAGCACCGGGAGGGCCTCCGCACGTCCTGCTTTGTACAACCCGACGGCTGCGTTAGCCAACACGCGAGGCGCCTGATCGTTCAGTCCACGGTGGAACAAGCCAATCGCATCCGCACCCGACTCGCCCCAAAAGGCCTCTATCAAATTGGCGCGGACGCGGGAACAACGGTCCTGCATCCGTTCCTCGATCCAATCCCGGTTCCGGTGGTAACGGCCAATCATCGTCGTCAGCCGGGCCCGGCAACGTTCATCCACGACGCGAAACGCCTGCAACAATTGCGGCAGAAGTTTGGGCCCGTCCACAATCGCAGCCAGAATCGAGACCGCCCGGTCCACCACCTCGAATGAGGACACGCCTGTCTCCGGAAGTAGCAGGCGGGCCAGACGCAGATCCGCCGCCGGATCGTTTCTCTGCAACATCCGGAACAAACGGATCGCCTCGTCTAGCGACGTTCGAGTGGGGTCACAAATCCGACCGAGTAGATCACCGGATTTCAGCGTGCCGGGCGACGCCTGCTGAAAATCGTTTTTCTGGAGTAGCTCTCCCATGCATGTACCGAAACGCCACGGGACAACTTGGCCCAGTCAGGCTTGGAGAGCTTATCGGTCAAAATGCGGGGAACTAGATAAACATTTCTTCGTCTTGCGTGACTTGCGCCACACTAGGCCGGTTGCCCTTGGCGATGAATCCCAGGGCAGCCTTGACGCCCGCGGTGATCCCCTGGATCTCGCGAAGCGGGCGCATCACGCCGCTGTGCACCAGACCAACCGTCTGTTGCGCACGGCTGAGCGTGTCGTCGATGATCGATTCGGCGCGTTCGAGTTGGACCCGTGCGCGGAGTGCGGCGTCCGCCAGCACTTCGTCCACGCGATTCAACTGCGTCCGCGCCGAATCGAGGATTTCAGTCGTACGTTTGGTGATCTCCAGAATCTGCGCACGTCCCTGTTCGATGGTCACTTGTGACGTCTCGACCAGTTTCTCCACCTTCGGCAACACCGCCGCAAGGCGAGCTTCCGTGGCTTTCATGCCTTTGTAGAGGCCGATAATCGCAACTGCCTGGGCAACCATGGCGACCGCGGCCAGCACCACGAAAGCGGTCATGATATACAGCAGAGTCTGTTGATCCATGATGATTTAGCTTCCCTACGCCGTTCTATCGGCGGAAACGAACTAGTCAGCAGAGGCTACGGAATCCCGGTAGGCCTGCTTGCCGGCCTGGACCGCTGCACTTAACTGATCCTTCTGGCGCGAAACAGCTTCTTTACTGCGTTCTACCAGCCCAGTGGCCGATTCCCGCAGATCGTCGCTGCGCTTCCGCAAATAGTCCGCTCCGTCGTTTGCTTTGGACTTGATGAGAGCGCGGGTCTCTTCGCCCGACTTCGGCGCAAACAGCAGGCCGACGGCCACGCCAACGCCCAAACCAAGGAAGAAATACCCAAGCTTGCTGTCGTCTTCCATGTTATAGTCCTTTCTGTCCGGACCCTCCGGCGTCTTGCGACGCTTAGGATCCATCATCAGAATATCACGCCATGTCTTTCGGAACCTCCAAATCGCGGAAACTCCTGGACAAGGACGCGCTGATGTCCTACGCGTTGCGTATCCTGAGCGGGCGCGCGATGTCCATCGGCGAACTCAAGGAAAAGCTCCGCGCGAAGGCCTCTGACGAGTTGGACGTCGAACCCGTACTCTCGTCGCTGAAGCAATACGGCTACGTCAACGACCGCACCTTTGCCGATTCCTTCGCGGCGGCTCGCCGCGACAACCAGAGTTTCGGTAAGATGCGCGTTCTGCGGGACTTGCGGACGAAGCGCGTGCCGTCGAAGGTCGCCGAACAGGCGGTGCAGCAGGCGTTCGAAGGCAAGGATGAAGTGGCGTTGATCGAACAGTATCTGGAACGGAAGTTCCGCGGCGTCGATCTCGGGGCGCAACTGGCGGCCGACGAGAAGAAACTCGCATCGGTGTATCGCCGCCTGCGGACCGCAGGGTATTCGTCATCCAACTCGATCCGGGTTTTGAAGCGCTACGCCGAGCGCGCCGGGGAACTCGAAAACATGGAAGAAGGCGACGAATCCCCGGAATGATGCGCCGGACTTCAGCTATACTGATGGAAGCCAGTCTGTTGTAATTACCTCCAACCTTCGTGGCGAAGTGGCGGAACTGGCAGACGCACCAGACTCAAAATCTGGCGTACTTCACTGTACGTGTGGGTTCGACCCCCACCTTCGCCACCAA
>CAZVKC010000121.1:1438-13782 GCA_964627455.1 uncultured Solibacteraceae bacterium | reverse complement strand
ACCTGTTCCTGCTGGGCGCTGCGCTGCTTCTTTCGACGGCGACCGTGATGGTCGCGGCTCCGGCTGAGGGCCGGATTGTGGCGCGGTATCCCGTCCCGGGCGACGGCGGCTTCGATTATGTGACTTTCGACGCGAAGTCCAAGCGGCTGTTTTTGTCGCATGCGACGAAGGTCGATGTGGTGGATTCCGAGACGGGGAAGGTGCTGGGGGTGATCGGCGATACGCCGGGGGTCCACGGGGTCGCGCTGGCAAATCCGTTTCCCCTTGGATTCACCAGCAACGGGGCCGAGAACAAAGTCACGATGTTCGATACCCGGACACTGCGCGTGATCCGGAAAATCGATGTCGGGAAGGGGCCCGACGGGATTTATTACCATCCGGGGACCAGGCGGGTTTTCACCAATAATCATGGGTCCCACGACATTACGGCGATCGATGCGAAGTCCGGGAAAGTGGTGGGGACGGTGAAGATCGGCGGGGATGGGGAGCAGGCGGTCTTCGATCGCGGGCTGATTTATGTCAATAGCGAGGATACGAACGAGGTGGTGGTGTTCGATCCTCAAACGCTGGCGGTGACGCGGCGGCTGCCACTGGGCGGGGTTGCTCAGACGCCTACCGGGTTGGCGATCGACGCGAAGAACCAGCGGTTGTTCGTGGCGTGCCGCAAGGAGCCGAAGCTGCTTGTGATGGATGCGGTTTCGGGGCGGGTCCTGACGAGTCTGCCGATCGGGAGCGCGTCGGATTGGGCGGAGTTCGACGGCGGCAGGGTGTATGTGTCGACGGGCGAGGGGATTTTGAATGTGTTCCGGCAGAAGGGGTCCGCTGATGAGTACGAGGATGCAGGGGCGGTGCGGACTCAGCCTAGCGCGAAGACGATGGCTTTGGACCGGAGGTCCGGACGGATTTTTCTGCCGGCGGGGGAGTATCAGTTTACGCCTGCGGCGGAGGCGGGGAAGCCTCCGCGGAGGTCCATCAAGGCGGGTTCGTTTGTGGTGTTGGTGGTGCGGGTTCAGGATTGAGAGTGTGAGAGTGTGTGTTGGCGGGACTGAAGTCCCGCGCAGGCTGAAAGCCTACACCACCGGGCTTGAAGCGACAGGGTTGGGATTTCCGGCTGTCTTCTCTGCGGCGGCGGTGAGAGAATGGGGGCGTGAGGACTCTTCTTCGCGCGGCGCCGGCGGTGATGGCGGCGACTGCGGCTGCGGCGGTGGCTGCCTGGGGTGGGGAGAAGGACACCAAGACCCTACTGGCCGAATGCTGCGGGTTGTCGGCCCAGGATCTCGCGGCGATGGATCGCGGGCAGGCGATCGGACGGTTGGTCCGGATCGGCGAGGACGGGGACGGCGGCGATCACGATATCGCCATCCTGGGCGCGATCCGGTTGCAGGTCTCCAAAGAAGCGTACCTGGCGTGGTACCGGCAGGTTCCTAATTACAAGTACAGTGCATTGGTGAAAGAGGCGGGGCAGTTGCATGTGCCTCCGCGGGCCGAGGATCTGACGGCGCTGACACTCGACGCCGGGGAGGTCCGCACACTGCGGGAATGCAGGGTGGGGAAGTGCGGGCTGAAACTGACGGCCGAGGAGATTGCACGCGTGCGGTCCGAGGTGGACTGGGGGAGCGTGGCGGCCGACAAAGCGGCTGCGCAGGCGCGGGACGTGGCGCGGAACCTGGTGCTGCAACAAGTGGAACGGTATGTTCGCGAGGGCGACGCCGCGCTGCCGCGGTTTGCCGATAAGGGTGAGAGTTCGCTGGATGTGGCTGCGACGTTCCGGTCGCTGGTGGCGGCGTCGGCGGGGAATATCGGGCGGGCTTTTCCGGAGGTCTACCAGCAACTGACGAAGGCAACCGCCGTTCGCGAGGACGATGTTCTGTACTGGTCGATCGAAGGGTACGGGTTCGGGCTGAAACAGTTCTTCAATGTCGTGCATACGCGGTTTTACGAGGTGAGTCCGCAGGTGACGGTGGTGAGTACGAAACAGTTGCGGGCGAGCCATTATTTCGAGGGATACCTGGGGTTCGCGGTATTGGCGGATGCGGAGGGACCGGGCGGCGGGTGTTACCTGGTGTACCTGAACCGGTCGCGGATCGATCTGCTGCGGGACGCGGGTGTGAAGAAGTGGCTGGTGCGGCGGTTTGCGCCGGGGGCGATCCGGAAAGAGGTCACGGCGCTCAAGCGGGAAGTGGAGAGCCGGGCTCGCTGACGCCGCTTGCTCTCGCTGATTACTGAGTGTACACTCAGTAATTATGGATTTCGGATACGATTGGCCCTGGACGCATGGGCACCTGTACGTTGGCCTGGTATTTGGCGCGTTGTGTTTGCTGGCCTGGAAGCTGAGGTGGCGGCTTTGGATCCGCGTATTGTTTGGCATTGGCTTCGTGTGGGGTGTGACGAGTTTCTGGATCATCCAGGAACAGTTTCTCTTCAACAAACCCGTGCCTGTTCCGACGGCGAAGTTTCTGGCGCCGGGTAGCGGGCGGGTGCTGGATCTGGGGGCGGGATCCGGACGGGCGACGGTGGGTGTGCTGCGGGACCGGCCGGGGTCGCAGGTGCTTGCGGTCGACATTTTTGGACACAATTACGGGATTTCCGACAACAATGCCGCGCGTTTATTGCGGAATGTGAAGGCAGCCGGGTACGAAGGGCGGGCCGCGGTGCAGGAAGGCGACATGCGGCAGATGCCGTTCACGACGGAGCGGTTCGACGCGGCGATCAGCGTGGCGGCGGTGGATCACCTGAGCGGGGCGGATGTGATGAAGACGTTCGGCGAAGTGAAGCGCGTGTTGCGGCCGGGCGGGGATTTTCTGATTGTGGTCATCAATCGCGATGGGTGGATGAAGTTCGTGTTTCCGCTGCTGCACGGGCATTATTTTGGTTCGAGGCCGATGCGGGAGTTGTGGTTGCAGCGGTTCCGGGACGCCGGGTATACGGTGGTGGAGGACGGCTACATGCCCGGCTGTTTGTATGTCCTGGCCCGAACCCCACTATGATGGAGTCGGATGGCGAGAAAGCGGACGATCCGCGATGAAGATTTGTTGGAAGCGGCGCGGGCGTGTTTCGTCGAGCGTGGATTCGGCGCTCCGACGAAGGAGATCGCGCGGCGGGCGGGGGTGTCGGAAGGGCTGTTGTTCCTGAGGTACGGGAATAAGGCGGAGTTGTTTTTTGCGGCGATGGTCCCGCCGCCGGGGGCGGAGTTGCGGGAACGCCTGGCGATCGTGCAGGAGGGCGTGGAGGGGTTCGTGGGGCTGGGGCTCGCGATGATCGAGTATTTCCGCGAGACGGCTCAAGTGCTGTTGCCTCTGATGACGTATCCCGATTTTCGGTTCGAGGAGTTCGCGATGCGGCATCCGGATTCGGCGCTGGCGGCGATGCGGCGGGAGGCGATGTCGTACTTCATCAAAGCGGGCGCGGTGGATCCGCCGGCGTCGGCGTTGCTGCTGATGTCGTCGGTGTTCGGGCTGGTGATGTTCGAAAAGCTGGGCGCGCATGGCGGCACGATGCCTCCGGAATTCGTGCGGAGGATGCTGGAGCGGATCCGCGAGGGGAGCTTCGCCGCTCCGCCGAATACCTTCACGAGTTCGCGTTCCCTCCCTTGAGCAGGCGGGTCCCTTTCTTCGCGGGCTGTGCGTAGGCTGTTGAAGAAGGAGTCCGGGCCGATGAAGTTTCTGGTGATGGCGACTCTATGCGTAGCCCCGTTTGGGTTTGCGCAAGTGCTGGGTGACGCGACCGCGGTGAATGCGTTCAGTCTGGCGGGTCCGTTTCAAGCGGGATATGGCGTAGCGCCCGGTTCGCGGGTCGCGCTTCTGGGCACTGGGCTTGCGGATACAGCTTCGCAGGAGGATTTCCCGCTCGCAACCAAGCTGGGTGGCGCGACGGTGTCGGTGACTGTTGGAGGCACGACTCTCGACTGCTGGATCCTGTCGACGCGCGGTGACCGGGTTATCGTGCTGCTGCCCTCGGCGACACCGGCCGGCGACGGAACGATCAGCCTGACCAGTGGACCGAATACGGCGACTACGAAGATTCACGTGGTTCCGGTGGCGCTGGGATTGATGACGCGCAACCAGACGGAACTGGGTCCCGCATATGCCGTGCACGACAACGGGAACCCGGTCACGTTGACGGACGCAGCCGCGCCCGGGGAGAACGTCACCATTCGCGGTACGGGACTCGGCGCGGTCTCCGGCGATGAAGGCAGCGGTCCGGTTCCGGCGGATCTCAGTGTCGCGCTCGACATTCGAATCGGCGCATCGAGCGGGAACATGGTGGCGCAGCGGAGGTCCGCGACTGTGGCGGGGATCGATGAGATCGTCGTCCAGATTCCGGCCGGAACGGTGCAGGGATGTGGCGTGCCGATCGCCATCAAGGCTGCCGGGTTCGTCAGCAACTATGTGACGATTCCCGTGCATGAGGGCGGCGGCGCGTGTTCGGACGCATTCGGATTCAGTTCGGACACGCTGAGCAGCCTGCCGACGGACCGGGATCTGCGGATCGGCTCGGTATCGCTGAGCCGGTTGGGCATTTCGAACGCGGGCGCGACGGCGGTCACGGATAGTGGATCGGTAGCGTTTGCGTCCTACACGGCTGCCGAGTTCAACTCGCGGCGGAATCCGGGGCTGGCGCCTGGCGCCTGTGTCGTGCTGTACATCACCGACCAGCAGGGGCGTCCGACTGCGGAGACGGCCAACGGCAAGATGCTACTGCCGGGGACGGTGACGGTCACGGGTCCCAATGGGACGAAAACGATTGGTCCGGACGGGGTGCTGGGGCAAGGCATTCAATTGCCTTTCCCGATCCCGGGAATTCCTTCGACGCTGTTTCTGGACCCCGGTTCGTATACGGTGAAAGGCAGTGGCAGCGATGACGTAGGACCCTTTTCGGTCTCGTTCCAATTGCCGGCGGCGATCGAGTGGACCAATGCGCCGAGCCCAGCCTCGGCATTGACGCTGATGATTCCGCGCGACACCGATTTGCCGATTCAATGGAAGAACGGCAAGGATCCCGACCTGGTGCTGATACAGGGTTTCGGTTTGACGCCGGATGCATCGGGAGCCGCGTTTCTGTGCACGGAACTCGCGTCCAAGGGAAGTTTCAACGTTCCGTCGTTCGTGCTCTCCTCGCTTCCGGCCGCCCCGGTGGGTCCCCTGGCGGGTCCCAATGGAGGATTGTCTGTGGGGATGATTTCGGGATCCCCGGGACGGTTCACAGCGGACAAACTGGATCTCGGATTGGTGACGTTCAGCAGCGGTACGTTTGTCGGGATCGCCGGCTGGCAGTGATTCCCGTTATGATGGCTGGGTGATCGTCACCCGCCGTGTTTTGCTTCGCTGTTTCATGGCGTCGCCGCTGGCTGTTGCTGCTGCGGCAGCCCAGGAATCCGCCTGGAAGCCTCTGTTTGACGGCGTTTCGCTGAAAGGTTGGAAGGAGACCGGGTTCCGGAACCGCGGTGCGGTGCAGGTCAGGGACGGCGTCATCCAACTGGGCAAAGGGCGGCTGACCGGCATTACGTGGGCCGGCGACGGCGCGGAGCTGCCGAAGACCAACTACGAAATCCGCTTCGAGGCGATGAAGATCGACGGCAATGATTTCTTTGCCGGCGTCACGTTTCCCGTGGGGGATTCGTATTGCACGTGGATCAACGGCGGATGGGGCGGGCAGACGGTGGGTTTGTCGAGCATCGACAATCAGGACGCGGCGGAGAATGAGACGTCGACGGCGAAGGATTTCGAAAAGGGCCGCTGGTATGCTTTCCGGCTCGAGGTCACGCCCAAGCGGATTCGCGCGTGGATCGATGGTTCGCTGGTGATCGATGCGGAGATCGAGGGGCGGGACATCAGTTTGCGGCCCGGTGAGATCGACCTGAATACGCCGCTGGGATTCGCGTCTTATGCCACCGTCGCGGCGCTGCGGAAGATCGAGTATCGCGTGCTTGGCCCGGGTCGCTGACATATAATCAGGGACGAGCAGCTTTTACTGCACCTTCGCCGGTGAGCGGCGGAGAAGAGGAGATTCATGAATAGGCGTTATTTCCTGATGGGTTCAGCGGCGGCGGCGCTCGCCTCGCGCCCGGCACGATCGCAATCCAGCAGCCCGAACGACACGGTCCGTGTTGCCGTGGTCGGTTGCGGTGGACGCGGGAGCAGTCACGTTGGCGCGTGGACGTCGCAGAAGAATGTCGCGCTTGCGGCGCTCGTGGATGTCGACGACACGCATTCGGAACGCTACATCGGTTCGTTGCAGAAGCGGGGCTTGAATCCGGTCCCGACGTTCCGCGATATTCGCAAGGTTCTCGACGATAAAAACATCGACGCGGTGTCGATTGCGACGCCGAACCACTGGCATACGCTGCAGACGATCTGGGCGTGCCAGGCAGGCAAGGACGTGTACGTCGAGAAGCCGTGTTCGCACAATGTGTTCGAGTCGCGCCAGATTGTGGCGGCGGCGCGCAAGTACAACCGCATCGTGCAGCAGGGCAGCCAGAGCCGTTCGTCCCCGGCGCTGCAGGAAGCGGTCCAGAAGATGAAGGCGGGCGAGTTCGGCGAGATCTACATGGCTCGCGGGTTGTGTTTCAAGGCTCGCAACACGATCGGCAAGACGCCGGTGGAACCTGTGCCGGCGGGTGTCGATTACGACATGTGGACGGGGCCGGCGCCGTTGCGTCCGTTCACCAAGAACCGGTTCCACTACAACTGGCACTGGTTCTGGGACACGGGCAACGGCGACCTCGGCAACCAGGGCATCCACGAGGTGGATATCGCGCGCTGGGGCCTGGGGGTGACGCATCCGACCAAGGTGAGTTCAGTGGGCGGCAAGTTCATGTTCGACGACGATCAGGAAACGCCGAATACGCAGACCTGCTCGTATGAGTTCAACGTGAACGGCAAGACGAAGATGATGACGTTCGAGGTCCGGCACTGGTACAGCCACCATGAAGCCGGCATCGGCGGCGAGCGTCCGGGGAACACGATCGGCAACACGTTCTATGGTTCCGATGGATACCTGGTGATCGACGGGTACAACAAGTACTACAGCTTCATGGGCCGCGATCAGAAGCCGGGTCCGACGCGGACGGAGCGGGAGCATCACTTCGAGAACTTCATTGCCGCGGTTCGCAGCCGCAAGAAGGAAGAGCTGAACGCGGATATCGAGGAAGGCGCGATGTCCTGCGTGCTGGTGCACCTGGCGAACATCTCGTACCGGTTGGGCCGTACGCTGCACTGGGACGAGAAGACCTGGACCGTGAAGAACGATCCGGAGGCGAACAAGATGTTGACGCGCGCCTATCGTGCGCCGTACATCGTGCCTGCGAAGGTGTAGTAGTTCCGGTTCAGTGGATACGAAGACGGGGCGCGGATTCCTTGAAAGGAGTTCGCGCCCCGTTGGTTTTTCGGCTAAAGGCCTGTGCGGCGCAGCGAGCGATGCATGACATAGCAGGCGGTCCAGGAGGCGAGGGCGACTCCGATCGAGGCGTAGGCGATTCCTTCGAGGCCGTTGTTCCAGAAGGCGAAGCGGATGGCCGTTCCATGGAAGGTGAAGGTGAAGGGGATCAGCGTCGCCGCGATCGCCATCGCGAGGAAGATCGTGCGCAGGACGAGTTGCTCGCGTATGCGCCGGAGAGCGTGGAGGTCCTTTTCGCCGGCGCCGGGTATCCCGGTTTGGACGGCGGGAAGGACAAGGCTCTGTGCACCGGAGAGAGCCTTTTGGAATTGCGGATGTGTGGCGGCATAGGATTCGACGAGACGCCTGCTTTCGTTCGACGCTTCCCCGGCCAGGTAGAGCGTGAGCAGGTCGTTCATCACTTCGACGGGTAAGTCAGGCATGGGTTCCTTGTTGCTCCTCGATGGATTGCTGCAGCATCAACCGCGCCCGGTGGATGCGGATCTTGACGGTGGCGAGGCTCAGGCAGAGGGCGTCGCCGATCTCTTCATACGACAAGCCTTCGCATGCGCTCATCGTGAGCGGGATGCGATAGTTTTCGGGCAACGCATGCAGTTGGGTCCAAACGCGACGGAATTCGTCGTTCGCATCGGCGTTGTGCGGACTCGGCGGGATGCGCCGTTCGTCGAGTTCGGTTTCGCGATGAGCGATGCGGCGCCGGTCCTGCACGAGATTGCGGGCGATCGTGCAGAGGTACGCCTTAGCCGTGCGGGCCTCGATGCGTGTCCCGGCGGATAACGCCCGCAGGAAGGTTTCGGCGACGATCTCTTCGGCTTCGGTTTCGCTACGCGTCAGGTATAGCGCGAGGCTTCGGACCGTTCCGGCGTAGTCCAGAAAGAGACGTTCGAAGACTGTGGTTGCCGCACCTTCCATTGCTCTGGCTACGATACGAAGATTTGAGTCGAAAGTTACAGCCAGCGGAGGCCGATGACGAAGAATCCGCAGGCGAGCGTGCCGAGGCCGAGGGCGATCCAGCCGAGGATCCGTTTTTGCGGCGGGAGTCCCCACCAGAGGTAGAAACTGCTGAGGACCATCAGGATCAGGCCGAGGGCGAGGGCGTCCATCGAATAGGCCCAGAGGATGGTGAGGGTCCAGTCGCGGGCGTTGTTCCTGTCGTCGTTGAAGCGGACTCCGGTGAAGGTGTGGAGCAGGCGCGAGACGCCCCAGGCGTTGTATTGCAGTTGCTGGACTGTGGCGGTGTTCTGGGCGACCGAGATGTCGACGACCCGGCCGGGTTTGGTAACGCGGAAGTCGAACTTCGCGCCGGCGCCGGCGCGGGTCTTGGTCCACTCGATTTCGCCTTCGACTCCGAGTTGCCGCATGATGTCGCGGGCCTGGGCGAGGTCGCCGGTGTTGGGCTCGGGCGGCGGTTGAATGGCGCGCGTGTAGTTGGTTTGGATGCGCTGCGGCCAGAACTCGGCGAAGGTCCACTGGGGATGGTTGAGGATGATTCCGGTGAAGCAGAAGAGCCAGAGGAAGAACAGCAGATAGAGGCCGAGGTAATAGTGGCCCTTGCGGTTCCAGATGGCGAAGAGGCGCGCGAATTTACCGGATGACGGCATATACGATTCCTGCGAAAGAGAGCGCGCCTGCGGCGAGCAGTGCGGCGCCGATGCGGCGCTCGGCGCGGAGGGCGAACCAGAGGTAGATCCCGCTGAGGGTGAGAAAGAAGGTCAGGTACACGGTGGCGTCGGCGAACCAGCGCCAAATGAGCATGGGGAGCCAGTTCATGCGGATCGCGACGAGGTGCTGGCCCGGTGACTTGTGCAGCGTGACGAGGCCGTCCCAGACGCCGGTGTCTTTGGTGCGGAGCGTGGCCGTGCGGGCGGCGACGTCGAGATCGACGGTGGTCTCGCGGCCGGGGACGACGACCGGGAAGACGAGGCGATGTTCCTTGACGATGTAGCGTACGAAGCCGATTTCGCCGTGGACGTTGAGCACCGGCAGGACCTCGCGCTGCAGCAGGTCGATGCGCGCGCGGCCATCGAGGGTTTCGAGGTTCGCAGGCAGCGCGAGGTTCGACGCGGTGCGCGCGGGGGATTCGCTGACGGCGCCCGGCAGCCAGGCGTGGACGAGGAAGAATACACTGACGCTGAACGCCAGGATGAACGGCGCGATGAAGAGTCCCAGGTAGAGATGCAGGTCGCGCGTGACGGTGTAGAAGCGCTTCATCGTTAGCTTTGCGCGATGTGTTCCCGCAAACGCATGATGTATTCTTTGCGAACGCGTTCGGGTGCGTCGGGCGATTCGACCGGCAGTGCGGCGATGGCGGACTTCCAGGGTGCGGCTTTCGATCCGATGGCGTCGATGCCGGCGAGCGACTGCATGGCGACGTACGGCCCGTATTTGGCGGGGTTCGCCAGTTCGACCAGGCGGTCCATCGCGGCTTTCAGGTCGGACTCTTTTCCGAATTCTGCGATCGACTCGGCGGCGGCGATGCAGACGGATGGCGAGGGATCGTTGAGGAACTGCGCGGGCGCTGCCTGCTTGCGCATGAGGAGTCCCATGACGCCCCAGTAGCGGACCCCGGCGTCGGGATCCTTGCGTGCGGTGGCGAGTCGCGCGTCGTCGGAGGCTTGCAGGGATGAGGCGGCCTCGGCGGCATCGAGCACGCGCTCGACCGGATAGGTTTTGGGATCGTGACCGGCGTCGTAGGGCGCGCCTCCTTTGGCGGCGGCGCGCGCGTGGATCTCGGCTTCGGGCAACAGGCCGATGTCGCGGATCTTCAGCAGATGTTCGCGGTTTGCCTTGCGGAATCGCGCGAGAGTGCTGCGATGCGCGGGCAGGGAAGCGAGGTTGTTGATCTCGTCGCGGTCGTTCTGCAGGTCGTACAGTTCCTCGGGCGGCTTCGGTTCCCAGAACTTGCGCTGCGCCGCGTTGAGCTTGCCTTCGTGGTAGAGCTTTTCCCAGACGCGCGTCGTCGGCGTCTCCCACATATAGCCGAGGTGCTGGCCGTAGATGCGGTGCGGCATGTAGTTGCGGACATACACGTAGCGCGAGTCGCGCACGGAACGCACGCAGTCGTAGCGTTCATCCATGCGGCCGCGGAACCCGAATTCGTATTCGCGTTTCGGCGCTTCGTAGGGACCCATGAACGCCTGTCCCTGATAGAAGTCCGGCGGCTTGACGCCCGCGAGGCTGAGCATGGATGGCGCGAGGTCCACGAAGCTGACGAGGCGATCGGACTTGCCGCCCGGTGTGTAATCCTTGGGCGCGAGATGCCGGTATTTCTGCGGGAAGACCGCGACGATCGACACGTTGAGGCCGGAGTTGAAGGGCCAGCGTTTGCTGCGCGGCATGCCGGATCCATGATCGCCGAAGAAGACGACGATGGTGTCCTCGGCGAGGCCGTCCTTCTCGAGTTCCGTGAGGATGCGCCCGGCCTGCGTGTCCATCGTGGTGATGTTGTCGTAATACTGGGCCCAATCCTGCCGGACCTCGGGCGTGTCGGGATGATAGGCGGGAATGCGCACCTTAGCCGGATCGTGGACCCAGGTATGGGGGCGGGTCCGCAACTGGCTCTCATGCGTGATCATCAGGTTGAAGACCGA
The DNA here is from genome assembly GCA_964627455.1 of uncultured Solibacteraceae bacterium. Lineage (GTDB taxonomy): Bacteria > Acidobacteriota > Terriglobia > Bryobacterales > Bryobacteraceae > F-183. Next base: position 2,797 of record CAZVKC010000121.1, on the reverse strand, counting down.
GAAGAAGGGCTGTCCCGCGGCGCGCTTACGCCAGTGCGCCTTGTTCGAGGACTCGTCCCATGTGCCGTCGGGCTTCTCGAGGTTGTAGTCCTCTTTGGCGTTGTTCGAACAGTAATAGCCGGCGTCGCGCAGGTAGCCGGGGAACATCTTCCAGTTCGCGGGCAACCGCGTCATCGAGCGCATATGCTCGGATCCTGTCGCGGGCGGGTAGAGTCCGGAAATGATGGTGGTGCGGGCGGGCGCGCACACCGGCGCGTTCGACCACGCATTCATATAGATCGTGCCGCGCGCGCAGAGTTTGTCGAGGTTCGGCGTGACGGAATAGTCGTCTCCGCAGGCGTGCAGGTGAGGACCCATGTCCTCGCAGGTGATCCAGAGAATATTGGGTTTTGCGGCGCTGCTTTGCGCCGGCGCAAACGAGGCGGCGGCGGCAGTGGCGGCAAAGAAACTTCGACGGGTAAGTTGGGACGCCATAGGAGGACCGGAACTTAGCAGTATATCCCGGGCCTATTTGGATGCGGCGTCGCCTCCTGCGAAATTGTAGAAGCGGTTGACTACGCCGATCTTGTCGCGAATGATTTTCTGGTACTCCATGCGCATCGAACTCGGCGCGCGGTGCGCGACGGGCGTGGCTTCGGTCATGTCGAACCAGGATTCGCGATAGTTGACGGCGTCGGACGTGTACAGGAAACGCCCGTCGCCGCTGAGGATGCCGTGCACGGCGGCGTAGCTCGAACTGACGAGGTAGTGTTCACGCTTGTAGGCGTTTTGTTCTTCGAGTTTCTCGGTGAAGAGCGGGCGCCCGAACATCTCGTTTTTGGCTATGGGGCGGTGGCCGAGCAAATAGTGGACGGTCGCGCTGAGGTCACTGTTGAACGATAGAGCGTCGTCTTTGGTGACGTACCGGTCGCGCATGTTCGCAGGCAGATGGATGATCAGCGGGATGCGCAGGATTTCCGGATAGATCGTGTAGGCGTGGCCCCAGCGGCCTTCTTCGCCGAGGGAATCGCCGTGATCGGCGGTGAGCACGACGATGCTGGAGTCGTAAATGCCGCGGGCCTTCAGCTTGTTGATGAAGTCGCCGAAACAACCGTCGATGCGGCGCAGGCGGCTGGCGTAGGGCGCGTAGAAGCGTCCGTAATCCTTGTTGTCGATGGCCTTGCCGCCTTCGCGGTTGATGGCGGAGATGTGGATGTTCTGCGGCTGGGTGTAGGCGAAGACAGGTCCGCGGGATGCGGCTTCGAGCTTGGGATCGAGTTCCGCGAGGGTGCGGCAGAGGTCGTAGCTCATGGTCTGCACGCCGTTGTCGAGCGGCGCGAGTTTGGGCGAGTCGGTGACGACCGTTTGCAGGATGGAGTC
>CAZVKC010000121.1:0-1338 GCA_964627455.1 uncultured Solibacteraceae bacterium | reverse complement strand
CTCGCTGAGGTTCACCGGGACGGGCTTGATTTCGGTGGTGCGCGGCAGATTCGTGTTCTTGCTGAGGAACTGGTAATAGCCGCTGTCGACGGTCCCCGATCCGAGCGCGTCGTGCACGAGCTTGAAGGACGCGTCATAGCCGCTGTAGACATCGAGGAAGCGGGCGAAGGCGAGCGGACTTCCCGACCTCGGCCAGACGTAATTTTCCGCGGCCTCGGTCATGCGATAGGCGGGCAGCAGCGCCAGTGCGACGACCAGCAGGCGTCCGACGTGGCGGCGTCCGTCGCCGACCTTCCAGAGGCCGATTTTGTAGAAGAGCCGGAAGGCGGTGATCCACACCATCAGCGCGGTCAGTTTCTGGATGAGGTAGTTCCAGTCGTTGCGCGAACTGCCGATGGCGAGGATGGCGGCGAGGATCGCCAGGACGCCCGCCGATATGGCGATTCGCGTCCAGGTCCACGGCTTGGGTTCTTCCGCGTTCGGGACCCACATCGCGAGCGCAAGGCCGCTCTGTACCGGTTCGGCGACGGGAGGCCGCAATCCGATGCTGAGGCTCGAGAGGAAGAGGGAAACGGTGACGGCGAGTCCGAAGGCGTAGAAGCCGGCTTCGCGGCCCGAGAACGAGATCGACGAAAAGACCAGGCTGTTCACGGTCAGGAAAAAGACCAGGGTCCCGAAGGCGTAACAGAACAGGAACTGCAGCAGCGGCGGACGCCGGAACCAACTGGAGATCACCTGAAAAAAATTGAGGACCAGAAAGAGAAACAGAAAGACGAGCAGGTGCGTGATGAGGCTGTTGAACAGGCCGAACACCCGGTCGACCAGTCCGAAGTTGTCGTTGCCCCGCCACATCGCGATCATGCCATAAACCTTGGTCAGGAAGAGTCCCGAGCACCAGGCGGCGAAGAAGACACGCGGATCGTCAGCGGACGGCTTGCCGGCCCAGCGAAGGCCGGGCCACCGCTCCCACCAGATCAGCGCTGACATGTAGAGGAGTGGTTCCAGCATCGCCCAGGCCCAGAGGTAGCTGGACTGGTTGTTCTGGAGCATCGCGATGGCGGGGCGGAACGTGAAGAAGATCGCCACGGGCACATGAATTACCCAGAATGCAGCGCGCAACCGCTTGGCTTTGCGAGCGCGGTCCGGGTTCCAGGGCAGAGGTTCGAGAGCGAAAGCGGCGGCGGCGAGAACCAGTGCGCCCCAGTAGAGCCAGTGGTTGATGCGTCCGAAGGCGTTCAACGGCGGCAGCAGCGCGCCCTTGTGGACCTGTTCGTACGTGAACGGCACGAAGGCCAGCAACGCCCAGAGCGACGTCAGGATGAAGAATCCAGCCACACC
>CAZVKC010000120.1:0-14292 GCA_964627455.1 uncultured Solibacteraceae bacterium | reverse complement strand
TGGGCTTCGTCATCGAGTAGATCCGGAAGATCGTCGAGGAATCGAACGGCTCCTGTCCGGCCAGATTGCGGACGCCGCAATGCTCGAAGTGGACGACCTTACCGCGCCGCGCCAGCAGCGTGGTGATGCCGGAGAAATTGCCGGTATCCACATACGCCTGCATCCTGGGCCGGATGCGTGCGAGCCGCCCGGAGGCGAAACCTTGGGACTCCGGATCGGTGATGCTCTGTACTTCGCGCGGTGCGTTGGCCATCCAGGCATCCTACCACCGGCGAAAATCATGCAATCAGGCGCGCCTTGCACAAGAGAAGCCCGCCGGCGAATTCTCCCCGTGAGTCTGCGGTAACATTTGGTTGAATGACGATCAGCGTGGAGTTACGGGACGAGCAGGCCGCGCGCCTGGACCGGTTCGCCACGGGCATGCACAAGAGCCGCGTCGAAGCCACTGCCCAGTTGATCGAAGAAGGATTGCGCCATGCCGAATTTTCCCGCAGTCGAATTCCGGGATTCGGTCGTCGGCCGGCCGCAAGACTTTCCTGCAATCGGCGAGGCCCTCATCCGAATTTGGGATCAGATGGGCGACATCGACTGGAGTGACCGGGTAGCGTTCGCAACCCGAGCCCAGACACAACACTGACAGTCACTCGGGCACTGCCCATCGGCAACTGCCTTCGTGAGGGCCACGACTGCAGCCACAAAAAGCGGCACGGAACGCGGAAAAAGAAGAAACGCCTGGGGCGTTCCGGTCGGATCGGCGGCGATACGGCAGCCTTCGAGCTGACCGTCAGGCTTCCCTCTTGCCAGCTCTCTTGCTACGATCGATTCGCATGGAGATGGCGATTCAAATTCAGGTTGAGCAGTTGCCTGAAGGGGTGTTTCTGGCAACGTCGGATGAGCTACCCGGCTTGGTGGCCCAGAGCCGAACTGTGGCAGAGGCACTCGACATCGCTCGCGATGTAGCGCGAAAGCTCATTGAGGCGCTTCGTGAGCGCGATGGCGCCCCGAATCTTCTAACCACGAGTCAGAGACGCGATTACACCATCGTCATCGCGGCCTAAATGGGTCGGCTCGCTGGATTTCGATACCGGGAGATTGCCGCAGGTTGAAAGTGCTTGGTTTCGACTTCGACCGGCACGCCGCGGGGAGCCACGAAATCTGGTTCAACAACGCGACGAACCGGTATACGACGATCCCCAATTACTCTGGCGACATGCCGGAGGGAACGCTTCGAGCGATACTCCGGCAAGCCGGCATAGACCCAGACGACTTCCTTAACTCCTGACCCTGCCAACGTGGGCACAGTCCGCATGAAGATGGAACGTTCTTCGAGCGGAGTTGCGTCAGCACGTTCCAACGCTCGGCAAGGGGACTTCGGTTCGCACGCATCCATCTCGGGTTGCCGCGGGCATGGAATCCCAGCACAGTGTATCCTCTTGAAGCAGGCGCGAACGCTCCAATTCGCGGACGGCCCGCAGTTCAGCCGGCCTATCGACAGACGCGACCTGAAGTACGAATCCCAAGCGGTTTTGCAGGTTCAGCAGTTTTGCTTGGCGCACCATTGAGCCGAAGTCGAACTGGCTCTGGAAACTCGCTACCCGCCAAGGCAACCAACGTGAAAATGCTGAGGAACCGGGCCCTCTCCGGGCAGCCCTGGAAGAATCTCCCAACCCACAATCTCATTGACGCCCATGCTGCTGGCCCCCCGGTGGGGCGGACTTCAGTCCGCGCGGGGCTTAAGCCCCGCCCAACACTAACTCAAACTCTAATAAACCAGTTCTTCCGATACAGGAACCAGGCCAGCAAAAAATGCAGCCCCACATACGCCATCGCATACAGCAGCGAACTCACTTCCGGCACGCTCGACATCGGAGCAAACAGCGTCTCATACAACCAAACCCGCAGCGTACTCGCCGTACCCATCGGGATCTTCTGCAGCGTGACATCGATCAACTCGGACGACATGTACACCGCGATCGCATTCATCCCCATGATCACCAGAGGCCGGAAGAACCGTCCCAGTTGCAGACCATCGGCAACCCACAAAAACAGACTGAACAGCATGCAATCGAGCCCCGCCATGAACAGCGCGAACGTACTCGTCCAGATATTCTTGTTGATCGGCAGCCACTGGTCGCCAACCAACCCGGCCGCCACCAGCACCACGCCGCAAGCCGCCAGCGCACCCGCCCGCCGCGTCACACTCCAGGACCGCAGCGCCAGCAAATGCCCGGCCAGGATCCCCAGCAAACACGACGCAATCGCCGGCAGTGTACTCACCACGCCCTCGGGATCCCACGTCTTCGTATTGACGTAGTTATGCGAACCCAGCACAATCCGGTCGACATAATGCGCGAAATTGCCCTCGATGTCCAATCGCCCCGCGCCATACCCCGGCACGGGCGCATAAAACATCAGCAGCCAGTACGACGCCAGAAATCCCAGCGTCCACAGCACCTGCCCGCGCACGCCGCTATACAGGTAGATCGCCGCCGACACGAAGTAAGCAATCGCGATCCGCTGCAGCACGCCCAGGATGCGGAACGTCCCCAAATCCGGCACGGGGAACGAGTAAATCAGCAGCCCCAAAGCAAACAGAATGATCGCGCGCCGCAAAGCCTGTTTCAACAAGTCGGACTTCGGCGTATCAGCCATCCGCCGCCCCAGCGACAAGGTCATCGACAACCCGGTGATCCACACGAACGACGGGAACACCACGTCCGTCGGCGTCCACCCGTGCCAGTGCGCATGCTGCAGCGGAGGAAACACATGATCCCCCGTGCCAGCCGTATTCACCAGCACCATGAAAGCCATGGTCGCGCCGCGGAATGCGTCGAGAGAAGTGAGGCGTTGTTGCGGACTAGTGGGCGTCGTCATCATCGGTCGCAGTTGCAGAACTCACCGATGATATCGCGTACTGCGGAGTCCACTGATTGGCCGCGACCCGTTCCCGGATCTCCGCTTCGCTGCTCGTCGCCGGAGCCACGCCTGCCCGCTGCGCCTCGAGCGCCACGGCCACCGCAATCTCCCGCGCCACCCTGCGGACCTCGCGAAATGCCGGCAGCAACCGCCCATCCTGGCCATCGCCGCCGCACAGCAATGGCGAATGCTCCGCCAGCGCCCTCGCCGCCGCGATCATCATGCTGTCCGTCACGCGCGTCGCACGCGACGCGATCACCGCGAGTCCGATCGCGGGGAACACATACAGGTTGTTGCACTGCGAAATCACCATCCGCCGCCCGCCGTATTCCACCGGCGCAAACGGTGAACCTGTCGCAACAATCGCTGCGCCATCGCTCCAGCGGATCAGGTCCTCGGGCTTCGCCTCCGCGCGCGCCGTCGGATTCGACAAGGGAAAGATAATCGGCCGCGCGTTGTACGCCGCCATCTTGCGGACCACGCCTTCGGTGAACGCGCCCGTCGCCGTCGACAGCCCGACCAGGATCGACGCCCGCGACAGCTCGACCGTCGCTTCGAGTCCCAGCGCTTCGCTCACATCGTCGCGTGCGTACACGGCCTGTTCCGCCGTTAACTCCGCGCGCCGGCCGGCATGCAGCAGGCCGTCTTTGTCGACGATCCAGAACCGGCGTAGCGCCTCGTCCGGCGTCAGACCTTCTTCGACCATCGCCGCGCGGATGAAGTCCGCCACGCCGATTCCAGCGGATCCCGCGCCGAGAAAGATAATGCGTTGATCGCGCAGCCGCGAACCGGCCACTCGCACTGCCGCCAGCAGCGCGCCGAGCGCCACCGCCGCCGTGCCTTGAATATCGTCGTTGAACGTCAACAGTTGATGGCGGTAACGCTTCAGCAGCGGCCGCGCATGCGGCGTCGCGAAGTCTTCCCACTGCAGGCAGGCCCCGGGAAGCTCCTGCTTGACGGCGTCGACAAAGCGGTCGACGAACTCATAGTAAGCGTCGCCGTCGATCCGCTGGTGCCGCCAGCCGAGATAATGCGGATCGTTGAGCAGCTTCGGATTGTTGGTGCCGACATCAAGAACAATCGGCAGCGTACGCGCGGGATGAATGCCGCCGATGAGCGAATAGAGCGACAGCTTGCCGATCGGGATCCCGAGGCCGCCGACGCCTTGATCGCCGATGCCGAGGATCCGCTCGCCGTCGGTGACGACGATGACGTCGACGTCGCGATTGGGCCGGTTACGCAGCAGCGCGGGAATCGAATCCCGCAGCGGATACGAGATGAACAGCCCGCGCGGACGCCGGTAAATATGGCTGAATTCCTGGCAGCCCAGCGCGACCACCGGCGTATAGACGACCGGCGTCATCTCCTCGATATGGTCGAGCAGCAGCCGGTAGAACAGGACTTCGTTGGTGTCCTGCAGCGCTCGCAGATAGATGTGCCGTTCGAGGTCGTCGTTCTTCCGGCAATACGCCTCGTAAGCGCGCATGACCTGTTCGTCGAGCGTTTCGACGTCGGGCGGTAGCAGCCCGTGTAGTCCCAGGGCCGTGCGTTCTTCGTTCGTGAACGCCGTCCCGCGATTTTCTGTCGGTGTATTCAGCAGCGATGCGCCGCGCAGTGGAAGGGGCCGGTTCAAGCCCTTTCAGGATAGCGCCCAAGTCCTAAAGTCAAAGGGCCACGCAAGAAGCGCGGCCCTTTGTAACAGAAAGAGGTATTCGAAATGTACGTTCTACGCAGGCAGCTTCGAACTGCCCATCAACGCGATGTCGATCGCACGAGCCGCCTTGCGGCCTTCGGCAATCGCCCATACCACCAGCGACTGGCCGCGGCGCGCGTCGCCGGCCGCGAAGATCTTTGGATCCGACGTCTGGAAGTCGTCCATCGTCGCCTTCACGTTGCCGCGGTTGTCGAGTTCCACGCCGAAGGATTCCAAGAGCCCCTGCTTCACCGGACCCGTGAAACCCATCGCCAGCAGGACGAGATCGACATCCAGCGTGAACTCGGAACCCGGGATCGGCGCGAACTTCGCTTCCGGACCCTGCACCTGGATCGCATGCAACTGCTTCACGTTACCCTGCTCGTCGCCCGTGAATTTGGTGGTCGCGATGCTCCACATACGCTGGCCGCCTTCTTCGTGCGACGTCTCCTGGCGCAGCATCATGGGCCACAACGGCCACGGCGTCGAGGACGCACGCTCCGGCGGGGGCATCGGCATGATCTCGAACTGATGCACCGAAGCCGCGCGATGGCGGTGCGACGTACCCAGGCAGTCCGCGCCCGTATCGCCGCCGCCGATGATCACGACGCGCTTGCCCGTCGCGAGGATCTGCCCATCGACCTTGTCGCCGGCCACAACCTTGTTCTGCTGCGGCAGGAACTCCATCGCATAATGGATGCCCTTCAAATCGCGGCCCGGAACCGGCAGGTCACGAGGAGCCTCGGCGCCAATCGCAATCAGCACGGCGTCGAACTGGTTCTTCAACTCCTGCGGATCCACATTGCCGCCGACATGCGCGTTGGTCACGAAGGTCACGCCTTCGGCTTCCATCTGCGCCAGGCGGCGGTCGATGTGATGCTTTTCCATCTTGAAGTCCGGAATGCCGTAGCGCAGCAAACCGCCGATGCGGTCGGACTTCTCATAGACGGTAACGGCATGGCCCGCTCGCGCCAACTGCTGTGCGGCAGCCAGTCCCGCGGGACCCGAACCGATCACGGCGACCTTCTTGCCGGTCGGCGTCTGCGCCTTCTCGGGCTTGATCCAGCCTTCGGCCCAGGCATGATCGATGATGGATCTTTCGATCAACTTGATGGCGACCGGAGGCTCGTTGATGCCGAGCACGCAAGCCGCTTCGCACGGCGCCGGACAGATGCGTCCCGTGAACTCGGGGAAGTTGTTGGTCGCATGCAGCGTGCGGATCGCGTCACGCCAGCGGTCCTTGTACACGAAGTCATTCCAGTCCGGAATGATGTTGTTCAATGGACATCCGGTGTGGCAGAACGGCACGCCGCAATCCATGCAGCGCGCGCCTTGCGTACGCACCTTTTCGGCCGGGAAGTCCTGATAGATCTCGAACCAGTCGTTGATGCGTTCCGCGACGGGACGGCGGGCAGGCAGTTCCCGCTGATATTCCTTGAAGCCGGTAATCTTACCCACGGACGGCGCCCTCCTGCTGCTGGCCGCTATTGTTGCTGATGATCGGGGAGTACTGCGTGGTCGCCCTCGGTATGCCCAGCACTCGTTTGTACTCGTGCGGGAACACCTTCACGAACAGGGGCAACATGGTGTCGAAGTTTTCGAGGATCCACTGCGCGCGCGGCGAACCCGTCGTCGCGGCATGGCGCTCGATCAAATTCTTGAGCGCGTTGATGTCGGCCGGATCGGCCACCGGTTCGAGGTCCACCATGCTCTTGTTGCAGAGCGTGGTCGAGAACTTGCCCGTTTCATCAAGCACGAAGGCGATGCCGCCGCTCATACCCGCGCCGAAGTTCTTGCCGGTTTCGCCGAGGATCACGACGAGCCCCTTGGTCATGTATTCGCAGCCGTGGTCGCCGACGCCTTCGACAACCGCCGTCGCGCCGGAATTGCGGACCGCGAAACGTTCGCCGGCCACGCCATTGAAGTAGCATTCGCCGCCGGTCGCGCCGTACAGCACGACGTTGCCGATGAGGATGTTCTTTTCCGGCAGGAACGTCGACTGCTTCGGCGGATAGACGATGATCTTGCCGCCCGACATGCCCTTGCCAACGTAGTCGTTGGCGTCGCCTTCGAGCGTCAGTGTGACGCCCCTGGCGAGGAACGCGCCGAAGCTCTGGCCTGCGGATCCGTTGAAGTGGAACTTCACGGTGTCGTGCGGCAGCCCTTCGGATCCATATTTGCGGGCGATCTCGCCCGACAGCATCGCGCCGACCGTGCGGTGTACGTTCTTGATCGGCAGTTTGAAGTCGACCGGCGTGCCGAGGTCGATCGCATCACGCGCGTGGTCGATGAGCTTGTAGTCGAGCGCCTGTTCGAGGCCGTGATCCTGGGCAATCAGGCAGCGGCGTCCGACGCGGCTGGGCACGGCAGGGACATGCAGGATCGAGGAGAAGTCGAGACCGCGGGCTTTCCAGTGCTCCACAGCCTTGCGCATCTCGATGCGGTCGACGCGGCCGATCATCTCGTCCATCTTGCGGAAGCCGAGCTTCGCCATCAGCTGGCGGACTTCCTCGGCGATGTAGAAGAAGAAGTTGATGACGTTCTCGGGCGTGCCGGTGAACTTCTTGCGCAGGTCCGGATCCTGCGTCGCGATGCCGACCGGGCAGGTGTTCAGATGGCACTTGCGCATCATGATGCAGCCCATGGTGACGAGTGGCGCGGTCGAGAATCCGAACTCTTCGGCGCCGAGAAGCGCGGCGATGACAACGTCGCGGCCGGTCTGCAGCTTGCCGTCCGTCTGCACGCGGATGCGCGAACGGAGGTCATTGAGCACGAGCACCTGCTGGGTTTCGGCCAGGCCGAGTTCCCACGGGATGCCGGCATGTTTCAGCGAAGTGAGCGGCGAAGCGCCGGTGCCGCCGTCGTAGCCGGAGATCAGCACGACGTCTGCATGCGCCTTGGCGACGCCCGCGGCGACGGTGCCGACGCCGACTTCCGCCACCAGCTTCACGGAGATGCGGGCCTGCGGATTGGCGTTCTTGAGATCGTAGATCAACTGCGCCAGATCTTCGATCGAGTAGATGTCATGGTGCGGCGGCGGCGAGATCAGGCCGACGCCCGGGGTCGAGTGGCGCACGCGGGCGATGTTCTCGTCCACCTTGTGGCCGGGAAGCTGTCCGCCTTCGCCGGGCTTGGCGCCCTGGGCGATCTTGATCTGCAGTTCGTCCGCGTTGACGAGGTATTCGGTGGTGACGCCAAAGCGTCCCGAAGCGACCTGCTTGATCGAGCTGCGCTTCGAATCCCCGTTGGGAAGCACCTTGAAGCGCTCGGCGTCTTCGCCGCCTTCACCGGTATTCGAGCGTCCACCGATGCGATTCATCGCGATGGCGAGCGTTTCGTGCGCTTCCTTCGAAATCGAGCCGAAGGACATCGCGCCGGTAGCGAAGCGCTTGACGATCTCGCTGGCCGGTTCGACCTCTTCGATCGGAATCGGCTTCGAGGCGAAGCGGAAGTCCATCAGGCCGCGCAGAGTGCAGAGCGTCTTCGACTGGTCGTCGACGAGCTTCGTGTACTCCTGGAACGTGTCGAACTTGCCCTGCGTGACGGCGTGCTGCAGTTTGCTGACCGTGAGCGGATTGAACAGGTGATATTCGCCGCGTACGCGATACGCGTACTGGCCGCCGACGTCGAGTTCGGTGTCGTTTTCCGAAACCTTCTGGAAGGCGTGGGCGTGCTTCATCTGGGCTTCGCGAGCGAGGACGTCGAGACCGACGCCTTCGATGCGCGACGCGGTGCCGGTGAAGTACTTCTCGACCAGATCGTTGTTGAGTCCGATGGCTTCGAACACCTGGGCGCCGCGGTAGCTCTGCAGCGTCGAGATGCCCATCTTCGAGAAGACTTTCAGCAGGCCCTTGTTGACGGCTTTCTTGTAGTTCTTGAGTGCGGTCGGGAAGTCGGTTCCGCCGCGCTTGGCGAGATCCTCGAGGGTCTCGATGGCGAGGTACGGATTGACGGCCGAAGCACCGTAGCCGATGAGCAGGCAGTAGTGCATGACTTCGCGCGGTTCACCGGATTCGATGACGAGCGCGACCTGCGTGCGGGTGCCTTCGCGGACCAGGTGGTTGTGCACCGCCGTGAGCGCGAGCAGGCTGGGGATCGGCGCGGACTCTTCGTCGATACCGCGGTCCGAGAGGATGATCAGCGAGTAGCCGCTCTTGATCGAGAGCGACGCGCGGCGGCAGAGGCTGTCGAGAGCGCGCTTCAAGCCCTTCTCGCCTTCTTCGACCATGAAGAGCATAGGCAGCGTGGTGGCGAGGAAGTCGCCCTGGCTCAGGCGGCGCAGCTTTTCAAGATCGCGATTGGTGAGGATCGGGTGCGGCAGCTTGAGCGTGTGGCAGTGCTCGGGCGTCTCGGCGAGGATGTTGCGCTCGTTGCCGATGTAGCTGGTGAGCGACATCACGAGTTCCTCGCGGATCGGATCGATCGGCGGATTCGTGACCTGCGCGAAGAGCTGTTTGAAGTAGTTGAACAGCGGCTGCGGCTTGTCGGACAAGCAGGCAAGCGGCGTGTCGGTGCCCATCGATCCGATGGCTTCTTCGCCCGAGGCGGCCATCGGCATCATGATCATCCTGATCTCTTCTTCGGTGTAGCCGAAGGCGCGCTGGCGCGTGATCAGCGTGTCGTGGTCGGTCTCGAGGACGCGCGACGGTTCGGGCAGATGGTCGAGCAGGATCTGGTGCTTCTGGATCCACTCGCCATACGGCTGGCGGCCGGAAAGTTTCGCCTTGATCTCTTCGTCCGGAACGATGCGCTTTTCCTTGAGGTCGACCAGGAACATCCTGCCGGGCTGCAGGCGGCCCTTGGCCTTGATGTCCTCAGGCTTGACAGGCAGCACGCCGGTTTCGGACGCCATGATCACGAGGTCGTCGTTGGTGATGATGTAGCGGGCCGGGCGAAGGCCGTTGCGGTCGAGCGTGGCTCCGATCCAGCGGCCGTCGGTAAAGGCCACCGCGGCGGGACCGTCCCACGGCTCCATCAGCGACGCGTGGTATTCGTAGAACGCGCGCTTTTCCGCGGCCATGGTCGAGTCCGCGTCCCACGCTTCGGGGATGAGCATCGCCATCACATGCGGCAGTTCGCGGCCGGACAGCGTCAGCAGTTCGACGGCGTTGTCGAGGCAGGCCGAATCCGAACCACCGGGCTGGATGATCGGGAACATCTTCTTGAGGTTGTCCCCGAAGTAATCGGAAGCGAGCACCGACTGGCGGGCGTACATCCAGTTGACGTTGCCCTTGACGGTGTTGATTTCGCCGTTGTGGCAGATGTAGCGGTACGGGTGGGCGAGGTTCCAGCTGGGGAAGGTGTTGGTGGAGAAGCGCTGGTGCACGAGGCACAGCGAACTCATCACATCCGGATCCTTCAATTCGCGATAGAACTCGGAAATCTGCTGGGAGAGCAGCAGTCCTTTATATACGATGATCCGCGACGAGAACGAAGGGATGTAGAAAAAGCCCTTCTCTTTGAGGTCAGAGTCGGCGACTTCGACTTCGGCCATCTTACGGACGATGTAGAGCCGGCGCTCGAATTCCTCGGCGCTCATGTCCGGACCTTTGCGGATGAAGACCTGCTCGATGTAAGGCTGGGTGGCGCGTGCTTCGCGGCCGATGGTGTTGCCTTGCGCCGGGGTGTCGCGCCAGCCGAGCGGGGTGAGTCCCTGTTCGCGGGCGAGGCGCTCGATGATGCCTTCGCACATGAGACGCTGCTGGCGTTCGACGGGCAGGAACATCATGCCCACGCCATATTCGCCGGGGTCCGGAAGCGTGAACCCGAGAGCCTCGCATTCCTTGGCAAAGAACTTGTGAGGGATCTGAATGAGGATGCCCGCTCCGTCACCGGTCTCCGGATCGCAGCCGCAGGCGCCGCGATGGGTCAGGTTCACCAGGATCTGAATGCCCTTGGTGATGATGTCATGCGACGGCTCATTCTTGATATTGACCACGAAGCCGATACCGCAGGCGTCGTGCTCGTTCTGAGGATGGTAGAGACCTTGGGGCTCAGGAAGCCCGTGAAGATGAGCAGGGTTCATGGTGCTTGTGATCCTGACAGGCGCAGACACTGCGCCCTAGAGGGTTTTCAGAAGAATAACACAGCATCGAAATATTATGCAAACGAAAAATACAACCCTTGACTATTAGAGACCCTAATGATATTCTAGCCTTCGTGCCCTGGGACTCCAGCTTCAGTCAGATCAAGCTTTTCAAAGACATAGCGACGACTCGGAGCGTCTCTAAGGGAGCCGAGCTGAACAGTGTAAGCCAGTCCGCAGCGAGCCAAATGTTAAAATCCCTTGAACTCGCGTTGGGCGCCAAGCTGCTGGACTCTTCGACCCGTCCGCTCACCGTAACCGCTCACGGCCGGCTGTACCTGGACATGTGCCGGGACATCCTGCGGCGGCGGGACGAGTTCCAGGCGGACCTCGACCAGTTGCGCGATCAGGTGGAAGGCACGGTGCGAGTGGCGTCGATCTATTCGGTCGGCGTATCCGAGATGTCCGAGTTGGAACGTGAGTTCTCCAACCGGCAACCGGGGGCGAAGCTGGCAGTCGAATACCTGCGGCCGGAGAAGGTGTACGACGCGGTGGTGTCGGACCGCGCAGATATCGGGTTGATCAGTTATCCGGAGCAGACGCGTGAAGTCCGCGTGATTGACTGGCGGCACGAAGAGATGGTGGTGGCCGCTGCGCCGGATCACGAGTTGGCGGCACGGCGGTCGCTGACGGCGTCGGACCTGGACGGGCGCGAGTTCATCGGCTTCGACGAGGACCTGCCCATCCGGCAGGAGATCGACCGGTATCTGCGGGACCACGACGTCGATGTTCGCGTCACGCTGCACTTCGACAACCTGCAGTCCTTGAAAGAAGCGGTAGCCGAGACGCGGAATGCGGTGTCGATCCTGCCGGGACGCGTGCTACGGCGCGAGGTCGCGACCGGGCGACTGGTCGCGATCCCCATCGAAGCTCCGGGACTGTACCGGCCCCTGGGCATCATCCACCGGAAGAAGAAGCATTTTCATCCGGCGGCGCAGGCGTTCCTGGAACTCCTGCAGCAGACTCCCGGCTAACGAGCCGGCAAAGGCCGGATCGGACGACGCCGGCTTCGTCTGCCTGCGAGCAGGAGCAAGCCGACGCCGAGGCCGGCCATAACGATGGAATCCGGTTCAGGCGTTGCGAGCGGATCGGTTCCTGTGACCATTACGCTGTATTGGCCCGTGCGCTGCTGCCCGGTCACGAGATAGAACCGGCCAGCCCCGCCGGTAAAGTTCGGCCCGGAGAAGTCTCCCTGGCCTTGCCGCTGAAAACCATCGGCAAACCCGGGACCCAAAGGATAGTTGTCGTCTTCGGTCAAGGTGAGAACATAGGCGCCGGGTCCGAGGACGATGCTGATGTAGGCATCCCAGCAGTAGCCCGTGGCCGCATCCGTAGCCCGTGCCCCGCAGCCGGGGCCGGGTCCGCCATTGTGATCGAACGCGAGAAGCGGTTGGGTTCCCGACGCATCGAACAAGGACAGCACTGGGGCGAATCCATTGGAACCGTCCGCGAACGAGGTTGTGGCGAAGGTCGCGAGGCTATTCGACGACATCGTGAAAGGGATGATGCGCATCTGATCATCGGTGGTGAAGATCCCCAACACCACGTCGGCGCGGGCGGCCGGAGCGGCGAGAAGCAATGCCGCGCCAACTGCCATGAGGACCGCGCTGCCTGTCTGCGAACGAAGGTTGTGCCGTTTCGTCATGCGAGTCATTCTTTTCTTCATGCCCGCCAGTTAGAGGAACAAAGGCGCGGGATCCGCAAGCTGGATCGTGACCACGAGGCCGGTGGCGCCGGGTCCGGTTCCTGCGCTAAAGGCAATGGGCAGCCCCCCTGCGCCTCCGGAACCACCGCCTCCGATGCCGGTGAAGATCGGACTGAAGGACGCACCCGCGGTCCCACCCACGACTGAGGCCGCAGAAGCCGCGACGTTTGCATTGGGTCCGAGGACGATGACGGCGCCGCCTCCACCACCTCCGCCGGCATAGAAGATTTGCTGGTTATTGGCGTTGATCTGCTGACCGGAGGTTCCGTTGCCGCCTTGTGCTTTGAGCAGCGCCTTACCACTGAAGGTTCCTTTGTAGGCGAGGACGATGACACCGCCACCGCCACCACCTCCGCCGCCTGAGGTTGCGTCGCCGCCCCGGGCGAAGATCGTGCCGTCGCTGGTAAAGTTACCGGCGGCACGAATCACCAGAGAACCGCCGCCCGCCCCGCCATTGCTTAGCATGAATTGTCCGTCGAGGTTGGGAAGTCCGGCGCCGGAACCACCGGCGTCGGCCGGCGGACGGAGCAGGGAGTATACCGCAGATGCCGGGATGGCCTTCCCTCCGTGGTTGAAGGACGCAATCGTGGAGGCGATACCTTTGTAAGCGATTGGACTCGCAGCGCCCGCCGCAACGATAATGGAGCCCGATTGGGTGATCGTGAAACTGCCGGTGGCCCGGAGGATCATGCCTCCGGGGATCGTGAGGGTGCTGGAGATGGTCACGTCCGTAAACTGCAAGTTTGCGGGCGCAGGGTTGGTTACCCAATCGGTCGGAGCCGAGATCACGAGCGCGCCGGCGGATCCGTCACCCCAGACGCGAGCGTCGCCCGGGGCTCCGGCGGGGCCAGCAGGTCCGGCCGGGCCGGATGGACCTTGGGTACCTCCTGGTCCGATCGGACCGACGGGTCCCTGCAAACCGGATGGGCCTGCGGGTCCGGTGGCGCCTTGGAGTCCGGTGGGTCCAGCCGGCCCCGTGGGTCCAACCGCTCCCGCGGGTCCAGTGGGTCCTATCGGGCCGACGGGACCTTGCGGACCTGCGGGGCCTTGCTGACCTGTAGGACCTTGCGGACCTGTGGGACCAGGAACTCCTGCGGCAGACGCTAGCGCCAGGCTCAGTTCAGCAGAATGACCGGTGAGCGTGTTTTCCTTACTGTCGATGGAAACAACCGTGGCCGGCGCCGAACTGGAGGCGGAGATCGAGATGCCGAAGTTCGACCCGGGCGTGACCAGCCACGTATTGACCAGGGCCGTCACATCGACGGTGTAGTAACCAACCGCAGGAACTGCCAACGTCGCGATCACGGGGCCTGAGGCAGGGGTGTTGTTGGCGTTAACCGTGTTTTCGGTCCAACTCCCGTTGAGGGGAGCGATGTCGATCGAACCGGCTGTACCGATACGGTTCACATAGATCCGAAGAGTCGCTTTCGAAACGCTGAGTGCGGCGGGAGGGATCGCGGCAGCCGGATCAAAGACGATCAGCGATCTGGCGCCTCCCCCCACATTCAAGTTCGGCAAGCCTCCGAAGTTGGACGCCGGTGTCGCGGTCGAAACATAGGCATCCGACAGAAGCGTGCCATTCTGAGCCATCAGGGGCATTCCTGCCGTTCCTGCCAGGGCGACTATGCATTGCAGCAGCATCCACCGGGCCGTTTGGAGCCAGGGTTTGAGGTTGGTTTCCATCTTGTAGTCTCCTCCACGAGTTGGCTGTGAGTGAATGAACCAAACACCGTGCTTTGAGACTCCAAGCGGAATTGAGGCTACAGATCTGCCATCCCGGGATGGGGAATATACACCTAGGAACAGTTCAGTCGAAACACCGAGACGGCGTTCCCGCCGAGGAACTTGCGCGCGATTTCGTCTTTGAGGTCCAGGGCGCGGACCTGCTCCATG
>CAZVKC010000119.1:0-14680 GCA_964627455.1 uncultured Solibacteraceae bacterium | reverse complement strand
CCATCCTGTGCGTGCATGCGCAGTAGCGCACGTTCGCTCTGGGCCTTCCAGCGGGCGTAGGCGTCCGGGTGGTCGTCCGGGGCCAGGGGCGAGTCCTCGGTGAGCGGCGTGACAGTCGCTTCGTCGCGGACTCCATAGGCCGCGACCGAAGAGACGAAAACGTAGCGCTCGAGGCTGGTCCCCGCGAAGATCCTGGCCGTTGCTTCGACCTGTTCGCCCGTGGTGCCCCGCTCCCAGTCGAACACGTTGTCGAAGACGTAGTCGAAGCGCCGTCCGGCAACAGCGGCGGCCACGGATGCCGCATCGTTGCGATCGCCGCGCAATCCTTCGACGTCCGGGCCAAGGTCGTGGGACTCCCTGCGGTGGAGCACCGCGACCTCGTGCCCTTTGGCCAGGAGTTTGCGGACGAGGGCGCGTCCGATAAAGAGGGTTCCGCCGATGACGAGCGATCTCATGTCTCTATGATGATGATCGCATTGGCCCGGTGGCTAGTTAGTCGTAATACCCGGCGCTGACCGGTTCGCCCTGCATCTGCCGGAGCGTGTTCTTGAGTTTCATCAACTGGACGAACAGATCGTGATCGGGAGAGAGCCCGGGATTGGTCATCGGCGCCTTGAAATAGAAGCTGAGCCAGTCCTGGATGCCCTTCCTGCCGGAGCGTTGGGCGAGATCGAGGAAGAGGACGAGGTCGAGCACCAGCGGTGCGGCGAGGATCGAGTCCCGGCAGAGGAAGTCGATCTTGATCTGCATCGGATAGTTCATCCAGCCGAAGATGTCGATGTTGTCCCAGCCTTCCTTGGCGTCGCCGCGGGGCGGGTAATAGTTGATGCGGACGGCATGGTAGAGGTCCTTGTACAGGGCCGGGTGCAGTTCGGGCTGCAGGATCTGGTCGAGGACGCTGAGCTTGGTCTCTTCCTTGGTCTTGAACGAGCCGGGGTCTTCGAGGACCTCGCCGTCGCGGTTGCCCAGAATGTTCGTGGAGAACCAGCCGCTCATGCCGAGCATGCGGGCTTTGAGGCCGGGCGCGAGCAGGGTCTTCATGAAGGTCTGGCCGGTCTTGAAGTCCTTGCCGCAGATGGCGACATTGTTGCGGTCCGCGAGTTCGAGGAGCGCGGGCGTGTCGGTGGTGAGGTTCGGCGCGCCGTTGGCGAAGGGGATCCCCAGTTGCAGTGCGGCGTAGGCGTAGATCTGTGAGGGTGCGATTTCCGGATCGTTGCTGCGGAGTCCGGCTTCGAAGGCGTCGAGCGTCTGGTGGACGGCGGCGGGCTTATGGAAGACTTCCGTGGATCCGCACCAGATCATCACGCAACGGGAAACGCCGTTGGCGGCCTGGAACTGGCGGATATCGTCCATGAGGGCGTGCGCCTTGTCCATCTTGGATCCGCTGGCTTTCACGTTGGGGCCGTCGATGCGCTTGACGTACTCTTTGTTGAAAACGGCCTTCATCGGGTGGATGGCGGAGAGCGGTTCGCGGACCGCTTCGAGGTGGTGCGGATCGAGGACGCGGGCGTGGACGGCGGCTTCATAGGCGGTGTCTTCGAAGATGTCCCAGCCGCCGAAGACGAGTTGATCGAGTCCGGCGAGGGGGACGAAGTCGCGGATCTTCGACGAGGCTCCGGCGCCGGTACGGATCGTGCCGAGTTGGGTGAGGGATCCGACCGGCTGGGCGAGTCCCTTTTTGATGGCTTCGACGCCGGCCATGAATGTAGTGGAGACCGCGCCGATACCGGGGATCAGGATGCCGAGTTTGCCCTCGGCCGGCGCGATACGGGCGGCGGTGGAATGTTGAGATTGTGACATGGAATTCTTCACTGTATCAATCGTGAAGGAAAGATGTCGATGTTTTAGTCAATATTGACAATAGTTTTACAATGCCAGCATTAGTTCACAGAAAAATATATTGAGCCCTGGGGCCCAAGCAAAAGCGCCGGATCCCCCGTCGCGGGGAACCCGGCGCTTGTTGCCGAATCAGATGGAGGCGACTACGCCTTGGGAGCCTTGTCGACGATCTTGAACTTCTTCTCGTCGAAGTACAGGACCTCGCCGCGGCGGTAGCTGTGCACGGCCATGGTGATGAGCACCTGAGCGCGGGCAGCAGTTTCCACGTCGAGGGTCGGCTTCTGGCGCGACCGGATGCAGTCGAGGAAGTTGTTCACGTGGGTGTCCATCGTGTCCTTGTTGTCGACCGCGATCTTGATCTCTTCTTTGCCGAACTTCTCGGTGTACTCCTTCGAGGCGGCCTTTTCCGGTTTGATCGTGATGTACGGAGCGTAGCCTTCGAAGCGGCCGTGCTCGACCATGATGAGCGAGGCGTCTTTGCCGCGGATCAATCCGGGGATGTGCTGCGAGTTCGCCATCGACGAGCTGAGCACCATCGAGTAGCCGCCGCCGTATTCAGCGATCAGGTGGAACGTATCGGGCACTTCGCGATCATTGAACGCGTAGATGCCGCCGCCCGCCATCACCTTGTGCGGGAACTGCGGCGTACCCCAGCAGATGTTCATCGGCGCGGCGACGTGGAAGAACAGGTCGGTGGCGATGCCGCCGGAGTAATCCCAGTACTTGCGGAAGCGGAAGAAACGGTCCGGATCCCAGTTGCGCTTGGTGGCGTTGCCGAGCCACATCTTCCAATCGACGAAGTCGTCGCCCTTTTTGTCGGGACCCGCTTCCTTGTCGATGGGCCAGTTCCATTCGCCCTCGATCGAGTTCCGGTGATAGGAACCCTGGCTCATGATGTGCTTGCCGATCATGCCGTCGGCGATAGCCTTCTTCGCCTTGTGCCACTGGTCGCCCGAGGTGGTCTGCGAACCAACCTGCACGATGCGCTTGGTTTCCTTGACGGTCTCGATCAACTGCCGGGTCTCTTCGACCGTGTGGCACATGGGCTTTTCGAGGTAGACGTCCTTGCCCTTGTCCATGGCCTGCAGCGCGATCGGAGCGTGCCAGTGATCGGGCGTGGCCACGATCACGGCGTCGACATCGCCGCGGTTCAACACTTCGCGATAGTCGAGGTAGCCTTCCACCGCGTTGAACTCTTTGGCGTAGAATTCTTTGGCCTTGGTGACGCGCTTCTGGTACACGTCGCAAACGCCGACCAGCTGGCACTTGTTGTTTTCCTTGCCGATTTTGGCGAAGGTGCGGGAAACGTAGCCGCCGCGGCCACCGGTTCCGATTACCGCGACATTGATGCGATCATTGGCGCCCAGGATGCGGCCCGAAGGCTTCGCGCCCTTTGCTGCGGCGAGAGCCGAACCGGCCATGCTGACGGAGACGGCCGTGGATCTGAGGAAGGATCTTCTGTTCATGGTTGTCCCAACAAGAGGATTGGAGGGGGCAATCCGCATCACGGGATGCAGGTTGCCCCTTCTGAGTTTACTACTTCGACGACGTGGGAGTCGTCGTAGAGGAAGAGGAACTGCTCGAGGAGGAATCGGACGGCGAAGAGGATGCGGACGAACTGCTGCCGTCCTTGCTGCTGCTGCTCTTGGACGTTCCGGCGGATCCGCTCTTGGCGTAGTCCGTGATATACCAGCCGCTGCCTTTGAACTGCAGGGCAGGGGCGGAGAGCAGTCGTTCCACGTCGCCTCCGCAACCATCGTGTTTGGTCAGCGGCTCGTCCGAGAACTTCTGTATCACCTCAAATACGGAGCCGCACTTGGAGCATTGGTATTCGTATAGGGGCATGTTGGTGTGTTCTAGAGTGAATTACTTCGAGAGAACTTCAATGGCCTTCTTCAGCGGCGCATCTTCCTGAGGCTGCTGCTGCTGCTTGGCCGGCTGTTGCTGCGGAGCCGCCGCGTCGTCGTCATCGTCATCGCTGATGTCGCTATTGTCGATGACGCCGTAGGTTGGAACCACTCCGGTCTCGGAGATGGCCTTGCCGGAGGCGGCGTAATACTTCGCGACGGTCAGGATCAACGCGCTGCCATCATCGAGCGTCACGGTCTTCTGCACGCCGGCATAACCGTAGGTGCGCTCTCCAACGGTTTCTGCGCGCTTCGCGTCGGCGAGCGCAGAGGCGGCGATTTCAGCGGCGCCTGCGGTTCCACGGTTGGTGATGACCGCCATCGGAAGCTTGGTCACGCGCAGTTTCGCGTCGGCGGCGAAGTCCTGCTTGGCCATCTTCTGGCCGCGCAGCGAGCCGATCGTGCCGCTGTCGATGAACAGGTTCGCGAGGCGGATGCCGTCCGCGGCTTCGCCATTGGCGCAATTGCGCAGGTCGAGGATGATCTTTTTCGCGCCGCTCTTTTCGGCCTCGCGGACTTTCGCGGCGATCTGATCGACATGGGCCGAATCCACGGAATAGGTTTGAATCTGCGCGATGCCTTTGTCCAGGCTCTTCAGGGCGACTTCGGGATACTTGGCGGCCACGCGCGTGAGGGAAACCTTGGCCGGTTCGGGGTTGCGCAGGCGCAGCACGGTGATTTCGATCGTCGAGCCGGGTTCGCCGCGGAGCAACATCTGCGCGTAAGCGAGCGGCATGTCGCGCGTTGCGACGCCGTTGATGGCTTCGATCACGTCGCCGGTCGAGAGATTGTTCTTCGCCGCGGAACTGCCGGGCATCACGGATACGATCGAGACGTAGCCGGCGCGGCGGGCGAGGATCAATCCAGCATCGCCTTTGAGGGAATCTTTGTTCTTCTGGTACTGCTTGAACTGATCGGCGCTCAGGTAGCTGCCGAACGGATCGACGGCTTCGAGCAGGCCGTTGAGGGCTCCGGCGGTGACGCCCTTCAGATCCGGCTCTTCGACGTAATCACTCTTGATCTTCGAGAGAACTTCCGAGAAGACGGCAAGATGACGGTACGGCTGGTCATTCGAGGCGCTACGGCCTTTGACCGCGCCAAACAGGAGCAGAGCAACGAGACAGGTGGACGTGCTGGCCACCGCATATTGGAAACGCCGGTTCATTGGTGGGAGTTTCCCCCTTTATACATCACAGGATAACATCGGCGGCGGACACACCTGTCCCGGCCGCTATGCGATTGGACGCGCCGCCATGCGGAAACGTTGCGGAATGTAAAATCTCCCAAACTTGTGACCCTCGAGTACCAGTTTTTACGCGACAGTCCATGTAAGGAGTTTTTCCACCATGCGCGCCAGGTTTCTGCGGCAAGACGAGCGCGTCTTTGCAAAAAGGATTTTCGGCAAGACTCTTCCGCTCGACGACATTCTCGTAACGGATATTCTAGGGGCCGGCAATGAGCCATTCACTGCCGTCAGCGGTCCAACCAAAGAACCGTTGCCCTTCGTCGTTCCACTGCCCCGGTACATGTATGCCTTGAATATGGGCGGCGAAGGATTCGAAAACTGCATTGCACCGAACGTCAAAGGCGCCTTTGTGCGGGAACTGACCCGGGTGTGGCAGGGGCCGGCATTTGTTTCGGTGGCCCAAAAACCGGGCCGGGCTGAATATCAGGTCGGCGCGCCGTGGGCGACTTTGGATCCGAATCAGAAAGCCACGCTGGTGGAAGACTGGTTCCGCGGCGGCATGCGGTATGACGATCCGCGCATGACCTACATCACGGCGCATATCCGCCGCGGCAACCACACTTAAGTCTTAACGCTGCACGCGGCCCGAACCGCCGCCCTTGATCAGTCCGTCGACCTCGTCCGTGGTGAAACGGTTGAAGTCCCCGGGGATCGAGTGCTTGAGGCACGACGCCGCGACGGCGAACTCGAGCGCGTCCTGATGCGTCGGACGATTCAGCAATCCATAGATCAGGCCGCCGGCGAAGCAATCGCCTCCGCCCACGCGATCGACGATGTGCGTGATGTCGTAGTGCTTCGACAGCAGGAAGTCCTTGCGGTCATTGAGGCACGCGGACCAGCCGTTGTGTGACGCGCTGATCGATTCCCGCAGCGTGATGGCGATCACTTCGAGGTTCGGATACTTCGCCAGCACGGTGTCGGTGAGCTTGCGGTACTGCTCGCGATCGAGCTTGCCGGAATGCACGTCGGATTCGGCCTGAATGCCGAGGGCCATCTGGCAGTCTTCTTCGTTGGCGATGCCGACGTGGACGTACTGGAAGAGTTCCGACATCACTTCGCTGGCCTTCTTGCCGTACTTCCACAGATTCTTGCGATAGTTGAGATCGCAGGAGACTTTCAAGCCGGCTTCGCGCGCCTTTTTGACGCTTTCGATGGCGAGGTCCGCGGCCGATTGCGAGAGGGCGGGCGTGATGCCGGTAATGTGGAACCAGCCTGCGCCTTCGAAAGTCTTTCCCCAGTCGATGTCGCCGGGTTTGGCGAGCGCGATGGCGGAATGTTCGCGGTCGTAAACGACTTTCGACGGCCGCTGATTCGCGCCGGGTTCGACGAAGTAGATGCCGAAGCGTCCCTTCTGGCGGACGATGGGGCTGGGATCCACGCCGAAGCGGCGGAGTTCGCCGATGAAGGCGTCGACGATCGGATTGGCCGGAGGCAGCACGGTCACGTACCGCGCCGGGTTTCCGAAGCCTGCGAGCGCGACGGCGACGTTCGCTTCGCCTCCGCCGAAGGTCGCCACGAACTGCGGCGACTGCAGGAAACGTTCAAAGCCCGGCGGCGCCAGGCGGATCATGATCTCACCAAAAGTGACGACAGTTGTAGACATAGAACTCGAACTTGAATTCTATCAATGCTCCGCGACGGCGTCGCAGCTGGGAAAGGCTTCGAGCACCTGATTGCCCTTGTAACCGAGTTCGTCGCGCATGCCGGGTTTGGACGTGTAGTAGCCGTCGGCGGTGAGGTTTTTGACGGCGACCCAGAAGGCCTCGCGAGGACCCTTTGACTTCGCTTTCTCGGCGGCGTCGCACCATTCGGCGGCGAGCTTTTCCTGCGCGGCCGGCTTCAGCTTGGCGAACTTCTTCTGTGCGAGCAGGCTGAGTCCTTCGCGCACCGTCGCGCCGAGTTTGGCGTTCTTGGATGCGACATAGTCAATGTAGGCCGGAACACCCGCCTGCGACGCCGATGGCGTGTCTGTAGCCGGGATGATCACGTCGGCAAAGGCCGCGAGAATGGCGAGTTCCGCGGGTTTGAAGAAGAGCGGTTTTGCAGGCGTCACGGCTGCCGGCTTCTCGTCGTGTGCGGCGTGCTCGTGCTGGCCGTAGAGTTCATCGGCCTGGAACGGAAAGATGCAGGTGGATCCGATGGCGCCGATGATCTTCAGCGCATCGCGGCGGGGTTCTTCGGGTTTGCGCTTGGACATTTACAGTTCCCCTTTACGGAGGCGTTCGGCGATGTGATCGGCGGTGCGTGCGGCGAGCGCCATGATGGTGTGTGTCGGGTTCTTTTCCGATGCCGAGGGAAAGACGCTGCCGTCGGCGAGGAACAGATTCGGGACATCGTGCGTTTGTCCCCACCTGTTGGTCACGGATGTTCGCGGATCATCGCCCATGCGTGCGCCGCCGAGTTCGTGGTTGCGGACCGGCGCCTTCCAGACGTTGTGGATCTCCGCGCCGGCGCTTTTGAGAATGTCGACGCTCCACTTCGTCATCTCGTTGAAGACCTTCCAGTCGTTGTCGAGATAGGTGATCTGGCGGCGCGCGGCGGGGAGTCCCCACTGGTCTTTCAATTCCGGGTCGAGATCGATGTAGCTCTGCTTGCTCGGCAGCATTTCACCATACGGCGAGAACACGAGGTGCGCGGGATAGCGCTCTTTGATGGCGGCTTTGTAGGCCTTGCCGAAGCCGGGAATGGAGCGGGTCCAGCCGACGCTGCGGCGGTTCTGATAGTTGAACTGCATGCCGAAGCTGCGGGCGTAGCCGCGCTTCTTGTCGGTATGTTTGAACGACGGCACGTAGGCGTGATCGAGGAATCCCTCGTCGTTGCTCGTCGGCTTGCCCATCAGTTCGTGCAGGAAACACTCGACGCCGCCGGTGAAGTGTGGGATGAAGTCCTGGCCGAGGTGGCCGCTCGAGTTCGCGAGTCCCGTAGGATAGCGGCGGGACTTCGACATCAGTAGTAGCGCGACAGACTGCACGCACGCGCAGGCAACCACCACGCTCTTGCCGCGGACCTCGTTCTGCGCCTTGGTTTCGCGATGCAGGTAGCGGACGCCGGTCGCGCGATTCTCGTCCGAGATCATGACCTCGTAGGCGATCGCGTCGTGGATCACGTCCAGCTTTCCGGTGGCGCGTGCGGCGGGATTGATGTGGACATCCGCCGAGTTGTATTTGGCGACGACATCGCAGCCGGCCATGCAGTTGCCGCAGAAGTGGCACTTGGGACGCCCGGGCCGCGAGACGCTGAGCGTGGACTTGCGGACGTGGATCACCTTGACGCCGAGTTTCGCCGCGCCGCGCTGCACGATGCGGTCGCTGCACTTCATCGGCACGGGCGGCAGAAAGATGCCGTCGGGAAGGTCCTCGAGGCCGTCGAGGTTGCCGCAGACGCCGACTTCGCGTTCGATTCTGTCGTAGTAAGGCGCGAGGTCCGCGTAGTGGAACGGGAAGTTTTCCCCGGCGCCGTCGTCGTAGTCTTTGCCGCGGAAGTCGCGCTCGCTGTAGCGCCAGGCGACGGCGTTCCACAGCATCGTCTTGCCGCCGACGCCGCGGGTGCGTTCGCTGTCGAATCCCTGCTTGCCGGGCTTCATCGTGGGGATCTGCCGGTTCGGGAATTCGTACGGCATGCCGTGCGTGTTGAAGTCCGTGCGGGTGTTGACGCGGGGTCCGCCTTCGACGAGGGCAACGTCTGCTCCGGCGCGCGCGAGATGCGCGGCGAGCGTGCCGCCTCCGGCGCCGGATCCCACCACCACAACGTCGTATACCTTGCTGGCCATCCGGTCATTTTACATGCCTAACTGTACCCGGCAATCCAGTGTGCGGCGTCGTATTGTGAAGGTTATGCTGTCCTTCTCTCGCGTCCTGCTCCCCCTGATCGGCTGTGCCGGCCTGATGTTCGCGCAGTTTCCAGGCGGTTACCCGGGTGGCTATCCGGGCGGCGGGTATCCCGGGGGCACCCGATATCCGGGCGGGACCCGGTATCCGGGAGGTGGCGGCACCGGCACAGGCTTGCCGCGGTTCCCCGGCAAGAAGAAAAAGGATAAGGAAAAGGCTTCGAAAGAGCAACTGGAGAATCTCACCGACCTGCGCGGCACGCTGCGGCGGTTGGACGCCAAGATGCTGTATCTCGAAGCCGACGATAAGCGGATCCTGCAGATTGTTCGCAACGACGAGACGAAGCTTCTGAAGAACAATGAAGAAGCGAAATCGAGCGAATTCGTGCCCGGCGATCACCTGATTGTGGAAGCAGCCACGGACGACGAGAATCGATTCATCGCCGTGCGGATCAACTGGGAGAAAGAAGGGACCGAGCAGGAACGCCTGGCTGCGCGCCGGCCGCTGCCGGAGACGGTGCGGTTCGAAGACGATGGTCCCAAACCGTCGGCGGGCGGCGAGGCGCGCGACGGCGATGGTCCGCCGAGGTTGTCGCGTGGAGGGCGGAAGGCAGAGACCGAAGAAGCCAAGGCTGCGCCCGGGCCCGCGCCTGTGCCTGCGAAACAGCCGGAACCGGAAGAGGTTCGCGAGAAGGGAACGCTGGTGGTCGACAAGGCCGTGGATCTCGAGCCTGTCCCCAAAGTGAAGCGCGGCCGTCCCGCGCAAACGCCCCGGTCCGTGGACCTCGATGATTCACCCGCTCCTGCGGTGACTGCCGGTGGACGTCCGGCGGACACTCGCGAGATGGCGTCCGCGGCTGCTCCTCGCGCCGCGGCTTCGGGTCCCGTGATTCCGGACACAGCCGAGGACCCGTTACTCGCTCGCGCACGTGAGTCGGTGAACGATTTCACCGAGGTCCTGCCGAACTACATGGCCAAGCAGGTGACCACGCGATTCGTCGGCAACGGCAAAGCCGACCGCTGGCAGCCGCAGGACAACTTCACCGCGGACCTCGTTTATCAGGACGGCAAGGAAAGCTACACCAACGTCATGCTCAACGGCAAGGCCGCCAAGGGCAAGATCGAACAGACGGGCGCGTGGTCCCGAGGCGAGTTCGGCACGACTCTGCGGGACATTTTCTCGCCTGCCACCAACGCGAACTTCCGCCCGCGAGGCAACGCGACGATCGCCAACCGCAAAGCGAAGTATTACGACTTCAGCGTCGAGCAGGAGAATTCACACTGGCAGATCGGCGTGCCGGGGCAGACGTATTTCCCGTCCTATCGCGGATCACTTTGGATCGACGTTGAAACCGCGCGTGTGCTGCGCGTCGAGATGCAGGGGCGGCGGATCCCTGAGACGTTCCCGGTCGACACCGTCGAGACGGCGATCGATTTCGACTTCGTGAAGATCGGCGGCGGCAGTTATCTGGTGCCCGTGCACTCGGAAGCGCTCAGTTGCCTGCGGACCTCGAACACCTGTAGCAAGAACGTGATCGACTTCCGCAATTACCGCAAGTTCGGCGCACAGTCGGAACTGATCCTCAACCAATAAACCGAAGTACACTTGCGGGAAAGGACACCTGCTCATGCGTCGCTTTCCCGCATTCACTCTTCTGCTTGCCCTGCCGTTGCTGCTTCACGCGGCAGCGGATGACGCTGCCACTGTTTATCAGAAACCGTCCAAGGAAATTCTCGACGTATTGCATGCGGCCACGACGCCGCAACTGGACGTCAATCCGTCCAAGACCCACGCCATGCTGATCCGCGTGGAACGGTATCCTCCGATATCCGAAGTAGCCGCCCCGATGCTGCGGCTTGCGGGACTCCGCATTTCCCCCGCCACCAACGGACCGCACTCGCCGCGCGAGGTCGAATCGATGGAACTGGTGCGCCTGTCCGATCAGGTGAAGATCCCGGTGACGATTGGTTCGGCGAACGCCCGTATGGGCATGCCGCGCTGGAGCCCCGACGGCAATCACTTCGCGTTCACGAATACCGTGGCGAACGGGATCGAACTGTGGGTTGGCGTGACGGCCACGGGCAAGGCTCGCCGGATCGACGGCGTTCGCCTGAACGCCGTGCTCGGCAACCCGATCCAGTGGACCTCCGACAACAAGACGCTTCTCGTACAAACGATCCCTGCGAATCGCGGCGCCGCTCCACAACGTCCGGCAACGCCACTTGGACCGAAGATCCAGGAAAGCGAAGGCCGCGCGGCCGGCATCTGGACGAATCCGGACGCATTGAAGGATTCGCACGATGAGGACCTGTTCGATTACTACGGCACGTCGCAGTTGGCGTGGGTCGATACGGTGACTGGCAAGGTGACTGCATACGGCCGCCCCGGGATGTACACCGCCGTGTCGATTTCGCCGGATGGCGCGCATGTGTTGACCACCGCGATCCACCGGCCTTACACGTACCTGCATTACTACACCGCGTTCCCCAAGGAAGTCGAAGTCTGGAACCGCGCCACCGGCAATCTGGAACGCAAGGTCGCGAGCCTGCCTCTCGAGGATCGCGTGCCGGTCGACGGCGTGCCGGTTGGACCTCGCGCCATGCAGTGGCGTCCCAACGAAGCGGCCACGCTGTTGTGGGTCGAAGCGCTCGATGGCGGCAACCCGAAAGAGAAGGTCCCGCATCGCGACCGGATCCTGATGTGGAAGGCGCCTTTCCAGGGCGAAGCGCGCGAGGCGTTCAAGGTCGAGCAGCGGTACATGGGGATGACGTTCGTGGACCAGACCGCGCTTGCGATGGTGACGGATCTCGAGCGACAGAAGCGCTGGGTGCGGACTCTCGCCGTGAACCTCGACAATCCCGCCGAGGCGCCGAAGGTGGTGTTCAGCCGCGACATGCGCGACCGCTATCGCGATCCCGGACAGCCGGTTCGCAAGACGCTGGCCAACGGGCAGAGCGTGGTGGCGTCGTCTGGTGGAGCGATTCTGCTGGACGGCGAAGGCGCGGGTCCCAAGGGTTCGCGGCCGTTCCTCGATCGTTTCGATATCCAGCAGCAGAAGCCCGAGCGCTTGTTCCAGTCCGCGGAGAACGTGTATGAGAACGTGGCGGCGGTGCTCGATACGGAAGGCAAGCGGTTCATCACGCGGCGCGAATCGCCAACGGAGCCGCCGAATTACATCCTGCACGATAACGGCAAGGTGGTCGCACTGACCAACTACGCGGATCCGACGCCGCAGCTTCGCAAGATCAGGAAGCAACTCGTCACGTACAAGCGTCCCGACGGCGTGCCGCTGTCGTTCACGCTGTACCTGCCTCCGGATTACGAGCCGGGCAAGCGCCTGCCGACTGTGGTGTGGGCGTATCCGCTGGAATTCAACGATGCGGATACGGCTGGACAGATCGTGGGCTCGACGCAGCGGTTCACGACCATCGCCGGGACCTCACACCTGTTCTTCCTGCTGCAGGGCTATGCGATTCTCGACAACGCATCGATGCCGGTGGTGGGTTCGATCGAGAAGGTGAACGACACTTACATCGAGCAGATCGTGTCATCGGCGAAGGCTGCGATTGATAAGGCCGCGGAGATGGGCGTGACGGATCCCGAACGTGTCGGCGTCGGTGGTCACAGCTATGGCGGGTTCATGACGGCGAACCTGCTTGCGCATTCGGATTTATTCCGCGCCGGCATCGCGCGTAGCGGAGCCTACAACCGCACGCTGACGCCGTTCGGATTCCAGAGCGAACGCCGCACGTTGTGGGAAGCGCCGGATACGTACTTGCGGATGTCGCCGTTCCTGCACGCGCACAAGATCAAGGAGCCGATTCTGCTGATCCATGGTGAGGCGGACAACAACCAGGGGACGTTCCCGATCCAGTCGGAACGCATGTATCAGGCAATCCGCGGCAACGGCGGCCATGTTCGTTATGTCGTACTGCCCGCTGAGTCGCACGGTTACGGCGCGAAAGAGTCGGTCGAGCATACGCTGTGGGAGATGGTCACCTGGTTCGACAAGCATGTGAAGAATGCGCCGGCGCGGATGAACGCTGGTCCGTCGGGACAGTAGGTAGCCAGTGGTAGACTGAAGCGGCTGATGCGTTACTTCGTTCTGCTTCTCGCCGCTTCGTCTCTGTTCGCTCAATCGCAGGACGGTCAACAGACCTACAACAAACTCTGCGCTGGTTGTCATGGCGATGATGCGCGCGGATCCCAACAGGGGCCGGGGCTCGCAGGCAACGCGAGTTTGCGGCGGCGGACGCCGCTCAGCATCCGGAACGTGATCGTGCGGGGGATCCCCGCGGCTGGCATGCCGGGGTTCGACCTGCCCGCTGCCGTGCTCGATGATCTGGTTGCGATGGTCCGTTCGCTGAACGCTGCGGCCGCGGAAACCAACGTTCCGGGAGACCGTACGGCTGGTCGCGAATTCTTCTTCGGCAAAGGCAAGTGCTCGACCTGCCACATGGCGCAGGGCGCTGGTTCGCCGGTTGGTCCGGATCTCTCGGCCGCGGCGCGCGAACGCACTGTCGATCAGCTTCGTGAGTCACTGTTGAACCCCTCGGCCCGCATCGCACCCGGCTACGCGCTTTCGACCGTTCGCCTGCGTGATGGAAAGTCCATGCGCGGATTCATTCGCAGCCGCACCAGTTACGATCTCGCACTGCAGGACCTGACAGGCGCTCTGCATCCGCTCTCGATGGATCGCGTTGCGAAGATCGAGGAAGAGAAGTCCTCGTGGATGCCCGCATTGTCGGCATCGCCTGAAGAAACGCAGAACCTGCTCGCATTCCTGAGCCGGATGGAAGGCGTCACGCCGAAGCCTTCTACGCTTCCTGGCGGACTCGACTTCGATTCGATTCTCAATCCGAAGCCCGGCGAATGGGTGACGTACAACGGCAATGTGAGCGGCAACCGCCGCAGTCCACTCACGCAGATCAACGCGTCGAACATCGGCAAGCTCGCCTTGAAGTGGACCTACTCGGTTCCGCTGTGGGCGCAGTTCCTGCCGGATACGCCGTATTTCCACGAGAACATGCGCTATTTCGGTCTTGAGACGGTTCCGGTTGTAGCGGGCGGCGTCATGTATGTGACGGGTCCCAATCAGGTGATGGCGCTCGATCCGAAGACCGGCGCGGAGATCTGGCGCTACTTCCGGCCGCGCACGCCCGGACTCGTCTCGGATCCTTCGCTCGGCACCAATCGCGGCGTCGCGTTGCTGGGCGACAACGTCTTCTTCGTCACCGACAACGCGCATTTGCTCGCGCTCAACCGCATCACCGGACGCCTCGTGTGGGAAGTCACCATGCCGCATGAAGCCCAGAAGTACGGGGGCACGGTCGCGCCGCTGATCGTGAAGGATCTCGTGATTGCGGGCGTTGCCGGCGGTGACTGGGGCATTCGCGGATTCCTCGCCGCGTACAAGGCGTCGAACGGCGAACTGGCCTGGAAGCACTGGACGGTTCCCGACCAGGGAGAGCCGGGCATCGACACATGGAAGGGAACGGCGTACAAGTTGGGCGGCGGCGGAACCTGGCTGACTGGTTCGTATGATCCTTCGACGGACACGCTGTTCTGGGCGACCGGAAACCCGTGGCCGAATTCCGATGATCGCGAGCGAGGCGGCGACAATCTGTATACGGACTCCGTGCTGGCGCTCGATCCCGCAACCGGCAGGCGGAAGTGGCATTTCCAGTTCACGCCGCACGATACGCACGATTGGGATTCCAATACGCCGCTCGTTGTCGCCGACGCGATGTTCCAGGGACAGCAGCGCAAGCTGCTGCTGCATGCGGATCGCAACGGGTTCTTCTACGTTCTCGATCGCGTGACCGGAAAGATGCTGCTGGCGAAATCGTTCATGAAGAAAC
>CAZVKC010000118.1:0-15007 GCA_964627455.1 uncultured Solibacteraceae bacterium | reverse complement strand
CGCAGATGCTCGGATCACCTCCGTCATCAGAGCAAAGAACTCAAGAGTTTCTGTGAAGCGAACAGGAGAGATGGATATGAGAATGATCACTGCCATCGCACTGGCAACGTTCGGAATGGTCACGCTGGCCTCGGCCCAAAGTGTGACATACAACTTCGACCAGGATGCGAATTTCCAGACTTACAAGACCTACAAATGGGTCGAGATGCCAGGCGGGGTGAAGCTGGACGACATCACAGCCAAGCAACTGACCGACGCGCTGGATGCCGAACTCGCGAAGAAGGGGCTGGTGAAGACGGATCGTGACGACGCGAACCTCTATGTCGGCTACCAGTTCGCCACGCAGCAAGAGAGACAGGTGACGGCCTACAACACGGGATGGGGATACGGACCCCGTTGGGGCGGTGGAATGGCGAGCGCCACTACATCGACCCTCACGATCGGAAGCGTCGCTCTGGATATGTATGATTCGGCCCAGAAACGGCTGGTATGGCGCGGCGTTGCCACCAAGACGATCGACCCCGGCGCCAAGCCCGACAAGCGAATGAAGAACATTCAGAAGGGCGCTGAAAAGCTGATGAAGAACTACCCTCCGAAGAAGAAATAGCCGGCGTCCAACACCACCTTGCGGATCACAAGAAAGAAGACGAACCTTATGAGCAGAATCGCAAACTATTTCAGCAGCGCTGCCATCCTTGCGTTGGCCGGAAGTCTGGCGTTCGCGCAGACGCCGACGCCCCAGCAAACCCGCGAAGCAAACCTGAAAGCCTACGTCAACATGATGAGGAAGGATCTCAAGAAGGACAAGGTCGCGATCCTGACCGAGTTGATGGCGCTCGGTCCGGAAGACGCCGCCAAATTCTGGACTGTGTACAACGAGTACGACAAAGCCATGACCAGGCTGGCGGATGAGCGCGTCGCATTTATCCGGATGTACTCCGACCACTACAGCGCGATGACCGGTGATGTCGCGACGAAGATCGCGATGGGGTTGATGGATGTCGAGGCCAGACGCCTGGAGGTGCGGAAGGAATACTTCCAGCGCCTGAGCAAAACCCTGACCCCGATAGAGGCAGCCCGGTGGCTGCAGATCGAAGCCCAGATCGAGAAGGTCGTGGACCTGCAGATTCTTGCCAGTCTTCCCATCGTCGAGTAGCCGAGGAGAACAACACAATGAGAACCAGAACCGTATTGATCACATGCGCCATCCTGCTCGCGGCCGGCCTGTTGCAGGCTGATGTACTGAAATTGAAGCAGGGCGGCGGCATTCAGGGGATCCTGATCAGCGCGAATTCCAGCGAAATCGTCTTCATGGGATTGGACAGCAAGCAGAAAACCTACGCTGTCAGCGCCGTGTCCGGCATCGACTTCGCTCCATTGCCGGCTCCCAAACCAGCGACTCCGGCTGTGCTCACGATTCCGGCCGGCACGCAGATTACCGTGCGCATGATCGACGCAATCGACGGCAAGACCGCCAAGGCAGGCGCAACGTATCGCGCGAGCATTGACGATCCGGTTGGAGTCGGCAGCCAGACTGCCATTCCGCGCGGCGCGAATTGCACGATCGAAGTCGTGAGCCTGCAGGCCGGCGATGAAATCGCACTGCGGTTGAAGGCGATCAACATCGCAGGAAAGGCCTACGCCACCTCTACCGAGTACGCGCAAGTCGAAGCTACAGGAACCAGCAAAAAGAGAAAGGCGCTGCGACGGGGTATCGGGATGGGCGCGATGGGCGCCGGCATCGGCGCGTTAGCCGGCGGTGGAGAGGGCGCAGCCATTGGCGCAGCGGTTGCTGGCGGCATCGGCGCGATTTCCGCGGCGGGGGCGAAGGGCAAGCAGATCAATGTTGCCTCTGAGGCCCGGCTGATCTTCGCGCTCAAGGCGCCATTGCCCATGAACTGAGGGAGCCTGGAAATGAACAAAGTGTGTTGGATGGCCGTCATCATGGCCGCTGGAGCGCTCTCGCAGGACAAGGCTGCGCTCCAGCAGCGCATCGGAGAAATCAAGAGCTCGATCGCTCAGAACCAGACGCAACTGAAGCAGTACGCCTGGACTGAGACGACCCAGATCAGCCTGAAGGGCGAAGTCAAGAAACGGAATCAGAACGACTGCATGTATGGTCCGGACGGTAAGGTCAAAAAGACTCCCATCGGCGCTGCCTCTCCACAGGCGGCGCCGAAGGGACGCAGGCGCGGGCTCAAGGCGAAGGTCGTTGCCAACAAGATCGACGAGATGAAAGAGTACATGGATCGTGTCGGCAGCCTCATTCACCGGTATATCCCGCCCGATCCGCAGGCGATGCAGGCTGCGTTTCAGGCCGGCAAAGCGACCCTGAACCCTGGATCCGGAACGGTTGCATTCACCGACTTCGTCAAGTCGGGCGACAAAGTAACACTCGGTTTCAACCCGGCGACGAAGAAGCTCACAACGTTCGCCGTCGCGACGTATCTGGATGCGCCCGGTGACAGCGTGACGATCCAGGCGCGTTTTTCCAGCCTGGGTGACGGCACAAACTTCCTGGAAGAATCAGTGTTGGATGCATCCGCCAAGCAGATCCGGATCCAGACAGTGAACTCCGGCCATCACAAGTGAGGGCCGTGAGATGCGTTCCGGCCGCCGCGCAAATCCGGGGCTATTGCTGCTCTGCCTGCTTGCGAGTGCGGCCGGCCAGGAACTTCAGCCGCGTGCTTACGCGCCGGCCCCTGTTGGCTTCAACTTTTTTGGCATCGGCTACGCCAATAATGCCGGCGGCCTGCTGTTCGATCCCAGTTTGCCTGTGGAGAATGCCCGTGTCCGCGCCAACGCCATGACATTAGCGTTCGGGCAAACCTTGAATGTTGCCGGCCGCACGGCGCAGACTCTGGTGATCCTTCCTTATGTCGAGGCCAACCTGGACGGCCGCGTGCTGGGCGCGCAGCAGCATCTTTACCGGAGCGGCCTTGGTGACACGGCCTTCCGTTACGCCATGAACCTCTATGGCGCTCCTGCCATGGGCCTCAAAAAATTCGCCGGCTACCGCCCCAGGACACTCGTTGGAGCCAGCGTCACCGTGACGGCTCCAACCGGTCAGTACGACTCGAGCAGAATCATCAATATTGGCGCAAACCGTTTCGGGTTCAAGCCGGAATTGGGGATTTCCCACACCGTGGGAAAATGGAGTCTTGAAGGCGCGTTCGGGGCCTGGCTATACACGTCCAATCCGCAGTTCAACGGAGGGCAACGACGCACCCAGGATCCACTCGGGAGCACCCAGGTTCACGTTGTCCGATTCCTGCCCCACCGATCCTGGATTGCGGCCCATGGGACTTTCTTTACAGGAGGCCGGAGCCGCGTCAACGGGCGTGATAATGCCGACTACATGGGCAACTCCAGAGTGGGCGTCACCTTCTGCCTGACACTCAATCCTCGTCACGCCATCAAGGTCACCTACTTCGATGGCACGGTGTCCCGGGTTGGCGCCGATATCCGCTCGATCGGCATCTCATACAACATCGTCTGGCTTAGAGGCCGCTGAGCTTCTTGGAGGATTCTGTGGGACCCTGTACTCGCTCCGGACTCTTACAGGGACGTGCCCAGGTCAGCCTGCTCGACGGGCAATTCGATCCGGAAGCAGGATCCCATGCCGGGCGCACTCTCGACCAGGATGACTCCACCGAGCAACACAGTCATTTGTGCGGCGATCGCCAATCCCAGTCCGGCTCCCCGAATCACGCTTGTGTCGGCGAGCCGCACAAAGCGATCGAAGATCCGGTCCTGATCTTCGATTGGAATGCCAATGCCAGTGTCCCGGATCTCAAAGATCAGGCGAACCCGGCCTGCGACGGCGCCGCGTCTGGCATCCAAGGACAGCGAGATGGACCCCTGCGGCGTGTACTTGAAGGCGTTGTCCAGAACGTTGCCAAGGATGCGCTGGAGACGGGCCCCATCCGTTCGAACTCTCCTTGGGAGGGATGGATTCGTGACGAGTTTGAACTCGAGCCCTTTGTATTTCGCCCGCTGCCGGCTCACTTCGGTAACTTCTTCCACCAACCTGTGCAGGTCGCAGGTTTCGGTTCGGGCTACTTCGTGGCCGGCCGCAATCCTCGCCTGATCGAGCACATCATGGACCATGCCGATTGCGCGTTCGCTGATGCGGGCGATCGCCTCCAGGTCGGCGGATTGCCCGTCAGGAACTCCCTGCTCGAGGAGCGTTCGGGCGATCACGGAGATGGCGCTCAGCGGCGAACACAGATCGTGCGCCAGTTCAGTCATCAGCATGGACTTCGCGTGCGTCTCTACATCCTCGTCGTCCTGCTCAGCCTGCAGATCGACCGGACGGACGGAACTGCGCCTGCCGAAATCCGCCGTGGTGGCCGCCGCGTCAGCCGCTCCGTCCACAATCGTCCCGATGAGGCGCCTCTGAAAGGATTCAGGACGCCTCCGTTCATCCACGCAACCAGCCGTCATTGGTAGCCCCGCCCCGGTACTCGACCCTTGAACATCCCGCACCGCATCCGGTGCTCGCACGGATGTTCACATCAGAGTTTTCAAATACTCAGTCGCAGACGAGGTCCGGTTTTCCGGATCACCTTAAAAAAAATCCTCTCCTGCCGGAAAAACCCGATCGCGCCGCGACTGTATACTTGAGGCGGATCGGATCGAGCATGGCCATGGACGACAGCATCCCGCTGCAGGCGCGAGTCACCAGAGGCAATCCATCCCTTCAGGAACGTGTAGTCGCCCTGTATGAAGCTCACAGGGAAGGCATATACCGGTTTCTGGTCGGGCATGGCCTGAGCCCTGGTGAGGCGCAGGAAGCCGCCCAGGATGTTTTTGTCGACCTGTTCCAGGCCTTGCAGAAGGGAACGAACATCAGTTCGGAACAGGCGTGGCTCTATACCGTGGCGAGCCGGGTTGCAGTGGATTATTGGAGGCGCAACCGGTTCGCAGGCGCCGCCCAGGTTGATTTCGATTCCGCCGCGGCGGATCTTCGTTCGGTCGAGGAGTCTCCTGAGGTCCAGGCCGCCTCAATGGAACGGCTTCGACGGGTTGCGGCGGCGGTGGTCAGGCTTTCAAAGGAACAGAGAATGTGTATTCAACTGCGGATGCAGGGGCTCCGGTATCGTGAGATCGCCCGTATCTTAGGCGTTTCGACTTCCACGGCGGCGGAGTGGCTGGTATCCGCTGTCGGCTGTCTCAGGCGGGATTCCCAATGAGCAAGCACCTCTCTCCGGAACAATTGCTTCGTCATCTGGACGGCGAACTGTCACCGCTGGCCGCATGGAAAGCCGCGGCGCACCTCAAGACATGCTGGGCCTGCCAGGTGCAACTGGACCACCTCAAGGAACAGATCGCTGCGATGGTCGACGCGCAGACTCTGGTTTTGGCCCCCTCTCTGCCGCCTCCGCCGGGGCCGTGGGCTCGCCTCGAACCCCGATTGGAGCGGGCGAGTACGCAAGCCGTCCCAGCCTGGAAGGGAATTGCCCCGTTCGGCGGAAGGTCCATTCGAGCCAACCTGGCGTACGCCAGCGTCGCGATAGCTCTTGCCGTGGTTGGGTTGTCACTCTGGTTCTCCGCTCCACCGGTTTTCGCCAACGAGGTTCTTGCCCGCGTGAAGACAAATGATGGAGGACGGCTCGCGGCCAGGGACCGGCATGTGGTCCGGCAGCGGGTCCGCGTGGTGAAGACTTCCCACTCCTCTGCTGCGAAGACGGTTCGCGTGGCTTCCTGGCAATCCCCCAAAGCCCTGTACTGGGAATCAGGCGGCCCGATTGGCGAAGAACTGAAGGCGCGCTATGAGTCCTGCGGGCTCAAATCCGCCCTGCCGCTGAGCCCGGCGGCGATGGAAGCCTGGGTCCAGACAGCGGGCGCAGAACCGAGCGCTACCCGGGACCGGGACTCCATCCTCGTTGAGGTGGCGTCCGAAGGCCAGTCTCGTGCGGGCGGGCTGGAACGAGTCAGGCTCCATGTGAAGGAAGCAGGCTGGCATCTCGATGAGATGACGCTGACTTTTGCGGACGCAACGTTTGAAATTACCGAAGAGGAGTCCACGGTCATCGCGCGGGAGCAGGTTCCCTCCGATGTGATGGCGCATCTGGAACGGGCGGAGCCCACATCCACGCTGGCAGCCGCCGTTCCCGAAGTTATCTCGTCTCCAGTCGCAAACCCCGTCAACCTGGATGATCTCGAGATGCAGGTCCGGCGCGACTTGCACCAGATCGGCGCCGACTTGGGTGAGGCGATCGAGATCGTCGCTCAGCCCCCTGGCCGTCTTCGGGTGGAAGCGCGATGGGTTTCACCGGAAACCAGACAGCAACTGACTGCGCTGCTGGGAAGCAAGCCGGGCGTGCAACTTGAATTCGACGCCCCGGGCGCGGGCGGCTCTCAGAGACCGGGCACGAGGCGCATCGTCCCTCAGGCCAGCGCTTCGCAAGCGCCCCAGGACCCCCGGCTGGAGGCCTTCTTTGGCAGTGCGGAAGCTCAGGAACAATACACCCGCAATGTTTTGGAGACGAGTAATTCCGTCCTGTCGCACCTTTACGCCCTGCAGGAATTGTCCAACCGCTGGCCTGCAGATCAGGAGCCGCGTCTTTCAGCGAGCGCCCGAGCTGAACTGAATGCGATGGTGCGAGATCACGCCAGTGCGATCGAGGCGGCGACGTCGAGCTTGCACAAAGAGCTGGCTCCACTCCTGCAGCATTTTGGACTTCCGATGACCAGCCCCCCTTTGGCGCAGGCCCAGGCATCCTGGAGAGATGGAATCAAGTCCGGCCTCGATGCGGCTCAACGCGTGAACAGGACGCTACGCTCCATGCTGACGACCTCGGATTCGCCCATGACAGCCGATCAGGCGCTTCCCCGGCTCCGCCAGGGGCTTGGTGAGCTGCAAAAAACTGTTATCCGGCCATAATCGGAGGTCGAAACCGGGAGAGTAAGCGTTAAGATGCTTATAGAATGCCGGGTAGCATCCGACTGCTCGGGCTCTGGTTGGCCATCACCGGGACTACATCTCTGTTGTCCGCCCAGACCGCCGAACTGAGCGGATTCGTCAAAGATCAGAGCGGAGCGACAGTCCCCCGCGCGCACATCGAACTGCGCAGCCAGGAGCGGGGCACTCGATTCCGGACGACGACCAACAAAGAAGGACTGTATGGGATTCCGGGTCTGTATCCCGGGAGCTACGACGCCACCGTACGTGCGGAAGGATTCCGAACGCTGACGCGTGACGGGATTCTCCTCAACGTAGGCGACCGCGCGGGTCTGGACTTCTCGCTGCAATTGAGCGGCGTAAGCACGAGCATCACGGTGAGCCCCACCCTGGCGTTCAGCGGTGGCGAGGCGCCAGTTACGCAGGGAGCATCTGTCGGCACATTGGTGGATCAGCGGTTTGTTTCCAACATGCCGTTGAACGGGCGCAGTTTCCAATCCCTGATCCACCTCACGCCGGGAGTGGCGATCGCGGCCTCGGGTGCGGAAACGCCGGGGCAGTTCAGCGTGAACGGGCAGCGAACCAACGCCAACTACATCACGGTGGATGGGGTGAGCGCCAACTTCGCCACAGGACCGTTCACCTCCCTGGGACAGACCACCGGAGGAACGATTCCGGCGTTCAACATCATGGGCGGAACCAACGGACTGGTGTCAGTGGATGCGATGCAGGAGTTCCGCATTCAAACCTCGAGCTATGCGCCGGAGTACGGCCGCAGTCCAGGCGCGCAGATTTCGATCGTCACAAAGTCCGGCAGCAATGAGTTTCACGGCGCCGCATTCGACTACCTGCGGAACGACGTATTCGATGCCCGGAACTGGTTCAACACCGTACCGCAACCGAAACCGCCACTGCGCCAGAACAATTTTGGCGGCAGGCTTGGCGGTCCCATCCGCAGGGAACACACATTCTTCTTCGTCTCCTATGAAGGGCTGCGCCTGCGCGAACCCCGGACCGCGTCGGGAAACTTTCCCACAGCCCAGTTTCGAGCGCAGGCTGCGCCAGTCTACCGGCCGTTCCTCAACGCGTACCCGCTTCCCAATGGCCCGGTGAATCCGAACGGGATCACCGCCCCGCTCACCATCGCCTATTCGGATCCATGGAGTATGGACGCCACCAGCGTTCGGATCGATCACGTGACCACGCGCGCGACGTTTTTTGGACGTTATAACCACGCACCGTCTTCTCTGGGCGCGTGGCAGTTCGCGCAATTGGAGACCGACCGCGGCGATATCGAAACGGCTACCGGAGGAGCCACCATTGTGATTCGTCCGGACCAGGTGAACGATCTCCGTGTCAATTGGAGCCGCGCAGCGACCGGGGCATCGTTTGCCCAGCACAGCATCTACGGTGCGGTTGCGCCTCCGGCATCTGCGATCTTCCCCGCCTTCAGCGATCCGGAAAAGGATTCGGCGGTTTTCGGAGCGGGGTACCTGTTCAACTATCCGCTTTGGAACGGCACGTATTACCGGAATGTGCAGCGGCAAGTCAACGTGATCGATACCTTCTCCATGACAGCGGGCGCCCATCTGCTCAAGTTCGGCGTGGATTACCGCCGCATGCAGCCGACGAACGCTCCATCGTCCTACCGTTACACCGCAAGCGCCGGCTATCAGTCGATCCTTGCAGGCAAGGTTGACGCCGTTGGAATTACAGGCAACGAGTCCGTGACCATGCGGTTGCACAACTACTCTTTGTTCGCGCAGGACAGTTGGAAGATCTCGCCCCGGCTTACCCTGACTTACGGGTTGCGAGGGGAGATCAACACGCCGCCGGCATCCACCACAGCAGGCAAGCCACTGTATACGGCGACTGGGATCTTCGACTCCCGGGCCGTGGGCCTGGCTCCTGATCCTCTCTTTCAAACTCAGTTCGGTATCGGGCCAAGGGCCGGCGCCACCTGGATGATCGCCCCCAATAGCGTGGTGCGCGGCGGGTTCGGTCTTTTTCATGACATGGGATACGGCGCCAAGACGCCCTCGGCTTGGAGCTTTCCCTACACGCGTTCCGCATTCACGATCTACAGCCAGGCAGTCCCGTTCGACCTGAGCAGTGCGGCGTTTCAACCGCTGCCGCTCCCGACTGCGCTCTCCAACGGCCAGGGCGTCAGCGCCGTGGATCCACACTTGCGGCTGCCGCTGACTTACCAGTGGAGCATCGCATGGGAGCGGAGCTTCGGCAACCGCCAATCGCTCACCGCGACGTACATAGGAGCCCGGGGGATGAATCTGATCCGCAGGGATTACGTGGTTCCCCCGGACTCTGTTTTCGCTCAGAACAGGAACAGAACAGGGGTTACCTACAATTCCGGGGATTCGCGTTACCACGGGCTGCAGCTTCAGTTCCTGCGCCGCATGTCGCGCGGTTTGCAGGCGATCGTCTCCTACACGCTCTCGCAGTCGTTGGATACGATTTCGACAGATGCCGGCGCCAATGCAGGCGCCACGGAGATCTGCGCCGGCAGCGTGCAGGAACTCCGCGCCCAAGCTCCTCCGATGGCGCCTTCGGATTTCGACAGCCGTCACCTTTTTTCGTCGGCGATTTCGTGGGAGCTGCCTGCGCCTCGCAGGTTCGCCCAATGGTTGCTCCGCGGCTGGACCCTGGACGGAATCGTGCGCGCCCAGTCTGCCCGGCCGATCAATGTTTTCTTCGTTTCGTACAACGCAGTGGGCCAGACCTTCGTTCAGGCGGATGTCGTACCGGGACAACCGGTCTGGCTTGCGGATGCGAACGAACCTCGCGGCCGGGTGATCAATCCGGGTGCCTTCGCGGCGCCTGCTGCCGGGCGCAGCGGCAACTTCCCGAGGAACTCGCTGCGCGGATTTCCGTTCAGCCAGGCGGACGTCGCATTGCGGCGGCAGTTCCGCCTCGGCGAGCATTTGAAGCTCGACTTGCGCGCCGAATACTTCAACGTCCTCAACCATCCCAGCTTCGAAAACCCGTCCGGCATGTGGGGGGCAAGTTATGGACAGTACGATGATTTCGGAAAAGTGTATCCCGGCTATACCCTGAACCTCGCGTTGGGCGGCGGAGGGAATCAGGGCGGACAAGCCGCGACCTATGCTCCGGGAGGTCCCCGGTCGGCGCAGTTCACGGTTCGGCTTACATTCTGAGCACCAGTTGAGCCAAGCGCCGGGGTGCTCCATCCCGGAATGCAGACAAAACTTTGAATCCCACCTTGTCGACTCTGCATTACCTCTAGCGCTACGAGTGGACGGCCTGTGCTCGAAGCGCCCACGCTGCCACTCGAGAATGCGAGGGCTCTATGACTGCTGAACAGATGAGGCTTGACGAAGCTCGCGACAAGCGAGTCCTCTGGAAGAAGTGGGGCCCCTACCTCAGTGAACGGCAGTGGGGAACCGTGCGGGAAGACTACAGCGAAAACGGCGACGCCTGGAATTTCTTCACTCACGATCAGGCTCGCTCGCGCGCCTATCGCTGGGGTGAGGACGGAATCGCCGGTATTTCCGATGAGAAGCAGCATCTCTGTTTCGCGCTAGCCCTGTGGAACGGCAAGGATCCGATCCTCAAGGAACGGCTCTTCGGACTCACCAACAGCGAAGGCAACCACGGCGAGGATGTGAAGGAGTATTACTTCTACCTCGACAGCACGCCGACCCATTCGTACATGAAGTATCTCTACAAGTATCCGCAGGCGGCCTATCCGTACGCCGACATTGTCGAGACCAACCGGCGGCGCACCCGGTCGGACTATGAGTACGAGTTGCTGGATACCGGCGTTTTCAACGACAACCGGTACTTCGATGTCTTTGTCGAATACGCGAAAGAGGGGCCGGAGGACATACTGGTGCGGATCTCGGCAGTCAACCGGGGTCCCGATGAGGCCGAACTCCATCTGTTGCCGACCCTCTGGTTCCGCAACGACTGGTCGGAGTGGATCGCCGAATCCAACCGGGCTGCCGAGAAGCCGATCATCCGCCAGATTCCAGCCGCGGACGGAATCAGCGATGCCGAGGTAAAGCATTCCACGATGGGTGACTACGCCTTTTCCTGCGAAGGCGGCGTGCCGCTGCTTTTCACCGAGAACGTAACAAACCACGAACTGCTCTTCCCCGGCCAGAAGAACGAGAGTCCC
Organism: uncultured Solibacteraceae bacterium; assembly: GCA_964627455.1. GTDB lineage: Bacteria > Acidobacteriota > Terriglobia > Bryobacterales > Bryobacteraceae > F-183. Next base: position 3,944 of record CAZVKC010000118.1, on the reverse strand, counting down.
TATGTCAAGGACGGCGTCAACAACTACGTCGTGCACGGCAACAAGAGGGCGGTGAACTTCGAAAGCGGCACCAAGGTCGCGGCGCACTATCAGTTCCGTGTAGGCGCCGGTCAGACTCAAGTGGTCCGGCTGCGGCTCACCAATCGTCCGCCACACCCGAAGGGGCAACCTTTCGGCCCGCATTTCGATGCAGTGTTCGCAGATCGGGTTCGCGAAGCGGATGAGTTTTACGCATCGGTCACGCCGCCCTCGCTGACGGAAGATCAGGCCAGAGTGATGCGCCAGGCGATCGCGGGCATGCTCTGGAGCAAGCAGTTCTTCATGTTCGACGGCGACAACTGGCTCGACGAACACAACTCCAACCCGCTCCATACCGGATACCGAAGTTCCCGGAACTCGGAATGGTTTCACATGTTCAACGAGGACATCATCTCGATGCCCGACAAATGGGAGTACCCCTGGTATGCGGCATGGGATTTGGCTTTCCACACTCTCCCGCTTTCGATCGTGGACCCCGACTTCGCCAAGCAGCAGATGAACCTGATGCTGCAGGCGGCCTACATACACCCGAACGGTCAGATGCCCGCGTACGAGTGGAACTTCAGCGACGTGAACCCTCCGGTCCACGCTTTCGCGACGTTGTTCCTGCATCGCACCGACCAGGCCCTGCGCGGCAAATCGGACGTGGAATTCCTCAAGTTGACGTTCAACAAACTACTGCTGAACTTCACCTGGTGGGTGAACCGCAAGGACCGCTTCGGCAAGGGCGTCTTTGAAGGAGGCTTCCTCGGCCTCGACAACATCGGCGTGTTCGACCGCAGCGCACCTCTTCCCACCGGCGGCCATCTCGAACAGGCAGACGGCACGGCCTGGATGGCCCTGTTCAGCCAGAACATGTTGGAACTCGCCTTCGAACTCACCGCCCACGACCCTTCTTACGAGCCCATGATCGCGAAGTTCGCCGAGCACTTCTCCTACATCGCCGCCGGTATGAACCGGCACGGCGAGGATGGAATGTGGGATGAGGAGGACGGCTTCTACTACGACTTGCTGCGGTTGCCCGACGGCAGCGCACAGAAGCTGAAGGTCCGCTCCATGGTCGGGCTTCTGCCCCTTTGCGCCACGACGGTTATCGAAGCGTGGATGCGGGACCGTGTTCCGCAGACGATTGCTCATATCGCGGAACGTTTGCGAAGGATGCCTGAACTGAAGGCGACCATGCACCCCACGGGTCCGGGGCATCTTGGAGTAGGCGAGCGTGGGATCCTGGCGCTGGTGAACCCGGAACGTCTCCGGCGGATTCTAACCAGGATGCTTGATGAGAACGAGTTCCTCAGCCCCTACGGAATTCGCTCGCTTTCCAGGTTTCACGAGCAGCACCCGTACGTCTTCCGGGCTGGAGGCCAGGAGTACCGGGTGGAATACCTGCCTGCCGAGTCGAACACGGGCATGTTCGGAGGCAACTCCAACTGGAGAGGTCCCATCTGGATGCCGGTCAACATTATCCTCATCCGGGCCCTTCTGAACTTCTATCTGTACTATGGCGACAACTTCAAGATCGAATGCCCGACTGGCTCCGGCAGGATGATGAACCTGTTCGAGGTGAGCAAGGAGATCGCGGATCGTCTCGCCCGGATCTTCCTGCGCGACGAACATGGCCGCCGCCCCGTCTACGGCGGCACGGAGAAGTTCCAGAACGATCCCCACTGGCGCGATCTCATTCTCTTCTACGAGTACTTCCACGGTGACAACGGCGCCGGACTCGGGGCAAGCCACCAGACCGGCTGGACCGGTTGCGTGGCGAAATCGATCGAGCTTTTTGGCCTCCTGGATTCCAAACGGGCGCTCGAGGTGGGCGGACGGGCCGCGTTCGCCGGCGCATCGGGAAGGAAGTGAGTTATGGACTCATGGTCGAAGCACCCGGTCATCTATGAAATCAATACCTGTGTCTGGCTCAACGAACTCAGCCAGAAACACCAGAGGCAGGTGTGTCTCGCCACCGTCCCCGACCAGGAGTGGGACGCCATCGCCGCCTGCGGCTTTGACGCCGTATGGTTCATGGGAGTGTGGGAGCGCAGCCCTGCCGGCATCGACATCTCGATGCGCAACGCGGGGCTCCTCGAGGATTTCAAGAAAGCCCTGCCCGGCTTTACCGCGGAAGACAATGCCGGCTCGCCCTACTGCGTGCGCAGCTACGTTGTCGATGAGCAACTGGGAGGCAAGAGGGGGTTGGCAATCGCCCGGCGCAAGCTTCTCGATCGCGGGTTGCGGCTGATCCTCGACTTTGTTCCCAACCACACGGCGCCGGACCACCCCTGGGTGACGGATCATCCTGAATACTTTGTGCAGGGGAATGCGGGGGATGCAAGAAACGATCCGGCCTCCTTTGTTCAGGTGGTGGGAAACGTATTTGCCTGCGGCCGGGATCCCTACTTTCCTGCCTGGCCGGATGTGCTGCAACTCAATGCTTTTCAGCCGGAGTTACGGCAAGCGGTGATCGACACCATCCTGAAGATTGCCGAACAGTGTGACGGCATCCGTTGCGACATGGCGATGCTGATGCTGAACCACGTTTTTGAACGGACGTGGGGATCCCGCGCAGGCGCCCGGCCGGAGGAAGATTATTGGTCGACGATCGTCGCGGCGATCAAAGGAAAGTATCCGGAGTTCCGGTTTATTGCCGAGGCCTACTGGGACCTCGAGTGGGAATTGCAGCAACAGGGATTCGACTTCTGTTACGACAAGAAGCTCTACGATCGAATGGAACATGGGGATCCGGAGAGCGTGCGTCAACATCTCCTTGCGGATTCCCGTTACCAGCAGGGAATGGTCCGGTTCCTCGAGAACCATGACGAACCGCGGGCTGCCGCCACGTTTCCTGATGGCAAAGGGCGCGCTGCGGCGGTGGCCATCCTGACTCTCATGGGTGCGAAGTTGCTGCACGAGGGACAGTTCGAGGGACGGAATGTGAGGGTGCCGGTGTTTCTTCGCCGGCGTCCGGCAGAGCCGGTTGACCATGACCTCGCGGCTTTCTATCAATATCTGCTGCAAGAGGTCCATCGCGATGTCTTCCGGAACGGTGACTGGCGTCTTTGTGAGCGGAGCGGGTGGCCGGATAACCAGAGCTGTCAGAATCTCCTCACCTGGTGCTGGGCGAAGGACGAGGAACGCTACCTGGTGGTCATCAACTTCCGGGCGGCAGCGGCTCAGGCGCGTGTCTATGCTCCATGGGATGAGTTGAGGGGGAGAGAGTGGCGCCTCCACGATGTTCTGTCCGGTGAAACCTATGAGCGCAACGGCAGCGAGATGCGGGACGCCGGGCTGTTCGTCGATCTGGGGCCGTGGAAGGCTCATCTGTTCCAGGTGACTGCAATGTGAGAGATGTTATGTGCGACGTCCGGCAAGAACAATATCCATCTGTCATTCGTGAACTGATCCGGCACGAAAACGACGTGACCAATCACCGGATCATGTGGTTGCTGATCGGCCAGGGATTCCTCGCCAACGCAGTCGTTGCGGAGAAGGATGGTCGAGCTGCTTTGGGACTCAGCCTCGCGGGCATCGTCGTTGCATTTTCGGCATTCGCGATGCTGTACAAGAGCTACCGGGCTCGAGGATACCTCCTTTGGCTGGGCCAGAAAGCCAAGCAGGGCGCCTTGCAGGAGGAGCAACTGCCGCTGGTCGGATGGCCCGGGCAAAGGATCCACAACTGGTGGCGGGACGTTTGGAAGTCTCGATGGATTGCGCGTCCTGGTGATGTTCTGGAACCGTGGCTGCTTCTGCCTGTCCTTTTCACGATGTTGTGGCTGACGCTTATCCTGCGTCAGAAGACCACGCTCGATTCAGCGGTCAATCTTATGCTGGCGGCGATGCTTACGACAGTGCTGTTTGTTGTGTATTTCGTCATGTTGGACTCGTCGCATTCCAAAGACGAACGCATCGAA
>CAZVKC010000117.1:0-15412 GCA_964627455.1 uncultured Solibacteraceae bacterium | reverse complement strand
TCTCGCTTTGTGCCTCGTTCCGGCATTTGCTCAAACCCTCGGTGATATCGGCGGAGAAGTCCGCGATCCCGCGGGAGCTTCTGTCGTGGACGCAACCGTAACCATTACCAACACAGCAACCAACGCATCCCGCACCACCACTACAAACGAAGCTGGATTGTACTCGTTTCCAGCGCTGCAGCCTGGGACCTACAGCATTCGCGTCGAAGCGAAGGGTTTCAAGTCTTACAATCAGACCGGCATTGAACTGCAAGTGCAGCAGAATGCCCGTATCGATATTCAACTGACGATCGGTCAGGTAACCGAAACCATGGAAGTGACCGCGCAGGGCGCGCTGCTTGCGACTGAGAACGCGACCGTCGGCACGGTCGTGGAACAGAAGCGCATCGTGGAGCTGCCGATCAACGGCCGCAACTACCTGTCGCTGTCGGGACTCGCGCCGAACGTGAGTGCGGGTTTCCAGTCTGCTGGTCAAGCCGACGGACGGCAAGGCGGTGACCGCGCCAACCAGAACATCTCTGTCGCCGGCATGCGCAACCAGTTCAACCGCTTCACGCTGGACGGCGTGGAGAACACGGATCCGAACTTCAACACCTACGTGATCTTCCCGTCGGTGGAGGCGCTGCAGGAATTCAAGGTGCAGTCGGGCGTTTACCCGGCTGAGTTCGGGCGTGGCGCGACGCAGATCAACGTGTCGACGAAGGGCGGCGGCAACCAGTATCACGGCTCGCTGTTCGAGTTCGTCCGCAACGACAAACTGGATGCGAAGAACTATGCGTTCACTTCGGCGCGTCCTCCCAAGGATCCCTTCAAGTGGAACCAGTACGGATTCACGCTGGGTGGTCCGGTGTCGATTCCGAAGTTGTTCGACGGCAAGAACAAGCTATTCTTCATGTCGAACTATGAGTGGTTCCGGCAGCGGCGCAATGTGCAAAGTGTGTACAGCCTGCCTTCTGCTGCGATGCGCTCAGGTGATTTCAGTCAGATCGCGGATGGCATCTACGACCCGGCGACCCGTGCTCCGTTTACGGAGAATGGCGTAACCTACACGCGTGCGACTCCCTTTGCTGGCAACCGGATTCCGACAAACCGGTTCGACCCGGTTTCGGTGAAGCTGCTTGCCTACTATCCTGCGCCCAATCTTCCAGCGAACGGTTTGGTGAACAATCACCAGATTGCGCGCGGTTTGCCGATCAACAAGGATCAGTTCATCCAGCGTTTCGACTGGGTGGAATCGAACAAGTCGAACTGGTTTGGCCGGTACAGCCGGTCAGAAGAGAACCAGCTGAACAGTGGGTTGCTCCAGAATGGCGACAAGATCGTGACCAACGCCAGCCAGTGGATGTTCTCGAACACCCGGGTATTGACGAACGCTCTGGTGAACGAGTTCCGCTTCGGCCTGACGAAGTTCTACAACACCACAGGGCCGGAACTCGCATTTGGCACAGACGTTGTCGGCGCGTTGGGGATTCCCGGACTCGCTTCGGGTCCGCCGGTGCAGTGGGGCATTCCGAACATCGCCATGGACGTCTATTCGGGTTTCGGCAACAGTTCGGAAGGTCCATATGAAAACAACAACCGCGCCATGCAGTTCATCAACAATGTGAGTTGGACTACCGGCAAGCACAGCTTCAAGTTTGGCGGCGAAGTGCGCAAGGACGAATACAACCAGGTGGGCAATCAGTTCGCCCGTGGCCAGTTTACGTTCCAACGTACCGCATCCAATAACTTCCGCCTGAACGCAAACAATCAGTCCACTCCGTTTGGCGGGGATCCATTCGCCGACTTCATGCTGGGCCAGCTGAGCCAGTCCGAAGCCGCCGTGTCGATCGCCAAAGGGCAATTCCGGTCGACGGGTTTTGCGTTCTATGTGGACGACACGTGGCGCGTGAGTTCGAAGATGACGGTGTCGATTGGCTTGCGTTATGAAAACACGCCGCCGTGGACCGACCAGACCGGCACCTTGTTCAACGCGATCGTGCCGATCGACGTGCGGCCGGGCGACTTTCGCAGCGCAATCGTAACCGACATGAGCCAGCACCCGTACTTCCTTCGGCAGGGCGCGCAACGCCAGAACTGCTATGAAGGGATCAACCTTCGCTGGGTCGCGGGTCCGGAGTTTCCGCAGTACCCGATCCAAACCCGTTGCGACGGATCACTCGGCGACCGCATCGTACGCCGCGATAACAACGACTGGGCGCCGCGCCTCGGCATCAGCCACCAACTCAATTCGAAGACGGTGATCCGCACCGGAATCGGCATGTTCTACTCGCAGGACACCGGCAACCCGCGCTTTGATATGTCGCGCAACCTGGCCGGACGCCTGCGTGACAATCCGAATACGATCAACCCGCAGTTGAAGTGGTCAAACGCGCTGGCCTCCATCGCCGGCGGCGTGGCTAACGTGAACCGGCCTTACTCGTTCGCGAATCCGGCTGACCGCCGCACGCCGTACTCGCTGCAGTATCTGTTCAACGTGCAGCGCGAACTCGGCGGCAACATGGTGCTCGAAGCGGGCTACCTCGGCAGCAACTCGCATCGACTGGAGGCACTCCGCGCTGTGAACGAAACGCTTCCCGCCCCGCGTTCGACGGGTCTGAGCCTGAATGCGCGTTCGCCATTCCCCGAGTTTGGGCGCATCCAACTCGTGGACAACGGCGGCAACGGCAGTTACAACTCACTCGGCGCCAAGCTGACCAAGCGCTACTCAGCCGGATTGACAGCTCTCGTGTCGTACACATGGAGCAAGTCAATCGACTATGGCTCGGCGATCCGCAACCAGAATGGCGACACGCTATTTCCTCAGAACAGCTACTGCCGCACATGCGAGCGCGCACCGTCGAGCTATGACGTGGCCCATCGTTTCGTGACGAGCGTGCTGTATGACATTCCGGTGGGCAAGGGCCGTTCGATGAACATCGCCAATCCGGTTGCCAACGCTGTGGTTGGCGGCTGGCAGGTGGGCAGCATCGTAACGCTGCAAACGGGCTTCCCGATCACGGTGACGCAGTCGGGCGATCCGTCGAACACCGGCGGACAGTTTGACCGTCCAACTGCGACAGGCGCTTCGTGGATGCTGGATAACCCGGATCCACAGCGCTGGTACAACCCGGCAGCGTTTACTTTCAATTCGGACGGTACGTTCGGAAACGTGGGCCGGAACACGGTGCGGTCGCCCGGAATCTTCGGCTGGGATTTCTCAGCATTGAAGAACTTCAACATGCCGTACTCGGAAAAGCACAAGGTGCAGTTCCGGTTCGAGGCGTTCAACTTCCCGAATCATCCGAACTGGAACAACCCGGATACGAACATCAACAGCGGTGCGCGCAATGCTCAGACGGGGTTGGGTTCGAACTTCGGCCGTATCACTGGCACACGAGGCAATATGCGCAACCTGCAACTCGGTTTGCGTTACACGTTCTAGGCTGCATTTCAACTCAGACAGAAACGGACCCTCTTCACGGAGGGTCCGTTTTGTTTTGTCTATTGCGCGCGCTTGCCCCAGGTGGGAGGCGCGGGTTCGGTGGTCATGCGCTGCACGGGCTTTTCCTTCAGCATCCGCATGGCTTCCTGTACGGCGCGCTCGAGTTGCGGATCCTTGCCGGCGATGACATCCTTCGGCCAGTTCTCGACATCGATGTCGGGCGCGGTGCCTTCGTTCTCGACTGCCCACTTGCCATCGCGGGTGAAGAAGCCGCCGCGCGGGGCGATCATGGATCCGCCGTCGATGAAGGGCGGCGTGTCGGCAGTGTGCACGAGGCCTCCCCAGGTGCGCTTGCCGACCAGTAGTCCAAGCTTGCGGCGTTTGAACATCCACGGCATGAGATCGCCGCCGGAACCCGCCATTTCATTGACGATCATGACCTTGGGTCCCCAGATGCCGGCTGAGGGACTAGTGAAGGGATAGCGTTCGCCGGCGACGTTATTGAAGTAGCCGTCGAAGTCGCGGCCGAGCACGTCGATGATGTAGTCGGCTGCGGATCCGCCGCCGTTGTAGCGTTCGTCGATGATCGCGCCTTCTTTATCCTGCTGTGCGAAGTAGTAGCGATTGAAGCTCGTGTAGCCGGGCTGGCCGGTGTTCGGCAGATGGACGTACGCGAGCTTGCCGCCGGAAAGTTTGTCGACGAGGCGGCGGTTGTCTTCAACCCAGGCGCGGGTGCGCAGCGCCTGTTCGTTGGCCGTGGGGACCACCGTGATCTTGCGCGCGCCGTCCATCGACGGACGATTGTTGATGGTCAGCACGGTTTGACGTCCTGCTGTGCCGTCGAGCAAACGATAGATGCTGTCGGGCGCCTGCAGGTCGACGCCGTTAATTGCGAGGATGTAGTCGCCGGTTGCGATGTTCAGGCCGGGCGCGGCGAGCGGGGCGCTGAGGTCCGGATTCCAGCTTTCGTTGTCGTAGATGCGGGCGATCCTGTAGCGGCCGTTGTCGATGGTGAAGTCGGCGCCGAGGAGTCCCGCGCGGGAATCGGGAACTGGGGGCAGGTCGCCGCCGCGGACGTATGAATGGCCCACGGCGATTTCGGCGCCCATGTTGTCGAGCAGATAGTTGAGGTCCGCGCGATGCATCACGTAGGGGAGCATGCTGCCGTACATGTCCTTCATGCGGTTCCAGTCCGTGCCGTGCATGTTGGGGACATACAGGTAGTCGCGCTGGTTGCGCCAGCCTTCGTTGAAGATCTGCTTGAACTCTTCGCGCGGGTCGAGGTGCATGCGCAAGGCGACGGTGAGACGGCCTTGTCCGGCTTGCGGCGCGGTGCGGTCCGCGTCGACAAGGAATAATGCGGGTCCGCCTTCACCGGCGCCTGCGCGGCGCGGCGCGTTGGGGGGACCTCCGGGTCCACCGCCAGTTCGATAGACGAGCTTCTTTCCGTCAGCGCTGACCTGGTAGGTCGCGACGCCGGTGACGAAAGGCGCGGCTTTGCGATCACTGATGCGATAGCGGTGCAGCGTGCCTGCTGCGGGTCCGCCGAGTCCACCGCCGCCGTTGCCTGCGCGGCCCGTCGTTTCAATGTAGAAGACGGTTCCGGCGGCGCCGGCGCGCAACTGCGAGTACTGGCGTTCGGGGACACCGGGGATGGCGAGGATCCGCTGCTGGATGCCATCGAAGTCGATTTGCACGGTGACTGATGCGGCGGGTGTGGTTGTGTCGCCTCCGTTGCGCGCTGCGCGGGTGGGCTGCTGGATCCCGGTGTCCTCATCGCTTTCGGGCAGTAGCGGACTCGACTCGCTCTTCTTGAGGATCGCGAGGTAGAGGCCGAAGTTCTCGTCGTGATCGTAGGAGGTCATGTCGAGCCATTGCGACTTGAGGCCGAAGTCGGTCGAGGCGAGGAACCAGAGGTATTTGCCGCTCGCGTCCCACACCGGCCAGACGGCATCGGCGAGTCCATCGGTGACCTGTTTGGTTTCGCCGGTTTCGACGTTGGCGATGAAGATCGCGTGATACATCGACTTCAGGCGGCTTGCGTAGGCGACCCACTTCGAGTCGGGACTCCAGGTGGGATTGAGCGTACGCGTGGGCACCATCCACGGATCGTTACCGATGACTTTGGTTTGTCCCGAGGCGATATCGAGGACCCACACCTTGAGGTTGGTGTCGGTGTACACGAGTTTCTTCGAATCCGGCGACCAGGCGGGCATGTAGTAGTGATTCGGATTCGGGAGCGCGATTTCGCGGGGCGCGGTGATGCCGTCCTGCGTTTCGATGACGAGTTTGTACTCTCCGGACTTGTCGCTGAAGTACGACACGTGCTTGCCGTCGGGCGACCAGGCGGGGTCGCGTTCGGCGGATCCCGAGGAATTGGTGATGTTGCGAATGTCGCCTTTTTCCGCGGGAATCGTGAAGATTTCACCGCGCGCCTCGACGACGACGCGCTTGCCGGTGGGCGAGATCGCGAGGTTGGTCATGCGGCTGGTGACGTCTTCCCAGCGCGGCATCATCCACGGGAAGTCGCCGGTGGCGGTGATGGGCACGATGTGCGACTTGCCGGTCTTGAGGTCGAGTTCGTGGATGTAGCCGGCCTGTTCGAAGACTACGGCGCCGGCGCCGGCTTCGAGCGATTTCACGTCGAAGTCGGTGAACTTCGTCAGTTGCGCGAGCTTCTTCGACTTCGTGTCGTAGGACCAGATGTTGGCGACGTTGTCGCGGTCGGAAATGAAGAGGACCGTCGAGTCGCTGGTCCACACGGGGTCGATGTCTTTGGAGTCCTTCCACGGCGGTGAGACGAGGTCGAAGGTTTTGAGGTCGACGATCCAGATGGGGCGGTTCTGGCCGCCGCGATAGTTGCGGCGTTCGTCATCCCAACTGTTGTTCATGCGGTAGGCGATGTGTGTGCCTGTGGGCGAGATCTTGCCTTGAAAGCCACGCGGCAGGGCGAGCGGCGCTTCGATGCCGCCCTCGGCGGGGACGGTCCAGAAGCGGGGCGCGGGGCTGGGCGCGGCAGTGGCGCGCGGCGAGGTGAACAGGACCGACTTGCTGTCGTGGGTCCAACCCTGGACGAGGTCCGCGCCGGGATGCCAGGTGAGGCGCTTGGGCTCGCCGCCTTCGGCGGGGGTGATGTAGACGTCGGTGTTGCCGCCGTACTCGGCGCTGAAGGCGAGCCACTTGCCGTCGGGTGAGAAGTGGGGATTCGACGTTTGGCCCTGGAAGCTGGTGACGCGGCGCGCGGATCCACCGGCTCGGTCGACGGTCCAGATGTTGTTGGCGTAGGCGAAGGCGATCTGCCTGGCGCTCACGGTCGGGGTGCGCAGCAATCGCGTGTTGTTCGTGGTGGTGGCGGACGCTATGGTGATTGCGGCGAGCGCCAGTGTGGATGCAAAAAGCAGAATCGATCTCACGAATGTGATTATGACATTCGCGTTATTTGTGTGAGCTGATTTGCAGCGCCATTCCGCAACAGTTCGGTGGAGCGTCCTCAACTATGAAACGAGTCATGCGAGTTGCCCTGTACTGCGCAGGCATCTCCGCCGCGGTCAACGTAGCCGCGGCGCAAACGGGTGATGATCCGGTGGTGGCTCCTGGTCCACCGGCTCTCACCCGTAACGCAGTGCGGCAGATCGGCGCGTTCCTGGAGTTCGCGCTGGACTCGAAGTTCACGGCGGAAGAGATGTCGCTGTTCGAACGCGCGGAGATTGATTCGTGGCGAACCTCGACGCAGAAGCAGCGCGAGGATTCGTTGCAGATCGCGCGGATGCAGGCGGTGATCGAGAACCTCGGCCGGGCGGAGCGCGCGGAAGCGAAGAAGAAGGTCCAACCGCAGATGCTGGCGATGCTGCAGAGTACGCCGCAGGAACCGGTGTCGAAGCTGTTGCTGGGGATTTACCAGCGCGGGCAGGCGAGCAGCGCGCCCGTGCAAATGGCTGCTGCTGTTTCCGGAGGCCGGATGCCGGCGCAACTGGTGGGCGAATGGATGTCGATGAGTACGTCGAGCGTGACGTACGTCGATCGCGCGACCGGGTCCTCGGCGCCGCCGAGCGGCAACGGCGGCATGTACAAGTTCTTTCCGGATGGGCGTTATGAGTATGCGGGTCTCCTGCAGTCGTCGATGTACAACTGCACGATGACGATCACGCCGTTTGAACGCGGCACGGTGCGCATCGAGGGGAACACGATCCACTTCGATTCGGCCGGCGGCACGCTGACGAGCAAGGACAACTGCAACCGGCAGTACAACTACGAGAAGCCGATCCCGCCGAACACGACGACGTATACGTGGAGGCTGGAACGCGACCAGTACGGCGTGAAGTTCTGCTACGTCAAGCCGGGCGTCAAAGAGAGCTGCGCGTACAAGAAGTAAGCGATGCTCACGGACCGCAGCGAGCGCCCGGGGCGCGGCGAAGCATTGCGGATTTCCTGTCGCCCTCGATCGACAGAATCGCCAGCGCCGATTGACCGGCTTCACAGTGCAGAAGTACGCGGGCATCACGCGAGCCATCACCGCCGATGTTGTCGCCCACGCGGCAACTGTTCTTCGCCGCAACTTCGGACGCATACGCCTTCATCGCATCGCTGAGATGTCCGGCGACGTTGAAGTTCAGGTATTGGATCGACGGCGGATTGGTAGGCGCGAGCGTGAAGGTCACGTCCACATCGCCGTGTTCGCAGTTCATGCGAAAGCGTCCGCGCAAGAGATTTTCAGGAACGACCTCGCCGGGCGCTTTGCAGTTTCCCGTCTGCTTCTTGAGGGCGTGGACTTCTTCGCCGCGCTTGGTGGCGGGCAGGTCCATTTCGAGATTGTTGGCGGCGATTCTGGCGAGCGCGGCGTTGTCCCACTTATGCCAGAGGTCCGCGATGGAGTTGCGCATCGAGGTGAGGATTGGCGATGGCGGGAGCTTGCGCTGCTCGAGTGCGTTGGCGCGCTGCAGGATGTCGAAGGCTTCGCTGAGCGCCATCGCGGGACCCGAGTACGTGAGGTTTGTCATGGCGAGCATGCCGACGCCGTACTCGGGCAGCCACATCATGTAGGATCCAAAGCCGGGGAGTCCACCGCCGTGGCCGACGATGTGTCCGAAACGGCAATCCTGCGAGACGCCGAGGCCGTAGCCGTAGCCGCCGCTGGTGGCGCGGATCTGCGTGCCGATGTGTTCGGCGGAGAAGTTGCCGGTGCGCCACAAGCGCTGTTGTTCGCGGAGTGATGCACGCTTGACGGGGCCGTTGTCGGCTTCGTCGCGCGGCGGAAAGGCGGAGAGCATGAAGCCGACCCACCTGGCGAGGTCCTGCGTGGTGGTGACGAGTCCGCCCATGGCGCCGAAGGATCCATGGGGAAGCGAGTCGATCACGAAGTACGAATCATCGCGGAGGCCGTAGCCGACGGCGCGCGCGTTGGCGGGCAACGCGGCAGGCTCGAGCGAAGAGGACTTCATGCCGAGGGGCGCGAGGATCTTCTCTTCGATGTACTTGCGATACGGCATGCCGGACGCTTTCGCGACGATTTGTCCGGCGAGCGCGAAGCCGTAGTTCGAATACTCGTACGCGGTGTCGGGCGGCGTCGAGAACGGGATCCCTTTCCTGACCCATTGCGAGAGGGAATCGAGAGGTTCGCCCATCTGGCGGTCGCCCCAGGGATTGTCTTCGGGGAAGCCTGCGCCGTGCGTGAGAAGTTGGCGGACGCGTAGCGGCGTGGTGTCATTGGTCGGGTACGCGTAGTTCTTGAATTCCGGGATCCACTTGTCGACGCGGTCGTCGAGCGAGAGCTTGCCTTCATCGCGCAGCTTCAATACGGCAGCGGCCGTGAAGCTTTTGGTCATCGACGCGATGCGGAATGCCGTGGTGGGCGTGACGGGATCGTTCGATTGCCGCTCGCGGACTCCGAAGCCTTTGGCGTAGACGAGTTCGCCGTCCACGACGATACCCCAGGCGGATCCCGGCGTGCGGCGCTGGTTGTGATAGCGCTCGAACACCTTCTCGATTTCCGGCAAATGCGCTTTAATCTTTTCGACACGCGCGGCATGCGAGGAAGGGAACTGCGGGGTCACGGAGCCAGCCTGCTGCGCGTACGCCGCGACGACGGACGCAACTGCGGCAGCGGCCAACAGAGACGGAATCTTCACGAGGGTCACCTCTTAGTAGCTTAGACGGGGAGGACGTGGTGGTCCACACAATCAATGCAGGAATGCTGCACGATGTGGTCGATGACGCCGGTTCCGTATTGCGCGACGAAGGGCAGGATGCTGAAGAAACGCTCCTGCAGATGCTCTTCGGGGAACAGCATATTCGACAGATGGAACGCTTCAGCGGATGCGCGCTGGTCGCGGCGCAACGCTTCGCGCGCGGTCTTCTGCTCGATCTTCGATAACTGGTGGGTCATCTTCGCGCGGCTCTTGTTGAGCGCCTTGGCGAGCGAGGGATCGAAGGCCTGCAGGCGGGAGCCGATGCGGTCGAGGACTTCGCGCAGTTCCTGGCCGGATTGCGCGAAGAGATCATGCAGCGTATCGGGCAGCAGTTTGGCGGCGACGATGGCGCGGATCTCTTCTTCGCGAATGAGCGCGGCGGGGAGCGTGAATCCGTAACGGTCGAGCAGCTTCTGCGTACGCGCGCTGAGGAGCGTGAAGCCGTTGCGCGGGAGCATCACCGGCATGCGGCCGAGGAGTTCGCTGTAGGCGACTTCGGATTGGGCGAGGTAGGCGAGTTCCGCGGGTCCGCCGACGTAGGCGACGGTGGGCAACAGGAAGTCCTGCAGAACGGGCCGGAGAATCGCATTGGGAGAAATCGACTCGGCGTGCGCGGCGAGTTGCTCGGTGGTGTAGGTACGCTCTTTCGTCGCGTACATGCCGTCTTTGCGCAGCTTCAACGCGATGCGGCGTCCAGCTTCGAGAGTGAAGAAGAGGGAGTTCTCGGCTTCGACGTGGACCTGCGCGTGATAGCCGGCGGCGGCGAGTTCCTGATTGCGGTCGAGCAGGCGCTTGTGCAGGACGTCGTGGCGTTCGATGGCGTCGCGGATGAGCGGCGCGCCGATGGCGCGAATCGCCGGATCCAGCGGATCGATGAAGACGAGGTCGAGGCTGTGGAGCAGGCGCTGCAGCGTGTGGCGGAAGGCGCCGCCCATGGTCGGGTTCGCGGTGTGAGCTTCGCGCAGCAACTGCATGACTTCCGCAGTGTGCGGGAAGCCTGCGAGGACTTGTTCGAGTTCGCCGAGCGGGTAGCCTTCTTCCGGGACGATGCCGCCGACGGGACGGTCGGGCGCGCCGGAGGTCCAAACTTTGAGCGTGTGGATGCCGGCTTCGTGATCGAAGACGTGGGCTGAGGCGACTTCAGGAAAGTCGTGGTCCTCGGTGGCGAGCCAGAAGACGGGGACAGCGGGGATACCGTCTTCAGAAAGCTGGCGCGCGACGGCCGCGGCGGTGACGGCTTTGAAGATCGTGTAGGCGGGTCCGGTAAAGAGTCCGACCTGCTGGCCGGTGACGACGGCGACGGTTCCGGGCTGGGCCAGTTTGTCGAGGTTCGCGCTACCGGGATTGATCTTGCGGAGGGCGGCTACGATGGCTTCACGGCGGGCGTCGGGGTAATCGTCGAGGGAAGCGACGGAGGCTTTGAAACTTTCGGCCTTGCGCGGCGCGTGGCGGTAGAATTGCGAGACCTTGCCGAAATCATAGAGATAGTCGGCAAAGAGACGGGAAGTTCCCGGCAGTTCGGTGTAACGCAGACAAGCTCCGTCCATGGACAAGAAAAAGATCCCCCGGGTCAATACGCGCGCGCGACAGTTCTAAGCCTAGCAGATGCTTTCCGGACGCCGAAAGTCGCAAAGTTCGCTACATTGAAGGTTTACCCCTTTATGGACGACCAGCAGTTCAAAACGTTGGCGGCTGCCGCATTGGAATCGCTCAACGACAAGCTCGGTGACGCGGGCGACCGGTTCGGGTTCGAGGCCGATTTGCAGGAAGGCGCGCTGAAGATCGAGTTCGACGACCCGCCGGGGCGGTTTGTGGTGAGTCCCAATGCGCCGGTGCGGCAGATCTGGGTGTCGGCGCTGGTGAAGAGCTTCAAACTCGACTGGGATCCGGCCCGCAACGCCTTTGTGCTGGCGGCGACCGGTGAAACGCTCGAACAACTGCTGGGCAACGTCATCAGCCAGCAAATCGGAGAAACGGTCGTTCTGTAGTGCCCGGCGTTTACATCTCGTTTCCTTTTTGTTCCCAGAAGTGCACGTACTGCAACTTTGCTTCCGGGGTGATGCCGCGGACGCTCGAGGGGCAGTACATCGAAGCGCTGCGGTCGGAGATCGTGCGGCATGCCTGGCGGTGGACTCCCGACACGGTGTACCTGGGCGGTGGGACCCCCAGCCAGATGGATCCGGATACGCTGGAATCGATTCTGGCGCTGGTGCCGTGGCGGCCGTGGAAAGAGGCGACGATCGAGGCGGCTCCCGGGTCGATTTCGGCTGAGAAGGCCGCGGCGTGGCGAAGGTCCGGCTTGAATCGCGTGAGCCTCGGTGTACAGTCGTTCGCGACACGTGAACTGGCGCGGACGGGGCGTCGGCATACGGCGGAGACCGTCGCGCGGGATGTCGAGACACTGCGTTCGGCGGGGTTCGAGAAGATCAATATCGACCTCATTGCCGGGCTACCGAGCCAGACGCACGAAAGCTGGCAGGAGTCACTGGATTGGGTGGCGAAGCTGGCTCCGGATCATGTGTCGGTCTACATGCTGGAGGTGGACGAGGACAGCCGGTTGGGGCGTGAGTTGCTGGCGGGCGGGTCCAAGTACAGCGCCGGTGATGTGCCGTCCGATGACTTGATTGTCGAGTTTTACGAGGCGGCTTGCGAGCAGTTGGAAGCGCAGGGGATCCACCGGTACGAGATTTCGAACTTCGCGCGTCCCGGTTCGGAGTCGCTGCATAACCTGAAGTACTGGCGGCTGGAGCCTTATGTGGGGTTCGGGGCGGATGCCCATTCGTTCGACGGGAACCTGCGCGGGCAGAATGTCGAGACGGCGCTGGCGTACGTGCAACAGATGGGCGAGCGCGGGAACGCGGTAGCGGAGACGGTGAAGGCGGACCTGTTCAGCGAGCGGTTCTTCGTGGGACTGCGGATGAGCGAGGGGATCCGGCCGGATGCCGCCGAGTGGGCGCGGTTCGAGGAGCCGATCGGGCGGTTTCTGGAGGAAGGGTTACTGGAGCGTCACGGTGAGTTCCTGCGGCTGACGCGGCAGGGCGTGTTGCTGTCGAACGAGGTGTTTGCGGAGTTCGTGCAGTAGCAGTAGAAGGCGGACTTCTACTTAGGATTCGTCGTCGATCGAAATCTTGAGGGCGCGCAGGAACTTCTGGTCCTGGCTGGTGAGTTTGATCTTTCCCGTGGATGTGCGCGGCGTGCGCTTGGATCCAGCGCCGGGAGTCGCCGGTTCGCCGGCGGATGGGGCGTTGGCGGAAGAGGCTGCGGCTTCTTCGTCCTCAGCATCTTCGCGTTTGTTGAATCCGATCGTTGCTTCGAGAACCAGGAACACGTCGTAGCCGGCGTTTCGGATGTCGCCGATGACTTCAGCGATCCGCTCGGAGTCGGACAATGCTTCGTTGATTGCGTTGCCCAGTTCCTGCATGAGGTGCTTGAGTCGTTCGTCCAAAAAATCGCCTCTTTCTAAAATACCGCCCGGTACAGTACCAGGATAGCTGTTCTGGCCGGAACCACACCAGGAACCGGCTGGCTGGAGGCTGGTGACTCCCCCTACTAGGAACTGATGTACCCTAGTAGACACCAGTTTCCAGATTTTCGCAAGGGCGCCAGGACCCTCGTCATAGAACTTATCGGACGGCCGGGTTCGAAACTTGCGAATCACAGGGAACACAGACCACGTAAGCTGTATAGAGAGTCGATGTTCAGTCTAGCCGGAAAATTCGTTCGGAGCGTCCTGCCCGGAATCATCAAGCCTTTGCAGATCCTCTGGAATGAGATGATCGCCTTTGTTTTTCTGTCATTTGCGGTGATCGGCGCGTTTAGTGCGTGGCGCAACTGGCGGGTGATCGAGGAAACGCCGGAGGCCTTCGGGCGGATGCTGCTGACGGGCTTCTTCGCGATCTTCATGGGATGTTTCGCCTACGGATCCTTCCGTCGGGCGCGTAAGATCCACAAGAACTAACGGCATACGCTGGACCCGGGACAATCCTGCCCGGCGCCCACAAGATTCACCAGAGAAAAAACCGATGTTTCGGCCACTACTTCGATATGGGCCGTATTGTTTTCATTTGCTGGTTGATGATGTGTGTTGTCTCGTTTGGCGCAGCGTCGTCGCCGGGGGCCGGGAAAGCGGGCGCCGCGGCGGCTGCTACCGCGTCGCTGTCGGATGCGCAGATTGAGCGGGATCTGAAGGCGCGTCTGGGCAGGTCGAAGCTGGCGGCGAACCATTTTCAGGTACGCGTGCAGGGCGGAGTGGCGATCATCGACGGGAAGACGGAGGTGATCCAGCACAAGGGGATCGCGACGCGAATGGCGCGTGCGGCGGGGGCGCGGTCGGTGACCAACCGGATCGAGGTGTCGGAAGCGGCGAAGGCTCGCGCGACGGCGCGGTTGGAGGCGGGGCGTGTGCGAAGGGCGCAGGTCCAACGGGTGGCGAAGCCATAAAGTGCGTTAGCGTGGAGGCATGCGCAGCGTAGCGGCGGTGGTCGCCGGGTATTTGGTGTTCGGGATCTCGACGGCGGCGATGTTTGCCCTGGGAGGTCAGGATCCGCTACGCCCGGCGCCGGTGCTGTTCATGATCGTGAGTACGGTGCTGGGGATCCTGGCGGCGGCTCTTGGAGGTTGGGTCGGGGCTCGACTGGCTCCCTTTCAACCTCGCCGGCACGCGGCCGCGGTGGCGATTTTACTGGGGACGATTGCGTTGGTGTCGCTAATTCTGCATCCGCCGGGGAGTCCGGTATGGTCCCCGATTGCGGCGCTGTGCCTGATGGCTCCGGCTGCGTACGCGGGGGGAATGTCCGCGCGGAAGTAAAGCCATCAGCGATTACGGGTTCCCGGCGAGGGTTGGCAGTACAAGGCAATATGTCGCCGCGTTGCTTACGCGTAAGTCGCTCAAACACGGCGGTTCACATGTGGTGTCAAAATCGCATACGGCAATCTTGTATAAGAGACCTACTGGAACCCGCTCAATCCGTATGTAGACAGGAACCGTAGGCAGTCCGATGGATTGTTGCATGATTGCCAGCACTGGGTAGACAAGTTTGTGCTTCGCCAACGAGCGCGTTCGGGCTCCAAACTTGGACTCGATAATGAAGACCGTCTCAACGCCTCTCCTTTTTGCCACGAAGATCTGATCAATCTCGACTTGGCCTCGATCATGCGCCAGCTCCAGTTCAATCGAGCGATGCGCCCGGAACTTGAAACTGTAAGTACTATTGCCTCTCGCGGGCAAGATGCGTGACGCATCTTCATCCAGTTCGAGCGCCTGCGTCAGTAGGCCCGAAGCAAACGCGAGCAGTGTTGCAGAGTCCTCAGTTAAAGTTCCGAGGAGGGTGAAGGGCAACAGACCTTTTGTGGACACACTCGGGAGGAACCGGACCGGCTCGGATGCAGTAAAAACTTCGTCATCAAACAGGAAGAAGGCCGAGCGCATGGCGCCAGGAATTCGGACTAATGCGAAACCAGTTTCAGCTGGATTCTCCGGGCTGCGACCAAGTCGGAGAACCATGGCGTCGTTTTGCCGCAAATCTGCCGGCAGGCGTTCGAAGTAGTCTACTGAAATTGACTCGGCCGTTCTGCCGCGATGAGGCAGTCCCTGATCACGGAGGTATCTCCTGAATGATCGGGGGCCGAATACAGAAGTTGCCCGGAATCGTGGATCTCGGAGGGCTGCGGAAAACTCGCTGCAATCGTCACGTCGCACTGGTTCCCAGGGTACCTCGAGATGGGTAGGGGCCAATCAGCTGTGTAAATGGAGGGGGGATGGTGGACAGGGAAGGATTCGAACCTTCGTACGCCGCAAGGGCGG
>CAZVKC010000116.1:0-15415 GCA_964627455.1 uncultured Solibacteraceae bacterium | reverse complement strand
AGGAAGATCACGTCGCGATCGAGCGGGATGTTCAGCCGCTTGATCAGCAGCATCGTCATCAGGCACGCGACCACGTTGTCCTTGTCATCGACCGTGCCGCGGCCGTACACATAACCGCCGTCGAGCACCGCGCCAAACGGCGGATGCGTCCACTTCTTGGGATCAATGTTGACGGTGTCGGTGTGTCCCAGGATCAGCAGCGGCTTCTTCTTGCCACTCCCTTTGATGCGCGCCACGAGGTTCGGGCGCTCGGGAACCACCGCGAACGTCTTCGTCGGAATCCCTTCGGCTTCGAGCACCTGCCGCAGGTAATCCACGGCCGGCTTCTCGTTGCCCGGCGGATCCGACGTGTCCATTCTCACGAGCGTCTGAAAATGTTTCAGCGTCTCGTCTTCGATCTTCTTCCAGTCGATGTTCTGCGCCGTCGCGACGGTCATCGCCGCGATCCAAACTGCCAGCAATCTCATTGTTTCTCCCTGAACAGCCGGGCCTTCGCCCGGAGCGTCGCTTCTTTTCTCGCCGCAAGCATCGGAGCGGCTTTGGCGCGCAACGCGGCGACCATTTCCGGATCCGATCTCTCGGGCGTCCCGCCGGCAAACGGTGGCGCCGGGTCATATTCGAGGTATAGCTGAATTCGCCGCGCTTCGTCTTCGCCGCGCAGGATCGATGCGAGCAGCAGCGCGAAGTCGATGCCCGCGGTCACGCCGCCTCCGGACACGCGGTTGCGATCCACCACGATGCGTTCGGCGACAGGAATCGCCCCGAGATCCGCCAGTTGATCGCGCGACAGCCAGTGGCACGCCGCACGATAACCATCGAGCAATCCCGCACCGCCGAGGATCAGTGAGCCGGAGCAAACCGAAGTCACCCACTGCGCTTGCGAACCCTGCCTGCGCACGAACTCGAGAGTTTCGGGATCATCCATCACGGCGATCTGCCCGGGTCCACCGGGGACGCACAACACATCGAGCGCGGGACAATCGCCGAACGTGCAGGTGGGAACGATCGCGAGGCCCGAGTCACTCGCCACCGGACCCGTGTCTTTCGCAATTAAGTGCACACGCGCATCCGGCAACCGCGCCAGCACTTCGTATGGACCCGTGAGGTCCAACTGCGTTAGCCGCGGATACAGCAGGAAGCCGATTTCCGTCATTCTTTGATCAGCGCGAACGCCTTCTTCATCGCTTGCGCGACCGTCGCCAGCGCCTGATCACGAGGCATCGCACGCAACGGCGCGTTGAACGGCTCGCAGCGGATCGGCCCGTCGAAGCCGATTCGGTTCAGTGCATTCAAAAAGTCCGCCACGGGAATCACGCCGGTCGCCAGCGGCAATTCGCGCCGCGAGTCGATCTGCTCAGAAACCGCAAGCCCCGCGGGAGCGTCGTTGAGATCCACGCACACAATGTCTTCGTTGCGCAGCGTTTCGAGATCCGCGACCGTTTCACCGGCCGTGTACCAGTGCCAGCAATCGAGCACGAACCCCACATTGCGCGCGCCAATCGCCGCGATGAGATCCTTCATCTCGGCCATCGTGTGCACGAACGGATAGCGATTCGAAGTCCACAGCGTCTTGGGACCCACGTATTCCAAACCGAGCCGCTGCCCGTGATCGCCGAGGATCCCCGCGACCTTCCGCAGTCGCTCCGCATGCTGCTTCAGGTTCGCCACATACGTGAGCGACGCATGCGCGGGACTGATCCACGTGCCCACGCGCGTCACACCAGCGCGCTGCAAGGCCTTCGCGACCGCTGGCAACTGCTTCAAGCCGTCGTTGAACGTCGCGTCATCCTTGCGGAACTCGACCGTCAACCCCGCGTTGCCCCACACCAGTCCGCTGTTGCGAACCTCGGCCGCGACCTTGTCGATCTCCGCAGGCGCGAGCGTCGCCAGGTACGAACCGTGCGCTTCGACAGACTCAAACCCATACTGCTTCGCGAACGCGATCGCCTCCATCTGATTGGCCGTCACGCCGATCGATCCCGGCACAAGATGGATGGTCATTTTTCGTTTCATGGCAAGCGCCTTTGACGCGGTCAGATGCAGCGCAGCGGCGGACGCTGCGGCGGTGGTGAACAAGTGACGTCGGTTCATCGGGAAGAAGTCCTGCGGCCACCATGCTATCGGATTCTGAGAATCGGCCACAGGCTCGAATACGCGTCGGTCCACAGGATCCCCGGTGGACCCTCATATCCGCCCGGCGACAAGCGCACCCACAACGCCGCGTTGCCGCCGCGCGAAGCCGAATCGCCCGAGTGGATCATCTCGTAACGCCGGTGCAGGAACCGCGCCAGTCCGCGGACGACCGGCTCGAGGTTCAGCGCCCGATTCGAAATGTGAAACAGGATCGTGCCCTCGGGCTTCACGTGCGTCGCATACAGCGCCGCGGCCTCGCGCGTCAGCAGATGCACGGGAATCGAGTCGCTCGAGAAGGCATCCACAACCAGCGAATCGAACTGCTGCGGCGGATCCTGGCTCAGCCGCACGCGCGCATCGCCTAAAACAATTTCGACATTCTTTGTCGAACTCAGATACGTGAAGTGTTTCCGCGCCAGCGCCTCGACATCCGGATTCAACTCATAAAACCGGAACCGGTCTTCCTCGCGCGCATACACGGCCAGCGTACCCGCGCCCAGTCCAATCAGCCCGATCTTCGCGCCATGCGGCCGGATCCGCTGTTCATCGCGGATCGTGCGCGCCACGCCCGAGTTCTCGTTGTAGTAAGTCGTCGGCCATTCCGGATGCCGTACCCACTGCGTTCCGTGCACGGTCTGCCCATGCACCAGCGTCCGCAGCGGGCCCTGCGCTTCATCGCGTTCCGCCACCTGCAGCACGCCGTAGAAATTCCGCCGCTCGTCGAGCAACCCAGTCGTACCAGTCGTGAACGACGTCAACGGCGCCGCGATCGCCGTCGCCAGCCCGAACAGTTGCACACGCTTCAGCATCCCGATCGGCTCGACGATGAGCCCTTCCGCAATCAGTCCGCGGCTCAACGCCAGGCCCGCAGCGATCGCCAGCAGCAGCGGGAACTCGAGATAGGTCGTGAACAACAACGGCGCGATCACCGCCACGAACAAGCCGCCCAATACGCCGCCCGCCGACATCGCGACATAGAACCATCCCAACGATTCATGCGGCGGACGCGTCTTCGCCAGTTGCCCGTGACATAGCATCAGGCACACCGCAAGCGTCAGCAGATCGACGGCCAGATGCCATTGAAACCCGGCCTTGGGTCCCAGTGCGAAGAGCGCCACGGCGCCCGCGGAAGCCAACGGCAGCAGCAGGCTCCACACCGCGAACCGCCGCCAGAACTCCCACTGAAACGTGACGATGAAACTCGCGAGATAGATCGCCAGCGGGACCACCCACAAGAACGGGATCGACGCGACTTCCTGGCAGATCTGGTTCGTCGTCGACGCCAGTAGCGCGCTGCCGCAGGCCGAGAACGCGGTCCACCAAAGCAGGTCCTTCCACGCCGGCCGCACCTGGTACACCGCGTCGCTGCGATCCTCGGATCGCAACATCAGCCACGCCATCAAGGCGACATACACGGCCCCGCCCAACAACCACAGCCGTTGTTGTCCAGGCAGATTGAAGAGTGGCTCGACCACCACCGGATACGCGAGCAGCGCAGCAATCGAACCTGCGTTCGACACCGCATACAAGCTGTACGTCCCGGCCCATCGCTGCAGTAGCGTGGATCCCGCCGAGAGCACGAAGAACGGGACACCGACGGCGCCGGCCAGCGCCACAAACACGCCCACCACCGGAGGCATCCCCGCCACCGCGGGACTGAACGGCAACAGCGCCGCCACAACCGCGAACAACAGCGCGACCGCATGCGCGCGACGGTTCGCGATCGCTGCATACGCGTACCCCGCGAACAGCGCTGCTTGAAAGAACAGCAGGGATGCGGTCCACACCGCCGAGGATCCGCCAAATACCGGCAGCAGCCGCTTGGCCGCCATCGGCTGAATCAGAAACAGCAGGAAAGATCCGAGGAACGCCGCGAGCGCGTACACGATCGAAGCGGTGGATCTTCCGGCAGTCACAAAGTGAGCCTATCCCCGCACCACGAACTCGATCCGCCGGTTCGCGTAACGTCCGTCGGCTGTCAGGTTATCGGCAATCGGCCGGCTGCCGCCGTAGCCGCGCGTCATCAGCTTGGAGCCATCGACGCCGTGCGCAACCAGGAAGTCGCGCACCGCACGCGCCCGCCGCTCGCTGAGATGCAGGTTCGCCATATCGTCGCCCCAGGCGTCCGTGTGACCCGCAATCTCCACCGTGCTGCCGCCGTCCAGATGCCGCAGCGCATCGACAGCGCCTTCGAGGATCGCCAGCGACGCCGGATCGATCTCGTCACTATCCGGCCGGAACTGGATGCCGCGCATCGTCGCCAAACGCAACTTCGCCTGCACCTCGGCAGGCGCCGCGCCCACGGCAGCCACCGTCGCCGGCTTGGACTCCAGTTCGCGGATCCGCTCCTGCAGTTCGCCGACGCTCGCCTCGTAACGGCTCTCCCACGCCGCAAGCTGTTCGTCGCGATCCTGCAGTTCCGCGCGCAAGCGCTCGATCTGCGCCGGATGATCCACGCCGCCCTTCGCCGCCTGCGCCTCGGCCAGTTCTTTCCGCGCGTTCGACAATTGCAGCGTCAACCCGTCGATGCGGGTCTGCCGCTCGCGCATGCTCTGCCGCACGTGCGACAGGAGCGCCGCATCGGCCTCGAGCCTCGACATGTCGTTATTGCGCTCGGTCAGATTGGATCGCACCGCTTCGAGTTCCGCCTTCAAACTCGCGATCTCCGCATCGCGCTCCCGCGCCTGCTGATCTCGGCTCGACTCGGCGAACCGCTTCACTTCGGCGAGTTCCGCTTCGGTCTTCTGCAGCGCCTCGCGCATGTGATCGAGTTGCAGCTTCAGTCCATCAATGCGAGTCTGGCGTTCGCGCATGCTCTGGCGCACATGCGACAACAGCGCCGCGTCCGCCTCCAGCCGCGAGATCGCTTCGTTCCGTTCCGACAACCGCAGGCGCAAAGCCGAGATGTCCTCTTTGAGATGCGAGATCTCGGACTCCTGCGACATCCCCGCATGGGCGTGCGTCAAAGCCTCGCGCGCCTGCTCCAGTTGCAGCTTCAATCCGTCGATGCGAGTCTGCCGCTCGCGCATGCTTTGCCGCATGTGCGACAACAACGCCGCATCCGCTTCCAGCCGCGAAATGTCTTCGTTGCGATCGGACAGGTTCGCGCGAACCGCATCCAGTTCACTCTGCAACCGTGCGATTTCGGCATCGCGTTCCCGGGCCTGCTGGTCACGGCTGGCCTCGGCAAAGCGCTTCACTTCGGCGAGTTGCGCTTCCGTCTTGCGGCAGGCCTCTAAAGCCTGATCCAGTTGCAGCTTCAAGCCGTCGATGCGAGTCTGCCGCTCGCGCATACTCTGGCGGACATGCGATAGCAGCGCCGCATCGGCCTCCAGCCGCGAAATCGCCTCGTTGCGCTCCGACAGGTTCGCCTGCAGCGATTCGAGATCCTGCTGCAGCCGCGTGTTCTCCGTCTGGGCTGCCTCGAGCTTCGCTGCCTGGTCACGGGTCAGCGTATTCACGTGCTCTTCCCACGTATCGATCGTTTGGCGGTAGTCCGCAACCTGCTCTTCCAAAGCAGCCTGACGCGCCCGCGCTTCTTCCAGTTTTGTCTCGGCCCCGGAAAGGCTGTCGATCTTGGCCAGCAGTTCCGAGATGGTCCGATCTTTTTCCATCACAATTCCATCAAACCGCGTTTTGGACTCTTCGTGTGCGGCGGCCTCGGCAGCGAACCTGGTCTCCAGCATCTCGAGCGCGGACTCTTTTTCCGCCAGCGCGGCGTCCAGGCGGTCGCGCCACGCGCCGGATTCCGCCGCTGCCGGCGCCGGCTTCTCCTCATCGAGCCTGCGCGTCAATTCCGATACCTGGTCTTCGAGTCGCCGGATCGCAGCTTCTTTCTCCGCCGCCGCGGCTGCCGCTTCGGACTTCCGCGCCTTCTCTTCGTCAAGGCGGCGGGCAAAATCCGCCAGTTGATCCTCCAACGTCCGGATCACCAGGGTCTTCTCCGCCAGTTCCGCGTCCTGCGGCCCCTGCGCGGCGGCGGAACCGCCTTCAGCCGCTGCAGGCTGCTGCGCTTTGGAGGCTTCTTCGACCGACCGCAACCGGGCTTCCAGGGCTCGCGCCCGAGCCTCGCTCGCTTCGGCGGCCGCGCACGCTTCCGCCCACTTCGCCTTCTCGTCATTCAGTTGGCGTCCGGATTCGGCAATCTGATCCTCGTACCCCTGGACCGCCGCCTCATGCGCCCCGGTCGTCCGGCGCCGCCACGCTCCGAACACGCTCCACGCCCACCAGCCCCCGATGAAGAATCCGATTACGCCGGACGCCAAAAGACCGAGGGCAATTTTTGAATAAATATAGTTATCCATTTAACCGTGGTTTCCGCTTCGTATCACGAATCCGATTCATTCTTCGCAAACTGTTCCTGCGTCAAGCGATCCTAGCACAATCATCCTGACCGGCTACCCACATCTTACGCCTATGGACTAAAGTTCCGGGACCAAACCGCTGATCAACGATTCAGGGATGAATACATCGCTCGCACTGCGGCCGGGCGCAAGGGCGTTCCTCTGGAGCACAACGGTCATCGGCTTGTCGGCCCTCGCGGCGTCGCTTGCCTTTTGGCAGTCGCGCGACCCGTACCTGTTCGGGTGCGTCGTGCTGCTCGCCTCGGTGGCTTCTTCCTTCCGCGTCGCACTGCCCGGCATGACCGGAACTTTGTCCGCGAATTTCCTGTTCATCCTCTACGGAATCGTCGAGTTCTCATTCTCTGAAACCCTCGCGCTGGCCTCGTTCCTGACCGGAGCGCAATGCCTGGTCAGTATCGGACGCGCCGTTCGCGCCGAGCAGGTCCTGTTCAATATCGGGCTGACCAGTCTCGGCACCGCCATCGCCTACGCCGTAGCCCATCTGCCCGTGCTCCAGCAGCCGCAGTTGGAATCGACCGTGCGCCTGTTTGCCGGCGCAGCGGTACTCTTCCTGATCAACAATCTCGCCACCTCTTTCATGATCGCGAGCGGCGACCGCAGGGGATTTCAGCAGGTCTGGCACGAATGCCTCGTCTGGGCTCTGCCTTACTACATCCTCGGCGCGACCGCAGCCGGGTTGGGAGTCGCCGCCGGCCGGAACATCGGCTGGCAGACCGCTGTGATGGTCTTCCCCGTCCTGTTCCTGATTTTCCGTTCCTACCGGCTGTACCTCTATCAGATCGAGGGCGAAAAGAAGCACACCGCGGAAATGGCGTCGCTGCACATGCGCACGATCGAGGCCCTCGCGCTGGCCATCGAAGCGAAAGACAACACCAGCCACGCGCATCTGCATCGCGTCCAGGTCTATTCGAAAGGCCTCGCCGAGGATCTCGGACTCCCCGCGGAGCAGGTGCAAGCCGTGCAAGCCGCGGCCCTGCTGCACGACATCGGGAAACTCGCGGTCCCCGAACACATCATCTCGAAGCGCGGCGAACTCACGTCCGAGGAGTTGGACCGGCTCAAGATCCACCCCGTGATCGGCGCGGAAATCCTCGGCCGGGTCCGCTTTCCGTATCCGGTGCAGCCGATCGTCCGCAGCCATCACGAACACTGGGATGGGACCGGCTATCCCGACGGCCTCAGCGGCGACGCAATTCCGATTGGCGCCCGCATCCTCAGCGTCGTGGACGCGTTCGACAGCTACGCGGCCGAACTCGGACACTTCACGAAAGAACCCTTCGAGGAAGCCATGCGGCACGTCCAGATCCAGGCGGGACGCGCCTTCGATCCGGCAGTTGTCGAATTGCTCGCACGCCGCTACAGGAGCCTCGAAAAACTCGCCTGCGAAACAGCGCCCCGGCCGGGCCTGTCGACTGCGCCGGTCACTGGCGGCGCGGGCGCGCCCGACGCGGGCTTCGCGGTCGAACCCTCCGCGGCTGATCCCAGTTCCTCGGCATTTCTGCACTCGATCGCCGCCGCGCGCCAGGAAGTCAACACCCTCTTCGAACTCGCCCAGGACCTCGGCAATTCGCTGTCTCTCGAAGAAACCTTATCGGTGCTCACCATGCGCATGGAACGCATTGTTCCCCACGACTGCATGGCGCTGTTCGTCCTCAACGGGCGTCAACTGCAGACACGCCACTGCGACGGACGCTCGCGCCCGCGCTGGGTCGGAACTGCAATGGCCGTGGGCGAAGGGCTCTCGGGGTGGGTCGCCGAAAACCGCAAGCCGATCCTCAACGGAACACCCGCGGTGGAGCCCGGCTATACGCCAGACGACGCCATCGTGCTTCGGTCGGCTGTATCCGTGCCGCTCGAAGGAATGAACGGCATCATGGGCGTGATGACGCTGTACAGCGAGGAACGCGACGCCTTCACACGCGATCACCTGCGGATCCTGCTCGCGATGAGTTCCAAGATCGCGCTGTCGGTGGAAAATGCCCTGCGATTCCTGCAGGCGGAAAACTCCGCAACGACAGACTATCTCACCGGGCTTCCCAACGCCCGCTCGCTCTATCTCCATCTCGACACCGAAATCGCCCGCTGCGCACGCGCCCGTCAAACTTGCGCCGTGCTCGTGTGCGACCTCGACGGCTTCAAGCAGGTCAATGATCGCTTCGGACACCTCGAAGGCAACCGGGTGCTGCGGCATGTATCCGCAGGAATGCGCGACGTCTGCCGCGAATACGACTACGTGGCGCGAATGGGCGGAGACGAATTCGTCGTGGTGCTCCCTGGCGTGCGTCCCGAGGATACCGAAGCGATGACCGCCCGCCTCAATCGCATCGCGGTCGAAGCCGGGCTCGAAATCACCGGAGAACGAGTGCTCGCGATGAGCATCGGCGCCGCATACTACCCGGAAGACGGCGATACGCGCGAGGCCCTGCTCCAATGTGCGGACGAGCGGATGTACGCCAATAAGCGGCAGAACAAACGCCACAAGGCGTCTCCGCTGCGCCGGCCCACTGCCGCCGCCACGCGGCCTTCTGCCGTCTGACCCTGACCCGCCCCCCCGAAGCGCCCGCTCGCGCAACGCTCTAGGATAGAAAGATGATCAATCCGAGCGGCGCCGGCGCGCGGCGAATCCTTGCTCTTTCGCTCACGGTGGCCATCACGGCCGTCACGGCAGCGCCACCCACCATGTTTCCTCCGGTTCGCGGAACCCGCGAAATGGTGGGAGCCGCCAACAATCAGGAAGTCGAGGCCGGCTTCCGCATCCTGCAGCAGGGCGGGAACGCCGTCGATGCAGGCGTCGCCGCCACCTTCGCCGCCGCCGTCACCGAGCAAAGCCGTTTCGGACTTGGCGGTGAAATGCCGCTCATCATCAAGATGTCCGGCAAGCCGCCCATCGTCATCAGCGGCGTCGGCGTCGCTCCCGAAAAGGCGACCGTCGACTTCTACCGCAACCGCCCCGCCGATCCCTTCGAGGATCCCGGCAGCAAGCCGCTCGTACCCGCGCAGGGCATCCTCGCCGCCATCACCCCCGGCGTCGTCGACGGACTCCTGCTCGCCCTCCAGGACTACGGCACCATGAGCTTCGCCCAGGTCATCCAGCCCGCCATCGACAACGCCGAGGGCTTCCCGATCGCCGAAGAGTTCGCGGGCATGCTGACCAGTTTCAAGAAATACCTCGACTCCTGGCCGGCCTCGAAAGCCTTCTTCTACCCCAACGGCGTGCCGCCGCAGCGCGGGGAACTCGTGCGCATGCCCTCGCTCGCCAACACATTGCGCGAAATGGTCGCCGCCGAAAAGAAAGCCCGCGGAGATCGCCGCAAGAAAATCCAGGCCGTGCGCGACATTTTCTCCAAAGGCGCGATCGCCAAGAAGTTCGCCGCTTATTCCGAAGCCAATGGCGGACTCATCACCTACAACGATCTCGCCAAATTCAAAGCCGAAACCGACCAGCCGCGCACCGGCACATTCCGCGGTTACGAGGTCCACAAGCCGGGCTTCTGGACCCAGGGTCCCGTCATGATCGAGGCCCTCAACATCCTCGAAGGCTATGACCTCAAGAAAATGGGCCACAATTCGCCCGAATATCTGCACACCGTGATCGAAGCCGTGAAACTCGCCTTCGCCGATCGCGACCGCTATTACGGAGATCCCAAGTTCAGCAAGATCCCCGAAGAGACGCTGCTTTCGAAGGATTACGCCGCCGCGCGCCGCAAGCTCATCGACCCGCGCCACGCTTCGATGGAAAGCCGTCCCGGCGACCTCGCCGGCGGCGCTGGCGTCACGTCCACCCAACCGGATCCCGCCGCGCCCATTCACGACACCACCTGCGTCAACGTCGTCGATTCCAAAGGCAACGCGTTCAACGCCACACCGTCCGGCGCCTGGCTGCCCTCGGTGATCGCCGGCGAAACCGGCATCCCGTTCTCGACGCGCCTGCAGTCCTTCGTCGGCACGCCCGGCCACGCCAACCAACTCGCGCCCGGCAAGCGTCCCCGCGTGACGTTGAGTCCGACAATGGTCACCAGGGGCGGCGAGTTCTTCTTCGAAATGTCCACGCCCGGCGGCGACAACCAGGATCAGGCTCTGCTGCAGGTGCTGCTCAACATCATCGAATTCGGCATGACGCCGCAGGAAGCCGTCGAAGCCCCGCGTTTCCAGACCGAGCACTTCTACGCCTCGTTCGCCTTTCACGAGTTCTCGCCCGGCAAGTTGAACCTCGAAGGCCGCATGCCCAAAGCAACCGCCGAACAACTCGAGCGCCTCGGCCACAAAGTGATGGTGACCGGCGACTGGAGCAATTCCTCGGCTCCCACCGTGATCCTCAAACAAGGCGGAGTCCTGCACGGCGGCGCGGATCCCCGCCGGGCCCGCTTTATCTTCGGCCGATAAACAGCTAACCCGGAGGCTTGGCCATGTTGTTCCTCTCCACGTTCGCCGCAGTCGCGCTGCTCGCGCAGAACAACGCCGTCCCGCAGGTCCCCGGCGACGTCGCGGTCCGCACGGCGAACATCATCAGCGAGGGGACCCGCATGCAAGCGGAAGTTTACTCGCCCAAAGGCACGGACAAGCCCCTCCCCTGCATCCTCATGGCCCACGGCTGGGGAGGCACGGCCGCCGGACTACGCCGGGACGCGATCTTCTTCGCCAAACACGGCTATTTCGCTGTCGCCTTCGACTACCGCGGCTGGGGATCCTCGGACGCACGCCTCATCCTCACCAAACCCGCGCCGCCGGCCGCTGAGCGTCCGAACGGCAAATTCACCGCGGAAGTACAGGAGGTCCGCGGTGTGGTCGATCCCATCGACCAGGGCATCGACTGGCTCAACGCCATCCACTGGATCGCCGCCGAACCCGGGTGCGACATGCAGCGCTTCGGCATCTGGGGATCCTCGTTTTCAGGCGGCCTCGTCGTCTGGGTGGCCGCCCGCGACCATCGCGTCAAGGTCCTGCACAGCCAGGTCGGATCCCTCACTGGCGCCGATATGACGCGCCGCACCCCGGAACTGCGCAAGCAGATGGAGGCCGAAGCCACCGCCTACGCCCGCGGCGCCAAGCAATATCCGGAAGCTTACAAAAAAGAAGTCGGCAACCTGATCGGCGCGCCCATCCGCGCCAAGTTCGACATCTACTCGCCGGTCGACGAGGTCAACCGCGCCAAACAGTGCGCCATGCAGTTCGTCATCGCCGAAAACGAAGAACTCTTCGACAACCGCAACCACGCGATCCTCGCCTATGACCGCTTCGAGGGCGTCAAGCGCCTGGTCAACGTCCCGAAAATCAAGCACTACGGGATTTATTACGAAGCCCGCGACGAAGCACAGCGCCTGGCGCTCGAATGGTTCGAGAAGCACCTCAAACCGCAGTCTTCCAAACCGTAGTCGGCGTCGCAGAAGCGATGTACGATAGATAGGAAGCGGCGAATGCTGAAAAGTTGTCCTGATTGCGGGTGTCGGGAACTCCGGCTGTCACACCGGCGGGGAGTCGGCGAACACCTGCGCGGACTCATCGGCTATTACCCCGTCCGTTGCGCGAAGTGTAAGCAGCGCTTTGAAGTCTCCATCTGGAGTAGCCGCCTTCTGAAGTACGCTCACTGCCCCAAGTGCCTGCGCACCGACCTCAGCCGCTGGGAACTCGACCATTACTTCGTCCCCTTCTGGACCAGTTTCAAGCTCAAGCTCGGCGCGCAACCCTACCGGTGCGAAACCTGCCGCTGCAACTTTGCCAGCTTCCGCCCGCGCGGAGAGCGCTTTTCCTGGCGCAAACAGCGCGAACGCGGCATGAAGAACGCTGCCCGCGCCACCTCCACGTCGGACATCAGCTGACGCCGCGGCCGGAAACGCGCAATTGTCACAAACAGAAGGTCCGCCGGATGTTTTATACACAGCTTCCGCACGCGGTGCTCTCTCCAACCTGTTGATTTCAAGAGGAATATTCCCCTGTGGGAAATATCACTTTTCTATTGACGCAAAAACCAAACAGGCGCATATTGAAGTTGGTTCCAAGAGGTTCGAAGGGAACAGCGAATCTGGCGGAAGGCAGAAGATCCAGGAACGATGATCCGGTGGCAACCCATAAAGGCCATCGGGGAGCGAGAGGAAACCGGGCCGGACGTCAAGATGAGCTTCGAGCGCTGAGGATCCGCTAAGCTCTACGATCCCGAGGGGTTCGCCAGGAGGGTAAACCTGGTGAGCGCCGGAGGGGAGAGGAAGCGTGAGGACAGCGTAAGGGTTGCAGTCCGGAATTCCGGAACGGGCAACCGGGTCACGATCGGCCCCTCAAAGCCGCAACGCTGAGGGAGGCCGGGAGTCCGGAAGCCGAACGGCCGGAAGGAAAGCTGCAAAGGAAGCGAAGGTGCAGGCCGGGAGTGATGACCCTGCCACGGTGAAGCCCGCAAGGGTGGAATCGGTGCAGGCGAGTGAATGGCCGCATCGAGCATCCGGCTCCAGTTGAAGAGAACCGCCTTGGCGAGACGGAGCGCTTCATCCGCAAGGATGGAATGCCCCGGAGGCTGAAATAAGACCGCAGCCGCCGGAAAGCAACGTCAAGCCGCAGACGGGGATACTTGAACTGCCAGGTTTCGTGCCGTGCATGCCGGCAGGGAAATCGAAGGCTGTAACCGGAAGGGTCACTTGGAACCATTTACTTTTTAAGCCCCTCCCTGGCAACGGAGGGGCTTCAGCTTTGGTGCTGTAGCCTGCAGCTCTTGGTGGTGTAGGCTTTAGTGCGCGGGACTTCAGTCCCGCCCAAACTCTTCCCAAGAAGCCCCCTGCACCACAGCCAACCCCGCAATAGCCGCCGTCTCCGCACGCAAGATCTGTGGACCCAAGGAAGCCGCCCTCCACCCACCATCGTCCACAAACTTCCGTCGCTCCTCCTCCGTCCATCCCCCCTCCGGACCCAAAGCCAAAGCCACACCAGTCCCGACACCTCCCGCCAGCACCCGCAACAACGCCGGAGCCCCAGGATTCTCATCCAAAAACACCCGCAGCTTCCCTTCCTCTGAAGCTGCAGCAACAGCCGTCCCCAGCCGAACCGGCAACTCGACCTCCGGCAACCGATCCCGCCGCGACTGCTGGCTCGCCTCCAACACGATCCGCCGCCACCGCTCGATCCGCTTCTGCGCCGCGATGTCCAACCCGCGTTCGCTCCGCGTCGCAATCACCGGCACGATCCGCGACACCCCCAACTCCGTCGCCTTCTCGAGCATCCACTCGAAATGGTCAAACTTGAACAACGCCGCATACAGCGTGATCTCCACCGTCACCGGCTTCAGCGCCACCGGCCCCAGCACATCGAACACGACCTCGCCCTTGTGCGCCAGCGAAACCTCGGCCAGGTACACATTCCGGTTATCGGAAATCTCATACTGCTCGCCCTTCTCCACGCGCAGCACGCGAGTCAGATGCTTCGCCTCTTCGCCGGCAATCGACGCCTGTCCATTCCGGACCTCATCCACAAAAAACCTTCTTCGTGACATCCTGAATACAATATGATCGCTTTTCTTCGTGGCGCTCTGCTCGAGAAGCATCCCAACCAGGTGATCGTCGACGTGCAGGGCGTCGGCTACGATGTCGTGATTCCCGTGTCGACCTTCTCGGCGCTCGGCGCCCCCGGCACAGAAGTCCAACTGCGCATCCACACGCACGTCCGCGAAGACGCGATCTCGCTCTTCGGCTTCCTCACGCCCAATGAAAAGCTGATGTTCGAAAAACTCATCGGCGTCTCCGGCATCGGACCCAAACTCGCCATCACCGTCCTCTCCGGACTCCCCATCGGCGAACTCGTCGGCGCCATCCGCGGCAATCAACTCGAAGTCCTCGTGCGCATCCCCGGCGTCGGCAAGAAGACCGCCGAACGCATCGTCCTCGAGCTGAAAGACAAACTGGACCTGCTCTCCGCCCTCGCCCCCGCCACAGGCGGCGCCGCAATGCCCGCAAAAGGCAACAAGCCCAGCTTCAGCGCCATCGAAGAAGACGTCCTCAGCGCGCTCATCAATTTCGGATCCGCGCGTCCCAACGCCGAAGCCGCGGTCCTCAAGGCGCGCACCGAAGCCGCCGGCGCCACGGACTTCGAAACGCTCTTCCGCCTCGCGCTGAAGCTCGTGCGGTAACCTGAGAGATCATCGATGTCCAAACCGGGGATCGTGTCTCCCGACTTCTACGACGAGGACCGGCAATTCGAAGCCGCGCTGCGCCCCAGCCGGCTCGATGACTTCGCCGGCCAGACCAAGGTCAAGGAGAACCTCAAAATCGCAATCGAGGCCGCCCGCCGCCGTGGCGAGGCGATGGACCACGTGTTGCTCTACGGCCCCCCGGGACTCGGCAAAACCACGCTCTCGAACATCATCTCGCAGGAACTCGGCGTCGGCTTCCAGACCACCTCCGGCCCCGTGCTGCAGAAGAAACTCGACCTCGTCGGCATCCTCAGCAACATCCAGGAACGCGAAGTCTTCTTCATCGACGAAATCCACCGCCTGCTGCCGGACGTCGAGGAAATGATCTACTCCGCCCTCGAGGACTTCCGCATGGACATCCTCATCGGCACCGGACCCGGCGCGCGCACCGTCTCGATGGACGTCAAGCGGTTCACCTGCATCGGCGCGACCACTCGCCAGGGACTCATCAGCGCCCCGCTGCGCGGCCGTTTCGGACTGGTTCTGCGCCTGAACCCCTACGATGTCGAGGAACTGACGCGCATCGTCACTCGTTCCGCGCGCTTGCTGAGCGTGACTGTGGATCCCGATGGAGCCGAGGAAATTGCCCGCCGCGCCCGTGGCACGCCGCGCATCGCCAACCGCCTGCTGCGCCGCGTACGCGATTATGCCGAGGTCCGCGCGAGTGGGCATGTGGACATCGGCGTCGCGAAGGCTGCTCTCGATCTCCTCGAAGTGGATCGTTTTGGACTCGACGAAATCGACCAGAAGA
>CAZVKC010000115.1:0-15637 GCA_964627455.1 uncultured Solibacteraceae bacterium | reverse complement strand
TTGGTGGACGGCATGGGATTCGAACCCACGACCCCCACGTTGCGAACGTGGTGCTCTCCCAGCTGAGCTAGCCGCCCACTTTGGTGGACTCCTGCAGTGTAGCATGACCCGCCAGGCTATTGCAGTAGAAGACTGGAGCCTATGGAACGACGTCACTTCCTGTTGTCCGCGGGGGCCACCGCGGCGGCAGCGACGACCGGTTGGGCGGCCGCCAATGATCGCGTCCGCATCGCCATTGTGGGCGTGGGATCCCGCGGATCTGCACATATCAAGGAGATTCTTCCCGTGGCGAATGTCGAAATCGCCGCGCTGGTGGATCCCGACGGGCAGCGCACCGAGAAGGCCGCGGCGGAGATTCTGAAAAAGACAGGAAAGGCGCCGCGCGTCGAGTCCGATATGCGGCGTGTGTTCGATGACAAATCCATCGACGCCGTCACCATCGCGACCACCAATCACTGGCACACGCTCACCGCAATCTGGGCGATGCAGGCGGGCAAAGACGCGTATGTCGAAAAGCCCGTGTCGCACAACCTATTCGAGGGCGTGAAGCTCGTCGAGACGGCGCGGAAATACAAGCGCATCGCGGCCGGCGGCACGCAGCGGCGCTGGTGGGGACGCTTCCGCAAGGCCGTCGAACTCATCCACAACGGTGAGATCGGCGACGTGTACCAGGCGAACTTCATGTTCCCCGGCGGGCGTGATTCGATCGGCTTCAAGGAGCCCAAGGCGCCTCCGGGATGGCTGAACTGGGATCTGTGGCTGGGTCCCGCGCCGATGCAGCCGTATCACGAGAATCTCGTCCACTATAACTGGCATTGGTTCTGGGATTTCGGCAACGGCGAACTCGGCAATAACGGGATCCACATGATCGACCTGGTGCGGTGGGCGATGCAGCGGAAGCTGCCGGTCCGCGTGCATTCGACGGGCGGCCGCTGGGGGTACAAAGATCAGGGGCAGACGCCGAATACGCAGAACGTGACGTGGACGTACGAAGACGGCGCGTTGATCGTGGGGCAGCTTCGCGGTTTGTATACTGCTGAGCCGATGTCGTGGGACTTCTTCGGGACCAAGGGACACATGCACATCATGGCGGACGGCAAGTTCCGGATTCGCCTGGGACGCAACAAGGAGTTGGAGCCGGAGATCACCGAGTTCCCCGCGAATATCGATCACTTCGGGAATTTCGCGGAGGCCGTGCGCGCGCGGGATCCAAAGTTGTTGCACGCGGAGATCGAAGAGACGGCGCTGTCGACGGCGATGTGCCATCTCGGCAATATCGCGTATCGCGTGGGGCGTGATTTGAAGTTCGACCCGGCGCGCATGGAGTTCCCCGGCGATGCAGAGGCAAATGCGCTGGTGAGCCGGCAGTACCGGGCGCCGTATGTGGTCCCCGAGAAGGTTTAGGAAGAGGTTTTCGCTAATGAAGTCTGTTCTTGCTTTGTCACTTTCGCTGCTTTTCGGCGGTGCGGCTGCGGCTCTGGCGCAGGATGCCACGTATGACGCCGCTCTTGCTCAGAAGCTGAAGGCCGACGATATCGGCATGAAGAAGTATGTGATGGCGTTTCTGAAGCGGGGTCCGAACCGCGCGAAGGATGCCGAGGAGGCGAAGAAGATCCAGGCCGGACATATGGCGAATATCGGACGGATGGCGCAGTCCGGCAAACTGGTGGTCGCGGGCCCGTTTCTGGATAACGGCGACTTGCGTGGGATCTATATCTTCAACGTGGAATCGGTTGCCGAGGCGGAGGAATTGACGAAGACGGATCCGGCGATTCAGGCGGGGACGCTGGTGATGGAGTTACATCCGTGGTACGGATCGGCGGCCATGCAGGAGGTCACGCCGATCCATAACAGGATTTCGAAAAAGAAGTGAGAGCGCGGGGCTAGAAGATTCCTTTGCCTTCGTTGCCGAGGCGCTTGTTCACAGCCCAAACTGTGACTCCCGCGGCTGCGCCGACGACGGCTAGCGTGATCCAGAGTTTCTTGCGGCTCTTCTTCTGTTGCTGCGGCGGCTGCACCTGTGGCGTTGTGGGTGCGGGTGTTTGATCTTCCTTCAGGTCACGCAGGGTTTCGGCTTCCAGCCGCGCCAAGGAGAATGGCTCGACTGGTTTCAAATCCTGACCGAACGTGACGGCCGCCGCGAGGATCGCTGCGAGGAATTTGATTTTCATAGGCATTACCGCCAGATCACGATCGAGCCGCCTTCGTTCGCGAGCTTCTTGTTCACAGCGAACGCAGCGATCGCGGCGCCTCCGCCCACGGCTGCCAAGGTGATCCAAAGTTTCTTGTGGCCTCCCTTTTTATCGGGCTTCGCGACAGCCTGTTGTTGCGGCTGCTGTTGTGGCTGCGATTGCATCGAGGGACTCTCGTTTTTCAATTCACGAAACGTTTCGGCTTCGAGGCGGGCAACATCAAGAGTCGCCGCGCCGGCGGGTTTCAAATCCTGACTGAAAGCGATGCTAGCCGTGAGGATCGCTGCAAGGAACGACCGGCTGATGGATTTTTTCATTTTTGACTTTCCCCTTCATCCAATTACTGCGGATTTCGGGGCGTTCAACGGATCACAGTAGCTGCAATCACGTTCCAGTCGGCAGCGTCCCAGATGGGGACGTGGACATTGCAGCCTTGCGGCGGATGCAATCCGTCGGAACGAAACGGCGCGCGCTGGATGCGGCCGTCAACGACTTTACCGCAACGTCCGAAGGAACGAACCATGAGGATCTGCGGGGCGCTGCGCGGAAGCCTGGGATCGAAGTAGGCGTGGTTGTCCATCACGACGGGCTGGCAGGCGGGATCGGCGCCGGCGCCAGCGGGCAGGATCCTGCCTTGCGCGGCATAGCGGCCGTCGGCGTCCTGCGTTTGCTGCCAGCACGCGGGTTTGGCGGCGTCGGTGGGTGACAAAGACGCAAGGGCTTGCGTGATGGCAGCGTGCGCATCGATTGGGTTCCAATACCAGGCGCCGTCTTTGTCCCCACGTTGCGGATTCGCCTTCTTCGCCGCGAGTTCACGGTTGTAGCGGAGTTCGCGCTCCATGCCCGCGAGCCGGACCTCCCACTTCTTCGGATCGGTGGTGCGGAACTGTCCCGAGTATTTTTCGAGATGCTCGCGCATCTTATGCTCGTAGGCGGGCGCTTGTGTTTCTTCGTTGGACTTGCGGAGCCCGGCAAGTCGGGATTCGGCGTTCGCGCGATCCTTCTCATAACGCGGCAGCGCGGCTTTCAGCAGGAGGCCATATGGGACAGGCGCCCAGGGACTGCGATTCGCACGTGTGATGACGAGGTCCTGAGATTCGTACACGGGGAAGCTCTGGTACGTCCCCGTGGGTTGCGGCGCGAGATAGAAGCGGCGAGGCTCGCCGTTGGGAACCGCCTCTTCACCGATGACAGGTCGATTGTAATGGCCGGGGAGACGATTGAAGACGAAGTAGACGCCCTCGGTTTCTCCGCCCCACTGCGGCTTGAAGGCGCCGTTCACGAGGATCTCTTCGAGATAGAAGGGATAGAAGCCGGACTCGAATTGGAGGGGCGCCGTGGCGAGCGCGACTTCCGGCGGCAGTTCGTAACGGTTCGGGTAAACGAGATTTCGCGGCTCGTTCATCCAGTAGCCGATGAGGTCGGATCCGCGAGGCGTCGCCTGCAAGGTCCTCGACACGACATCGAGCGTCGCGCGCATGGACTGCGTTTCTGCTGCAGTAGCGATGGGAGCACGAGAACCGTTGCCGCCCGGCGAACCGATGGGACCGGTTTTCCAGACGCCCTTGCGTTTCCACAGCGTGCGTCCCGTCTTGTTGGGGAACATCACGGCGCCATCTGGATCGTTGGGATCAAATGATGGCGGTAGCTGCTGCTGCTGGCTGTACAGAGTGACGGCCAGCAGCAGCAGAGACAGGGATGTCGTGACGACGCCTGCGCGATTCATGCGCTTAGGCGGGCTGCAGGATCACCTTCATCAGATCGGGTTCGTGACCGTAGAGGCGGTCGAACCAACTGGCGCCGTCGCTCAAAGGAGCGAGCGCGCTGATGATCGGATCCACCTTGATGACACCGCGTGAAATGAGGTCGAGGCATTCGGGATACTCGCCGGCCGAGGCGCACGAGCCGTACAACGTGATTTCGCGCGTGACCACGGACTGCAGGTTGAGATCGATCTTCGGCGTGATGTTGCCGACCAGCGTGACGGCGCCGCCTTTGCGGACGCTGGCGATCGCGGTCTGCACGGGAGCCGTTGCGCCGACGCATTCCATGGCGAGGTCCGCGCCCTTGCCGCCGGTGAGTTCCTGGATGGCCTTCACGGCGTCGACATTCTTAGGATTGAAGCCTTCGTCGGCGCCGAGTTGCCTGGCGATTTCGAGCTTGCGATCTTCGAGGTCCACGGCGAAGACGCGTCCGTAGCCCGCGGCTTTGAGGGATTGGACTGCGAGGAGTCCGATCATGCCGGTTCCCACGACGACGGCGGTCTGGCCGAGCTTGCGTGGGGCGAGATTGGTGGCGTGCACGACGACCGAAACGGGTTCGACCATCGCGGCGTGTTCGTACTTCACGCCTTCCGGCAGCTTAAACGCGATGCGCGCGGGGACCATGATGTAGTCGGCAAACGCGCCGTGACGGCGGTATTCGCCCGGTGACACGCCGAGAACCTGGCGGTTGTCGCAGAGGTTGATCTCGCCGGCGGCGCAGAAGGCGCACTTGCCGCAGGAGACCATCGAGTCGAAGGTGACTCGGTCGCCCACTTTGAAGTTCTTCACGTTGGCGCCGACTGCGGCGACTTCGCCGGAAGCTTCGTGGCCCATGATGAGCGGCGGGACGCGGCGGCCTGAGGATCCATCGAAACCGTGGATGTCGCTGCCGCAGATGCCGCAGGCGCGGACGCGCACGAGCAGGTCGTCGGGTCCGTATTCGGGATCCGGAAAATCGACGTATTCGAGTTTCTTGTATTCGGTGAGAAGGAGAGCTTTCATCAGTAGATTCCTGCCTGTTGCATTCCCGTGCGCAGGAGCGCGAGGTCCTTCTTCATAGCGGCGAAGACCTGTTCTTTGGGGATGCCGATTGTGGTTTTGCCGTTTTCCGCGCCGCCCAGCGAGTACTCGTAATGGACTTGCACGGGTCCGTCAAACTGGCGCGTGGCGAGCATGCGGAAGAATTCGCCGAACTGCACCATGCCTTCGCCGATGGGACACCATTGCGGGCGCGGCGCGTTGGTTTTCTTGTCGCGGGTCCAGATGAAGTCCTTCAGGGCGACGCCGCGCAGGTGCGGACCTGCGATGTGGAACGAATTGATCCAGCCGCCGAAGCCGCCCTCGACGGTGGCGTGGCCGACGTCGTAGTTGATGGCTACCTGCGCGGGGTCGTGGTCGCGGAGGAGTTCGTGAAGGTCCCAGATGGAGGCGCCGAGCTGGTTTAGACCGGAATGCGTGTGGTAGATGGCGCAGACGTTGTATTTGCGGTTCAACGCGGCGAGTTTCGCGACGCGCGGTTTGGCGGCTTCGATCTGCGCGGCGAGTGGTTGCGAGTAGTCGTATTTGAATCCGCCCCAGCGGTAGTAGCGGATCCCCTGGTCGTGGAGGATTTGCAGGACGCTTTCAACGTGCGGGGTGGCGGCGTCGACGATGTCGCTGGTGATCATCGGGACATCGACTTTACGGGCGCGCATGGCTTTCACGAGCGCGGGGAAGTCGACCTTTGCATTGGCCGGCTCGATGCTGCCGCCCTTGCGCAGGGCGACATCGGCGCCGTCGAAGCCCATGGAAGCGATGGCGTCCGCGAGATCGTCGGCGCGGGTCAGAAACTGCAGGTGCTTGGTGAAGACCGAGAGCTTCAGCTTGACAGGGGGTGGCGCGGCTACTGCGGCCACGGCCAGAGATCCCAGGGTGGAGGCGAGGAACTGCCGTCGATGCATGTTCGGAAGAATCAGCATATCAGGTGTGTTGTGTTATCGTCGCATCCATGATGCGGGTTCTGACTTCTACTGGATTACTGGGCCTGGCGTGTCTGCTTGCTGCAAACGGGCAGACGCGGGAACAGCGGGTGTCACAGGCGGCCGAGGCGATGCGGGATGCGCTGGTCGAGCAACGGCGCGACTTTCATATGCATCCCGAGCTTTCGAATCGCGAGGTGCGGACGGCGAAGATTGTCGCGGACCGGCTGAAGGCTTTGGGATTCGATGAAGTGAAGACCGGGGTCGCGAAAACGGGCGTGATCGGGATCCTGAAGGGTGGCAAGCCGGGCGGCATCGTGGCGTGGCGCGCGGATATGGATGCGCTGCCGGTGATTTCGGAATTGAAGGTCCCGTACAAGTCGCAGAATCCCGGGGTGCATCACGCGTGCGGACACGACGCACACGTGGCGATCGCGCTGGGCGCGGCGGAGATCCTGAGCAAGATGCGCGCGGACATCGCGGGGACGATCAAGTTCATCTTCCAGCCGGCAGAAGAGGGTCCGCCGGCGGGGGAAGAGGGTGGCGCGCCGCTGATGGTGAAGGAAGGCGTGCTCGAGAATCCGCGGCCGAGCGCGATTTTCGGCTTGCACGTGTCGTCGTGGTTGCCAGCCGGTAAGTTTGGCTATGTGTCAGGCGCGGCGATGGCGTCGTCGGATTTTTTCGACATCACGCTGAAGGGCAAGCAGGTGCACGGGGCAATGCCGCATCAGGGCGTGGATACGGTGGTGGTGGCGTCGGAATGCATCATGGGGCTGCAAGCGATCCGCAGCCGGCGCATCGATCCGATGGAGCCGATGGTGTTGACGATCGGGTCGATTCACGGCGG
Organism: uncultured Solibacteraceae bacterium; assembly: GCA_964627455.1. Classification (GTDB taxonomy): domain Bacteria; phylum Acidobacteriota; class Terriglobia; order Bryobacterales; family Bryobacteraceae; genus F-183. The sequence goes on along the minus strand of CAZVKC010000115.1, from coordinate 8,877 downwards.
CAACCGGCACAACATCATTACCGGCGAGGTGAAGATGGAGGGTACGCTGCGGACGTTCAGCGAGGACGTGCGCGAGAAGGTGCGGACGATGATGAAGCAGACGCTGCAGGGGTGCACGGCGGAGCAGGGCGCGACGTTCACGATGAATTTCCGCGAGCCGGGGAATCCGGTGACGTTCAACAATCCGGCGCTGGTGGAGGAGTCGCTGCCGTTGATGAAGAAGATCGAGGGCGCGAACGTGGCGGTGGTGAAGCCGGTAACCGGGGCGGAAGATTTTTCCTACTACCAAAAAGTGATTCCGGGATTCTTCTGGTTCCTGGGCGCGGGTAACGAGGCGAAGGGGATTACAGCGGCGCATCATACGCCGGACTTCAACATCGACGAGTCGATTCTGGTTCCCGGTGTGCGGATGGCCGTCGACCAGTTGCTGGATTACCTGGACCGGCATAGGTGAGTCCCCAGGGGTGAGGCGCGGTCCTTAAGGGACATTCCGGAGTGTCCCAACCATTGCCCCTTCTGCCCTTAGGGGATTTCCGGGTGTGATGGCGGTGCGGGGTAGGTAGACAGGTAGAAGCCGGAAGGCCGGATCCTGCGGATTGAGGTCCGCAAGATCCGGCCTTTTGGGCACTGGGCTGGGGGTTCAGACTGGACGCAGGCTGTAAGATTTCGTTCGTTGCTGTTAGCGGCGAGCCATCTGCTTCACCTTGGGGACCGAGATGTAGCCGGTGATCTTGTCCTTGGCAATCTCGTTCACCACGAGTTCGAAGGGCTGGCGCGCCTGCGAGGTGTAGAACTGGACGGGTTCGTTGAGACCCTTGTCCTTCTTCTCGACGCGGCGGTCGTCGGCGACCACGTCCACGGTGAAGCGGTTGCGCTTGGCGTCGGCCTTCTTGAGGGCGAGTTGCACGCCGCCGATCTTCTGGACCGGCGCGGACTTCACGATGGTGAACTCGAAGTAATCGCGTTCACCGAGCTTCTTCAGGGCTTCGAGTTCGGTCGAGTTGGTGGCGATCAGGCCGCTCATGATGCCCATGTCACCGGTCATGCGGTGCAGGTCGGAGATGGTCTTGTCGAGTTCGGTGCGGGTGGCCGCAACTTCAGTGCGGACTCCGCCGACGTCACCCTTGATGCCGTTGAGCGTCTCGTCGACCTGGGAGGCCTTGGTTTCGCTGGCCGTCTTGAGTTCGGTCAGTTGGGACTCGAGAGCATGGTTCTTTTCGGCGAGTTCCTGCACGGCCTTTCCGGTTTGCTGCTTGGCGGTGGCCTGGACGCGGGCGACTTGCGCCTTCGCTTCCTTGCGAGCCGCGGCAACTTCCGCAGCCAACTTGGCGTTGGACTCTTCAACGGAGATCTTGGCCTGTTCCTTCACGGCAGTTACCGAAGTCTCCATATCGCCGCGCATTTTTTCCATATTCTGGTGGGTTTGCGCGAGTTCCTTGCGGACATTTTCCACCTGGGAACTCTGGAACCAGAGTCCGCCTAGGGCTGCTGCGAGGGCGACGCCGACTGCGACCTTGCCGAGCATGGCGCCGGGGGCGTTGTTCGTGCTGTTGCTGGTCACGTTCGATTCGGTATTTTGGGTCAACATGGGTTGCATTCTCCTTGGTGCTTCAAGCTTCGTCCCCGGGTCTGCCGCGGTGACGCTCTCTTTAAGGCAATCGCGTCGCCAAACGGCAAGTGCCTATTTTTCAATGACTAAGACCTGAGGGAGGAAGGTCGCAGGAAAAAGCTACCGGGAATTTCCGGCAAAATGGGATGTACAAAAATTAAGAGCGGCTCTTCCAATCTGGAGGAGCCGCTTTTGGATACAACCCGCGTTACGAACACCCCGCACGACACCTGGAATTTAGGGTGCGGGCACCATCCAACACAAGTTTGGCCGATGCCCGCTGTCGTAACGGGGATGTAGTTCGATGATGCCATAGAATGAACGTTTTGTAGCGGGCATCGCGCACGCTGGTCCAAAGTCGATTCAGCAATATTAAAGACTGAATTTGGTGAGACTGCATACGATCCGCAACTTGTGGGTTTTTCCGACAAGGGCTTGACTTTCGCCTTTTCTTCGCACATACTGGAAGCGAACAAAGGGAGAAAACCTATGGGCGCTGTTATGTTGCCTCGAATCGGAGTCGCCGGCTGGAGCTACCCGCAGTGGGAAGGGCTCGTTTATCCGAAGGTCCGCCGGGGCGCGGCTCATGCGCTCGAGTATCTCTCCCGGGTGGTAGACGCCGTCGAGATCAACAACTCGTTCTACCGGCCGATTCGACCGGAGTACGCGCGGTTGTGGGTGAAGATGGTGGAGTCCAACCCGCAGTTCCTGTTCAGCGCCAAACTGCACCAGTCGTTCACGCATGGCCGGCAGATCTCACGGCCTGAAGTCACGGTATTTGCCGAAGGCTTGAAGCCGATCCAGCAGGCGGGACGGTTGGGCGCACTGTTGATGCAGTTCCCCTGGTCGTTCCGGTTTACTTCGGAAAATCGGGCGTTCTTGATCGAACTGCGGCGCGCGTTTCATGAGTTCCCGCTTGTGGCGGAACTGCGGCACGCAAGCTGGCTCGGCGAAGAAGCGCAGGGGACGCTCATCGACTACAAGATCGGATTCTGCAATATCGATCAGCCGGTGCACACGTCGGCAATGCCTCCGACCGCGCTGCTGACTTCGCGGGTGGGTTATGTTCGGCTGCATGGCCGGAACCCCGAGAATTCCGTGGCTTCCTACAGGCCGGATGCGGCACGGCAGCAGCAGCACGATTACCTTTACTCGCCGGATGAACTCGCGCAGTGGCGGCTGCGGATCGAGAAGTTCCGGCAGTTTTCGGAACGTACGATCGTGATCTTCAATAACGATCCGAAGGCGAAGTCGGTGGTAAACGCGCTGCAGTTGCAGAATCTGTATGATCCTTCGCGGGACCTGGCGCCGCTCGCGCTGGCGCGGCAATACCGGCAGGCGCTGGCAGGCTTCCATGGCTTGGGTCAGCGGATTTCCGCATCGGCGCAGCCCGATCTGTTCCAGGCCGCGTAAGTTCTCACTCGACGGGCGTCACGGTCACTTCCACGTCGAACTTCTTAGAGGTCGACGGATCTTCGATGGACGCCATCAGCGTCGGCTTCTTCGGCGTGACCTGTGCGTTGATGTCCGTTCTCACGTTGGAGACGGACGGGTTGGGCGCCATTTTTTCCTGTGCCTGGACGCTCGTGATTTCCACGTCCGCATTCAATGCCACCTTGCCGGTCGCGCCGGGGCGAACTCGTACATTGATGGAGACGCCAATGTCCATGTACGAGTAAGAGGTGGGTACACCAGTGGGCGACAGAGCGGTTGCATAGGCGACTTTGGTGCCGACGCGGAACCTTCCCTGTCCGGTGCTGTCGGTCATAATCGTGTAGCGGCGCGGTTTGGCCACACCGTCCTCACGAATCTGGAAATCAACCTTGTATGTTTCGATCGGGGGCTTGTCCTGACCTGACAGACAGGCAGTAAGCAGGCATCCTGCAACCAACAAATTCCGCATCATGATACGGCGAACCTCCTGGAAGTCATGACGCACCCGCTGACAGGGCCGTGCAGAGCCTATTTCGCGTCGCGCCAGTTGTCTCCGATGCCGACTTCCACGAGCAGCGGGACTTCGAGCTGGTAGACGCTTTCCATCTCCTGCTTGACCAGCTTCGAGACTTCGTCCACTTCGGCCGGGGGAGCCTCGAGGACGAGTTCGTCGTGGACCTGCAACAGCATCTTCGTCTCGTAACCGCGCAGCTTTTCGGCGAGGCGGATCATCGCGATCTTGATGAGGTCCGCAGCCGTACCCTGCAGCGGCGTGTTCACGGCGGTGCGTTCCGCGAAACCACGGGCTGACGGGTTACGCGAGTTCATGTCGGGGATCGGGCGGAGCCGTCCGTGCAGTGTGCGCGCGACGCCCGTTTCGCGGACCTCCGCAATCGTCGCGTCAATGAACTTCTTCACGCCGGCATAGCGCTCGAAGTAGCTCTTGATGTAGCGATCCGCCTCGCGGCGATCGATGCCGAGTTGCTGCGCGAGTCCGAAAGCGGTTTGCCCATAGACGATGCCGAAGTTCACGGCCTTGGCGCTGCGGCGCATCTCGGGCGTGATCATCAGCGGCGGGACCCCCATCACTTCGGCGGCTGTGCGCGTGTGGATGTCCTCGCCGTTGCGGAAGGCTTCCACCAGCCCCTTGTCGCGCGACATGTGCGCGAGCAGGCGGAGTTCGATCTGCGAGTAGTCGGCAACCACCAGCTTCCAGCCTTCGCGCGGCACGAACGCGCGCCGGATTTCGCGGCCTAGTTCGGTGCGGATCGGAATGTTCTGCAGGTTCGGGTTCGACGACGAGAGGCGGCCGGTGGCGGCGCCGGTCTGATGGAAGGTCGTATGGACGCGGCCGGTCTCAGCACGAATCAGTTGCGGGAGCGCGTCGGCGTAGGTCCCTTTGAGTTTCGCGATCTGGCGGAACTCGAGCACCTGGCGGGCGATCGGATACTCCTCGGCGAGCGATTCGAGGACGTCGGCGGCAGTCGAGATCTGCTTGCCTTTGCCGGTCTTGACGGGCGCGGGCAAGCCGAGGTCCTCGAACAGGACCTTGCCGAGTTGCTGGGGCGAGTTGATGTTGAAGGTCCGCCCCCCGGCGAGTTCGTAGATTTCGGCGGACAGGCGCTGGATCTCGGCGTCCATCTGAGTCGAAAGGCCCGCGAGTTCCGCAGTGTCGATGCGGATGCCGAGGCGTTCCATGTCGGCGAGCACGGGCGCGAGCGGGAGGTCGATCTCGTCGTAGACCTTGCGGAGTTCAGGTTTGAGTTCGGGTCCGCCGAGGGATCCGGCAAGCGCGCGGATGCAGTCGGCCTGCTGCTCGAGGGATTGCTCGAGTTTGCGATCCAGGTACTTCTCGGTGAGATTCGCGAGCGAGCCTGTCGAAGGATCCGCGGTGAGCAGAAAGGCGTACAGCATCACGTCGTCGCGGAACTTTGCTTCCGGCAACACGAGCAGGTTGCTTTTGACATCGTGCGCGGCGCTGACGCGCGCGGCGAGGCCGGAATCGCGCAGGGTGTCGAGGTCCATCGAGCGGGCTTCGGCCTCGCGATAAGAGACAGCAGCCTGCGCAGGTTCGAGCAGAGTCGCGGGGGCGAGCGCAACGGCGACGGTCGCATCTGGCGGGATCGTAGCGGCCCACTCGCGGGCGGCCTCGGCTGATTCGAGACGCTTGTAGTCGCGCTCGCGCTTGTCTTCGCTGGCGCCGAGTTCTTTGAGGAGGCTGAAGAACTCGAACTCTTTATAGATGTTCTTGAGCGCCTCGACATCCGGCGGTTGCACGGCGGCCTTTTCGATATCGAAGTCAATCGGAACGTCGCAGGCGATGGTGGCGAGGCGCTTCGAGAGTTCGATCTGCGGACGGTTGTTCTGCAGGCTCTCGCGATACATCTTGCGTTCGACTTCATCGGCGCGGTTGAGCGCTTCTTCGACGGATCCGAACTTGAGGATGATGTCTTTGGCGCCTTTGTCGCCGATCCCCGGCGCGCCGGGGATGTTGTCGACGGAGTCACCCTTCAATGCGAGGAGGTCCGCGACCTGCGACGGTTTGACGCCCATGAAGGCTTCCGTCTTGATGGGATCGTAGACGTAGTCCTCCTTCATTGGATTCAGCATCAACACGCGGTCGGTGACCAGTTGCAGCATGTCCTTATCGCTGGACACGATCATCACTTCGAGGCCATGTTCGACGGCCTGTTTCGCGATGGTCCCGATGACGTCGTCGGCTTCATAGCCGGCGTAATCGAGCACGGGAATGCGCATGGCTTCGAGCGTGCGGCGCACGGCGGGGATCTGCTCGATGAGATCGGGCGGCGTTTCGTCGCGGTTGGCCTTGTAGTGTTCGAACTCGGCGTCGCGGAAGGTCGGGCCTTCGCCTTCGAAGACGGCGACGAGATAGTCCGGCTTGAAGTTCTTCACGATGCGGCGAACCATGTTGTGGAAGATGTAGACCGCTTCGGTGGAGAAACCGGCGCGGGTCCGCATGGGTGGCGCTCCGGTGCGGGCGCGGGCATGGTAGGCGCGGAAGATGAAGCCGTAGGAATCGATCAGGAAAAGGCGCTTCGGCACGTGTTCCCTAATTATCGCCAAGTCCAGAGGGAGCGGTCGTCGTCGAGGTGCGGGAGGCCGTTGAACGCGTCGAGGCTGATGCGATTTTTCGAGAAGGTGAACTCGGTGAGCGAGGCGTTTCGGATCCTCCAGTTGACGTCGAGAAAGGCTTCGGCAGGCGCGCGGAGGGTTTGTTGGACACAGACGCCGATGGGTCCGCCGGAGGTGAACACGACGACATTGCGGTTGGATCCGGGGCTGTTGCAGACTCGCTCGAGAGCTTCGATCACGCGTGCGTGAAAGGCGCCGAAGGATTCGACGCCTTCGGATGATGCGCGGCCGGTGAGCCAGGCGTCCATCAGGATTTCGAACATGCGCTGAAAGTAGCGGTTGCGGTCGGGGCCTTTCTCCATCGCGTCGAATTCGGCTTTTTTCCCGGCAAAGGCAGGATCCTCGCGGACGAGGGTGGGGCCGAGGATGGAGAGGATGTGGCTCGCGTCGTATTCGTTCCAGCCTGCATCGACGCGGGCTTCGGGCATGGCAAAGCCGGTCGCGCGGACTTGCTCGATGGTCTGCAGGTGCCGGTTCAGAGAACCGGTGATGACTTCATCGAAGCGGATCCCACGGCGTTTCCAGTATTCGCCGAGGATCCGCGACTGCTGCTCGCCAAGTTCGGACAGGCGGTCGGAATCTTTGTCGAAGGCGCGCGCCTGTCCGTGGCGAACGAGCGTGAGCGTGCTCATTTCACCGTGAAGGTGACGGAGGCGGATTTGTTTTCCCACTCGATGGTGAGCTTGCCCTTGCCTCCGCCGAGATCGGCGAGTGTGTACTTCAGGTTTTCGACGGTGGCGGACGGTTTGGCCATGGTCATCTTCGCGCGGCCGAGGTCCTGCGACTTGTCATAGCGGAGTCCCCATTGACCGGTTTGCTTGTTGACCACGAAGACCCAGTTGTTCTCGTCGCCGATGTCGATGAACAGCGTGTAGTCGCCCTTGGGGACGGCCAGGCCGCCGATATCGAGGTCCGCGTCGGTGTGGAAGGCGGTAGCGGAGTTCGCGCCGGCGCGCCAGACCGGATAGGTGCGGTCGCGGCCGATGAGTCCGTCTTTGGTGAAGATCTTGCCTTCACGGCCGTTCACTTTGGGCGCGGCGTACTTGACGGTGATCGTTTTGCCGTTGATCGTCGCGGTCTCGGTCGCTGCGGGACTTTGCGCGAAGAGCGCGGTTGCGGAGACTGCCGCGAATGTCAGGAGAAATCGTCTGGAGTGCATGTTCGTTAGCTCCATGCCGATTATGGCACGACGCCCGGCGATACAATCCAGGCATGCAGTTCAACCATGCAATGGTGTATTGCCGCAACGTCGGCAAGTCAATGGAGTTTTACTGCGACCAGCTCGGGTTTGAACTTCTGGAGCAGTACCTGGTTGCTGAGATTGGACCCGTGTATGCGCGGCTCAAGTCGCCGGATGGCGACACGACGATTGCGCTGCACATGCTGAATGTGAGCGAGCCGCTGCACACGGGCGGGATCCGGTTGTATTTCGAGGTCCGGAATCTCGACGCCGTATGCAAGCGGCTGGCGAAGAAGGGCGTCGTGTTTTCGAAGCCTCCGACGGTGATGCCCTGGGGCTGGAAGCACGCGTATCTCAATGATCCCGACGGCCACGAGGTCAGCCTGTACTGGGCCGGAACCAAGCGGCTGAAGAAGTCTCCCCATAACTGACCATCGGTCAGTAAATATTGCCTCCTCCAGGCTGTGTCGAGCTGAGGACACCGGCTTCGGCTGTCACCGAATAGCTGACGCCGCCGTTGCCCGACCATCGTCCGAGGTCGAAGGTCCCGGCGTTTTGTGCGATGCGATATACCGCGATATTGCGGTACGTGAGCGGGGTCTTTGCCATGCACGTGGTGGGTGCGCCGGGCGCCTGCAGGAAGTAGACATTGCCCGATCCTGTGACGGATGTGGATCCGCTGGGGCTGATGAGCAGCGCGGTTTGCTCGTCGACTGAGATCCCGCGCGGCGTGGCGGACCAGCCGTTGTTGTAGATGCGGCAGAGGAACGCGAGGTCGCGGCCCATGCGGTCACGGGTGGTGAAATGCGGATCCGCGATGACGCCGGTGAGTTGCTGCACGGCCGTGAAGTCACGGGCTAGCGTGATGTATTTCGTGTAGGGATCCGCGAGCGCCTGGCTGGAGGTGACGCCTTGGCTCAGGAGCGCAGAGTAGACGAATTGGCTGAGGACGTTGAGGCCCGCGCTGGTTCCGCCGACGGGGACGTTGTTCGCGATGAGCTGGTTGAGGGTGGTTTGCACCGGGGTTCCCGTCCAGTAGTTGATGTAGTTCGATTGATCACCGCCGGCGATGAAGACGGCTTCGGCCTGCTGGAGCGTGGCGATGACGAAGGGATCGTTGGCGGCGGCAGTGCTGCCGATGATGAGGGTCGCGACGGAGTTCATCGCGGGGCAGAGTTGCTGGATGTATGGGTTGTAAGCGTCGGTTCCGGTGGCACGGATGACGAGGAAGTCGCCGCCTCCGCTGCGGGAGCACATCCATTGGAAGGCCGCATCGACATCCGTGCCTCCGCCCATGAGGACTGTGCCTCCTGATGGTGTGGTGGGGACATCGGCGGCGTTTCCGACGCGGAAATACTGGTAGGTTTTCTTTGCTGCGGCGAATGAAGGGGTGATGGTGAGAATGATGAGAGAAAGAAAAAGGGGCAGTCGCATAATCGCTCCTGCCCCCATCCTATCGTTTGTGTTTGAGCGGGGCTGAAGCCCCGCGCAGGCTGAAAGC
>CAZVKC010000114.1:0-15670 GCA_964627455.1 uncultured Solibacteraceae bacterium | reverse complement strand
TCAGCCGCCCCAATCGCGGCAAGGATGCCGTGCAGAAGCGCCTCCGGCCGCGGCGGGCATCCCGGAACATAGACGTCCACCGGAATCACTTGATCCACCCCTCCAAGAGAGGCGTAGCTCTTGCCGAAGATCCCGCCACTGATACCGCAGGCCCCTACGGCAACAACCAGCTTGGGATCGGGCGTCGCATCGTAGGTTTTCCGCAGCGCCATCTCCATGTTGCGCGTCACCGGCCCGGTCACCAGGAGCATGTCCGCATGGCGCGGCGACGCCACGAACTGGATTCCGAATCGTTCCAGATCGTGAATCGAGTTGTTGAGCGCCGTGATTTCGATTTCACAACCGTTGCAACTGCCCGCGTCCACCTCGCGAATCGCGAGGGAGCGGCCGAACGTCGAGTGGATGCTTTCCCGCAGACGTTTTCCAGCAGCCTCAACGGCGTCCGAACGAAGATTCTGCGGTAGGACGGCAGTGAGTTCGTCATGGGATCCGTCGGGCCGGAGCGTGTAGTCCGCCGCCATCAGCAAGTCCCGCCGCTCGAATGCGGCAAGTTCAAACTCCTGGGTCATCTGGACCGAGCCGTCAGGCGTAGCCTCCGCGCAAAGCCCGCAGAAAACACAAAGTCCATAGTCGATTTCGACATGCCGCCCGGCACTCGATTCCTGCAGGGTGATGGCGCCAGTCGGACATGCGCTGGCAGCGGGCCGCGCATCCCGCCATCTCTCGAAATCAAAGACCGGACGGCCGCGAAAATTCTCGGCGACCTTTGCCGGAACCGCAGGATAAGCGTTGGTCACGACGCCGGTCCGAATCGATTGGCCTAGGATCTTGAACATTAGCGGTCCGTTCCTGAGTAAGAAAGATTGAAGCTCTTGTTGATCACCGGGAAATCCGCGATGATGTTGCCTTGCACAGCCTCCACAATCGCGGGCCAGTTGTTCAGGGAAGGATCCTTGATCTTGCAGCGCTCGATCGTATTATTCGGGCCCGTGCGAACCCAGTGAATGATCTCGCCTCGCCAGCCTTCGACAGCCGACAGTGCGGTTTTCCCGGCAGGCAACAGATCCCATGGACGGCTCACATCCGTGCGCAGTTCGTCATCGAGCATTTCCTGAATGAGGCGAACCGACTCATGTACCTCATCGATGCGCACCTGCATCCGCCGCCACACATCGCCGCCTTCATACACGGGGACGCGAACGGTCTGGCCGGAATAGGCTGCGTAGGGATGGTCCCGCCGGACGTCCAGGTCATTCCCGGACGCGCGGCCGCCTACACCGACGATTCCCAGGTCACGAGCTTTGTCCGGATGCAGGAATCCGGTGGTCTCCAACCGGTCGCGTGTCGAGTCGGAGGTGTGAATCAGGTCCACCAACATACGAAACTCCGAGGAAAGCTCGCGCAGCGACTTCTTCAGGATCGCGACAAAAGACGGCTTCCATCTGCGCCTCACCCCGCCTACGCAAACGCTGCCGCGCAGCAGTCGATTCCCTGTAAGCTGCTCGTTCAGCCGGAACATCTGCTCTCTGAGGCGCCCCGCGTGTGAGTTCGCCACCACGAAACCCACATCCGTTGCGATGGCGCCAATATCCGCGATGTGGTTGTAGATCCGCTCCATTTCGAGCAGCACGGTCCGCATCCGCAGCGCAGTTCGCGGAACCTCCAACTCACAGGCTCGCTCCACCGCCTGGCAATAGGCGACGGCATGGCAGACGCTGGAATCGCCGGACACGCTTTCCGCAAGAAACACGCCGCGCGCAATGTCGAGGGTCTCGAAACGCTTCTCCGTGGCCTTGTGGACGTAGAACATTCGAAGCTGGAGATAGAGGATGGGTTCGCCGGCAACCGCGAAGCTGAAATGTCCCGGCTCGATGATTCCCGCGTGAACGGGCCCGACCGGCACCTGAAACACCCCTTCACCCAGGGCCTGGCGGTAAATGTGGCGTTCCCCTTCGAAGGGCGGCAGGACCGTGTCGATCGCGAAGTCCTTCCGCAGCGGGTGAACATCCGGCCAGTTGTCGTGCAGGGCCACTCGGCGCGGATTCGGGTGGTCAATGAGTTCAATGCCGAACCAATCCTGCATCTCCCGCTCTTGCCAGTTCAGCGCGGGGAACTCGGCCGACAGAGCACGCAGCGCTGGCGCGTCCGGCGGCAGCGGCGCCGTGAGCACCAGGAACCGCGGGTTCCCCGGGAACTCCACCACGCAGTGGACGAGAAAGCAGTTTTCGTCGGTCCGCCGGTCCTCCGCGAAGATCGTGACGACTCGCGCCGAATACGAACGGCACAGTTCGCTCACCGCCTCCCGCAGGTGATCACCCTTCAATCGCGCGTGCAGTTCATAGCAGTTCGGGCGTTTGAGGCTCTCCAGGAAAATCCCGATGGATTGCTGGATCTGGTCGGAAGTTGGCGTCATGGATGCACCTCGGCAATCATCGCGGCAGCGCGGCGTAGCAGCTCAAACAGCGGAACGGGCAGCCAGAAGCCGAGGACGATGACCACGGCCGACAGGCCGATGAGCGAGTACTTCTTGTAGGGGCAGAGATCCGCCTTCTCATGGCCCGGGTCGGGACCCAGAACCATCCGCGCAACATGGACGAGGAAGCCGGCAAAGATGGCCACCAGAAACAGCACGATGAGGATCGCAGCGCCCACCTGGCCGCGGTCGAAGGCGGCCCGGAGAATCGTGAATTCGCTCTGAAAGAGGCTGAACGGCGGGGATCCCGTCACGGCGAGCATCGACAGCATGAAAACCACGCCGGTCACCGGCATGGCGTGAATCAGGCCGCCGCCCGTCTTGCGAAACAGGTCGGTTTTGAGATGCTGCTGAATGTTGCCTGCGGAAAAGAACAGCAAGGGCTTTGTCACCGAATGAAAGGTCATGTGCAGCAGCGCGCCAAGCGCGCCGAGTGGGCCGCCGAAGCCGATGCCGAGCACCATGATGCCTCCGTGGTCGATGCTCGAGTAAGCGAGGATCCGGCGAAAACTGCGTTGCGCGAGAATGAAGGGCGCCGCGATACCCATGGACAGCAATCCGAACAGAATCAGCAGGCCCGACGCAAACTCGGGACCCAGGCACTTCGCCGCAAGTATGAAAAAGCGGATCAGTCCGTAAAGCGCGCAGTTCAGAAGCGCCGCAGCGAGCAGCGCCGCCACCGGAACCGGAGCCTCACTGTAGACGTCGGGCTTCCAGGTATGCATCGGCGCAAGCCCCGCCTTGGTGCCATACCCAAGCAGAATCAGGATGAACGCCAGGCGCATCGTCGTCTTGTCGAATTGAGCGGCCTGCCCCGCGAGCGTTGACCAGTTCAATCCAGCCAGCGTCTCGGTTGCGGTCACGGCGTGGGCGGAGTAATACGTGAGGATCGTCCCGAAAAGCGCCATCGACAAGCCGACACCGCCGATGATGGCATATTTCCAGGCAGCCTCCAGGCTCGTGGCGCGGTCGTAAAACGTAACGAGGAAGATCGTCGCCAGGGTCGTTGCCTCGATCGCCACCCACATGATGCCAAGGTTATTCGTCAAAACCACGAGGGCCATCGAAAAGACAAACAGCGGAGTCAGCGAATAATACTTGCGAAGCTTGGGCAATGGATCCGTAGCGCCGGATTCGTCCGCAAAGACGTCGCTCTGTTCATCGTGGCGAAAGTAGCCAATGGCGTAGATCGTACAAACGGCGTAGACAAAACTGGTCAGCAGCATCACCAGGGCGCTCAGGGCATCCGCATAGAGCACCGCTTCCCACGTCGAAATGGTCGTCCATTCGAGCACCTGCGCAACGAGAAGAATGGATAAGGCGAGCGTCACCAGTGACGCGACAACATTCACGAGTTCCATCCATGCGCGTCGCGGACTCAGGAACGCCGCCGCAGCGGCAGTGAGTGGGACAGCGAGGATGATCGGAAGTAGCATTTCTTTCTAGCCCCTCAGCTTTCTGAGCTTGGCGACATCCATCGAGTCGAAAGTCTCGCGGATCCGGTAGACCAGGATTCCCAGCGCCATGGTTCCAACCAGAAGGTCGAAAAACACCCCAAGTTCCACGACCAGGGGCATGCCATAGGTAAGCGCGATCGCCGCCAGGAACAACCCGTTCTCCAGCGAAAGAAGCGCCAGGACTTGTGTGATGGCCTTGCGCCGGTTGGTCATCATAAAGAACCCGATTAGAAATAGCGAAATCGCTACCGCCAGCGTGTTGTGGCCAAGACCCGGTTCGCCGCGTTCCGGGTGATAGAACGACTCCGCCACCATGTAGCCGAGAAGCGTCAAACCCGCCGAGATCAGGATCGAAAGCGGCACATTGACGAACGGTTCGATCTCCTGCCGGATGCCCACTCGTTCCACGAGTCTCTCCAGCAGCAGCGGAAGGATAATGACCTTGAACACGAGCGTCAGGATCGCGGCCGCCCAGATGTGCGGCGCGTGGTTGAAGTGAGCAATGGTTCCGGCAATCGCCGCCAGCAGGAACGACTGCGCGGCAAAGATTCGGATATTCGTGACCAGCCAGCGCTGCCCCACCATGCCGATTTGCAGCACAAGAACCATCGCCGCCATCAGGTTGATGAGCCGTTCGCCAACTCTCGGATCTTCAAAGGGAGACATGTTCGGCTTCCTAAAACAAAAATGTCGAGATCAACGCCAGGGCTGCCAGCACGAAGGCGACAGACAGCAGTTCCGGAACCCGGAACAGGCGCATCTTGGCGTTGGTGGTCTCGACCACTACAATTGCGACCGATAGCAGCAGCATCTTGCCCAGGTACGTCGCCAGCCCGATCGACAGGCTGACGGGTTCCCACTGGGTGCTCAGCCCAAACGGCAGGAACGTGTTCACCAGCAGCGTCATCAGAATGAGCTGCTTGATCGATGCGCCCCACTCGATCAGGGCCAGGTACGGTCCGGAATATTCCAGAATCATCGCTTCGTGAATCATGGTCAGTTCGAGGTGAGTGGCCGGGTTGTCCACTGGAATGCGGCCGGTTTCCGCGATGAGGACGATGAACAGCGCCGCGAAGGCAAGCATCTGGGACGGAGCAAAGAAGCCCCAACTCTGCCCGATCGCCGAGTGCGCCACGACCGAGAGATTCGTCGAACCGGCTGTCAGCGCGACGGTGAAAATAGCCAGCATCATGGCCGGCTCCGCCAGGGCGGACAGCGTCATTTCGCGGCTGCTTCCCAGTCCGCCGAATGGTGTCCCGGCGTCGAGTCCGCCTAAGGCCAGAAAGAAGCGCCCGAGTCCCAGCAGGTAGATGACGGCCAACACGCCTCCGAAGATACTCAACGGGGCGTCGGCCGACACCAGTGGAATCAGGAGGCCGACAACGACCGCAGTGGAGAATACGACGATCGGCGCAGCGGTGAAAATCCACGATGCGGTGTCCGGAATCACCATGCCCTTCCGCATCAGCTTCGCAAGGTTGCGATAAGGCTGAAACACGCTCGGTCCCCGGCGCATCTGCAGACGCGCTTTCAGTGTCCGGATCACACCGCTGATCAGGGGCGCGATCGTGAGTAGCGCCACGAGTTGAAGAATCGATGCTGCCGCGAGTTGGATCATGGACGTACCCCAAAAATCAGGAGAGCCACCAAAGCAATGAAGATGTAGGCGAGATAGGCGTGCACACTGCCGGCCTGAACCCGGCGGAATCCCCCGGCAACCTCGAGAATCTTGGACTTGACCGGGCGATACAACTTCTCCTCGAACGTCTGCTCCACATCGCTTCGCAAAGAAACGGCCTTCGGAAAATAGGGGGAAATGTCGAACTGCGAGACGATTTCCCGGCTCGGCTGGAAAAGCGCGGCAAACACCATCCGAATGGGTTTGGAGAACGCAGTCGCCGTGTATTGATTCTGCTCGGTCAGGCCCGGCAGGCCGCAATCCCACGTTGGACCCAGCCTCCGCTGCGGCCGCCGGCGGCCCATGCGCGCCAGCCCAAACGCCAGCAGAGAGATCAGGCAGAGGACCGCGGCGAGCACCGCGTTCGAAACGACTCCGCCCAAAGCGGCGCCCGAGGCCAAAGTGACAGGCGATGCAGTCAGCATGGCCGAAGGTTTCTGGCTCACCAGTTGATCCGTTATGGGATCGAGCGCGGGAGCCAGGCTGGGACCGGCTAGCCCCACCAGGACACACGCGGCGGCGAGCACCCCGGCGCCGGCGTTCATCGACCAATGGGATTCGTGCGCTTTCGCGGCTGCGGTGCTGCGGGGCAATGCGAGAAACGTGATTCCGAAAGCTTTCACAAAGGCCGTCGCGGCCAGCGCCGCCGTCAACGCCAGCAGGGATCCGGCAAGGGGAAAGACAAGGCGAGTCACGGCGGGGGAACTCCCAAATCCGGCGAGCAATGCTTGATAGATCAACCACTCGCTCAGGAACCCGTTGAGAGGCGGCAGGCCCGAGATCGCCACCGAACCAGTCAGGAACAGCAAAGCCGTGACCGGCATGCGGCGAATGAGTCCGCCCAGTAGCTCCATACTCCTGGATCCCGACGCGTGAAGCACCGACCCCGCCCCCAGGAACAGCAGGGACTTGAAGAGCGCGTGATTGAAGATGTGAGCCAGTGCCCCGGCGAGGGCGATGGCGGCCAAAGCCGGCTTGCCCAGCGATTGGAAGACCATCCCCGCCCCCGTGGCGATCCAGACGATCCCCACGTTCTCGATCGTCGAGTAAGCCAGCAGGCGCTTCAGGTCGGTTTCAATCACGGCGTAGAGAACCGCGATCAACCCCGTGGTCAGCCCCACCGCCAGCACGGCCAGCGATGCCCACAACGGAGGCGCGCCCAGGAACTCGAACCACACGCGTAACAGCCCGTAGATTCCGGTCTTGACCATGATCCCCGACATCAGCGCCGAAACGTTGCTCGGAGCCACCGGGTGAGCGGCCGGGAGCCATACATGCAGAGGAACCGCCCCGGCTTTCACGCCGAACCCTGCGAAAAAGGTGCAGAACAGCACGCCATAGCGCCAGGGCTCGACTTGCCGCTGAAAGGCGGCGAACTCAAAGCTCCCGCTCCATGCGCTGAGCAACAGGAAGCCCGCGATCAGGAATCCTGTTCCCACGTGCGACATCACGAAAAAGAGGATTCCGGCCTCTCGACTCTCCTCGGAACTCTGGTCGAAGCTCACCAGGCAATACGCAGCCAGGGCCATCACTTCCCACGCGATCAGGAACGTCAACACATTCGCTGCCGTGAAGACCACCGAGAGACTGAGCACCAGCAGGTTCACAAAGAAACCAAGCCATCCCACCCGGCCTCCGCTCCAGCCGTCGGCATAGCCATATGCGTAAATGGCTGCCGCCGCTGACACCAGCCCCAGCGCCAGCGTGAAGATAGCCGATAGCGGGTCGAGCCGGAAGCTGAGGTCCCAGTAGGGTAGGGCCGATGGGACGATCCACGAAAGGCGCTGTCCCTGCATCAGCGTCGCAACGGAAAGGTAGGCTTCGAACGCGCCGCCAATCAGGCCGGTCGCGGCGAGGATCAGCCGCGCGGCCCCGGTCGCGCCGAGAAGTCCGGAGACCAGGCAGAGCACCGAACTCGCCGCGAAGATGGCCAGTGTGACCATCCAAGCCGGGGGCGACAGCCATAAGAAAGCGTCACTCACGACGGCCACTCCGAATGTCCCGGAACCATAAGCACGCAACGGGGATCAGCAATTCGGAAGCCAATTCCAAAGGACGGCTAACACTCGAAACTGGAACCACTTAGAGAAACCCTCCGGCGCGCGAATCAAATCATCGCCGAATCCCTGCAATTTTTGCGGATCCTCACTGTGGCATTTACATACGTGCCTCGCCCGACATTCCGCTCTAGACTGGATTTGTGGGTGAGTCAACTACACAATTCGAGCCGTCAACTCCTCTGGAAGCCATCCGACTCTTCTCCGATCCGGCAACCTGCGTGAAGTACCTTGCGGAGCGACGTTGGCGGTGACTACGAGTATCTGACCAGTGTTCTCAAGACGTGCCACCGGGAGCACGGCCCTATTGCCCTGATGTATTTGAGGACGGGATGTATCAAGGGCGCAGAGAAGGGCCGGAATCGCGATAAATCAGGCAAGAGAAAATACCGGCGCCTGTGATATGCTAGCCGATGCGCTGGCGAGGAAGCCGAGGATAAAGCGCCCCAGAACAAAGGAGAGTAATTAAAAACCCGACATGAGAGAGCACCAGCAAAGAACCCGTGCCGGGAGCGGCGCAAAGGACTATATCGGACAATGACACCTCAGCTTTGGATTGGTTTTGGCTTTGCATCGGCTTGCCTGATCATTCTCGCGATCACTATACTCAAGCGAGACCTAGTAAATCAGAGCAACTATCCGCAGGTGAAATTCGTGTGTGCACTATGCGCTGCGATGGCGGGCGGTTTCATAACCGGAGATGCGTTGTTTCACGGAGATTTCAAAACGGCCTCCGGGGGCCAGATCGTCATCACTGGGGCGGCCGGTTTTGCGCTATTTTTTGTGGTCTGGTTTTTCTATCCAGATCCGCCGAAACATCCAGCAAATGCGCAGGGGGTAGAATTTGACATTCCAACCAACGCGACGTTTAGGCAAACGCTGGATAGCGCCGCGCGACTCGGCGGAGGTGTCGCATTGGACTATCAGGCCCTCAAACCAGCAGAATTGTCGGCAAAGATGGCAGAGGGCCACCTCTCCTCCAAATCGCTTCTTGAGCTGTTCATCAATCTACGTCTCAGAACACAGAAGCCCGGTGCGGTGCGCGAATACACTGTGACAAAGAGCGGTAGCGTTTATCGTTTTAAGGTCTGAGGAGATGCTTGCACCATGAGCAAGATTTGTCCGTGCCCCAACCCTCCTGGAGGGCAGATTGTGTGCGAGGATAACCAGTTCGGGATGTGTGGATACGAGGATGGCAAAAGAATCGGCGGATGCCTGAATGTCCCGTATGCGATTTCAAAGATTGAAGATCGCCGTCAACGGACCATCGCCACGGTGAATTGGATACTGTCAGAACTCACCGGCGAACTGCGATCTGCAACCGATGAACTAGGCCCTACGCAATTGGACATGTTGCGTTCAGGCATGGCTACTCGAGATGGGGTGGTTTTCCACTTCAATCTTCCAAGCACTATTGATCTCGATGATGTTGAAGGGGTCAAGGTGAACGTCGCGTTTTGATAGCCACCCATTCGACTAGGTGAGCCTGTTCAACACTTCGGCTAAACGGCCTTGGGCAGCAACGAATTAGACGAATTCAGACAAATGGGATTCTCGCCCTAGAGGGGCGGCGGGCTGCACTCGTTTTGAATTAAATATCGAGCAATCTGATCTTCAAGTAGATTTGTGCGTTCCGCCAAGTTCGAGTGGATCACGGGCACTCGGATAAAGCACAGCGTGGGCGAGAAGTCCCGTTGTGGGAAGCAATCGGTTGCTCCAGCGTCTCGTTGTCACGGTCCTTCACCAGTGTACGGACCCGCCGCTATCCACCAAACAACGAAAGCGACGATCAGACTAGCAAGGCAACCGATGAAGACCTTTGTTCCTTTCGTCATCGGTTGCTAGTGTATCGCCGATCAGCCGGGTGAGGCCAGTATAGAAATGCCCCCACTAAGCCCGCCGCACCGCAAAAACCAGGAGCCCGATCAGCACCACAAAAATATAGGCCAGGTAAAGATGCACGCTTCCCGCTTGTATGTTTCTCATCCGGCCCGAGACCCATAGAATGACGCGCCGCAAGGGCGTGTACAGCCGGTCCTCGAATGGTTGTTCGATGCCGCTTTCAAACCGGACCTCCCTGGGAAAGTACGCCGAGACGTCGAACACCGCTTCGATTTGGCGTCTCGGCTGGAAGAGCGCCGCGAAAACCATGCGGATCGGCTTCGAGAACGCCGTCGCGGTGTACTCGTGTTGCGGACCAAGTCCCGGAAGCCCGCAGTCCCACGGCGTGCGGATTCTTCGTTTCGACCACGAGCCGCGGATCGGCCAGGCCAGCACCGTGAGTCCCGCCGCCAGCAGCAGCAGCAGGGCGACAACCGCAGGCGAAACACTGCCGCGCTGCAGGGATCCGGCGCCGACCACCCAGGGTCCTGCCGGTTCAGTGGCCCGCGCCGCTCCGAGAAGCTGCATCGTAACCCCGTCCAGGACCGGCAGAAACCATCCGGCGCCCAGGCCGAATCCGGCGCACGCGATCGCCAGAATCTGCATCCCGATGCGCATACTGCGAGGAGCCTCCGTCGCATTCGTTGCGTGTTCGCTGCGCGGGCGCGCGAGAAACGTAATGCCGAAAGCCTTCACGAAACAAGCCGCGGCGAGCGCTCCCGTAAGAGCCAGCAGGGAACCGGCCACGGGAAAGAGCAGATCCATCGGCGTCCGTGTCGTTCCGAAACCCGCCATCAAACCCTGGTAGGTGAGCCATTCACTGACAAAGCCGTTCAGCGGCGGAAGCCCCGAAATGGCCACGGCGCCGGTGAGGAAACACAGCGCGGTCACCGGCATTCTCCGGATGAGTCCGCCGAGATCCTCCATGTTGCGGGTGTGGGTGGCGTGCTGCACGGCTCCCGCGCCGAGAAAAAGAAGGCATTTGAAAATCGCGTGGTTCAGTGTGTGAAAGAGCCCGGCGGCCAGCGCCAGGGCGGCCAGGCTCGGATGCCCCGACGCTCGAAACATCAGCGCGGACCCGAAGCCGAGCAAAATGATGCCGATGTTCTCGATGCTGTGGTAGGCAAGCAGTCGCTTCAGATCGTGCTCCATCAGCGCGTAAAGTACGCCCAGAATCGCGGATACGGCCGCCAGCATGAGCACCGTGGTCCCGGCCCACGGCGGAGTGTCGCCCAGGAACTCGAAAAACACCCGCGCCATCCCATAGATGCCGGTTTTGATCACGATTCCCGAAAGAAGCGCCGACGCATTCGAAGGAGCCACGGGATGAGCCGCGGGCAGCCAGATATGCAAAGGAATGATGCCCGCCTTGATGCCGAAACCGAGCAGGAACAACCAGAACGCCAGGGCCTGCTGGTCAGCCGGAAGCGTCCGCGCCGCCTGCCGCAATGCGCCGTAATCGAGACTGCCTGCTGCATGCCCCAGCAACCCGAAGCCCAGCAGAAGCGCCCCTGCATCGGCGTGCGACATGATCAGGTAAAGAAGCCCCGCGTCACGGCTTTCCTGGGATTGGTGATCGAACGTGACCAGACCGTATGCAGCCAGGGCCATCACCTCCCAGCCGATCAGGAAAAAGAAAGCGTTGGATGCGGTGAATGTGATGGTCAGGCTGAGCAGAAGGCCGTGCAGAAGAAAGCACACGATCCCTACCGGTCTTCTCTTAGCCAACCCGCCCAGATATCCGAAAGAGTAGATCGCGACGGCCGCCGCCAGGATGGACAGCGTCAGCAGGAAGAACGCGGACAGCGGATCCAGGCAGAACCGGTAATCCAGGAACGGTATCGAAGAACCATAGCTCCACTCCGCGCCCGGCGCGCCCGCCAGCGCCGTAACCGCGGCGATGCCGCTGAGCAATGCGCCCAGGACGGCGAGCGCCAGGCTCGCGCGCGTTCGCGCCACTGCTGCCCGCCATGGTGGGAGCACTGCGATGAGGGCCCCCACCAGGTACGCCGCCAAAGCAGCGTTCACGCAACCTGGAGCCAAGATCGTCCTTTCCGCGAAAGAACCGCTGGATCCTCTCCAGGCACGGCCAGTGCCAATTCGCAAAACGCCGCGGAATCACCCGAATCCCGTCACATCTTCCGCTTGGACATTCGTCCGTCATCGGATCTCTGCAAATGTTGCAGTCCGTGCAGCTTCCGCCCCTGGCGGCTCGCGATGCGGTTATTGCGAATCGGCCTCGGACCCGGCCGCGTCCTCCGAATCAGCGATGCCATACTGCCGCAGCTTGTAGTGCAGGGATCTCGGGCTGATCCCGAGAATCGTGGCCGCACGTTCCCGGTGGCTGGTTAATTCCGCCAGGGTTCGGCGAATGACCGTCTCTTCGATCTTTTCGAGCGTCTCTCCCAGCCGGATTGGAATCGTAGCCGCCGGCCGTCCCGCGGGCCGGTATTCTTCGGGCAAGTCCTCCATCCGCACGACCGTGTCGTTCACCGTCACCGTCAGCCGCTCCATCAGGTTGCGGAGTTCCCGGACGTTTCCCGGCCATCGGTGCTGCAGCAATACCTCGCTCGCCTCGCGCGCCAGGCGCTTCGGGGGACGCCCGTAACTCTTTCCGAACTCCTGGAGAAACCTGGCGATGAGGACCGGAATATCAGCCGTGCGTTCGCGCAGCGGCGGCGCCTTGATCGGCACCACATTCAACCGGTAGAAAAGGTCTTCTCGAAAACGCCCTGCCGCGACCTCCTCAGACAGCGTCTTATTCGTCGCCGCTATGATTCGGATGTTGACCGCGATCGCCTTCGACCCGCCGAGCCTCCTGAACTCGCGGCTCTCCAGGACACGAAGCAATTCGACTTGTGTCTTCGCATTCATCTCTCCGACTTCATCGAGAAAGAGTGTCCCGCGATCCGCCATTTCAATCTTGCCCGGCCGCGCCGTGTCGGCTCCCGTGAACGCGCCGCGCTCAAAGCCGAAGAGTTCGCTTTCGAGCAGGCTCTCCGGTATGGCGCCGCAGTTCAAAGAGATCATCGGACCCGACGCGCGGGAACTGCGGAGATGCAGAGCGCGTGCGATGAGTTCCTTGCCCGAGCCGCTCTCCCCCTGAATGAGCACCGTCGCCTGCGTCGGCGCCACCATTTCGATCAGTCCGTATAACTGGGTGATCTTCTCGCTCCTGCCCACCAGGTTCCCGTACTCTTCCCTGGCTGAGACCACGGCGCGAAGACGCTTGTTATCTTCCGCCAGCGAACGCCGCTCCAAAGCCCGCTGCAGCAGCAGGGGAAGCCGGTCTACATTGACCGGTTTTTCGATGTAGTCGTAGGCGCCTTCCTTCATCGCCTGCACCGCCGTCTCCACCGTGCCGTATGCGGTCATCACAATGACTTCCACTCGAGAGTCGCGGCGTTTGACCTCACGCAACAGTTCCAATCCGCCGTCGCCCGCCATGCGCAGATCGGTGAGCACGAGATCGAAAGGGTTCGATTCCAGCATCGCCAGGCCCTCTGCCACATTGGCCGCGGATTTCACGGCATATCCGCTCTTGGCTAACAATTTCGCCAGGGCGTTGCGTATGTTCGCCTCATCATCGACGATAAGGACTTTGCCGGAATCAGGCTTCATCGGAATGGTCCCGATAACTGGAAGAAAGCACCGGCAGGCGGACGGCAAAACGGGTTCCCTGTCCGGATGAACTCTCCACCGCGATGGCGCCGCCATGATCCGAAATGATGCGGTCCGCGATCGCCAGCCCTAACCCTGTGCCGTCGTTACGGGTCGTGAAGTACGGATCGAATAACCGGTCCATGTTCTCCGCAGCGACGCCCTCGCCCTCGTCTGCGATCACGACTTCAATGGAAGCGTCATCATCGCCCTGATGGAATCGCGATTCGATTCGAACGGTCCCGCCATTGGGCATGGCTTGCATAGCGTTGATCAGAAGATTCAAATAGACCTGCTCCAACTTGGTCGCGTCGCCGGCGATCTCGGCTTGTCCGTGCTCCAGGTTCACCTGGAACCGGATGTGTTTCGTCTTTGCTTCGGGTTCGAGCAGGCGGAGGGCCTGCTGCAGGGGACCAAGGACAGCCATGTGGTCCTTGCGAATCCGATCGGGCCGGGATAACTGCAGAAAGCTCGTCGTGATCCGGTTCAGCCGTTGCGTCTCCACCGAGAGAATGTCGAAATAGTCGCTCACGTCGCCTGTGAGGGCGCCTGCCTGTGCAACCTCTTCGCGCAGCAGCCGGAGATTCAACTCGATCGCGCTGAGGGGGTTCCGGACCTCATGGGCAACACCCGCCGCCAGCGAACCAGCCGCCGCCAGCCGGTCGCGCTTCCGGAGTTCCTGCTCCAGCGCGACAAGGCGCGAGACGTCCTTCACCAGCACCACCAACCCGACGACCAGTCCATTCCCGTCAACCTGTGCGGAAATCGTGGTTCGCAGCAGCAGCGTGCTGCCTGCGCTCGTCACGAAGGTGCTGTCCAGGTCTTGCACATACTCCTCCTCCCGGAGCGCGCGCCGTATGGCTTGAGTGATCATCGGATTGCGCACAGAGAACTCATCGAGGCTGGGATACGGGGCTTGTGCGGGAAGCTCCAACATTCGGGCCGCTGCCCGGTTGATGATCGTGATGTTGCCTGCGACATCAAATGTGATGACGCCCCCAACCAACGATTCCAGAATGGCCTTGGAGGTCGTTTGAACGTCGGCAAGCCGCGCGGTCGAGAGATGCAATCGGTAGCCGGCAAACAGGCTGAGGGCGAACAATCCGGCCAGCACGGCTGCCAGCAAAACCTGCAGGCCCTGCTGCAGAGGGAACATCCAATAAACCCCAAGCAACGCAACGGCGAGCAAAATGCCCGCCAGGGCCAATGCCGGGAACACTCCGGAGTACCGAAGTCCAAACAGCCGGGCCTCATTGCCTGTGTTCAGCATGGCTACTTTGAGTATCTCCCGCCCTCGTTGTTCCGTCCGGCCCCGCCCCGCCTCGCCTGCGAAGAGCGGCCCTTTGTAGATCTCCCACGATTGCAGCCTCAGAGTCAAACACACACGGGGATCGACCCGGCATCAACCAGCCACGGACATGGAGGTTTTCGATGGCCGTCACCGTCTGCCCCGGATGTCCCGACAGACAATACGACAGCGTCCCGCTGGTCAGCGTGATCGGTGCTGGACCACGCACCGAACTCTGATCAACGGGACTCGCGACCCAGCCGCTCGACCGTTCGCATCCGTCCTCGCCGTCAACACGCCATCCGTCGCCGCCTTCGAGCATCACCGTCGCCATCGTGTGCCGGATGGCCCCATATGAGAGTTCACGAGGCAAGCATTACCGCTACCCCCTGTGATCCTGGACTCGTGAAGAAGAGGGTTCCCGCCGAGCTAGACTTCCACGAGCGCCTGGCGGCTCTCCGCAAAGAGCGAGGGCTCACGCAAATGGCGCTCGCTGAGCTTGTCGAGATGCACCTCTGCCAGATCCGCCGCTATGAAAGCGGCCAGTCTCAACCGGCGCTGGACGCGATCCGCAAGCTCGCCCGGGCTCTCAGCGTGAGCGCGGTCCCGACGACGATCTCCGATTGCAGTTCGAAGCCGCTTCCCGGCTTGATCCGGAAGAGAAAAACGTCATCCGCTCCGTGATCGAAAGCATCGTTTTGCGCAACACCGTCGAGGCGGCCGAGCGCCGCTTCACCGAGAATGGAGGAGGCTCCACGAGATGAGCGGCGACACCCGCCGGCACGCCCACCAGTTGATTGACCGCATGCCGGAGACGCAGCTCAGCGGATTGGTCCAGTTTCTGGAAACCATCGTCGATCCGGTGGCTACTGCGTTGCGCAATGTGCCGCTCGACGACGAGGCGGAGACCGACGACGAAAAAGCCGCCGTCGCCGAGGCCAGGACGTGGCTCAAGCAGAACGGCGGCAAAGGCATTCCGCACAGCGAGGCCATGCGGCGGCTTGGCTTGGAGTAGTGGAGATTACATGGACCGAGGCGGCCCTGGCCGACCTGTCCGGCCTCGATAAGGGCATCGCTCGTCGAGTCAAGCAGACCGCTGCAACACCTACGATCCCGCCGCGCTGAACATCGCAGCCGTCGCCGCCTGGTTCGGCGCATCGAACGTCACCGTCCCCG
>CAZVKC010000113.1:0-15777 GCA_964627455.1 uncultured Solibacteraceae bacterium | reverse complement strand
TTTCCGCCAGTTGTTTGTCTTTGCGATTCCCCTGTTTCTGAATGCCCAGAGTAGTAGTGGTCCACAGCCGCCGGACCAGGCTTGGCAGATGCGATTTGACGGCTGGGACGCCGTGGTGATGCCGGCGGATGCGGTGACCACGCTTGGTCCCACTTACACGCTGCAACTGTGGGTGTATCCCGAGCGGCGCCAGTGGGCGGTTCTGGCGGAGCGAGTATTGGCCGATCCGGACAATAATCCTTTCTACAGCTTCCGGCTGAATCTCAACGCGGAAGGCCGCGTGGAGTGGGGATCGTCGCGCGGCACGCCCGGCTCGCTCATGTCGAACAGCACAGCGGAAGCGCTACCGCTGAAACAGTGGAGCCATATCGCCGTGACCAACGACGGGAGTTTTCAGCGGATCTATATCAATGGGATTCAGGTGAGACAGCAGCCGAGCCCCGGCGCCCCTGCTCCGAGTGGCCAGCCGATCCATGTCGGCGCCCAAGTGGGGCCCGCGGGCTCCAAGTACCCGGGCTTTGCTTTCAACGGATTCGTCGGGATGCTGCGGCAGTTCGGCATCTGGAACTACGCGATGACCGCAGCAGAGATCCGTGCGGCCATGACGACGGCCTTCACCGGCCAGGAACGGGGTCTTTTGGGCTTCTGGCCGCTGGACGATGGGCCGGGCTATTCCTTTCGAGACCTCACGGCGGCCAAACGGACGGCAACCCTGCTGTACCCGAAAGGGGTGAAGAACGTGAACGGTGACATCAACCGGCCCCTGGTGGAGCAATATTGGCCCGTCTGGTTCCGGCCCAGCCTGTGGGCGGCCAACCCGTTCGAATGGTCCGACCAACTTCAGGGCCCCCTGAGTGGGGGTGGTCCCATCACCCAACTGTTCCCGATTGACTTTGACAGCGATGGCGATCTCGATCTGGTCGCGGGCGAGAAGTGGTCCCCAAACCGGCCGCCCACCACGTTACGGGCTTACCGGAATGATGGAAAGGGCAACTTTTCGGACGTAACAAAGTCGGTCTTCGGTGAGACACAGGCGCCGATTCTCGGGCCCCAGCGGGAGGTTGTCGCCGATCTGAATGGTGATGGGCTCCCGGATCTTATCGTCGGGGACACGGGTTCGGACTACGTGACCAACAACATCGGGAAAGGGCAGAACCGCGTCTTCATCCAGACCGCTGATGGCCGCCTCGTCGACGAAACGGCAACCCGGTTGCCGATCCGAAGCGACTTTGCGCACGACAATGACGGCGCCGACGTCGACCTGGACGGTAACGTGGACCTGCTTTTCGCCGATATCAACTTCCAATCGGATCCGCGCTACATCTACCCGAAGCTGATGATGAACGATGGCAGCGGACATTTTTTCATCGACGTCAGCCGGCTGCCGGCGTCGCTGGCCACACGGCAGTTCTTTTCCTCCCGCTTCCTGGACGCGAACCGGGACGGTTACCCCGATCTGTTCCTCGGTTCCGGAGGCTCCGTCAGCATGGGTGACCAGGACGTGCTGCTGCTGAACGACCGGACCGGGCATTTCATCGAGATGGTTCCGGGGACGCTGCCGCCCCGGCAGGGCGGTGCTTTCTGCAGTTCCCGCAGGGCGGCGACGGGTGACCTGAACAACGACGGCTGGCCCGACGTCGTGCTCTCCATCGAGTGCTCGGCGCATGCCGGGTTCCAGGTCCTGATCAATCGCGGGGACGGCACATTCGCAGACGGGACGCTCGAATGGCTCCCCGACGGAATGGTGCAAATCAGCCCGATTGCGGCGAACCATGTCATCGACTCCGGCGAAATGTACCTGCGGGACTTCAACGGCGATGGATTTCCCGAACTGCTGCTCAACCGGGAGGGTGAATTCTGGCGCTACTTTCTCAACAACGGCAAGCGTTTTGTGAACACATCGGACTTTCTGCCATCCCTGGGCCCCGGCGCCTTCGCCGTGGGCGATTTCGATGGTGACGGACGCCGGGATATCGTCGCGAGCACTCCCGAAGGCGTGGGAAGGCTGGGCGCGGGAAATGCGCTGCTGAAGGTGGGTCTGAACAAGCGGGACTATCCCGCTTCCGCTCCTGCTACCGATGCGCAGGATGCCCCGGTGATCGGTCCGCTTTCGATCCTCAATGACGCGAGCCTGACGGCGGACACGCTGGCGCCGGGCACGCGAATCCGCATCCGCGGCAGGAATCTGGGTCCCGAGGAGGTGGTGGCGGCGGGTGAAACCGGGGGCACGCCGCTGCCGACGAGCCTCGGCGACGTGGCGGTGACCTTCGATTCCACTCCAGCGCGCCTGATCTCGGTTTCCGCCACGGAGATCGTGGCGATGGCGCCCTTCTCGTTGGCGGGGCAGTGGGTGACCACGGTGCGAGTGGCGTATCAGGGCCGATCTTCGGCGCCGGTGAACTACTTTGTAGCGAGAGCGGAGCCGATGGTTTACGGCGGCTTCAATACGAGCGGGCAACTGGTGGTCGAGTGCTGGAAGGTGGAAGGCGAGACGCGAACGAAGATCACGGGTCCCAACCAGTTGCAGTGGGGCGACCGGATGGCCTTCCGGCTGACGGGCGTTGGGCAGGGCGCGGAGCCGGTTTCGGACGAGGTGTCGACCGGGACTGCGGACTTCGACCCGGCGACGCCGCTGCCGGTGTACCTGGGGATGACGCTGGGCAGCAACAAGATCCCTCTGCGGCCCGTCTCGGTGACGTATGCGCCGGATGGATTGAGCGGCGTTGTGGAAGTGGTTGTGGATCTACCGGCTTCGCAGCCACCGGGCCTCTGGGTGACGTTCTCCGTGCCGGATGCGGTGTTTACCAATTGGTCGCGAACCTTGCTGCTCCCGATTGGCGTGGCGCCTGCGGCGACGGTGGTTGGGGCGGGGGCCGCCAACCAACCGAAGTCGTCCGGGCAATAGTTCGAACGCACCTTTACTTCGGCACGAAGATGGCGCGTTCGCGATCCTTGCGGACGGCGTCGATGGGGAAAACTTCGTTGTGCATGACGAGCCAGACGCCGGGTTGGAGGATGCGGGCGGCGATGAGGCTTTCGGTCAGGTTTTGCAGGCCGTCGGAACGCTCGAAGCCGAGCGGCGTCATGGCGCCGGTGAGGATGATCGGCACGGGGAGGTCCGGCAGGTTGGCTTTGAGGTGCATGCCGGTTTCGACCATCGTGTCGGTGCCGTGCGTGATCACGATGGGGGCGGGGTGGTCCACGAGTTTCGCGCGGACCGTCGCCAATACGAGGTCGCGGTCGGCGTCCGTCATCTCGAGCGAATCCTTGTTCATCAGGCGCACCGGGTCGATCTCGAGGTCCGGCAGGCGGAGCGACTGCAGGTAGCGGTCCAGCTTGAAGTCGATGTTCTTCACCGTGCCGGTGGTTTCCGAGTACACCTTCTCAATGGTGCCGCCGGTGGAAATCAGATAGAGTCTTTGGGCCAATCGGCTGTGATCCTTTGTTCGGCGTTCTGCAGTTCTTCGATGGATGCGGCGCTGCCTTGCGCGAGTTGTGGACTGCCTCCGCCGCGGGAGACGGCCTGCTTGACCAGCGCGCCGGCGTTGACGCCTGCGTCTTTCGACGCCGCCAGCAGCAGGCTCGGCGGATCCTGCGCGAGCGCGAGAAACACGGCGCGAGGCTGCGCGGTGAAGGCTTGCGCCTGGGTGCGGATATCTTCGGTGAGAGGTCCGCGAACGAGGCGGCGGCGGACCCCGTCGGGTCCCGGGATGGTGGCGGCGTAGAGTTCGCGCGCCTGGAATTGTGCGACCTCCGTGGCAAGGCGGCGGCGCGCCTTTTCGGATTCCTTCAAGGCTTCGATCTGCGATGCGACGAGTGCGGGTGTCTCGTCGATGGCAGCCGTGTAGCTGCGGGCGATCGACGATAGCGCGTTGTAGTCGGCGCGGGCGCGCGCCACGGCTCGCAAGCCGCAGAGGAATTCGAGGCGGACGTTGCCGCGGATCTTGTCGATCTTGCGGATGAGCACGGGTCCGATCTCGCCGGTCGAACGGACGTGCGTGCCGCCGCAGGCGCTGCGATCGAGTTCGTCGATGCTGACGATGCGCAACTCGCCGGTGCGTTCGGACGCCTTGCGCAGGCCCTGTGCCTCGGCGGCGTCCTCGAAGTGGATGTGCACCGGACGGTTCTCGCAGACGATCTCGTTGGCGCGGCGTTCCGCGGCCTCAATCTGCTCTGCGCTGAGGGCGGGTGTGCCGAGGTCGATGGTCGACACTTCGGAACCCATGTGGAAGCTGATGGTCTGGAAGCCGAACAGGTCGACGAATACGGCCGACAGCAGATGCTGGCCGCTGTGCTGCTGCATGTGGTCGAAACGGCGGGTCCAGTCGATGGTCCCTTTGACGATCGTGCCAGCGGCGGGGACGTCGATGGTGGCGTCGAGCACGTGGCCGATGCGGCCGTCGCCGATTTCCATGACGTCGACGACTTCGAGTCCATCGAGCTGGCCGCGATCGAAGGGCTGGCCACCGGAGGAGGGATAGAAGGCCGAGCGGTCGAGGAAGACGATGTTGCCCTGCGCGTCGACGATGCGGGCTTCGAACTCGCGCAGATAAGAATCCTGATAGTAGAGGCGCATAGCGGGGTTACCCCAGTTTTGCCTTGATCGCCGCCGCGTTCTTCTGGATGCGGCGGATGGCGGCCGCGATCTCATCCATGTCAGTGCGGTCGCCGAGCAGCATGGTTTGCGTGAACCAGACGGCTTCTTTGCAGAGCTTGTCGTTGACGGGCATGGCGTTCCGGTCGTCCCATGCCTTCAGGCGCTCTTTCGAGTAGACGCGTGAGAAGCTCTTGGAATTGAGGCGGGCTTTGATGAAGGGTTCCGTGTTGAGCGGCGAGTATCCACCGGAGCCGGAAACGCCTTCGGCCGACAGCGCCTTGAGGAACTGCGAACGCGACAAGCCGGCGAACTGCGCGGCGTCGTAACGGAACATGTACAGATGATAGGCGTTGCGCGTGCAACCCGGCGCGGTCTTTGCCGGCGTGACGCCGGGGATCTCGCGAAGCAGGGAGGTCAAGTGCGCGGCGTTGGTTTCGCGCGTCTTCGACTGCTGTTCGAGGCGCGTCATCTGGGCGAGGAGGAGCGAGGCCTGGAGATCGGTGAGGCGCAGGTTCGCACCGGTGGAATCGTATCCGAAGCCCGATGGATTCGAGCCCGGACGGCGGGAGCGGCCGTTGTTGTGATAGGTGAAGGCCTTCTCGATCATCGCTTCGTTGTTGGTGATGACGGCGCCGCCTTCGCCGCAGTTGAGGTTCTTCGAAGCTTGAAAGCTGAAGCATCCGGTGACGCCGAAGGTCCCGACCTTGCGGCCTTTCCACTCGGCGAGGTGGGCCTGGCAGGCGTCCTCGATGACCGGCAGGCGATGCTTGACCGCTGTCGCCATGATGCCGTCGATGTTGGCCGCGCCGCCGCCGATGTGGACCGGCATGATCACGGCCGTCTGCGGCGTGACCGCGGCGTCGATCTTCGTGTGATCGATCTGGAATGTTTCGGGGTCGACGTCCGCGAACACGGGCATGGCGCCGTAGAGCAAGACGGCGTTGATGGTCGCGACGAAGGTGTAGGGCGGAACGATCACTTCATCGCCGGGACCGATGCCGAGGATCCCCAGTGAGGTGATGAGCGCGCTGGTGCCGTTGGCGACCGCGAGACAGTGTTTGGCGCCGGTGAGTTCCGAGTACAGCTTCTCGAACTTCGCCGCCGCGTCGCCGCGGTTCCAGTGCTTGCTGCGCAGGACCTGGAGCAGTTCGCGCTCTTCTTCCTGCGCGGTGATGGGCCAGGAGGAGAACTTCTTTTTGCCGCGGATTGGCGCGCCTCCCAGGATGGCGGGCGTTGTGGAGTCCCCGGTGGCTCCGAGGGCGATGGCTGCGGCCGTGGTGGTGGTTACGAATTCACGACGCTTCATTTCTTCACCTTTACGCTGCTGCGGATCTTCTTTTCCCATTGCAGCAGTTCGGCGACGGGATTGTCTTTGCTTGCGACTTTGAAGAGCACGTAGGCGGTTTCTTCCTCGAACTTGTCGCCGGGTTCGAGCTTCGTATTCACCTGGTTGATCAGTCTCCGGTCCCAGTATCGCGCCGGCGGATTGACGCCGTCGTTGATGCTGGTGATGGCGTTGGCGGCCTTGGTGGCCTTGTGCAGCAGGGTGATCGCGCCGTATCCAAAGCCCTTGTCGAGATTCACGAACGCGACCCACGGGACGTCGACCGGCAGCGGCTTGGCGGCGAGGACCGGCTTGCGGGCGTCGAAGTCCATCACCACTGGCTTGCCGTCGGCGCCCGGCCACGCGACGTGCGTGAAGATGTGGTCCATCGTCATTTCCTGATTGCGCAGCCAGTACATGTCGATGGGCTTTTCGATCGCCATGGTGGAGCGGAAGAGGAAGTACGGGGCGTTTTTGGGGAAGTCGTACTCGGTGAAGAGATGGATTTCCGGGTAGCCCTGCACGTAGCCGGAGCGCGTCAGCCGCACCATATCCTTCGTCTCTTTCTTCTCGTGCTTCTGGACCGGGTTCCAGGTTCCCATGCTGCTGTAGTCTTTAGCGCCGACGCGCTGGAAGCTGGGAGCCCAGTGCATGCGGTTCTTCGAACGCTCGATCCGCAGGTTGAAGGCCTTGAAGACGAGTCCGCGGAGTGTGCCGTTGTCTTCGGTTTTGCCGTTGACCTCACGGGCGCTGAGGTCCGCGATGTAGAAGGGATTCTCGAATACGAAACCGACCGGAGTGTCGGCGGCGAGCATCGCCAGGGATGAGGCCAGGAAAACAGTCGAGATACGCATGAAACCGAATGCTACCAGATGTGTCGGGTACTATGAGAGCCATGCATCACGGGCCTCAGCAACAACGCATTGTTCTGGTGCGGCACGGGGAGACGGAATGGTCGAAGTCCGGGCAACATACGGGACGCACGGACATCCCGCTCACGGATGCGGGACGGCGCGCCGCGGCGGCGCTGGGCGGGATGCTGCAAGGGGTGTCGTTCGATCTCGTGTGGGCGAGTCCGCTGTCGCGCGCGAGAGATACGTGTACGCTGGCGGGGTTCGGCGACCGCATGACGATTGATGCGGATCTGCTCGAGTGGGATTACGGGATTTACGAAGGCCGGTCGACGTTGGAGATCCGCAAGGAGAATCCGGCTTGGTCGGTGTGGTTGTCGCCGATCGAGGGCGGGGAAGCGCTGGAGTCGGTGTACGCGCGTGCGCAGCGGGTGATCTCGAAGATTCCGCCAAGCGGGGATGTCGCGCTTTTCGCGCACGGCCATATTCTGCGGATCCTGGCGGCGGCGTGGGTAAGTTTGCCGCCACTTTCCGGGCGCTATCTGGCGCTCGATACCTCGACCGTCAGCGTGCTCGGTTATGAGCGGCAGACGCGGGTGATCCGCCAGTGGAACGTCGCGGAAGGAGGCCGGATCCTGTGACGATGCAACGGCGCAGCATGATCCTTGGCGCATCCGCGCTGGCTGCCGCAAACGCCGCGAGCGGCGACAACGAATTTCCGATCGTACATGACGAGGTTTGCCTGAACAACGCGCACTGGCATCCGATGAGCGCAGGCGCGATGCGGGCGGCGCAGAAGTACCTCGAATTCAAATCGCACGGCTTTGGGACTTACGCCGAGTACGGCATCGAGTTGCAGAAGCAGGTCCGCGCGGAGTTCGCCAAGCTGATCGGGGCGAAAACAGAAGAGATCAGTTTTGTTCCGAGCACGATGGGCGGCGAGAACCTCGTGGTGAACGGCATCCCGGATCTCGCGAGCGGCAACATCGTGACCGACGGCCTGCACTTCGAGGGATCCCTGTATTTGTACGGCGAACTCGCGAAGAAGGGCGTCGATGTTCGTGTCGTGCCGCCGCGCGAGAACCGCATCCACCTTGCGGATCTCGAGCGCGTCATCGATCGCAAGACCAGGCTGGTTGCCGTGTCGTTCGTGTCGATGTTCAACGGCTTTCAGCACGACCTCAAGGCCGTCTGCGATCTCGCGCATTCGCGCGGGGCGCTTGTGTATGCCGATATCATCCAGGGCGCGGGCGCGGTTCCCCTGGATGTGACGCAATCCGGCGTGGACTTCTGCGCGTGCGCCTCTTACAAATGGCTGATGGGCGACATGGGTGTGGGATTCCTGTACGCGCGCGAGGACCGCCTGGGATCCGCGATTCGCAAATCCGTCTACGGCTATCGCCAGCCCTCGGCCACGGGCGCCGCGTCGTACTTTGAAGTCGGCACGATCGCCAACACGGTGATCGCGTGCCTGAGTTACTCGCTGCCGTACCTGCGACAGACGGGCGTCGCGAAGATCCAGGCGCAGCGGCAACCGCTGCTCGATCGGATCCAGAAAGAGATGCCGTCGATCGCGGGATTCCGGGCGCTGACGCCTGCCGGGAGCACGTCGCCGATTGTTTCTTTCGCCCGCGAGAACGCCCGCCGCGACCTGCTGCCGCGCCTGCGCGCCGCGAAGGTCAACATCGAAGTGTACGAACATCGGGTGCGGATCTCGCCGTCGGTTTACAACACGCAGGCGGATGTGGACAAGCTCCTCGATTGCCTGCGGCGGATGCCGGGTTAACATCTCCTAGATGGAGAAGAACCGGCTCGAAGCCTTCAGC
This sequence comes from uncultured Solibacteraceae bacterium, assembly GCA_964627455.1. GTDB lineage: Bacteria > Acidobacteriota > Terriglobia > Bryobacterales > Bryobacteraceae > F-183. The sequence goes on along the minus strand of CAZVKC010000113.1, from coordinate 7,179 downwards.
GACGGCGTACTCGCGATCATCATCACGATTATGGTGCTGGAAATGAAGGTTCCGCACGGAGGCAGCGCGAATTGGGACGCCATTCGACCGCTCGCCCCGGTGTTTCTCAGCTACGTGCTGAGTTTCGTTTACGTCGGCATTTACTGGAACAATCATCATCACTTGCTGCAGACGACGAAGCGGGTGAACGGCATGGTCCTGTGGGCGAACCTGCATCTGTTGTTCTGGCTGTCGCTGTTTCCGTTCTGCGCCGCGTGGATGGGACAGAACGATCGGGAAGCCGCGCCTGCCGCACTTTATGGCTTCGTCCTGCTGATGGCGGGCGTTGCGTACTATGTTCTGCAACTCGCCATCATCCGCATGCAGGGCCCGGATTCGGTGCTTGCCGCGGCGCTGGGCAGCGACTGGAAGGGCAAGCTTTCGCTCGTGGCCTACGTGATCGCGATTCCGCTTGCCTTCGTGCACTCGTGGCTCGCCGCGGCCGTTTACGCGCTCGTTGCGTTCGCCTGGATGATTCCCGACCCGCGGATCGAGCGCATGCTGGCGGGCGGGCGTGAATGAATCCTAAGTCCCTTTACGCATGGGCACGAACCGGACCGGTAGAACGGTCCTTGTGGTGATCTTTCCGCTCTCTGATTTCTCGACGAGCAGCAGGTTCTGATCGTCGCCCGTGCCGACGGGCGCCACCAGTTTTCCGCCCGGCTTCAACTCGTCGACCAGGATCTGCGGCAGCTGCGGCGGCGCGGCGGTGAGGATGATGCGGTCGAAGGGCGCTTGATCCGGCCAGCCGAGGTACCCGTCGCCTTCGCGGACGGTCACGTTGCGATAGCCGAGGTCCGCGAGGGTCTGCGCGGCCAGGCGGGCGAGGGGCGGCAGCAGTTCGATGGTGTACACGTGGTCCACCAATCCCGAAAGGACGGCTGCCTGATAGCCGGATCCCGTGCCCATTTCGAGTACGCGGTGAGATTTCCGGACGTCCAGCAGTTCGGTCATGAACCCGACGATGTAGGGTTGTGAAATTGTCTGTCCGAAGCCGATTGGGAGTGGGTGGTCTTCGTACGCCTGTGGTTGGAGGCTCGCCGGTACGAAACGTTCGCGTGGGACCATCCGCATCGACTCGAGCACGGCCGGGTTCCGCACACCGCGGGCCTCGATCTGATCTTTGACCATTTTGATTCTCAGATTCCTGTACGGAGCGGTCAGCTGGACGCCGGGCGGGCAGGCGAACGAAAGCAGCAGGAAGTTGCGCCTGTGGATGAGTCCGGCAGACTCGTGAGGGAGCATGACAAGCCTCCTATTGGAATCATGTCAGTGCAAACTGCCGGGATCAAGGATCCGGGGAAACACCGAAGGCGTTGGGACTATGGACCTATCGAAAAACAGTACCAAGGGATAGTATCCGGTTCATGGCCTCCCGGCTATGATCCCAACTAGATCAGGTGAGTGCGGCAAACGTCCTGCCAACAGGCGTTCCGGCGCGTCCCCGGTCGAGAACCCATGTGGGGAGCAGGGAACTCCCATCTGGAGGAAACACATGCATTCACTTTCCGCTCGGATTAGACGGCTTCCGTCAGGGACCGGCTTGCGCAAGATTCCTCGAATCTTCATGGTCCCCTTTCTGCCTACCTATTGCTTTTCGACGGTTTGGGGTTAAGGCATAACCCCGAACTGACGTCTCTTTGAGCCTTAGTGCGGTGGGCCGTTTGACGAAGGTGACTCCGCAAACTGCCACGGTCTTCCGATAGAAAGGGTGATCGGGTTTCCCGGTCCCTGCAATTCTGAGTGATCGTCAGAAGGTCTTGGGCGGGGACATTGGAATGGCGAAAGAAGACCCTGGGGCGCAAACAAGCAGGATGTCGAATCGGGCAAGAATCTATATCGGTTTCGTCATCACGGTGGGCGCCGTGGCTCTTGCCCTGGGCTTGAGCCAGTGGGGCTCGCCGAATTATCCCCATCTGCTTTTGTTTTCGGTCGTCGCGTTACTGAGTTCCGGTCTCAAGGTCAGTCTCCCATCGGTTCGGGGAAACCTGTCAGTCAACTTCTTTTTCATTCTGGTTGCGATTCTGCAGTTCGACCTGGGTGAGACGCTCGCCGTGGGAAGCCTGTCGATCGTTTCCCAGTACTTTTGGAAGACCAAGGGGAAGCCGAAACTGGTGCAGGCTGCTTTCAACGTCTGTTCCACGGCTACTGCGATCACGGCATCGTACTGGGTCTTTCACGGGGACTGGGGCAGGTCGCTGTCTCTCGAATTCCCGCTACTTCTTGCGGCTGCGGCGGCGGTCTATTTCGTTGGCAATACCGCTCCGGTCGCGGCCGTCATTGCCTTGACGGAAGAGAAGAAGACTCTCGAGGTTTGGCGGGATTGCTACTTCTGGTCGTTCCCGTACTACATGCTGGGCGCCGGGCTTGCGGGCGCATTTCACTGGCTGGTCGACCGGGCCGGGTGGCAGTATGTGATCCTGTCGCTGCCGGCCCTCTATGTCGTTTACCGGTCGTACTACCTCTACCTGACGCGGCTGCAGAACGAGAAGGCTCGTGCAGAAGAACAGCGCCAGCATGCCGAGGAACAGCGACAGCATGCAGAAGAGATTTCGGCGTTGCACCTGCGAACCATCGAGGCTCTGGCGCTTGCTATTGAAGCCAAGGACCAGACCACGCACGACCATCTGCAGCGTGTGCAGGTCTATGCGGTTGAGATCGGCCGTGAGATGGGACTTTCCAATCACGAGCTCGAAGGATTGCACGCCGCGGCGCTTCTGCACGATATCGGGAAGTTGGCGGTGCCCGAGCACATCGTCTCGAAACCCGGGCGCCTGACCCCGGAAGAGTTCGAAAAGATGAAGATCCACCCGGTGGTGGGGGCGGAGATCCTGGAGCAGGTGCAGTTTCCATACCCTGTTGCGCCGATCGTGCGGACTCATCATGAGAAGTGGGATGGCACCGGTTATCCGGACGGATTGAAGGGAGAGGAAATACCGGCAGGCGCGCGGATTCTGTCGGCGGTCGATTGCCTCGATGCTCTGGCGAGCGACCGGCAGTACCGGCGGGCCCTGCCGCTCGACGAAGCCATGGAGATCGTGGCGAACCAGTCGGGCAGGGCATATGACCCGCGAGTCATCGAGATCCTCCAGCGGCGCTATCGGGAACTCGAGGCAATGGCGCGAACGCGGCCCGCCGCAAACCGCGGGAAATTGTCGACGGACATCAAGATCGAGCGCGGCATGGCTCCGGCAACCGGATTCGAGCGCAGCACGATCCGCCTGGCGCAAGCTGTTTCCGAAACGGCGGCGCCGATTGAGTTCGTCCATTCGATCGGCGCGGCCCGCGAAGAAGCGCAGTTGCTTTTTGAAATGGCGCAGGAACTCGGCCGGTCTCTCAGTTTGAACGAAACACTGTCGTTGCTGGCCGTGCGTCTCAAGAAACTGATTCCGCACAATACGATGGCCGTTTACATCCGGCGTCAAACGACCGTCACCGCAGAATTTGTGACGGGCGACGAAGCCAGCCTCTTTACTTCGCTTCAGATCCCGATCGGCCAGGGATTGTCCGGATGGGTCACCGAGAACCGGAAGCCGATCATCAATGGAAACCCATCCGTCGAGCCGGGCTACCTGAACGATCCGCAGGTCTTCAGCACGATGCGGTCCGCGTTGTCGGCGCCGCTGGAAGGGACCTCGGGCAGCGTGGGCGCCCTCACGCTGTACGCTGCGGCCGGGGAAGCGTTCTCGCGCGATCATTTGCGCATCCTGCTTGCGATCAGCGCCAAACTGGGATTCACCATCGAGAACAGCATCAAATACCGCAAAGCCGAGGATGGCGCGGCGTCCGACTACCTGACGGGGCTGCCCAACGCGCGGTCGCTCTTCGTGCATCTCGAACAACAGGTCGAAGAGTGCCGCAAGTCGCGAGCTCCGCTGGCGGTACTCATCGGGGACCTGAACGGTTTCAAACAGGTGAACGACAGGTTCGGACATCTCGAGGGGAACCGGTTGCTGCAGATTGTGGCCGAGGCGCTGCGGAAGGAGTGCCGCGAGAACGACTATGTCGCGCGCATGGGCGGCGACGAGTTCGCCATCGTGTTGCCCGGGTTGCACAGCGACGACGCCGTCGCCGTGGCGCATCGCATGGAGCATTCGGTCGAATCCGCTGCCAAGGCGTTCCGCGAGGACGCCGGGGTGACGCTCAGTCTGGGCGTGGCCTACTTGCACGCGGACGGTCGTGAAGCCGAGGAACTGCTGTCGCAGGCGGATCGCCGGATGTATATCGCCAAGGAAGATTACCGGCGCCGCCATCCCCACGCCCGCCGCTGGACCACGGCTGACGAAGCCCACCTGATCCTCGGCCCGTGATTGCCGGCCATTTGGTGGATAATGGTCCACGATATGGCGGCCTCGACTACACGTGCGTTTCTCAGCCTTTGTGTGGCTACTGCAGCCCTTGTATTGTCCGGCGCGGACACACCGGCGCAACCGGCCATCGGGGTGCGCTCCACCAGTGGCGTTCTGACCGTGGGCGGATCGAAGTTCCGCGACTCGAACCGCAACGGGGTCCTCGATACATATGAAGACTGGCGGAGATCCGCGGCTGAGCGTGCGCGCGATCTCGTGTCGAAGATGACGATCGAGGAAAAGGCCGGGTTGATGATGCACGGCACGGCGCCGGGACTCGGCGGACCGGTCGGCGTGTCGGCACGCGGTTACGATCTCGAAGCGGCCCGTGGACTCATCATCGGCCGCAACGTCACCAGCATGATTTCGCGATTGATGCTGCCTCCCGCGGCGCTCGCGGCGCAGAACAACGCGCTGCAAGCGGTTGCGGAAACCGGACGCCTGGGGATCCCGCTCACGCTGAGCACCGATCCGCGGCATCACTTTCAATACGTGGCGGGCGCGAGCGTCCGCTCGACCGGGCTGTCGCAGTGGCCGGAGACACTGGGGTTCGGCGCGTTGAACGATCCTGCGCTGGTGCGGCGGTTCGGCGACATCGCGCGGCAGGAGTATCGCGCGCTCGGCTTCCAGATGGCGCTGTCTCCGCAGGCGGATCTCGCCACGGAACCTCGCTGGCCGCGCGTGACCGGGACGTTTGGCGAGGATCCCGACCGCGTGGGCGCTCTGGCGCAAGCGTATGTTGAAGGCTTTCAGAACGGGTCGCAGGGCTTGCGTCCGGACAGCGTGGCGACGGTGGTCAAGCACTGGTTCGGCTACGGGGCGGCGAAGGAGGGTTGGGACAGCCACTCGTATTATGGCCGGTTCGCGCAGATCACCGAGGAGGAATTGTCGATCCACATCCGCCCGTTTCTGGGCACGTTTGCTGCGAAGACGGCCGGCGTGATGCCGACCTACTCGATCTTCGAGAACCTGACGGCGGAAGGGAAGAAAATCGAGCAAGTCGGCGCGGGTTTCAACCGGTGGGTCCTCACGGATCTTCTGCGGGATCGCTACAAGTACCAGGGCATGGTGGTTTCGGATTGGGGGATCACGAACGATTGCGGGGATCTCTGTCGCAACGGCCATCCCGCGGGGGAGCAGCCGAATCCGCGCAGCATCGCGATGTCGTGGGGTGTCGAGGATCTCGCGTTACCCGAGCGCTTCGCCAAGGGAGTCAACGCCGGCATCGATCAGTTCGGCGGCACGGAAGACAGCGGATCCCTGATTGCGGCGGTGAAGAAGGGGCTGGTTTCCGAGGCGCGCGTCAACGAGTCGGCCCAGCGGATTCTCGAAGCCAAGTTCCAACTGGGGCTGTTCGAAAATCCCTATGTGGACGAGTCCGCCGCGGCGACGGTCGCCGGGCGCGAGGCGTTTGTGAAAGCGGGGCACGAGGCGCAGGCGAAGTCGATGGTCCTGCTCGAGAACCGGAATGACGTGCTGCCATTGCGCGCGGCCAAACGCGTGTTGCTGCGCGGCGTGAACGCGGAGGCAGCGCAGAAGGCCGGATTCACCGTGGTCAACAATGCCAGGGAAGCCGAAGTCGCGCTGATCCGCACGGCGGCGCCGCATCAGAAACTGCATCCGCAGTACTTTTTCGGCAACCGCCAGAACGAAGGCGACCTCGACTTCAAAGACGGCGACGCGGACCTGCAGTTCATCCGTGAAACGCATGCGGCTGGGATCCCGGTGATCGTCGCGATTTATCTGGATCGTCCCGCGATCCTCACCAACGTCGCGCCCGCTGCCGCTGCGATCCTTGCCAACTTCGGCGCCACCGACGCGGCATTGTTCGACGCACTGACCGGCCGCATCGCTCCAGCCGGAAAGCTACCCTTCGAGTTGCCGCGCTCGATGGATGCGGTCCGCAAGCAGCGTCCCGGCGCGCCGCACGACAGCGGCGATCCGTTGTATCCGATCTTCAGCGGGAAGTCCTACCGCTGAGATCAGGGTGTCGGGTTCACTGGAACAACTGGCGGATCTCGCACTCTCCTTCATACGACGCGCCCATCACATCAATGTGGACCTGCAGGAATCGCCGCGCATCCTCAATGGCCTGCTCGCGCGATGCGGCTTCGATGATCGCGTAGCCGCCAATCAGTTCCGTTACTTCCGCGAACGGGCCGTCGGTTACCGATATCCGGCCTCCGGACGCCCGGACGCGCGCGCCCGTCGCACTGGGCAACAGTCCGCCCATCTCGATCATCCGGCCGGATTGCATCAGTTCCCCGGCCAGGCGCCCGATCGCTTCCATCATTTTTGGATCCGGCGGCGCACCGGATTCCGACTCCTTCGTTGCCCGAACCATATGCATGAATCGCATGTGTGTGTTGTGTTCTCCTTCAATCAGACGTCGAACGGCGCGGGAGCCGATCGACAGTCCGCACAAAAAAATAATTTGGGTCCGCGTGTGTCGATTCCGGCGAACCCGGTTCGACGCTTCAGTAGCAGTACAGAAAAGAAGAGAAGGGAACACACAAAACCTCATGCGAGTCATTGTTCTGGTCAAAGCCAGCAAGGAAAGCGAAGCCGGAGTCATGCCCTCTACCGAACTCCTGGCCGAAATGGGCAAGTTCAACGAAGAACTGGTGCAGGCGGGCATCATGCTGGCCGGCGAAGGGCTTCATCCCACTTCGAAAGCCAAGCGCATTCAATATACGGGCAAGCAGACGGCCGTGATCGACGGACCCTTTGCCGAAACCAAGGAACTGGTGGCCGGATTCTGGATCTGGCAGGTCCGGTCGATGGAAGAGGC
>CAZVKC010000112.1:6290-15904 GCA_964627455.1 uncultured Solibacteraceae bacterium | reverse complement strand
GAGGAGGCGGAGCCGATTCTCTCTGATTTGATCGAGTCGGATGACAAGGAGGTCGTAGAGGCTGCAAAGGAAGCGCTGCTGATGACGGGTGACTACGATGATTTTGACGAAGACGACGAGGATTCCCCCTTCTGAGTCTCGGCAGCACCCGTTAGGGGACTGCGGGAGCTTCACCCAACCCGGGAATGAAAGACGAAAGTCCTGACAGGATCAATCCAGTGAAAACTCTTTGCAGGCTGATTGCTACGACCATGCTGACTACGGCCGCATTGTGGCCGCAAACGCAGAGTCCGTTTGTACGCCACTGTGCCGCCTGTCACGGACCCGAAGGGCGCGGCTCAGCGCAGGGTCCCGGCCTTGCCAATAATCCTCGGGTCGCCGAACAGTCTCAGGACCAGCTTCGAGCCTATCTCCGGCAAGGCAATCTCAGCGGAGGCATGCCTGCTTTCGCGAGCCTTTCGGATGCCGACATGACCGCGGTGACCCGGATGCTCAGGCGGTGGAACGTGGAAACCATCCTCATGCCGCCCGTGGCGGATCCGGCGGCCGCGAAGAGGATCCAGGTCACGCCTCCGCAGCCCGGCGACTGGCGCACTTACAACGGCGACGATTCCGGCAATCGCTACAGCCCGCTGAAACAGATCAATAAGTCCAACGTTGCAGGTCTCCGGCTCAAGTGGGTGTTTCCGATGACCTATGCCGGGATCGAAACCACGCCACTCGCTGCCGGCGGGGTGCTGTACGTCACTGGACAGAATCAGGTGATCGCCCTCGACGCGCTGACCGGCAACGCGATCTGGCGGTACTCGCGGCCTGCGAGCCCGGGCATGGTGGGCGACGCCGCGCTGGGAACCAACCGGGGCGTGGCCCTGCACGAGGACAAGGTCTTCTTCCTCACCGACAACGCACGCCTGCTCGCCCTCGACCGCACCAACGGCAAGCTGTTGTGGGAGGTCCCCATCTATCCGCAAATGCCCGCGGGCGAAAGCCACACCTACGGAGGCACCGTGGCGCCGCTGATCGTGCATGACACGGTGGTCGCGGGAGTGGCCGGCGCTGACAGCGGTATGCGCGGCTTTGTCGCCGCGTTTCGGATCTCCGACGGGTCGCTGGCCTGGCGGCGCTGGACCGTGCCGCGCCGGGGCGAACCGGGAATCGAGACGTGGACCGGCAAGGAGCCGCTCACCGGCGGCGGGTCCACCTGGCTCACCGGAGCCTTCGACGCGGCCACCGACACCCTGTACTGGGCCACCGGTAATCCGTGGCCCGATTCCGACGATCGCGACCGGCCGGGTGACAATCTGTACACCAATTGCGTGCTGGCGCTCAACGGAACCACAGGCGAGTTGAAGTGGCATTACCAGTTCACTCCCCATGACGTGATGGACCGCGACGCGACAGAGCCCAACGTGCTGGTCGACACCACGTGGAAAGGCAAGCCATCCAAGCTGCTGCTGCACGCCGACCGGAATGGCTTCTTCTACGTGCTGGACCGCACGAATGGGAAGGTCCTGCTCGCGAAGCCGTTCCTGCGGCGCGTTGATTGGGCTTCGTCCATTGGTCCGGATGGCCGCCCGGTGGTGGTTGATCCGTCGGGATGCCCCTCCGATGCGGCCAATTGGGATTCGACCGCCTATTCGCCGAATACGCGGCTTTACTATGTGCTGGCGCTCGAAGAATGCACGGGAAAACCGACTGGATATCCGAATCAGACGGGGCAGCGTTTTCTCCGCGCCCTGAAGATCGATACGGGAGAGATTGCCTGGGAGACGCCGCAGCCCGGTCCGGCACGGGCGAAGACATGGTCCGGGGTGTTGGCCACGGCTGGCGGCATCGTGTTCTACGGGCAGCCGAATGGCGGGTTCGCTGCGGTGGACGAATCCAACGGGCGGGAGTTGTGGCGATTCGAAACCAACGCTCGGATGAAGGCTTCACCGATGACGTTCGTCTTTCGCGGCAATCAGTACGTTGCCGTGGCCGCTGGTCCGAATATCTTGTGCTTCGGACTCTAACGAATCAACCGTCGATTGGCTGTCCAAACCGGAAGTCCCGTTTCAATGCGTCATGGAGGGGATCCGCCTTGAGGCAATTCCTATTCCACGCGGAGAGAAGCCGATGCGTCCATTCTCACAATCCTTCGTCCAGCCGTCCACAGCGTGAACAGGTGGACAGCAGTCAGAAAGGCCGAAGCGATCAGCACACCCCGCAGTCCTGCTCGTACCTGGACAATGGCACTGATGTAAGTCACATACCGCTGCAACCACCAACTTCCAACGACACCTGCGACGATCGCTATGAGTACTGGACGCAAGCCAATCGCGACAATCCTCCGGCGCAAGCCGGAGGGAGACGCGCCAAGCGCCAGGCGAATCCCCATCTCGCGTGTCTGCCGCACCATGGAGCGATCCGCAACACCGTACGCGCTGAAGACGGACAACAAAACCGAAACTCCCCCGAGCCAGGCTGCAGCATAGGCGAGTAGACGAGGCAGGAGCAGATGCTGATCGAACCTGGATTCCAGGGGCTGCACATCAAATACCGGGATCTCCGGACCGCATTCCTGCACTGCGTTTCGAATCATGGGAAGGATTCCGGCGGACTTCCCCTGGAACGACACGATCAGATGAGCCGACTGCGGAGGACGTTGCGAGATCGGAACGAACACCTGCTCAAGCGGCTCTTTCAAGAGCGTCAAGCGAGATGATTTCACGACGCCAACGATTCTCAGGCTGGTATTCGGTTCCCAGGGAGATATGATCGTGCGTCCGACGAATTGTCCGGCAAAAGCGGTGTCTCCCCCCAGCATTTCAAGAACGAAGCGGTCATTCACGATGGCCACCTTTTCGGTCTTGGCGGTCTCCCGATCCTCAAAGTCACGTCCGGCAACGAAGGGAATCCCAAGGCTGTCAAAATAGCCGGGGGCGACAGCGACGGGAACCGCCTCGACCGGACGGCCTGTGTTGGTGACGAACCGTTCCAGGCGCACGGATTGCTGGCCCGTCAACGGCAGGATCTCCGCCGCGCTTGCAGAGGTTACCCCAACGACATTCCTTGCGCTCCCGATGGTGCGCCGATAGTAGTCAACCGCGCGTTCAGGGTCCGCCAGCATGTTGCTGCCCAGCAGCGACACCGACAAAGACACTACGTTATGCGTGCGGAATCCAAGATCCGTCGAAGCCAGGTGCAGGAATCCTTCGCTGATCTTGAGTGCGCCACCCACCAAAACAATGGAAAGCGCCGTCTGCAGAACGACGAGAACCGGTCCTGCCCTTAGCGAACCCGCATGTCCACGGAGCAAATTGCGCCCTCGGCCCCAGACCTCTATGAGCATCCAGGGGAGTACCGCGAAAACGACGCCTGTCAACAGCGCACACCCTACTGCAAACCAGACGACCGGCCAATCCCAGACGCTGATGTTCTCCCACTCGGCAACCCCGATATTTGTCTTTCTTGCAATCGTGATCAGCCACGAAGCCAGGAGCAACGCAGCCAGAGACGCCGCACTTGTTAGCGCCAGGCTCTCGGTGAGCAGCTGACTGAAAATTCTCTTTCTGTTGGCCCCCAAAGCCAGCCGGAGAGCGATCTCGCCACGCCGCTCGGATATTCGTGCGAGCAGCAGTTCCGCCACGCCGCCACACGCAATCAGCAACAGAATTGCAGTCAGCGCCATCAAAAGCACGGATGCTTCTTTCGCGGAGCCGATCAGGGTGGTCCGCAGAGGTTTGATCCCGACGCGCCGCGCCGGGTCGTAGCTGCTATTGCCCGAAAGCAGGCGCTCGAACTCCGCAGCGGAAATGAGTTCGGCTGTACGGAACGGCATGCTCTTCCGGAGGCGAGCCACAACGGTTCCGAAGAACTGATCGGTGCGAGGGATCAGCTTTGACTCGAAATAAGTGGGGATCCAGATCGACGAACCGGCAGGGAAGTTCCATTCGGCTGAGGCGACGCCAATGACGGAGAACGGTATGCCATTGATCTCGATCGAACGTCCGATGACGCGATCTGGAACGCCGCCGAACAGCTGGTGGGCAAGCGCTGGTCCTATGACAGCGACGCGGTTGCGCCCTGGAGAATCGTCCCCCGGAAGAAACGCCCTGCCGGCCTCCCAACGGCGCCCCTGCCCAAAGAGTTCGAAGAACTGGGCGGAGGTTTCGGTCACCATCGCTCTCGCGCTCGTGCCATTGCCGGTTCCGACATTCACATTCGGCATACGAAACGGAACGGACATCTCCTGCCAAGGGCTATCGTGAACCCAACTGGAAAACGGCGATTCCTTGCGGAGGTCAAATTCGATGGCTCTAAAATTCGAAATGACGACCAGCCGATCGCTCTCCGGAAAGGGTAGAGGCCGATAAAGCAAACCATTCAGGACGCAGTACGAGGCAATCGCACAAGCCATGCCAAGCGTGAGCACGACAAGAGCCATGGCGCTCGAGAGCGGTTGCCGCGTGAGAGCGCGTAGAGCAAACCGTAAGTCACTGAGGATGTGACCCAACACGTTCATCCTTAATCGGTACAGGTGAACCCAGTCGCTTCACTTCGCTCACCTCACCTTGAGACATTCGCCGACTCTCCCCCCGGTGCGACTGGCAAAGCAGCGCTCTCCTTCCGCGCATTGGCTACTAGACGTGCACGTCAACCCTTTCTTTGTCGGTGACGTGGGCACGTGAGAAGTTCCTACAATATCGGCAAAATAGAGAAAAACAGCGACTGCGAATGCGACGGCCAGCCAGCGAAGTTTTGAGTGAGTCAGTCGAACAGAGATCAGTGACATATTTAGCGCTCAGGAGTACCATCACCGCCGGGGAGGGTGATGCCAAATCTTTTCTCGATCGCACTCCTATTCTTCCCTACGTAGCTACCGGGCCAGTTCTCGGCGACACGCCCGCCGGATTCGACCCAAAGCGTCTGAGGAGTCCCCCCAAGTTTCATCACCCGGCGGATGTCTTCGTCACCGTCTGTAACCACTCCGTCGTCCGGGCAATACAAAGACTGGCATTCATTAAGCCCTTCTGTTGACCCAGTGTACGCGATAACATCTGCTTTTCCCTTTAGATGATCCTTGAGTGCGAGGAACGCTGGAGCGTTCCGCTTGCACCAGACGCACGACGGGTCGAAATAGTAAAAGAGCGTCGGCCTTTTCCAATCAACCACGCGATGTTCGCCAGTCTGAGCTTTGACAGATATTTGAGGAACAGTATCACCGGGCAGGAGCATTTGCCACCCAAGCAAATCCTTCTCAAGATATCTGACTCGTCGTGAGAACCACACATTGAGACATAGAGATACGGCGAGTGCTCCATGAACAAAGAAAGATTTCATAGCGCCATGACTTTCCACAAATGCGCTGTGATGGCCCACACGATGCGGCCCACAACAGCGCATTCGGATTACGTCATTAAAGTATTTGACGACACGTGCCGCGACCGGAGGTGTGACAGTCCTCCGCGCAACCTTGTCCGGCTCTTGTATCGCACTGACTACTTGTGGAGCAGTTACATCCGTACTCTTGCGCGGGAGCCTGCGTCGGCGTAACGAGAACCATCGCAGAATAGCCCAAAATGGAAAGGACCGCTATCGTAAATAGCCGGCTTAACTTAGAAAGCATCATAGCGAGAGCATACCATTTCGTTTTTTTACACGCAAGACTATTCTTTTGCAAAACGACACAACACAACCGATAGGGAGTCGCAGAATTCAACACAAAGAAACAACCACGAAGTTCGCACCCTGACACAAGGGACGGCACCCTCACCGCCGACCTGGCCAGGAAGCATGTCGCCATCAAAGACGGGCGCCGGAACTGCTACTTTATGCATCCAAAGTCACGAACCGGCGACAATGCGCGCCACGGAGCGAAGCCGACGCGACCAGATCACAGATTGCCGCCATCCAAGCCGGAAGAAGGTGGACTGCAATGAGTAATGCCTAGAGAGTCGATCGCCAGTTCTGAACACGCAGGCGACGATCATTGAGAGTTCAGGAGGGCCGGTTACCGACTGGACTTTAACAATGATGATGCGTTTTTGTTCCTGGTGAACTTCTACGACACCGGCCGAATGCGGTTTCAAGAGTTTGATCAATGGCTGCGCGGACACGTTGTAGCTGCCGCCCCGTCCGGGTAGTCATTACGGGGGATGAGTGCAAGGTATCCGGCGATGTCTGAGGTGCATATGAACCGGGCAGGCGGCCTCGTCTACGGGCAGCCGAACGGCGGGTTCGCCGCGGTGGACGAATCCGACGGGCGGGAGTTGTGGCGATTCGAGACCAACGCTCGAATGAAGGCTTCGCCGATGACGTTCACCTATCGCGGCAACCAATATGTCGCCGTGGCCGCTGGTCCGAATATCTTGTGCTTCGGACTCCGGGATTGAATCGGTAGACCTGCATCCGGCATCGGATTTTGCATTTTTCCTACCGAAGAACATCAGCACTGCGAGGGTCCAACTGTGCGGCCTGTTCGACATTGCAAGGCCAGGCACGCTTAGAGCGGATCGTTTCCATCCGAAGCCGATAGAACGCTTGCACAAGAGAGTGATCTTGGGGTCCAATATTCAGCGCTTCAAGCCGGCGCCGTCCAACTCGCCGATCGATGACTGCGAGCGCGCGGATAAACGGATTCACGGATGTGAGAGCCTCCTCGACGGAAAGGGACAAGTAGGCTTTCATTGCATCGCCAAGTTGTTGCGGCGGATGAATCTCATCACGCTGGTGTTCGCTCCATTCGGTTTCCGCCGAAGGAGGCCCGCCCCAGAAACCGTATTCCAGTCCGCCTCTCACGGAGGCGAACCACCCATCGCCCTCAGAGCAAAAGCGATCATAGCTCAATTCGAGCACAGGACTGCCATCTATTGTGATTTCACCGCTCCTCGCCTTCTTGCTCCTTCTGCTGTGTTCTCGAGTAACGTGAAAATCGACGCGCTTTCGCAGTTCATCGCAAATTAAACCCTTGATATTGCTTCTGAGCTTAGACCACCGCACAGAGCTAATTGTCCCATGCCCACTTTCGCGCAAAACGCGAAGTGTAGCGGAGACCGAGCCGGTATCTGGTCAGGGTTGTCCTCGCGAGTTCGCGCGCCGGCTCGCGGACTCTCAGTTACGAGCGGATCGCCTTTCGAAGGTCCTTGAGCAGCAACAACAACTGGTATGGGTCCACCGGCGACTCTTCGAATTCAAAGTGCTGGTAGAAGCGCCTTGCGGCATCGTCGATGGCGTGAACGAGGACTGCCCGGACACCCACAATGCCCGCCGCTTCTTCTACCCGGGACAGCGCATCGAAGAGCAGCGCCTTGCCGAGTCCCTTTCCCTGGTGCTCCCGATCCACAGCCAACCTGGCGAGCAGCACAACTCCAACGGGATGATTCGCCAGGCCCGCCGCGATCCGACGCGGGCTTTCGTGCCTGTGAACCGAACCTGTCGTCAATGCGTAGTAACCAGCAACACGGCTCCCATCGAGCGCCACGTACGTCTTGGCGGAATCCGCCTGCTGGTTCGTCCACGCGAACTTCCGGAGCCAATCATTGAGAGTTTCGTTGGCGCAATCGAACATGCTCAGATCGTGCTCACGACTGAGCTTCTCGATCACATAATCAGGCTTGGCCACGGCGATCACGACCGGCGCTTCGCGACGTGGCGCTCCCGGAACAGTCTGCGGAGACGCGGTTTCTCCTTCGCGGGGCGATCCAGCGCCGCCATGAAGGCCTTCCATTGCTCGTCGTCTAACACGAACCGCGTCTGGTCTGCGAGCGCCTGCTCCGCTTTTTCGCGAGCGCTGCGCAGGATGAACTCGGTGACGTTGACGCCCTGGCGATCCGCCGCCACTTTGATCAATTCTTCCTCAGCAGCGGTCGCGCGCAGTTGAAACCGGCGGTCGCGCGGTTGTTCCGGAGTCGAAATACTCATGAGTGCCTCGACTCATTGTACTGCCACTGTACTCCGGAGAACATCGTTGTCATCACCTGGCGAGCGTAGCTCTAGCCTGTCCGACTTTGTGGGTACTTCCCGACAACGTCTATCTGTAGGGAGCGGCCAGGGGCTCAAACTTCATCGGGTTCAAATCGATGAGGACCCTTCGCTCGCTTAACCCCGATGCGTTCACTTTTCCCGTGCTGAGGATGCCGGCCTCGGCCCAAACCAGCCGGGAACCCTCAATCTCGGCCCATTCCCAATTCCTGGGAAATAGACTCCCAGACACTCATTCCCCACGCCGCCGGCAGGTACGAAACGTTCGTCCAACCCGAGTTCGAGCGATTCATGGGCGACGTCGTGACCATATCCCTTGTTGAGCCAGTATCTATTTCGGGAAGTGAATAACCCGCCGCCATTCCAACAATCGCCTTTGGGATAGAGAGCTACGGCCTTCAGGTACGGCGTTCGTAGATGCGGCCACGCATCCATTGGCCGAGCGTGCACGTGTCTTTTCGCCTATCCCACTGGATGGTACGAACCGTTTTGTACGGGCCACGGCGAATCACGACGGCCGTTGGCGCATGGCTAGCCATGAGTACGTGAATCCGAGCGGGAACGGGGTTGGCCATTGTTCCTTCCAAGCTCATCATCGACAGAAGGGTTGCCCGAACTTCAGCGCCATCGCCCGACCAATCGGCCCGGCGGTCAATCCAACCAGTGCGATGCGTTACGGGGCGCCGAGGAACTTGCGAAGGGCTTCGATGACGCGGTCTTGCTGGCGGATGAAGAGGTAGTGGTCCGCGCCGGGCCATTCTTCAATTTCGGCGGCGGGGACCGCGCGCTTGAGGTTCGATTCCCATCGACGGATGAAGTCCATTTCGAGTTCGTCTAGACGTCTGGAGTCCGGGTGGGCGCCCGCGGCGGGAGGCTTTTGGACGTTCACCAGCGCGAGGGCCCGCGTCGTGATGCCGCGGTAGTCCTTGCCGATGCATCCTGCGTCGATGGCGCTGCCGACACGCTGGGGTACGGCGCAGGCGCCAATAGCATTGGCTGCGACCACCTCATTTCAAGTCGCCGATGGTGGGAGAACAACTGTGCGGATTCGAGTCCCGTCTGGCAGGTCCTTCGTCTGGCGCCAAATGTCCGCCAGCAACGAATAGTGCACCGAGAGGTCCGTCGGCACAACATTCCCCACACTGTACTCGCCACCGAGAAGAGGAGGGATCTTGAAGCCGAAGCATTGATTGTCGGTAAGGGTGAGTCCTGCCGCGATGCAGTCATCTACGAATTCGATCAATAACCAGTTGTTGGCGTTATCATCGATATCCAGTCGGTCCGCAAAGTGACTGCGGCTATCTGCGACGCGTTCCACAGACCCGATGCCCACATCCAGCATGTGGACTGAGCCATCTTCGTAGACTGCAAATACGTCGCCGAACCGATTCACGAGCCATACATTGAACGTCACCGGCAGCGCATCCGACCAGCCAGAAAGGAGTTCCGGCCAGTCTTTTCCGCTCTGATCAATCAAATAGTCCGAAATATTCAAGAAATTATTCCCAAGACGATGAATCCCGGCTCGCTTCACTCTATCACGATCAGAAGCTGGCGTTACCGGTCCGCGAGGAACTTGCGGAGGGCTTCGATGACGCGGTCTTGCTGGCGGATGAAGAGGTAGTGGTCCGCTCCGGGCCATTCTTCAATTT
>CAZVKC010000112.1:0-6190 GCA_964627455.1 uncultured Solibacteraceae bacterium | reverse complement strand
CGGTCTTGCTGGCGGATGAAGAGGTAGTGGTCCGCTCCGGGCCATTCTTCAATTTCGGCGGCGGGGACGGCGCGCTTGAGGTTCGATTCCCAGCGGCGTATGAAGTCCATTTCGAGTTCGTATAGACGCTTGGAATCCGGGTGGGCGTCCGGGGCGGGAGGCTTTTGGACGTTCACCAGCGCGAGGACCCGCGTCGTGATGCCGCGGTAGTCCTTGCCGATGGATCCTGCGTCGATGGCGCGTCCGACACGCTGGGGTACGGCGTAGGCGCCGACGGTTCCATCTTTGATTTCGTAGAGGTCGCGGATCTCGGCGGCGGGGAACGACCAACCCATGGTGCGCTGCTGATAGGCGATGTAGGCGTCGACGGACGCGCGGTCGACGGCCGTGGGCCGGGGCGGCGGGCCACCTGGTTTCCCCGCTTCTTTGTCGCGCTGCACGGATTTCATGGTGAGGTCGCGATATTCAGCGTTGCTCCAGGGGAAGTCCATGGGGTCGGCGATGGCGTCGAGGTAGACGAGTCCGCCGAGTTGCGGGGAGTGCTTCTGGCCGAGATAGCTGAGTTCGGATCCTGCCATGGAGTGGCCGACCAGGACTGGTTTTTCGAGGTGGAGGGATTCGATGACACGCCAGATGTCCTCGCTGAGTTCCGGCACGGAGTACCCGCGATCCGGCTTGCTGGAGGCTCCATAGCCGCGGCGGGTGAGGGTGTAGAGGCGGATGCCGGGGACTTTGGCGAGGAGTCTGGGAGCGAAGTCGTCGTAGATGTGGGCCGTGAGCCCGGATCCGGTAAGGAGGAGGACGGGTTTGCCGGCGCCTCCACCCCAGTCGAGGACTTCGATGCGGACGTTGTCTCCGACATCGACCATTACCTGCGTGGGGACGGCGGCGGAGAGTGTGAGGACTGCGAGGAACAAACAGAGTAGCCAGGGCATGTGGACAGCCTCCTACTTTGATATTGTACTAGTTAACTAGTACAATATCAAGAGGAAACATGCCCTGGTTCTCCGCTCCATCACATGCCTTGGTAGTCGACCGTCACGATGTCGCTGGCTTGGGCGCCGGTCGAATCGGTGACGGTGAGAACGAAAGTGTACATTCCGCGGCCCTGCGAGAACTGGACCGTCGGAGTCGCCGTGTTGCCGCCCATAATGGCGGCCGACGGGCTGCCTTGCGGAACTGACCATGCAAAGGCCAAGGGCTTGCCGTCCGCACTCGTGGAGGCGGAGCCATCGAGCGAGATCGCGCGCGCAACCACCGACAATCCCTTGGGACCTGCGACCGCGACGGTCTTCGCCTGAGACGGAGGGTTGGTTGTGCCGCCGCCGGCCGCGACCTGCGAGGGCCTGCGGGTATGGGTTCGCGAGAGGAACACGCCGCCCGGCAGAATCACGCTGGGATCCCGCTGCGCATCCACGATCGTAGTGGCGATCAGCTTGCCATCCTGCTCGACGGCTCGCGTAATGAGAAAGTCATCCGAGGCCACGGCTTTCGTACCGTCCGGCCTCGTCACGACGCGGTCGATCGTACCCGTGCCATTGCAGTTGACCTTGTAGGTTCCGTTGCTGGTCACGTTTCCGACCGTGCGCTCGCCAGTCGCCGAACCAGCCACGGGTTGATTGAGGATGCCGGTCCGGGTGAGGTTGCCGTTGGCGTCGAGCGTCTCCGGCTGGAGGCCCATGGCGACTGCGGTCCCGTAGTTATTGACCGTGGTCCAATTTCCCTGCACGCTCTCGATCGTGTAGCAGCGGGTTCCGAAGGCGCCGGTGTTGATGGGGTTCGGAAGGCGCGTGTGCACACGGGTGACAAAGATGCCGCCGGGTGCGATGACGCTGGGGTCGCGCTGCACGTCGACGATCGTGGTGGCGATGAGCTTTCCATCCTGCTCGGCTGCCTCGGTGATCGCAAAGTCATCGGCGGCAGTGGCTTTGGTTCCGTCCGGCCGGGTGACGATGCGGGTGATCGTGCCTGTGCCGTCACAATTGACGGTATAGGTTCCGACGCTGGTGACGTTGCCGACGGTCCGCGCGCCGGTGGTGGAACCTGCGACGGGCTGATTATTGATCCCGGTCCGCGACAAATTGCCATTTCCATCGAGGATCTCGGGCTGAAGACCCATCGCAAAATTCGCGCCATAGTTCACCACCACGGCGTACGAACCCTGCAGACTGGCGGTTGTGTAGCATTTGCCGCCGGATTGGGCTTGAGCGAGACCGGCAAAGACCAATGCAATGGATAGAAGGGCCAACTGGACCTGGATCATGAAGCTTATCTCCTGAGGGAACTGTATGAAGACATCCGCACCCTTCTCTAACGCAAAGCGTGCGGCCGATGTCTAACGCACCCTGCAGATTTTTTTGCCGGCGCCACGGTTTCTGATAGAATTCCAGCCAAAGCGAGGGACTTATCGACCAACTGTCCCAGGATGTTACTGGCCTTCTCCACGCCTGGCGGCTAGGGGATGCGCGTGCGCTCGAGGAACTGATGCCGATCCTGAGCCGCGAACTGCACCGGATCGCGAAGCGGCACATGGCGGATCAGCCTGCGGGGCACACGCTGCAAACAACGGCGCTGGTCAACGAGGCCTACCTTCACCTCGTCGATTCCGGCGGCGCGTGCTGGCAGGATCGCGGCCACTTCATCGCCGCCTGCTCGCAAATCATGCGGCATATCCTGGTGGACTACGCGCGCCGCAGGAACGCCGCCAAGCGGGGCGGCGGGGTCTTCAACGTATCGCTTGAAGAAGCCTGGATCGCGGCAGTGGAACCGCATACGGACGTGGTCGCGCTCGACGATGCGCTGAACGCTCTGGCAAATGTGGATCCGCGGAAAGCGAGGGTGGTCGAGTTGCGATTCTTCGCCGGCCTGAGCGTGAAGGAAACGGCAGCGATTCTCGAGATATCCGAAAAGAGCGTCCTGCGCGACTGGAGCCTGGCGAGAGCGTGGCTGGCGCGTGAATTGAAGGAGTCTCTGCCGCAGTGAATCCGGACCGGTGGCGTCAAATCGAGGCGTTGTACCAGGAGGCTCTGGAGCTTGAGCCGGATCGCCGCGGCGCATGGATCGAAGCGCACTGCGGCGGAGACGAGAGCATCCGCGCGGAAGTCGAGTCGCTGCTCTTCCACGAGGCGGGCGCGGGTGATTTCCTGACCGTTCCCGAAGCCGCCAAGCCGCTCGAACCGGGCCAGCGCGTTGGACACTACGAGATTCGCGAAAAGGCCGGCGAGGGCGGCATGGGCGCGGTGTATCGCGCTTACGACGAACAACTGCGCCGGTTCGTTGCCTTGAAGGTCCTGCCGCCGGAACTCGCGGCGCATCCCGGACAGCGCAGCCGTTTGCTCGAGGAAGCGCGCGCGGCTTCGGCGCTCGCGCACCCGAACATCATCGCGATTCACGATGCGGGATCGAGCGGCGGCGTGGACTTCATCGCGATGGAGTTCGTCGAGGGGAGAACCCTCCAGGAGTTGATCCCCGAGCGTGGACTCGCGCTGGAGCAGGCGCTGCAATACGCCGTACAAATTGCAGGGGCGTTATCGAAAGCGCACTCTGCCGGCCTGGTCCACCGGGACCTCAAGCCCGGCAACATCATGGTGTCGCATCAGGGTTTCGTGAAGGTCCTCGATTTCGGCATCGCAAAACACCTTGCAGCAGAGGCTCACGCGGAAGACGGATTCGCGGCTCCTTCCGCGCCCAATCAAACGGCGATCACCGGAACCGCCGCCTACATGTCGCCGGAACAGGCAGAAGGCCGGAAAGTCGATGCGCGAAGCGACGTCTTCAGTTTCGGAGTCGTCCTGTACGAGATGCTGACGGGTCAGCGGCCCTTTCGCGGATCCAATGCGGCCGCTATCATCGAGTCGATTCTGCGCGATGACGCGCCACCTGTGCGGTCGCTTCGTCCGGGCGTTCCCGCTGATGTGGATCGCATCGTCACGCGGTGTCTGCAGAAGGATCCCGGCGCGCGTTACCCGTCCGCCGCAGCGGGTCTTTCCGACGATCTCACGGCGTGCCAGGCGAGGTTGTCCGCCGCTTCACTCGGTTTGCGCGCCGTGCTGCAACGGACGCCGGTCCGAGCCGGGATCATCGGCGCGGGCGCACTTCTGCTGCTGGCCGGCGGGTGGTTGGGATTTCGCGTCTGGGGCACACGATGGGCACGCGATACAGCGCATCCCGAAATCACGAGGCTGGTGGATCAGGAAAAGTACATCGATGCCTTTCGCCTGGCTCGAAAAGTGGACCGATACGCACCGGGCGATGTGGAACTGCGCCACGTTCGCGACGATATCTGGATCCCGTTCTCGATTGAGACCGATCCTCCGGGCGCCGATGTTTTCATTCGGGACTACACGGGCAATCCGGCTGATTGGGAGTTGCTCGGAAAGAGCCCTGTGAGCGGTTTGCGTTTGCCTGCGGGAGATTTCTGCGTGAAGGTCCGCAAGGCGGGTTATGTCGAGATCGAGGGTACGGTCGACTCGCTGTCGCGCGTGATGCGGCGGAAACTGCGGCGGCAAGGCGAGGCTCCCGAAGGCATGGTGCTGGTGTCCGCGCCGCCGGTTGCGGGAGGCGTCGAGGGGAGCGCCTTCTGGATCGACAAGTACGAAGTGACCAACCGGCAGTTCAAAGATTTCGTCGATCAGGGCGGATACCGGAGACCGGAGTTCTGGAAAGAACCGTTCGAGGAGGAGGGGGGCAAGACGGTTCCGTTTGCGGAGGCGATGTCCCGGTTCGTGGATGCGAGCGGCATGCCGGGTCCGGCGACCTGGCGAGATGGAACGTATCCGCCGGGCCAGGCCGACTTTCCAGTAGGCGGCGTCAGCTGGTTCGAGGCTCTGGCGTATGCGAACTTCGCGGGGAAGTCCATTCCCACGACGTTTCATTGGACCGCGGCGGCGAACTTTTCGGCATTCTCCGGCACGTTGCGGATGAGCAACTTTCACGGAGAGGGTCCGGCCCGCGCGGGATCCTTTGCGGGAGTGGGCAGGTTTGGCACATATGACATGGCGGGGAACCTCACGGAGTGGTGCTGGAATGTGCGGGCCGGCATGCGCACGGTGCGCGGCGGATCCTGGGCGGATCCGGAATACATGTACCAGTCGGCGGACGCCGCCCCGCCTTTCGACCGGGCTCCCTCGCGTGGATTTCGATGCATCCGGAATGTCGCGAAGCAGCCGCCGCAATTGCTCGCGGAGGTCCCGCGAGTGTTGCAGCCGGTCCAGAACGAACAACCGGTCAGCGACGAAGTGTTTCAAACGTACCGGAGCTTTTACGCATACGACCGGACGGAGTTGAATGTGCGGGTGGAGTCGGTGGACGACTCTTCGCCGTGGTGGAAGCGTGAACGGGTGAGTTTCGACGCGGCGTATCCGGGAGAACGGGTCATTGCCTATGTGTTTCTGCCGCGAAACGCCGCGCCTCCGTATCAGACGATGGTCTTCTTTCCTCCCGGGCAGGCGCAGCGGGAAAAGACCAGCCGCGAACTCGAGATGCGGCGTATGGACTTCGTCGTCAAGAGTGGCCGCGCGGTGGTGTATCCGATCTACAAGAGCACTTACGAGCGCGCGGAGGCTGCGGCCCTGCGTGGACCCAATGCCAAGCGCGACATTCGCATTCAGTGGTTCAAGGATTTCGGCAGGTCGCTCGATTACATCGAGACCCGGCGGGATCTCGATCGCGACAAACTGGTGTTCTTCGGAGCGAGCCAGGGCGCCGGATACGCCGGGATTCCGCTGGCGCTCGATGCGAGGATGAAGACCGCGATTCTACAGGGCGGAGGCTTGCCGACGGTCGCGGAAGCGGACCTGCCGGGCGAAGTGCGGGTCCTCAATTTTCTGCCGCGGGTCAGGATTCCGGTTTTGATGCTGAACGGGAAGCACGACTTTTTCAGCCCGGTGGAGGAAGTGCAGAAACCGCTCTTCCAGTTTCTGGGGACTCCTGCGAAGGACAAGCGGCACGTGCTGTGCGACTCGGGTCATTCGGTGCCGCGGGCGGACCTGATTCGCGAGATCCTGCCGTGGCTGGACCGCTACCTGGGTCCGGTGAACCGCAAATAGAGCGGCGGTCCTTCCTGATACAAGACAGACCTGCCCCGTGCCGTCGTGTACGTGACGGCACGGGGCAGGTCTCATTCAAACGACAGATTACGCGGTGCGGACCAGCTTTTCGGGATCCCAGCCGCAGACTTTCTTTTCGTCGA
>CAZVKC010000111.1:0-16224 GCA_964627455.1 uncultured Solibacteraceae bacterium | reverse complement strand
GCGAAGGCGGCCGCACGGTCGGCGCGGGCACCGTGGCCGAGATCATCGAGTAGTTTATTCCGGAGGCGGGGTCTTCTGCGACCTCGCCTCTTTCTGCGAACCGAATAGAGTTACAAAGTAATGAGCAGCCTCAGAGAGAGAATCCGAATCCGGTTGAAGGCCTACGATCACCGTGTGCTCGACCAATCGACCACCGAGATCGTGGATACGGCCAAGCGCACCGGAGCGCAGGTGGCGGGACCCATTCCGCTCCCCACCATCCGGCAGCGTTACACCGTCAACCGTTCGCCCCACGTGGACAAGAAGTCCCGCGAGCAGTTTGAGATCCGCACCCATAAGCGCCTGCTCGACATCCTCGAGCCGACGCAGGACACTGTGGATGCTCTGATGAAGCTGGATTTGCCCGCTGGCGTGGACGTCGAAATCAAGGCGTTCGGCAAGAAGTAGGAAAAGAGATTCGAACCGCTTCGAACGGAGGCAGCCGGCAGTGACGCCGGGAGCCGGAGAGGAGCGGAAGTAGGGAAAGAAGATGAGCCCAGGAATTCTAGGGAAAAAGATCGGAATGACGCAGATCTTCCGTGCGGACGGGCAAGTGGTGCCGGTCACGCTCGTGAAGGCTGGTCCCTGCGTCGTGGTGCAGCGCAAGACGCCCGCCACCGACGGCTATGACGCCGTTCAGCTTGGCCTGATCGAGGGTCGCAAGACTGTCGCCAACAAGGCGATGGCTGGACACCTCGGCGCGGACAACGTGTTCAAGGCCGATAAAAACTCCAACACCAAGACCAATATCCGCTTCATCAAGGAACTCCGTCTCGAAGGCGGCAGCAACGAGCTGAAGAAGGGTGACCGCGTTCTGGCCGAACACTTCAAGGCCAACGACGTGGTGGACGTGATCGGCACCTCGAAGGGCCGCGGTTTTGCCTCGCTCGTCAAGCGGCATCACTTCCGCGGCGGTCCGGAAACGCACGGTTCGATGTTCAACCGCGCCGCCGGATCCATCGGTGCGTCGAGCTTCCCCTCTCGCGTGTTCCCCGGCATGCGCATGGCCGGTCACATGGGCGTCCAGCAGGTCACGGTTCGCAACCTGCAGATCGTCCAGGTCGACACCGAAAGCAATGTGCTGATGGTGAAGGGCGCAATCCCCGGTCCCAACGGCGGCTACGTTGTCGTGAAGCCCGCCAAGAAGGGAGGGCAATAAACCATGCCGAATGTCGATGTCGTAAATCTCTCGAATCAGAAAGTCGGCGAAGTCGCCCTGGCCGATTCGGTGTTCGCGGCGGAAGTCAACAAGGCTCTGCTGTACGAAGCCGTCCGCTGGCAGATGGCTGCCCAGCGCGCAGGCACCGCGGCGACCAAGACGCGTCACGAAGTTGCCGGTTCCGGCAAGAAGCTGTGGCGGCAGAAGGGCACCGGCCGCGCCCGTATGGGTTCGATCCGCTCGCCTTTGTGGCGTCATGGCGGCACCACCCACGGACCTCAGCCCCGCTCCTACGAGTATCGCCTCAATAAGAAGATGGTCCTGGGCGCGCTGCGCTCGGCCCTCTCGGCGAAGCTCGCGGACGGCGCGGTCAAGGTGGTTTCCGACCTCAACCTCGCAGACCACAAGACCAAGACGATGATCGGCGTCCTCAAGGCGCTCGAGGCGGACCGCAAGGCTCTCCTCATCGATCTCGGCGACAACAAGAATCTCTCTCTTTCGGCTCGCAATCTCCAGGGCGTCAAGACCGTGGTGACGAAGGATGTCAATGTGTACGACGTCCTCGAGGCCGGCAAGATCATCCTCACCGAAGCGGCGGCGAAGCGCCTCAGCGAATCGCTGGCTCCCGCGCAGAAGGCGGTGGCGTAACATGCTGACCATCTACGACGTGATCAAGAAGCCCGTCGTGACCGAAAAGGGCCACGACAAGCGGGAACAGGAACGCACCCTCTGCTTCGCGGTGGACGAAAACGCCAACAAGACGCAGATCAAGAGCGCGGTCGAAACCCTGTTCAAAGTGAAGGTGGAAGACGTCCGTACCGCGACGTTCGAAGGCAAGCTGAAGCGTCAGGGACGCTTCGCCGGCTACCGTTCCACCTGGAAGAAGGCCTATGTCCGGTTGAAGCCCGGCCAGAAGGTTCCGGAGTACGCGGAGATCTAACCCATGCCGGTCAAGAGTTTTAAACCCACAACGCCTTCACGCCGTTTCACGACGGTTCTGTTGCGCGACGACATCACCAAGCAGACGCCTGAAAAGTCGCTGACCAAGGGCAAGGTGAAGTCGGGCGGCCGTAACAGCAATGGTCAAATCTCCAGCCGCTTCATCGGCGGCGGCCACAAGCAGAGCTACCGGCAGATCGACTTCAAGCGCAACAAGTCCGGTGTCCCGGCCAAGGTTGCGTCGATCGAGTACGATCCCAACCGCACGGCGCGCATCGCCCTGCTGCACTACGCGGATGGCGAGAAGCGCTACATCCTGGCCCCGGTGGGCCTGACGGTGGGCCGCACCGTGGTGTCCGGCGCCGAAGCCGACATCCTGGTCGGCAACGCGCTGCCGCTCAAGAACATCCCGGCTGGTACGATCGTGCACAACGTGGAACTTCGCCCGGGCAAGGGCGCGCAGATGGCGCGTTCGGCCGGCGCGATGGTGCAACTGGTTTCGAAGGAAACCGACTACGCGCTGTTGAAGCTCCCTTCGGGCGAAACCCGCAGGGTCGACATCAACTGCATGGCCACGGTGGGCCAGGTCGGCAACCTCGATCATGAAAACGTGTCGAGCGGCAAGGCGGGACGCACCCGCTGGCTCGGCAAAAAGCCGCACAACCGCGGCGTTTCGATGAACCCCGTCGACCACCCGCACGGTGGTGGCGAAGGCCGCACCTCCGGTGGCCGCCATCCTGTGACGCCTTGGGGCCAGCCGACTCGCGGCTACAAGACCCGCAACAACAAGCGGACCGACAAGTTCATCGTGGGCAGAAAGGGCAAGAAGTAGCCGATGTCTCGATCACTGAAAAAAGGACCGTTCACCGACGGCCACCTTCTCGTGAAGGTGGAGAAGATGAACGAAAAAAGCCAGAAAAAGGTGATTTCCACCTGGAGCCGGCGCTCGACCATCATCCCCGACTTCATCGGTCATACCTTCGGCGTGCACAACGGCAAGAAGTTCATCCCGGTGTATGTGACGGAAAACATGGTCGGCCACAAGCTGGGCGAATTCTCTCCGACGCGCACCTTCAAGGGCCACGTCGCGAAGTCCAACGAGAAGTCGAAGTAAGAAGGAGGAGAACTGGAAATGCAAGCAAGAGCAGAAGCCCGCTACGTTCGAGTCTCCCCGCAGAAGGCGCGTCTCGTTGTCGACCTCATCCGCGGCCAGAAGGCCAATGACGCCCTGGTGATCCTCCAGACCACCAACAAGCGCATCGCTCCGACGGTGAAGAAGGTCCTGCAGTCCGCCATCGCGAACGCCAACGACCGCAACACCGACGTCGATGTCGATCAGTTGAAGGTCACCGAAGCGTACGTCAATGAAGGACCGCGCATGAAGCGCATCCGTCCCGCCCCGATGGGCCGGGCCTACCGTTATCAGCGCCGCATTGCCCACATCGTTGTGGCCGTGGGCGATGGCAAGCCGGCCGCCGGAAAGGCCGAGGAGTAATTTCGAATGGGTCAGAAAACACATCCCTACGGGTTCCGTCTCGGCGTTACGAAGACCTGGCGCTCGCGCTGGTTCGCCAAGGGCGACTACGCCAAGCTGCTGAAGGAAGACCTGGACCTGAAGGACTCGTTGAAGAGCCGCCTGAAGGCCGCCGGCATCAGCTCGGTGGAAGTGGACCGTCCCGGCAACAAGCTGCGCGTCACGATCCGCACCTCCCGTCCCGGCATCATCATCGGCCGCAAGGGCGCGGAAATCGAAAAGCTGAAGGGCGAACTCGCCAAGAAGACCGGCCGCGAAGTCTTTATCGATATCCAGGAAGTCCACAAGCCGGAACTCGACGCCCAGTTGATCTCCGAATCGATCGCACTGCAGCTCGAAAAGCGCGTGGCGTTCCGCCGCGCGATGCGCAAAGCCGTCGATTCCGCCCTGCGCTTCGGCTGCAAGGGCATCAAGGTCCGCGTGTCGGGCCGCTTGAACGGCGCGGAAATCGCCCGTTCCGAGTGGTATCTGCAGGGTCAGCTTCCGCTGCACACTCTGCGCGCCGACATCGACTACGGTTTCTCGGAAGCCCGCACCACTTATGGTGTGATCGGCGTCAAGTGCTGGACCTACAAGGGTGAAATCCTCGAAGCGGGCAAGCGTCCCAACTATCGCAGCGAGCCCGAAGCGCGCCCGCGTCCCCGCGGAGATCGCGGTGGCCGTGGCCGTGGCGGCGACGATCGCGGTCCTCGCGGTCCGCGTCCGGGTGGCGATCGTGGTCCTCGTGGTCCCCGCCAGGGCGGTGGCTACGGTGGCGGCAGCTACGGTGGAGGCGAACAGCAACAGCGTGGTCCGGCCCCGATTCTGCCTCCTGTGTCACAGCCGGCCGCCAGTTTCGAACAACAGCCCGCGAAGACGGACGAAGGGAAGGAATAACACGCCATGTTGATGCCCAAGAAGGTCAAGTACCGTAAGACACAAAAGGGAAGAATGCGTGGGAAGGCCTGGCGTGGCAGCACGCTGGACTTCGGTGAATTCGGCCTCAAGGCTCTCGAGTGCGGTAAGATCACGGATCGCCAGATCGAAGCGGCCCGTATCGCGATGACGCGCTTCATCAAGCGTGGCGGCAAGGTGTGGATCCGCATGTTCCCCGACAAGCCGATCACCAAGAAGCCCGCTGAAACGCGTATGGGATCCGGTAAGGGTGCTCCGGATCACTGGGTAGCAGTTATCCGTCCCGGCAAGATCCTGTTCGAGATGGAAGGCGTCAGCAAGGAAATCGCGTTCGAAGCCATGCGCTTGGCGGCCCAGAAGTTGCCGCTGCAGTGCAAGATGGTGACGCGCATCGTCCAATAAGAGGTTTTAAGGAAATGAAAGTCGACAAGATCCGGCAATTGGACAGCGCGGAAGTCGCCAAGCAGGCGAAGGAAATCAAGGAACAGATGTTCCGGCTGCGCTTCCAGATGAGCATGGGCCAGATGGACGGCCTGAAGAAGTACCGCGAGATCAAGAAGGATCGCGCGCGGATGCTGACGGTGCAGCGCCAGGCTGAACTCGAAGCGTCCAAAAAGGGTTAATGACAATGGCGGAAGAGAACAAGAAGCCGAACAAGCAGGAAAAGGTCGGGGAAGTCGTCTCCGACAAGATGAACAAGACCATCGTGGTCCAGGTTTCCCGCCGCGTGGCGCATCCGCTCTACAAGCGCATTGTCACGAAGCACAAGAAATTCTACGCACACGACGAAGAAGGCAAGGCGAAGATCGGCGACATCGTCCGGATCATCGAATGCCGGCCGATGAGCCGCCTGAAGCGGTGGCAGCTGGCCGAAGTCGTGCGCAAGGCCGTGGTTGTGACCATTGATCTGCCGGAAGCGGCAGGGTCGCAAGCCAAAAAGGCAAAGAAGAAGTAACGAAGGGTCACCACAGGAGACAGAACCATGATCGGGATGCGTACAATCCTCGAAGTGGCCGATAACTCCGGCGCGCGCAGACTGAGCTGCATTCTGCCTCGCGGCGGAGACAAAGGGCTCACCGCGGGGTTGGGGGATATCGTCACGGCGGCCGTGAAGGAAGCGGCTCCGGATTCGAACGTCAAGAAGGGCAAGGTCGTGCGCTGCGTGATCGTCCGTATGCGCAAGGAAACCCGCCGCAAGGACGGAACCTACATTCGCTTCGATACGAACGCGGCAGTGTTGGTAAACGAACTCGGCGAGCCCGTCGGTACGCGCGTATTCGGCCCGGTGGCGCGTGAATTGCGCGACAAGAAGTTCATGAAGATCGTGTCGCTTGCGCCGGAGGTAATTTAATATGGCGAGTCGGACACCGCGGCGGCATGCCAATGCGCCGAAAGAACTGGTGAAGATGAAGATCCGGAAGGATGACGTTGTCAAGGTCATCACCGGACGCGACAAGGGCAAGACCGGACGGGTGATCGAAGTCGACCGCGAACGCGGCCGCGTGATCATCGAGGGCGTCATGATGGTGAAAAAGCACACCCGCCCCAACCCGGCCAAGCAGATCAAGGGCGGCATCGCGGAACGCGAATCGTCGATCCACCATTCCAACGTGATGCTGATGACTTCGGGCGGAGTCCCGACCCGCGTCGCCACGAAGGTGGAAGGCAAGCGCCGTGTGCGCATCGCCAAGGAAACGGGCGAAGTGCTCGACAAGAAGTAAGGAACGGACATGGCAGCGAGACTCAAAGACCACTACCAGAAGACGGTGATTGCCGCTCTTACCAAGGAGTTCGGCTACACCAACGTCATGGCGGTGCCGAAGATCACCAAAGTTTCGATCAACATGGGCCTCGGCGAAGCGACGCAGAACCCCCGTCTGATGGACGGAGCAGTTGCGGAGCTGGGTTCGCTGGCCGGCCAGAAGCCGGTCGTGACGAAAGCCAAGAAATCGATCGCGGCGTTCAAGCTCCGCGAGGGAATGGCCATCGGCTGCGCGGTGACGCTGCGCGGCGACCGGATGTACGAATTCCTCGACCGCTTGATGAACACCGCTCTTCCCCGCGTCCGCGACTTCCGCGGCGTGAACTCGAAGAGCTTTGACGGCCGCGGCAACTACACTCTCGGGTTGAAGGAGCAGCTGCTCTTCCCCGAAATCGACTACAACAAGGTGGACAAGGTGAAGGGCATGAACATCTGCATCACCACGACCGCCAAGACCGACGCGGAAGGACTGGCGCTGCTCAAGTTGATGGGCATGCCGTTCCGGACGAGCAACTCCTAACGACGGGCGAATCGAAGAGGTTTAGATCAGAACATGGCAACGACCGCCAAAATCGAAAAAGACAAGAAGCTGCTCGCGCACCGGATCAAGAAGACGGCGAAGTTGGGCGTCCGGCATCGCAACCGCTGCTTCCGCTGTGGCCGCCCGCGCGGGTTCATGCGCAAGTTCCAGTTGTGCCGCATCTGTTTCCGCAATCTGGCGCTTGCGGGAGAAATCCCCGGCGTGACGAAATCGAGCTGGTAAGCCGAGAACCGAGCGAATAGGAAAGACGAGAGAACGAGAGGTACGATGACGACGAGCGATCCCATTTCCGACATGCTCACCCGTGTGCGCAACGCGATCAACGCGAAGCACGCGAAGGTTGACGTCCCGGCTTCGAAGCTGAAAATGGAAGTGGCCCGCATTCTCAAAGAAGAGGGCTACATCATGAACTTCAAGATGACGGAGGACGGCGCAAAGAAGTCGATCCGCATCTACTTGAAGTACACGGCTACGAGTGAGCCGGTGATCAGCAAGATCGAGCGCATTTCGCGGCCTGGCTGCCGCGTGTACTGCGGTTCGAAGGACATCCCCAAGGTCCTTGGTGGCTTGGGCATTAACATCCTGACCACGCCCCGCGGCGTGATGACGGGCGCGATGGCCCGCAAAGAAGGCGTCGGCGGCGAACTTCTTTGCCAGGTTTGGTAACGGACAACCAAGCCGGGTAATCGCGGAGAGGAACTACAAGGAACAATGTCACGAGTTGGAAAGAAGCCGATCAGCCTGCCGAAGGGCGTGAAGCTGAACATCGGTGGAACGGTTTTGAAGGTCGAAGGCCCCAAGGGCAAACTGGAAGTTCCGGTGCCTGCGGGCGTGCGCCTCGAGCAGAAAGATAACGAACTGGTGGTGACGCGCGACGGCGACGAATTCGCCGCGCTGCACGGCCTGACCCGCGCCCTCGCGAACAACGCGATCACGGGCGTGTCGTCGGGCTTCACCCGCGAGTTGGATATCGTCGGCATCGGTTACCGCTGCGACGTGAAGGGCCGCATTGCGACCTTCACTCTCGGCTATTCGCACCCGATCGAGTTCTTCCTGCCGGAAGGCGTCGACATGAAGGTCGACAAGCAGACCCACATCGTGCTGACCGGAACCGACAAGCAGGCCATCGGCCAGGCTGCGGCCAACATGCGCGCGTTGCGTCCACCGGATCCGTACAAGAACAAGGGCGTCCGCTACACCGGCGAGAAGCTGCGTAAGAAGGTCGGCAAGGCCGCAGGGAGCAAGTAAAGACAAATGGCGAACGAATCCAAACGCGTCATTCGCGACCGCATTCACAAGCGGATCCGCGCCAAGGTCAGCGGGACCACCGAGCGTCCCCGCCTGTCGGTGTTCCGCTCGATCAAGCACATCACCGCGCAGATCATCGACGACAGCAAGGGCTTCACGCTCGCTGCCGCGTCTTCGACCGAAGTCAAGAAGGGCCTGGCTGCTAACGGCGGCAACGTCGCCGGCGCCAAGGAAATCGGCAAGCTCGTGGCCGAACGCGCCAAAGAAAAGGGCATCAAGGCTGTGGTTTTCGACCGCGGCGGATACCTGTACCATGGCCGCGTGAAGGCGCTGGCCGATGCGGCGCGCGAAGCGGGACTCGAATTCTAAGGGAACAGGGAAAGAGACAGAATCATGCCAGCAATTCACAAGCGGATCGAAGCGAACTCCCTGAACCTCAAGGAACAGGTGGTCTCGATCAACCGCGTTACGAAGGTAGTCAAGGGCGGTAAGAACATGAGCTTCTCGGCGCTCGTCGTGATCGGCGACCCGTCGGCGAAGATCGTGGGCTTCGGCACGGGCAAGGCCAAGGAAGTGCCGGCCGCCATCAAGAAGGGCATCGAAGCGGCGAAGAAGAATCTGCGCAAGATCCACGTCCTCGAGACGACGATCCTGCATCCGGTGCTCGGCCGCTACGGAGCGGGCCAGGTGCTGTTGAAGCCGGCCCCGGCTGGTACCGGCGTGATCGCCGGCGGTCCGGTGCGCGCGGTCATCCAGGCCGTTGGCATCCCGAACGTTCTCACCAAGAACCTCGGATCCCGCAACGCCCACAACGCCGTCAAGGCGACCATCAACGCGCTCGAGCAGTTGCGTGACAAGACCGCAACGGCCGACCTGCGCGGCATCAGCGTAGAGAAGGTTGGGTAATACGGACATGGCCGCAACGATCAAAATCAAACTGAAACGCAGCCCGATCTGCACCCCCGAAAAGCACAAGGTGATCGTTCGTTCGCTCGGTCTCAAGAAGATCAACCGTGTGGTGGAACGTCCGGATACGCCGGAATTCCGCGGCATGGTGGCGAAGATCCCGCACCTGCTCGAAATCGTGAAGTAGCCCGAAAGGCCCCAGGAACAATCACATGAATCTCTCGAAACTATCGCCACCCAAGGGCCAGGTCAAGAAGCAGCGGCGCGTCGGCCAGGGTATGGGCACGGGCCGCGGCAAGTACTCGGGCCGCGGCGCAAAGGGCGCCAAGTCGATCTCCGGTTATTCGATGATGCGCGGATTCGAAGGCGGCCAGATGCCGCTGCACCGCCGTCTGCCGAAGCGCGGCTTCACCAACATCTTCCGCGAAGAGTGGGCGATCCTGAACGTGGGTACGCTCGAGAAGCTCGACGGATCGAGCTTCGATCCTGATACCCTTAAAAAGATGGGCATCGTCAAGAAGCTGGAGAAAGGTCTCAAAATTCTCGGCTCGGGCGACCTCAAGAAGAAGATCGCCGTGAAGGCGCATGCCGTGAGCGAGTCCGCGAAGAAGAAGATCGAAGCGGCCGGCGGCACCGTCGAAATCATCGGCGCTTAAGAGCATCAACCTCGCGTAAGGTTTCAGTCCCGCAATGAACAAGTTCTTCGAAGCTTTCGCCAACGTCTTCCGGATCCCGGATCTGCGCAACCGCGTGTTGTTCACGCTGGGCCTGCTGGCCATCTACCGGCTCGGCGCGCACCTTCCGACTCCCGGAATCGACGCAAACGCACTGGAAAACTACTTCCGCCAGAACCAGGGATCGCTGTTCAATTTCATCGACCTGTTCAGCGGCGGTATGTTCCGTCGTTTGACGATTTTCGCCCTGGGCATCATGCCCTACATCACCTCGTCGATCATCCTGCAGTTGTTGACGGTGGTGGTGCCGACCCTCGAGAAGTTGTCGAAGGAAGGCGAAATGGGGCGTCGCAAGATCACCCAATGGACCCGCTACCTGACCGTGGGCCTCGGCTTGTTCCAGTCGGCTTCGATCGCCATCATGCTGCAGAACTCGGGCGGCGGATTCGTCATCAACCCGGGCTTCGGCTTCATCATGATGACGATGATCACGCTCACCACCGGCACGGCGTTCATCATGTGGCTCGGCGAGCAGATCACCGAACGCGGCATCGGCAACGGCATGTCGCTGATCATCTTCACCGGCATCGTGATCGGACTGCCTTCCGCGATCCAGCAGATCTACACCAACGCATTCGAGCTGCGCACCTGGAACATCTTCCAAACCATCATCATTATCGTGATGATGATCGCTGTGGTCGGCTTCATCATCCTGGTGGAGCGCGGCGAGCGCCGCATCCCGGTGCAGTACGCCAAGCGAGTGGTGGGACGCCGTATGATGGGCGGCCAGTCGACGCACCTGCCGTTGAAGGTCAACGCAGGCGGCGTGATTCCGGTCATCTTCGCTTCGTCACTGCTGGCGTTCCCGCAGACGCTTCTCAACATCGAGTTCGTGAAAAACTCGCCGGTGTTGTCGGGCATGCTGCAGGCGCTCGGCGGTTCGCATCCGCTCTACTATCTCCTGTACACTGCGCTGATCATCTTCTTCTGCTTCTTCTACGTGTCGATCATCTTCAACCCGAACGAAGCGGCGGATAACATGCGCAAGTTCGGCGGCTTCATCCCGGGCATCCGCCCGGGCAAGAACACCGCTGATTACATGAACAAGATTCTCACCCGGATCACAGTGGTCGGCGGCATGTACCTGGCGGTTCTGTCGCTGCTGCCGCAGATCATGATTTCGGGTATCAAGCTGCAGCGCCTGCCGGCGATCGGTCCCTGGATCGACTCGGTGTTCCCGCGCTGGCTGCTGGATGGTCTCGGCGTCAACTTCTACTTCGGCGGCACTTCGCTGCTGATCGTGGTGGGCGTGGCGATGGACACCATCAATCAGATCGAGGCGCAGTTGATCATGCGCCATTATGAAGGGTTTACTCCGAAGGCCGGCAGAATCCGCGGCCGCAGGAGCGGAATTTAACTAATTCCTCGATTCGGCCAATGGGTCATGAGCAGCGGTGTCTGATTCTATTCGGAGCGCCTGGGTCCGGTAAGGGTACGCAGGCCAAGCTGCTCAAAAGCTTACTGGGCTGGGCTCACATCTCCACTGGCGATATGCTTCGCGAGCATGTCGCGAAGAAGACGGAACTGGGCCTGAAGATCGAGGAAACGATGAAGACCGGGACGCTCATACCGGACGAGATCGTGAATGCCCTGGTGGAGGAGCGTATCCACCGGGACGATTGCCGGGACGGTTTTATCCTGGATGGTTATCCAAGGACAGTCCCGCAGGCGGAGTTGCTGGTTCGGACGCTGGCGGCCCACGGGATAGGTCCCGTGGTGGTCCACCTCAAAGTGGACTACAATATAATAGTCGCTCGTCTCGCCAGCCGTAGACTCTGTTCGCAGTGTGGCCAGTTGTACAGCGTGGCTTCCAATGCCCCGATCGTCACCGAATCGTGTGACTACTGCGGCGGGAAGCTGATCACGCGGGACGACGATAAACCGGAAGTCATCTGGAAAC
Source organism: uncultured Solibacteraceae bacterium (assembly GCA_964627455.1). Classification (GTDB taxonomy): domain Bacteria; phylum Acidobacteriota; class Terriglobia; order Bryobacterales; family Bryobacteraceae; genus F-183. The sequence goes on along the minus strand of CAZVKC010000111.1, from coordinate 4,568 downwards.
GCTTGGAGACGTACGACAAGCAGACCTACCCGGTGTTGGATTACCTGCTGGGGGCTGGGTTCCCGGCGCATGATATTGACGGCTCGGACGGTTCGCCGCAGGTGATTTCGGCGCGGATCTCCGGGCTAGTGGTGTGAAGAGAAGAAGTAGTTCCGGTACATGATCGTCCGTCGCAGTCAGAGTGAACTCGAGAAGATGCGCACCAGCGGGTTGCTGGTCTACGAGATCCTGCATAAGCTGGGCGCGATGGTTGAAGAGGGAATGGTCACCAACGATCTCGAGGTGGCCGCCGCAAAGATGATGTCGGACGCGGGCGCAAAGCCGGCGTTCAAGGGATACAAGCCGGCCAATGCCGCGGTTCCTTACCCGTACGTCCTTTGCACCTCGGTGAACGATGAGATTGTCCACGGCATGCCGTCGAAGACGCGGAAGCTGACGAAGGGCGACATCGTTTCGATCGACACCGGGTTGTCGATCAACGGCTACTTCGGCGACTCGGCGATTACGGTTCCGGTCGGCGATATCAACGATAGCGTGAAGCGTCTGCTGGCAGTCACGAAGCAATCGCTGGAACTGGCGATTGAGCAGATGCGGCCGGGAAACCGGTTGTTCGATGTCAGTGGGGCCGTTGAGAAGTATGTGGTTGCGAACGGCTTTTCGATCGTCCGGGAGATGGTCGGGCACGGCATCGGGACGAAGTTGCATGAAGAGCCGCAGGTTCCGAACTACGTGGACCGGCGGCATGAGAATCCCCGGTTGAAAGAGGGGATGGTCCTGGCGATCGAGCCGATGGTGAACCTCGGCAAGCCGGACATGAAGATCAAGGCCGATAAGTGGACGGCGGTGACGAAGGATGGAACGCCCTCGGCCCACTTTGAACATGTAGTCGCAGTGACGGCAAACGGCCCATGGGTTCTGACGAGACCGTAGCAAGGTCCGGGACCGCGGCGAAGGAAGTGGAAGCCGAAGTGATCGAGCTCCTTCCGCGCGCGACGTTCCGCTTGCGGCTCGCCAATGAGGATCGGGTTCTGGCGCATCTCGCCGGGGCCACGAAGTCTAACTTTGTCCGGCTCCGGCCGGGCGACCGGGTGATGGTGGCGGTATCGCCGCACGACCGGACTAGAGGCAGGATCGTGAAACTGCTGGACTGAGTTCCAGCGCGAAGGAAACGGACATGAAAGTACGGGCATCCGTCAAGAAGATTTGCGATAAGTGCAAGATCATCCACCGCTCCGGTGTCGTGCGCGTGATCTGCGAAAACCCGAAGCACAAGCAGCGGCAAGGATAATCGAGGACATAGAAGAACATGGCGCGTATTGCAGGCGTTGACCTCCCACCCAAGAAGCGGGCCGAAGTCGGCCTCACGTATATTTTCGGAATCGGACGCACGCGGTCGAAGTCGATCCTTTACCGCTGCGGCATCGACGCGGACAAGAAGATCCACGACCTCACGGAAGAGGAAGTGAACAAGATCCGTACCCTGCTCGAGAACGAGGGTGCGATCGAAGGCGACCTCCGCAAGGAAGTCTCGCTGAACATCAAGCGCCTGATCGAAATGCAGGCCTACCGCGGACTGCGCCACCGCCGTTCGCTGCCGGTGCGCGGCCAGCGTACGCACACCAACGCGCGTACGCGCAAGGGTCCACGCCGCGGCACCGTGGCCAACAAGAAGAAAGCGGGTATGAAGTAATATGGCCAAGGCTGCAGCCAAGACCACCAAGAAGAAGGCTTTCAAGAAGAAAGAGAAGAAGCACGTCGCGAGCGGCATCGTGCACGTGCAGGCCTCCTTCAACAACACGATCATCACCATCACGGACCAGGTTGGCAACGTGCTCAGCTGGTCGTCGTCGGGTTCGCTCGGCTTCCGTGGTTCGCGCAAGGGCACGCCCTTCGCAGCGCAGCAGGCCAGCCTGACCGCGGCGAACAAGGCGAAGGAAGCAGCGGGTCTGCGCAGCGTGGAAGTTCGCGTGTCGGGTCCGGGTTCGGGCCGCGAATCCGCGGTACGCGCGCTGTCCAGCGCCGGCATCGAAGTGCGGAACATCAAGGACATGACGCCGATCCCGCACAACGGCTGCCGTCCGCCGAAGCGCCGCCGCGTCTGATCGGTTTTACTCAGTCTCTTTAGTCAGGACATAGCAGGACGAAGGCATTACGCCGTAAACTGCACCTCCTGTCAGTAGCAGTCAGTCAGAGAAGTACAGGAAAGGTTAGAACCAAGAATGGCTCGTTATAATGGCCCTGTTTGCCGGCTTTGCCGCCGCGAGGGCATGAAGTTGTACCTCAAGGGTGAGCGCTGCCACACCGAGAAGTGCGCGATCGAGAAGCGCAACTTCGTTCCCGGCCAGCACGGCAAGGAAAAGAAGGCGAAGATCCTCGGCTACGGTCTGCAGCTCCGTGAGAAGCAGAAGGCCCGCCGCTACTACGGCATCCTCGAAGGCCAGTTCCGCACCTACTTCGAGAAGGGTTCGCGCATGAAGGGCATCACCGGTGAAAACCTGCTCAACATGCTGGAACGCCGTCTCGACAACGTGGTGTACCGCATGGGCTTCGGCACTTCGCGCAACCAGGCGCGCCAGATCGTTCGCCACGGCCACATGCAGGTGAACGGCCGCAAGGTGAACATCCCTTCGTTCCAGGTGAAGCCGGGCGACGTGATCGAAGTGCGTGAGAAGTCGAAGAGCCACGCTGCGATCCTGCACGCGAAGGAAGCGACCGCTGCCTACCCGAACCCCAACTGGCTGGAAGTCGACCGCGACGCCTTGAAGGCGCGCGTCCTGCAGCAGCCGAAGCGCGAAGAACTGGTGCAAATCCAGCTCAACGAGCAGTTGATCGTCGAGTTGTACAGCAAGTAGTCCTCTTGCCCGGGACCTTCGCGCCTCCGGTTAACGCCTGGACCCAGGCGGGCTGAAGCGCAGCGATGGTTCCGGCTGTCCGTTCCCGAGGAACCGAAACATGCTGAAATTCTTTCAAAAACCGAAGCGGCTGGTCGCCGATACCGACACCCTGAGCGAACGGTATGGTTCGTTCAGCGCCGCGCCGTTCGAGCGCGGCTTCGGTTCGACTGTCGGGACCGCCTTGCGTCGCGTGTTGCTGAGTTCGATCGAAGGCGCGGCCATTACGGCAGTCCGCATCGAAGGCGTCGATCACGAGTTCAGCCCCATTCCCGGCGTTGTGGAAGATGCGACGGACATCATCCTCAACCTGAAGCAAGTTCCGTTCAAGATGACCACGGACGCCGTCAAGACGATTCGCATTGTTGCGGATCAGCCCGGCGACGTGATGAGCGGTCAAATCCAGGCCGACGCCGATGTGGAAGTGCTGGATCGCGATGTTCGCATTGCGACCGTGTCCGAAGGCGGCAAGCTGAACATCGAAATGCGGATCAAGCAGGGACGCGGGTACGTTTCGGCGGAGCGCAACTCCGACGACGACCTGCCGATCGGCTACATCCCGATCGATAGCGTGCACACTCCGGTGCGCAAGGTGAACTTCCTGGTCGAGAATTCGCGGGCGGGGCAGAGCGTCGATTACGACAAGCTGAATCTGGAAGTCTGGACCAACGGCGCGATTGCTCCGGTGGATGCAGTCGGACAGGCTGCCAAGCTGGTGAAGGATCACATGGCGATCTTCATCAACTTCGAAGATCTGCCGGATACGAGCGACGAGGGCGGCGAACGCGGTGCGGTGCAGGGGAGCGAGATCCTCAGCCGCAGCGTGGAAGAGCTGGAACTGTCGGTCCGCTCGTACAACTGCCTGAAGAACGCGAACATCCAAACGATCGGCGACCTGGTTGTGAAGACCGAGGCGGAAATGCTGCGGACGAAGAACTTCGGACGCAAGTCGCTGAACGAAATCAAGGAAATTCTGTCCACGCTCGGCATGAGCTTCGGTATGAAGATCGATGCCTCGGGCCGCCTGATCGCGCCGAGCGGCGCGCCGGTGACCCTGCCTGAGCCTGGCGCGATCGGCTCCGTCACGGGAGGCGCGTATGTGTCCCCCGATGACGACGATGAAGATGATGCCGATCTGGACGAGAACGACGAAGACGATAACGAAGAGTAACTAGCCCACAAGAGGTAATGAGGAAATGAGACACAAAGTAGGTGGATACAAGCTGCAGCGGGATGAATCCGCCCGCCGTTCGTTGCTGCGTGGGCTTGTGACCAGCGTCATCAACGAAGAACGCATTATCACCACGGTGACCAAGGCCAAGGCGGCTCGTCCGCTGGTCGAAAAGATGATCACCCTTGGGAAGAAGGGTACGCTGGCGCATCGCCGCCAGGCGGCTGCCTTCCTGGTGACCCCGGAGAGCGTGCAGAAGCTGTTCGACAAGATCAGCCCGCGCTTCGGCAACCGCAACGGTGGATACACGCGCATCGTGAAGCTCGGCTTCCGCAAGGGAGACGGCGCGGAGACGGCGATGCTGGAACTGGTCGACGCGAAGCTGATCAAGCGTGCGGCGGATCGCGCCAAGCGCCGTGAAGAGAAGCTGAAGGCGATGCAGGAAGGCCGCGAAGGCGGCGAGCAGGCCGAAAGCTAGACTGGTCCCAAGTTAGTTGGAATCGGAA
>CAZVKC010000110.1:0-16269 GCA_964627455.1 uncultured Solibacteraceae bacterium | reverse complement strand
CGTTGGCGGAGGATTTCTGCTTGCCCTCTTCGGTTGTGGGTCCGGTGGAGAGTTGCGCGTTGGCGCGGTTGGCGTCGATTCGGGCCTGGCTGGTTGCGGTGGACATGATTGGCTTCCTTTCGTAATCGAGGGTTTTTCTTCCTGGAAAGCAAAAGGCGTTTGCCCGGGCCACAGGCAAGTGACCGGACAAACGCCTATCCTCGATTTCAGGTTAGCAGCCTCATGTGTCAAGTTTTTTGGCTTCGGCCGCGCGGATCCGATTGATTCCAGGCGAGAAAATAAATTTCTCGGGCGTGAACCACACCGGTTGCGGCCGCCACGTTTTTGGCCCCGTGCGGTAAGCAATTTCGGTGAAGAGCCAAGCCCGCCACTGATTGCGTATCCTGAATGAAGGCTCTCGCTTCCGCCGCCAACCTCGTATTGGCAGATGGCGAGACCTGGCGCCTGGATCAACGTGACCCCCGACTCGGAACAAATAGCTCGCTATGCTGACATGTTCTCAGCAATAGGATCGGAAGCGCGGCTGCGCATCCTCCAACTGCTGTTGATCGCGCATCCTACGGGTTTGGTTGTGGGTGATATTCAGTCCGAACTCAACATCCCAGGGTCTACGCTTTCGCATCATCTCGATAAGCTGCGAAGCGAGGGGTTGGTGCGGGTTCGCCGCGAGAGTACTTATCTGTGGTATTCCGCCAGGATCGAATCCATTCAAGAGATGCTTGAGTTCCTGTAGGCGGCTTGCTGCGCGCGAACCAAATCGTGGGAGGACCCTTCGACACGTTGCATCGGGTTTGGATGCAGCGCTGGAGAGGACTTTCCCTCGCCCCGGCAACAAGAAAAGGACCAGATGGCAGGAAAGGCGCGTTACATCATGGTGGGCGGATTCCTGGGCGCCGGAAAGACCACCGCCATCCTTGCCCTGGCACGCCGTCTTCGCGACTCGGGGCAGCGGCCGGGTCTGATCACAAACGACCAGAGCTTCGGGCTGGTGGACACAGCCATGCTGAGTTCGAATGGATTCGATGTAGAGGAAATTGGCGGCGGCTGCTTTTGCTGCCGATTCAACTCGCTCGTGGAGGCTGCCGGAAATCTGTCGCGAACGACTCGCCCAAGTGTCTTCATCGCGGAGCCCGTTGGCAGTTGCACCGACCTGCGGGCGGCGGTGAGCTACCCTTTGCGCAAGATTTACGGAGAAGACTTTGAAATCGCTCCGCTAAGCGTCCTGGTCGACCCGATACGCGCCGAGCGCATGCTGGGTTTGGCCGAGGGGCAAACCTTCGCCCCCAAGGTTCAGTATGTCTATTCCAAGCAATTGGAAGAGGCCGACGCGATTGTTATTAACAAAATCGACCTGTTGGACCTCGCGCGGCTTGATCGTCTCCAGCAGGCCTTGGCAGGCCGCTACCCCGAAGCGCGGCTTTTCGCCGTTTCCGTCCGTACCGGAGAGGGGTTGGACGCCTGGTTTGAGTACGTGATACATGCCCCCTGTGGTCTGCAGCCTTCCCCGGAGGTTGACTACGAGACCTACGCGGAGGGTGAAGCATTGTTGGGTTGGCTGAACTGCACGGTCGCTGTGTCCGCGCAAAAGGAGTTCGATGGTCATTCCCTGATGTTGAAACTCGCCAACAGGCTCCGCGGTACGGTCAACTTCGGAGAAATAGCCCATTTGAAGATGACTTTCAGTCCTGACGAAGGCAACGATATCGCGGTGCTCAATCTTGTCCGCAACGATGGCGCCGTGGAGTTTTCCCACCGGCTGCAAGAGAAGCTTCGGGCCGGCGAACTCATCGTGAATCTTCGGGCCGAAGATGATCCCGAACAGATGTGGCGCCGATTGGAAGAGGCCCTACCCGCCGTTTCCCTGGAACTTGGAGTTTCCGCGCACGTCACTCAACATGAGCACTTTCGGCCAGCAAAGCCCAATCCCACGCATCGCATGGCATTCGCATAAGCACGCCGCCAAGCCCTGACTCCAGACACTTCGAACCTTGTAGAAGTATCGATCAACTTTTGGTTTCAGCAATTTCGAACGTAGTAGAAATCACGAAGTGTATCCCGGGGCCGTTTTTTCTTTGATCCGGTTGATAACCAAGCACTTAGGGCAATCGTCTCTTGCTCTATCCCATGTCCATTCCACTCTTGCGCCGGTTCCATGTGTGCTCCTGCGCGGCCGTACTCCTTTTCTCGTTCAGCGGCCGGATTCAGGCAGACGTCCCGAGCGGATCGATCAGCGGAACAATCACCGATTCAGGTGGCGGCGTCATTGTCGACTCGACGGTGACCATCCGCAATACGGAAACCAACGTTAAGAGGACGACGCTCACCAACACTTCCGGCGCCTATCGCATGGTGGGCCTTCAGGCCGGGCAGTATGAGATTTCGGCTGCCAAGGCGCAGTTCTCCACGACCAAGCGCAGCAGCGTCACCGTGCGCGTCGGGGATGAGTTGAGGATCGATTTCACGCTACAACCGGGCGAAACGCGTGAGTCGATCGTCGTCAAAGAGACTACGCCGCTCACCCAGCTTGAAACGGCGACAGCGTCGACTGTGGTCAACGAGCGCTCCATTCAGGAACTGCCTTCCGACGGGCGCCAGTTACAGAACCTGGCTTTGATCGTGCCCGGCGTGAGCGCGGGCTGGAACGTCTCCACCGCGGCGAACCGCTACGGCAAGGCCCGTGAGAATACCGAAGGCGCGTTCAGCGTAAACGGCGCGCGCAGCCGTTCGAATAATTTCCTGCTCGACGGCATGCCGATGAACGTGCAGCAGTACAGCGTGATCAACTTCGAGCCGTCCAACGAAGCGGTTAGCCAGTTCGCCGTGTTGAGCGAACTTCCGGCTGCCGAATTCGGACGCACCATGGGCGGCCAGGTGAATATCGTCACGCGCTCAGGTTCCAGCCAGTTCCACGGTTCTGCCTACGAGTTTTTCCGCAACAATGTCCTGAACGCCAACACAACCTTCAGCAATCGCGCCGGACTGCCGCGCGGCGTGGTGCGGCACAACCAGTTCGGAGGCAGCCTGGGCGGCCCGATCTGGAAACAGAAGCATTTCTTTTTTGTCAACACCGAGTTGCTGCGCAACCAGGAAGGCTCGGAAACGCGTACGTCTTTCGTGCCGACCGCCGCCCAGGGCCGCGGTCAGATTTCTTATGTCAACGCCGCGGGCGCGCCACAGACGCTGGACCTGTCCAGCCGCATTGCCCCGTTGAGCGCCAAGCTCCTCGAGCTTTACCCCAGCCCGAATGCCGCGTTGCCCACTGGCAACTACATCGCGACGCTCGCCATCGCGTTGAACGATTATCAGTATCACGTGCGCACGGACCACCACCTGACGGAGCGCGACGTTGTTTCGATGCGCACTTCCTGGAATCTCAATGATCAGGTCTACATCGTGGACCGCTTTGGCGGTCCGTACATCCCCGGCTTTCCGCTGCCTAATCCTGAGCGCACCACCAACGGCACTCTGGGCTATTTGCGCACGTTTTCGCCCGCCGTCGTCAATCAGGCGCGGATCGGAGTGAACCGCTACGGCAACGATCTCGCCAATGGCGATCCACGCAGCGCCTCGGAGTTCGGGCTGCCCAACGGATCAAACGCCAACGGCATTCCTACGATTACCTTCTCGGCCGGCGGACTCGCCGACCTTGGCGGGTTGTCGTGGTACAACCGCATCCAGAATGAGACGACGGTTTTCGCTTCGGACATGATCAGCGTGTTGCGCGGCTCGCACTCGTTCAAATTCGGCGGCGACTTTACCCGTCATCACTTCAATACCAGGGGCGCCGGCAACCAGCGCGGGACAATCGCTTTCGATGGATCGCGGAACACGCTGATCCCCAAACTGCCTGCCAACGGACTTGCCAATGTGCTGACCGATCTCCTGCTTGGCTTACCGTATCAGGCCAGCATTACAACCGGGCAGTTTGGCCGCGGCTACCGTCAGAGCACATTCGCGTTTTTCGCCCAGGACTCCTGGCGGGTCAACCGGCGCCTGACGGTCGAGTATGGAGTTCGCTACGACTATAGTGCGCCCTACACCGAAGTAAACGGAAAGCTGTCGAACTTCGTCCCGGGCCGCGGCGTGGTGACGGCGACGAATGCCGGCGACGCGCTTTACCAACCCGATCGCAACAACTTTGCCCCTCGTCTGGGCTTCGCCTACGACATCGGAGGAGACAATCGTACCGTACTGCGCGGTGGCTTCGGCCTTCTCTACGACACTCACCTGCAGGCCAGCACCGTGCAGCAGATCGAAAACAACGCTCCCTTCTCCGCCAGCGCGAGCACCAACGCGCCCACGCCGTTTCCCACGGGTCCTGGCGCCGCGCAGACGCTGCTGGATCTACTGAAAAGCGTCAGCCCTTCGCGGTCGCTGGGCGCGGTTCCTCTCGATCTCAAGAACCCTTACAGCCTGCAGTACAGCCTGGATATCCAGCACGCGCTGAACGACAGTTGGGTGGTAGAGGCCGCCTATCGCTCCACCCGGGGTGTGCACTTGCCGGTCAACTACAACGGCAACCAGGTTCCGCTCGACGCCTTGAGCGCCGCGCAACGGGCGCAGGTAGCCACGGCCATCAACTCGCCGCAGGGAACCGCCGGAGTCATCGCGGCTTTCCGGCCCTTTCCCGATTTCAACGCCATTAGCTTCTACTCCAATATCGCCTCGTCTACTTACCACGGCCTGCAACTCAAGCTCGAGCGCCGCTTCCGCTCGGGGCTGAATCTGCTGATGGGCTATACATGGTCGAAATCGATCGACGATGCCTCCGACTTTGGTTCGGGCGACCCCAGCGAGCGAGTGCTCAACAGCTACAATCGCCGCTTGCAGCGTGCGGTTTCGAGCTTTGACATCCCCAGCCGCTTCACCGCCGCTTTCAATTACACGCTCCCGGCCGCGACGGTCTGGAAGCCCTTGCTGAGCGGTTGGAAAGTGAACGGCAACGTGACGCTCCAGTCCGGCCAGCCATTCACGCCATACACGAGCCAGTTCGATCCTTACACCGGTGAGAGTTTCAACCGGCTGAATGTCGTGGGCGACCCCAAGGTCAACGTACCGGAAGGGCGCGCCTACAATCCTGCCGCCTTCGCGCTGCCAGTGCCCGGCACGTTTGGCAACAGCGGGCGCAACATTATCAGGGGAGACGGTTTCACCACTGCCGATCTTTCGCTCTTTCGGGACCTCCGCATCAGGGAGCGGATGAAGCTGCAATTCCGCCTGGAAGCGACCAATGCCCTGAACCAGGTGAACTACCAGGGGCCCGTCACCAATCAATCGACCAACCCCGGCGCGTTTGTGGCCACCGCGATTCCCCGCACAGTACAATTGGGCCTAAAGTTCAGCTTCTGATCATGAGAGACACCATGAACAATCGATCGGCATTGCCTCGCAAGCTGGCCGTAATGGGCGGCGCGTACGGCAACCTTCCCTCGCTGTCGGCCTGCCTGCTTGACGCTACCGCACTCGGCGCCGAGCGCAAGGCGTTCTTAGGCGATTCGATTGGCTGTTGCGCCCACAGCAACGAAGTCGTGACCATGATCAGCCGGGAGTTCGATATCTTTGTCGCAGGCAACCACGAACAGCAGGCCGTGGCTGGGTCTACCAGTTGCGGCTGTGGATACAGTTCGGCCGAGGACGAAAAGATTGGCTGTGAAGCGTTCGAGCACGCCATTTCCGGCCTTAGCGAAGAATCACGAGCGATCCTGGCCACGTGGCCGGACCGGCAGATCGTCGAGTTGGAGGGCGGGCGCGTTCTGTTGTGTCACGGCAGCCCGGGACAAACCAGCGAGTTCCTTTACGAAGCCGAACTGGATGACCTGCGGCTTGAAGCCTGGCTCGATCACTTTGACGTGACGGGTTTCGTGTGCACCCATTCGGGCCTGCCTTTCGTTCGCCGGCTATCCGGCGGACGTTTTGCGGTGAACTGCGGCGTCACCGGCAAGCCCGATCACGACGGCGACCCGGCCGTGCACTACGCCTTACTCGATCTGCCGGCAGGCGCGGAACCCTGCATTGAGATCCGGCGGGTAACCTATGATCACCAGTCGTGGGCGGCCACCATGGAAAGCCTCGGCATCGCCAATGTTTTCGTCGAGCCATTGAGGACCGGCATCTGGACCAGTGGCGTGGCCAGTCTGCCCGCCTCCGAGCGGTTCCGCTGGTTACGAGCCTCGCAGCCGAAGCCCGCGCCCAAGCTCGACTGGCGGCCGGAACTTCTGCAGCCTGCCGCCTGGCGGACGACGCTCGCGGAGTTCCGCCAGATGGGCCTCATCAACGATCGCGAAATCGAGGAAACTCTGGCGTTGCTTGATCCTGCATTTCCGTTTTTCGCCGCGTTACGCGTAGCCGATAGCATCCACCTCCACATCAAGGTCGACCAAGTGGATGATCTGCCGTTCGACAGGATCTATGCCCTCGGCACGCGCGCTGAGAATGACCGCCCGGGATATGTGAAGTTCCCGTTTCCCGGCGGGATCAACATGATCTTCTCTTCGATCCCCGTATCTGAAGAAGAGCAACTGCTCGAGACCGCGGCCCCGCCAAAGCCCTTCGTCGATCACTACGGCATCGATCTCCGCCGCGAGACAGGGCTCGTCCGGGCCATTTTCGAAGACACCCCCGCGGTTGCCCGCCGTGCCGGTTGGCCAACCAAATCCCAGGGCGGTAGCGGACGCAAGGTATTCTGCTGCCATTCCACCGTAGCCGAAAAATACTGGGTTTATCCTCCAAATGAAGGGGCACGGTGGACCCGCCCGCTGGAATTTGCCTACGGACCCCTGCAGATCAGCCAGGAGATGAATGGCTGCGATTTGCGCCCGATCGACCCGCACCACCCTGAAGCCGGAATGCTTGCCGCCTGCGCGGCAACTGCCCACTAGGAACTCCATTATGCCCAGCTACTATCTGTCAGAAGATCTCGCCCGCTTCGGCGACATCTCGAAAACGAATCCGCAACTGTTCGACCTCTTCTTGAAGTGGTACTCCGCCACCATGGAGCCGGGTGCGCTCGACGCCAAGACCAAGAAACTCATCGCCTATGCGGTTGCCAACGCGATTCAGGAACCCTACTGCATCGACTCGTACGCGTCGGCCTGCGCCGATGCGGGCATCTCGCCGGAAGAACTGGCCGAAGCCCTCAACGTCGCGGCCGTCATCCGTGGCGGCGGCACGGTCGCGCACTGGGCCCAGACACTCAACACCATCGAGCGGAAGAAATAGCGTGACCGGGCGGCGGCTGATCGTGATCGGCGCCGGGCCGGCCGGCTTAGCCGCCGCACTTGGCGGGGCATTGCGCGGGTGGGAAGTCACAGTCATCGAACGCGACGAAATCGGGTCCTCGCTCCGCCGTTGGGGACCCACTCGTTTCTTTTCACCCCTGGCAATGAATCTACCGCCCCGGGCTGCCGAATTTGCTCCTGAGGCGGCAAGCCTTGGTCCGGAGGCGATTCTCACCGGGGCGCAGTACGCGGATGCCATTCTGCTTCCGCTTGCCGCTTCCGCCCCGCTCCGTGGAACAACCCGAACCGCAACCCGCGTCATCGGCGTGGGCCGCGACGGCCTCTGCCGAAGCGACTATCCGGGACATCCGATTCGCAGCGAACGCCCGTTCCGGCTCTTGCTGGAAGGTCCGCAGGGCGAGTACGAACTTGAAGGGGATGCAGTGATCGACGCTTCGGGCGCTTATGGCCAGCCGCTCGCTCTCGGCTCAGGAGGGCTGGCCGTGCCCGGAGAACGAGGACTTCGGCCGCGCATCGTCCAACATCTAGGCGACCTTGCAAACCGGCTTCCGCATTGGGCAGGCAAGCGCGTTCTGTTGGTTGGTCACGGTCATTCCGCGGCCAATGCCGTTTTGCAGTTTGCTGCCGCGGCGCGATCGAGTGCCGGTATGCGCGTGGTTTGGGCAGTGCGAACGCTGAACCGGCGGCCCTGCGTGGAGGTGGCCTGCGATCCGTTGCCGGAGCGCCAGCATGTTGTTTCTGAAGCCAACCAGTTGGCGATGAATCCGCCGTCATGGTTGCGGGTGGAGCGCCGGGCCAGTGTTCGCGCGCTCACCGCGACTGGAACAGAAATCCAAGTGGAACTCACCGGCGGCCGGGTCGAGAGCTTCGATGAAATTGCAGCTTTTACGGGATACAGGCCGGATCTGTCCATCGTTTCGGAGCTTGCCTTGCGAATCGACCCCGCTACCGAAGGCGCCGCGGGCCTTGCCCGTGCCCTTGCCAATATCACGGATTGCCTTTCGGTTCCGGCGATCTCACCCGGGGACCTCGATTCCGGAGAGCCGGGATTCTATCTTGCCGGAGCCAAGAGCTACGGCCGTTCACGGTCGTTTCTTCTGCAGAACGGTTTCCGCCAGATTGAGACGATTCTTGATCGGATCGGGCGGTCATGACCTCGGCCGGCGCCCGGATTGCCGCTCTTCTGCCGGCCTTGATTTTGCTTGGCGCGCTCTTTGGCGGGGGGCAACTCTTCGCCGTCGTCGAAAGTCTCCGGGGAGCAGACGGATTCACCGTAGAACCTTACCGGGCGCTGCTATCTGACGCCGAGTTCCGGGTGTCTGTTCTTCATACCACTGTGCTGGCGTCCATCGCCACACTGTTGTCCGCGATTGCCGGCCTGGCCCTCGCAGTAGGACTCCGCGAGTTGGCAAGCCGGAACCGGCTTCTGCATACCCTGGTGCAGGTTCCCATCGCCGTGCCGCACTTGGCGGTGGCCGCGCTGATGCTCGACCTGTTGAGCCAGAGCGGCTGGATCGCTCGACTCGGCTACCAACTCGGATTCATTGCTCAACCTGCTGAGTTTCCGGAACTGCTGCAGGACGCATCTGGCGCCGGAATCGTCGCCGCCTATGTGATCAAAGAGACGCCGTTCCTTGCGGTTGTCGTTCTCGCCATGCTGCGGCGTTCCGTGGCGGACTACGAAGCGCTGGCGGCGACCCTTGGGGCTTCTCCCTGGCAGCGCTTCCGTCTCGTTACGCTGCCGATGGTCGCCCCCGCCCTCGTATCGGCAAGTCTGCTCGTCTTCGCTTTTGTGTTCGGCGCTTTTGAAACGCCCTTTCTGCTAGGGCGCCCGTATCCGGCAATGCTGGGCGTTCTTGTGCAGCGCCGCTACCTGAGCACCGATCTGAATGACCGGCCCGAGGCGATTGCGGCGGGAATGCTGATGTCGATGGTATGCGCGCTAATCGTCCTCGCCTATCTGCATTTGAGCGCCCGGCTTGCGGGAGAAAGGCCGGCGCTGTTTTGATCGTCCCACCGCGAATTGCGGCCGCCCTGGTGGCCATGCTTGCGGCATTGCCGTTGGCGCTGCTTGTCATCCGTTCCCTTGGCCGCCAATGGCTGTGGCCCAACGTCCTTCCCCAAACTTGGGATTTGCGCGCCTGGGCTTATGTTTTCAGTTCCGGCTCGGGAGCGGTTCCCGCTGTTGGGACCAGCGCGGGTATCGCTGCCGTCGTAGCGTTGACAGCCGTGGCCGCGGCTCTGCCGTCAGCGCGGGTGCTGGCGTGGAGCGAGTTTCCTGGCAAACGGGTCCTCCTGTTCCTGCTTCTTTTGCCTGTTCTGTCACCGCCTTTCGCGGCTGCCATGGGATTGCATGCGGCGTTTCTGCGGCTCGGCGCCGAAGAAACGGCGCCTGGCGTTGTCCTGGTGCATCTGATCCCTTCGCTCCCCTACGCGATTCTGATGCTCACCGGCAGTTTTTCGCGCCTCGATCCGGATCTCGAACTACAGGCTCGGACGCTGGGCGCAACGCCGGCACAGGTGTTCTGGAAAGTGACCCTTCCCGTAATTGCGCCGGGAGCCGCCGCCGCCATGACATTCGCCTTTCTGATTTCGTGGAGCCAGTATCTGCTGACTCTGCTTGTCGGCGGAGGCAGAGTCACAACGCTGCCGCTGGTGCTGGTCTCCATCCTGAACGGCGGCGATCAGACCGCAGGGGCCGCGCTGACGTTGATTTTCGTTTTGCCCGCCATTGCTGTCTTTACGGTCATATCAAGGCGCCTTCACCATGAGAACTGAATTCGCAACGGTTCTGTGTATCCTCCTCTCGGCGTGTGCAAGCGCGCCACGGCGCGCCGCGGTGTTGACGCCAGTCGAACTCGAGGCGGCGCCCTGGACGCAAATCGTCGAACAAGCGCGCGGCTCCGAAGTGACTTTTGCGATGTGGGCCGGCGACGATGTCCGCAACCGACTGTTCCGTGGTGACATCGCGCAGCGGATGGCGCAGAACTATGGCGTCACCTTGCGCATTGCGCCACTAGGTGACACAGCCGAAGCCATCAACAAACTGCTGAATGAGCACGCAGCCGGCAAGACCTCCGCCGGATCGATCGACGTTGTCTGGATCAACGGCGAAAACTTCAGAACCGCACGGCAGGGCGGCCTCCTCTGGGGCCCGTTTGGCGGGCGACTTCCTAACAGCGCGCTCTATGATGACGCGGCCACTCGTCACGACTTCGGCACGCCCATTGAAGGATACGAAGCACCCTGGCAGCAGGCCCAGTTCGTCATGGCGTATGACTCGGAACGAACACCGCAGCCGCCGCGATCGATTCCCGCCTTGCAGGCGTGGATCCGCGCACATCCGGGCCGGTTCACCTACATCGCGCCGCCGGATTTTACCGGGTCGGCATTCATTCGCCATCTGCTGATTCACTACGGCCAGCGGAATCCGGCCTTCTGGGGCGCCTTCGACCAGTCGCTCTACGACCGGGCTTCCGCGGGCGCGATTGGCTTCCTCAGGGAGATCAAGCCCTTTCTCTGGCGTCGCGGTGAGACCTATCCGGCGACATTGAAGGACCTCAACCGCATGTTCGCCAATCGCGAGGTAGACTTCGCCATGAGCTACAGTCCGGCGTTCGCATCGGTGCTGATCGAGCGAGGAGAATTTCCGGCCACCGCAAGGACGTTCGTCTTCGACGAAGGGACCCTGCGAAACTACAACTACCTTGCGATTCCCTTCAACGCCGCAAATCCGGCGGGTGCGGTGGTGGTCATCAACGAACTCATGTCGCCCGAAACGATGCTGCGGCTTTCTGCCAGCCTCGATCAGATGTATCCGCATCGAACAGACCGGCTTTCCCCCGAACAGCGGCGGGCGGTTCGCTCTCTGGCTCGCGGCCCGGCGACGCTTTCCGCCGGCGAACTCGACCAACATGCATTTCCTGAGCCGGATGCACAGTACCTGAGCCGTTTGGAGAAAGATTGGCTTGCAAAGGTGTTGAGGCCTTGAATTCCGGCGCGGCGGTTCGGCTCAACCGCGTTTGCTGGCGTTACGGCCAATCGGCGCCGGTGGTGAACGAGTTCTCGCTCGCGGTCGAGCCCGGCGAGATGGTCGCGTTGCTGGGCGAATCCGGGTGCGGCAAATCCACAGTGTTGCGTTTGATCGCCGGGCTGCTGCAGCCGATGGCCGGGACAATTGAGGTCGACGGGCAGATCGTGAACAGCATTCCCGCGGAAAAGCGCCGCACTGCCCTGGTCTTTCAAAAGCCGCTTCTGTTTCCGCATCTTTCCGTCGCCGAGAATGTCGCTTTTAGCCTGAGGCTCAAGAGAGCCGGCACGGATGCAATTCGCGACCGCGTGCGCGAGGCGCTCGCTTTGGTCAGGCTGGAAGGATTCGAAATGCGGCGTGCCCACGAACTCTCCGGCGGGCAGGAGCAGCGCGTGTCCCTGGCCCGCGCGCTCGTGAGCGAACCGGCGATCCTCCTGCTCGACGAGCCGTTCGCAGCGCTCGACGAAAACCTCCGGGGCGGCATGCGCACACTGGTTCGCGGCATCCAGAGAACGCTTGGTTTGACCGCGCTGTTTGTCACTCACGATCGCGTCGAGGCCGCTGCCATGGCTCACCGCATCGCCTTCATGACAGGGGGCAGAGTCGCACAGCATGACTCGCTTCGCCGGTTCTATGAAGCTCCGGCCAGTGCGGAAACAGCCCGTTTCTTCGGCTTTCAAACGCTGACTGCTGACGTGAATGACGGCATCGCCACCACCGCATTTGGATGGTGCGGTTCGCGGCCGGGCGCCAGCAGCAAGGCCCTCGTATGCCTGCGCCCGGACGCCTTCTCGATCACCACCCGCGGCCAGCCCAACGCGGCTGTCGAGTCCAGTATCGATCTAGGGGACCGGATACTGACCACGGTGCGCTCGACCAGCAGCGGCGAGGTGATTGAAGTGCTTCATGATCCTCCTGTCCTTGATGGCGGAACTCCCGTCGCCGTTGGCTTCGACTCCAGTCGCGCCAAAATCTTCACGAGTAATGACTGATGAAAAAGCAGATCCGGCTGAATGCCGTTGATATGAATTGTGCCGGCGGCACGCCGGGATTGTGGCTGCACCCGGAGGATCGGACCATCGAGTATCACACGCTCGAATACTGGACCGATCTCGCACAGTTGTTGGAACGCGGCCTGTTTGACTGCCTTTTCATTGCCGATATCTTCGGCGTTTACGACGTTTATGGAGGCAACGCCGATGCGGCGTTCCGCAACGCTGTCGAGTTTCCGGTCAACGACCCTTTCCTGCTCGTGCCCGCGATGGCGATGGTTACGAAGCACCTGGGATTTGCGATCACCGGAACCGTCTCCTACGAGTCCCCGTTCCGGTTCGCGCGCAGCCTGTCCACACTGGATCACCTGACCCGAGGGCGCATTGGCTGGAACATCGTCACGGGTTACCTCGAAAGCGCGGCGAAGGCGTTCGGCCAGCCCGGACAGCTTCCGCACGATGAACGCTACGTCAAGGCCGAGGAGTTCATGCAAGTGGTCTACCAGTTGTGGGAACACAGTTGGGAACCGGATGCGATTCGCCGTGACAAGACCGCCCGTGTTTTCGCGGATCCGGGCAAAATTCACAAAATTCAGCATCACGACAAATATTTTGACGTCGATGCTTACCATCTCTGCGAACCTTCTCCGCAACGGACACCCCTTCTCTTTCAAGCCGGGGCGTCGCCCAGAGGGCGCCAATTTGCGGCGAGACATGCTGAGTGCGTTTTCGTTTCGGGCTTCGAGCAGAAGTCGGTGAAATCTACTGTGGATGCTCTGCGGGCGGAAGCTGCCGCAGCGGGTCGCGACCCGGCCAGTCTGCTCATCTTCACGGCGCTGGTTGTCATCGCCGCAGCGACCGACGCCGAGGCTCGACGCAAGGTTGAAGAGTATAAGTCTTATGTGAGCCCCGAAGGTACGCTGGCTCTATTGTGTGGATACCTCGGGCTCGATTTCGCAGGCAGGGATTGGGACGAACCGCTCGACCTGGACTCGGTCAACGCCATTCAGAGCTGTGTCGAGGGGCTTCGGAAGGCCGATCCCGGCCGGGCGTTGACGATAAGGGACGTGGTTGCGCGGCTCGGTGTCGCGGGGTTCAAACCAATCCTGGTGGGTTCTCCAAAGACCATCGCAGACGGGTTGGAAGGTTGGATGGAGGAAACCGGGGTGGATGGCTTTAACATCGAGTACATCGTGAGTCCTGGTGACTTCGCCGCCTTTGTCGACTTTGTGGTGCCGGAACTGCAGGCGAGGGGCATTTACAAGACGGAGTACCAGGAAGGTTCACTACGCTCGAAGATGTTGGGGAATCGGCCGCGGGCAGCTTTGGCACGAACAGCATCGCGCGGGTGAAGCAGCGGCTGGGTTGTCATGGTGGTCGAAAACGGAGCCGGAACGGAGAGGACAGCGCCGGCACTCGTCCATGGTTCGAATCGACGCCCGGGGAGCGAAACAGCCAGCTGATCGGAAACTCAGTTGGGAGCGCCAACAAATCCCCCTTGTTTTAAGCCGCCGCGTGAACCGGAGGCAGCTAGCCATGCCGGATAGCCGACCTTGAAAGAACCAGCGGCGAGCACTTAGTAAGAAAGTGCCTATTCACCTGAGCTTTTTTGGCACTATCGTTTCATTGAGCTATCGCACGTTTGAGGGCAAGCTGAGGCCAGATTGGAGGACGCCCTTATGGATTATCAGACCCTCCATTGCGAGAAGCCGCCTCATCCGGAATGGGCCGGGTGGGCTTCGATGGAGAGATACAGACTGGACGTCGTGAGCACATGGCCGCCGAGCCCCTACAAAGACGCCACGCTCGCCGCCATCCATTCTGCCCTGGCGAGCCTTGAGCGCGAGCCGCCTGCCCCGCCGAGTCGCAGATCAGCGTGCAACTGAAAATACGCATGATGTGCAGTTCGATCAGTGGCAACTATCGCTTCTTGTTGCGGCCAAAGGCGTGATCCCGAGCGGCACACGCGCTACCCTTCCGCAATCCCGATGTCGACAATCAGGCGAAGGCAGTGGAAGGGTCGCCGAATGCTTACTCTTTACCTCTCCCGGCCCCACCCACCAGCCGTCCGTTATTGCAGCCGAACTGGATGACTCGTTGAATAGAATTTCAGCCCTTCCTGCACGGCTAAGCAGGGCCTCCTGGCTTCGCGCAGATGACAAGTTTCGTAATTTCTGGAATCAGAACCTGATCAAATACATCCTCGTAGCCATGTGACCTCAACTGCTGGGCCAAGGCGCCGGCACTGAACGACACTCCGTCGATCCGCCCAGACAGGTACTGTAGGAACCAAAGCGCCGCGAGCGCCGGCCCGCTTTCGTTGTCGTCCAGCATGAAGTCATGGATCAGCAACCTTCCGCCCGGGCGCAGCACATCCCAAGCCTTGGCCAGCAGGAGCGGAATTGAGGGTTCCGCCACGGCGCTGAGAAGATAGGAAAAGAGGACAAGGTCTTGGCCGGCTGGCCAGCCGTCCTTCACCGCGTCTGCCCGGATGTAGCCAATGCGGTCTTCCAGCCTCGCTTCGGAAACGAAGCGTTCGGCCACATCGATCACATTTGGAAAGTCCAATACAGTAGCCCGAAGCTCCGGGTTGCGCTGGCACAGGGCGATGGAGAACGCGCCACTGCCCCCACCCACATCGAGAAGATGCTTCGCTCCGGATACGTCGAGGCTGCGAGCAAGGACCACCGCTGGACCAAACGAACCCGCATGTTGGGCTCGGGTAAATGCGTCGGCTTCCTCAGGGTCGCCAGTCAATCCAGCCAGAGAATCGAACGCAAGGCGTTGCGCGTCTCCAGCGATTCCGGCGTCCAAATGCACGAGTGCTGGATAGATCTGGCGATCGACTTGAAACCGGTAGTAGTCGCCGAAATACGCCGGCGACTCACGAACGAGGTAGCGATCACTCGCGGGGGCGTTTCGATAGGTGTTTCCCTGGCGCGTGACCAAGCCAATCGACGTCAATGCAGCGAGAAGCGTGTTGAGGCGATTGGCGGCAACGCCTATCTCCGCGACCAGGGTTTCCAACGTCTTCTCGGTCCCAGAGAGGCAACTGAAGAGTCCGATATTCAACGCCGAGAAGAGAGCTTTTGACCCTATGAAACCATATGCGATACGGGAGATGTCCCGCACGTCGGTGATCGGAGTTACCATGTGTGCCCCCCAAGGTGATGCGGCTGACCTATTCAGTGCTCGTTTGATCTGACTTCGGTAAAACCGATCCTGGTCGGCCCGTGACGGCTTGGCCACCGCGCCGGGTCGGCAATGTCTAAGTCTACAATCATTTCCGGCGTAGCACCCGTGACCTGATCTGATCGGCCCGATACCGATTTCGCCAACATGATCATGGCAAGCAATCAGCCGATGCCCTCCATCAGATGGCCTGGCATTCCCTGAAGTCGGACGGATGCTCTGTCCGCATCGATCCTGGATCACGACCATCCGGAAGTTAACCGCTGTCGGATTCGATTTGCTGCTCTTCGAAGGCGGAAGCCGCTAATGCAGCTTGGCGAACTACGCTTTCGCTTCCTGAAGAGCCGGCAGGTCCGCATCTGCGTTCTTCCAAAGATCGAAAAGGGCCTGGAACGCCTTACTCGCGCCCGCGGTGTCCTGTGCCAGAAGGGCCGCCCGGGCCAAACCGAGATGGGACAGCGAATAAAACTGCCCCAATACACGCGCTGGCCCAACTGAGGCCTTTGTGGTCCGCGATCTTGTGAAACTCAGCGGATGCCTCGGCCCTTTCTTCAGGCCAAGGTACGCTAGACCCGGAGGTAGATCGCTTCCAAGTTGGCGCGCTCCTCGGGCAGGGGCGGAAACCAGATGTTCCACTTTAAGATTAGCGGCGGTATTGCGACGGCCGGGTTCACGTCCGAGAGTCGTTTGGTCAGCCGCGCGAAATCGAGCAGACTGGCGCCGAACCTACGCAGCATTCTCGCATTTTGATAGCGTAACCAAATGAGCTTGATCTGGCTGTTCTGTAGCGTTGCCCTGTTGGCAGCGGAAGTCGCGC
>CAZVKC010000109.1:4186-16564 GCA_964627455.1 uncultured Solibacteraceae bacterium | reverse complement strand
ACTATTGTATTTGACTGGTTCCACTTGTGTTGTCACACTTACGTCAGGTTTGGGAGGTTAGACTCCTGGGCCGCCATTTGGTACCGCCGGTTCCCGCGCCTTCTGTTGAGATGTTCTTTTGAAGACGCCAGCCGCCGCGCCCTTGGTTACGGATGCTTTCGCCTCGCCGCGCGAGCTTCGGCAATCTCGGTAGCAATTTCATTCGTGGACAGGTTGCAGAGTCCGGTTTGTTCGGCTTGGTTCTAGGAATCCCGCAGCCACTCTGGTGCGAGGTCTCGTGCCAAAACCCGCAAAGCATACTCTTCCACACTCAGGTCTTCCGCCAGGGCTTTCGCCTCCAGGATCCGGAACGCGCAGTCGGGTAACGGTATGGTGAGTTTCACTGGGCCTGCCCCTTAGCGAACCAAACGCCGATGGTAACCTCAATCTCAAATGACGGACACCCTCATCGAGGCACTGGAATTGCTATCACGACATCGTGAGGATTTGCAAACGCTCGTTGTTCTTCACGCCGCCGTATTCGGCTCCGTCGCCCGCGGCGAAGCCAGCGAGGAAAGCGATGTCGACATTCTCGTGGAACTCGATCCTGCCCGTCCCCTCGACCTCTTCGACTACGCCCGCGTCCGCCTCTTTGTCGAGGAACTGTTTGGCGGAAAAGCCGATGTCGTGAACCGCCGCGCTATCAAGCCGCCGCTGCGCGATCCGATTCTGCGTGATGCGATAGAAGCGTTCTGAGGACACCAATCTGTAAGATCCGCAACCCGCCCGCCGTCTTTCCGTTCGATGATGCGTTTAGGAAAGACAGCCTGCCTTCTATCGTTGATTGCGACTTCGTACGCACAAGCCGATTGGGCGCAACGCGCCGCCCGGGCCCTCGAACAGGGAGACTTCAGGGAGGCGGAGCGAGTTGCGAGAAAAGCCGTCAATAACGATCATCCGGCAGCCGCGAACTCCTTAGGCGTCGCACTCTTCTTGCAGGGCAAATACGACGAAGCTGAAAGATACCTGCGCCTCGCCGCCTCGGCGGACCCGGCAGCCTTCGAAGATCGTGAGGCGGATGCGATGCGCGCATCCAGCAATCTTGCACAACTCCTCGCGGCCCGAGGCGAAACGGCCCGTGCGGAACCGGTTCTCCGGCGCACGCTCTGGTGGTTTGAAAAACACCGGCCGCAGGACCTCTCGCAGATCGCCTTGGAACACCACAATCTCGGATCTCTCTATGTGCAGGAATGGCGGCACGAAGAGGCCCGCCCGCATCTCGAACACGCCAGCCGCCTCTGGCGACAGCAGGGCCTGCCTCCCCAACATCCGCTCGTGCTGCAAACCGGCCTCGCCCTCGCCCTGCTCGATTCGCAAGAGGGACATCTCACCGGCGCCTGGCAGAACCTCCAGCGACTCGGCGCGGACCTCGACCGTTCGGACCTTCGGGCCTCTCATCCCGTCCGCCATTCCTTCCTGCTGAATCACGCCATGGTGGCAGCAAAATTGCACCGCCTCGACGAAGCCCGCGCGGACCTCGAAAAATCCCTCCGCACGCAGTGGAACTCCACCGTAGCGCTTCCCAACGAAACGCTGCGCCAATCGGTGGAACTATACCGAAAAGTCCTCGAAATGGCGGGAGACCGTCGCGCGCTCAAGCGAGTCAGCCGCTGGCAGACCGCCATGCGCCATGAGCGCCGCAAGGCGTGGGAGTGTGTCGACTGAATCTCTATAATGAGACCAGTGTCCCCAACATATGACGTGATCATCGTCGGTGGAGGCCACAACGGCCTCGTTACCGCCGCGTACCTCGCCAAGGCTGGCCGCAAGGTCCTCGTCCTCGAACGCCGCGACCTCCTCGGCGGATGCGCTGTCACAGAAGAACTGTGGCCTGGATACCGCGTCTCCAGCGGCGCCTACCTCAACAGCCTTCTTCAACAGCGCATCATCGACGACCTCGAACTCCCGCGCTACGGCTACCACGTCGATCCCAAGGATCCGTCCTTCTTTTCGCCTTACCCCGACGGCCGTTACCTCTTCTTCTGGCAGAGCCGCGAGAAGACTCTTGCCGAAATCGCGAAGTTCTCGAAGAAGGACGCCGAAGCCTTCCCCAAATTCGAGGACCATCTCGAAAAGCTCGCCGTCGTGGCCGAAGCGCTTCTGATGGAAACGCCGCCCGAGTTCCCGCCGGCCGGCCTCGGCGACTACATCGACTACCTGAAACTCCTCGGCAAGGTCAAAGGACTCGGCCGCGCCGAACTCACAGGCCTCGTCAAGGTCTTCACGCAAAGCGCCTCCGACTTCCTCGACGAGTGGTTCGAATCGCCGGAAATCAAGGTCACCCTCGCCACCGACGGCGTCATCGGGGCCAACGGCGGACCTCGTTCCCCCGGCACTGCCTACATCCTGCTCCATCACTGCATGGGCGGCGTCGGCGGCCATCGCGGCCTGTGGGGTTTCGTTCGCGGCGGAATGGGCAAGATCTCCGAAGCGATGGCCGACTCCGCCAGAGCCGCCGGCGCGGAAATCCGCACCAATGCCGATGTTGCGAAAATCCTCGTCAAAAACGGCCGCGCCTGCGGTGTCGTGCTCGCCAACGGCGATGAACTGCAGGCCCGCATCGTCGCCAGCAACTGCGATCCGAAACGCACCTTCCTGCAATTGATGGACGCTCGCGACATTCCCGCGGACTTCCTGCAAGGCATCCGCCAGTTCCGCAGCGAAGGCACCTCCTGCAAGATCAACCTCGCTCTCAACGGTCTCCCTGAGTTCAAGGCGTACCCCGGCGCGCCCGGCCCGCACCACGGCGCGACCATGCACATCTGCCCCAACATGGACTACGTCGAAAAAGCCTGGGATGACGCCAAATACGGTCGGCCCTCGCATTCGCCGCTCCTCGAAATGACCATCCCGACCATGTACGACAAGTCGCTCGCGCCCGCAGGCAAGCACATCATGGGGATCTTCCTGCAATACGCGCCCTACACGCTCCGGGAAGGGAATTGGGACCAGCTTCGTGAACCCTTCGGCGACCGCGTCCTCGACATCATTGAGGAATACTGCCCCAACATCAAATCGATCGTCGAACATCGTCAGGTGCTCACGCCGCTCGATCTCGAACGCCGCTTCGGCATCACCGGCGGCAACATCTTCCACGGCGAAATGAGCGTCGACCAGATGTTCGTGATGCGGCCTCTCGCGGGTTCGGCCCGCTACAAAATGCCGGTCCCGGGCCTGTACCTGTGCGGATCCGGCGGCCATCCCGGGGGCGGCGTCATGGGCGCCCCCGGCTACAATGCAGCCAAAGCGATTCTGCGCGACCGCTCGTAAAAAACATTTGCACTCGACATGTTTTGAGCGACAATAGGGGGGTAAGTTATGGCTTCGTATCGAATCTTCCGGCTCAAGGACAACCTGCGAGCCCAGTTCCGCCTGCTGCCCCACGTGAGCGGCGTTACCCGCATCAAAGTGAAAGACTATGAGGAGCGGGGATCGGTGGAAGCCTCCACCCCCTATGCGGCGTGGTTCTCGCTGAAGGACTCCGCCGAAGCCCTCGAGGTGGGCGATGTGCTGGTCGACGAGGCCGGCGACGTTCGTGTCATCAAATTCGTCGGTTTTGAACCCGCCGAGTGGATTGTGCCGGAAGTCAAGCTTCCGGGCGAATTGGTATTTACATCGGCAGCCGGGAATCCGCTTCCTTAGCAGGCGAACCCCCCGAGATTTTCAAAGTTACTTTTTCGCTACAATGTGCAATCAGCATGAGTACGACTGAGGGATCCGATCAGGGTCCCAAAGACGAATTTGCCCTGGTTTGTTACCTGCCCGGTGTTTTAGGTGGGTTTCTGGACCGGTTGCGGACAGAGTTGGTTCCCGACTGTTTTGCGCGCTCGCACGTCACGTTGTTGCCGCCGCGGCCGCTCCACGGAAGGTCCGCTGAGGCTGTGCAGCAACTCAAACAGTCGCTGCCGTCTTTTTCTCCGTTCGTCGTGGAACTCGGTGAGGTCGCCGTCTTCGAGGAAACACGAGTCGTCTATCTGGAACTCCTGAAGGGCCAGAAAGAACTCGAGGACATCCACCGCGTCCTCAATGCTCACGCACTCTTTTACCAGGAACCGTTCCAGTACCATCCGCACGTGACGCTGGCGCAGGGTCCGCTGGTGTTCGCCGACCCCGCCCCCAAAGAGGCCGCCGCCCGCGTGCGCTGGAAAGAGTTCGGCTCGCCCCGCAGGTTTGTTCTCGACACCGTCATGTTCGTCCAGAACGGCGGATGCCAGGGCTGGCTCGACCTCGACGAACTCGTCGTCGGCAGCGGCGAACTCGAAGCCTCGGTGCTTTAATCCCTCCCGTTCGATAAACTGGCGGGATGCCATCCAGCAGTCGTAGAAAAGTGCTCGCCGGAATCACCGGCGGCGCAGCGGCGATTGCGTTGCCCCCGGTCCTCGGGCAACCCGCTCCGTCCAGCAGCAAGACCACGCTTTCGCCCCAGGAATTCGCCCTGCTGTCGGAACTCACCGATCGCATCATTCCGCGCACCGAGACGCCTGGCGCCGTCGACGCCGGCGTCCCCGGAATCATCGATGCGGGACTCGCCGGCAACCCCCAACGGCGCGAACGCTGGAAGGCCGCCCTCGCCTGGTTCGCTGCGCAAGGCCCGACGCTTCAGGTCCTCACGCGCATCAGCACCGAAACTGGCGCCGAAGGCGCGCGCCACTTCGAACTGCTCAAGGGCGAAACCATCGACATCTACTACTCGACGCTCGAAGGCCTCAAGACCGAACTCGGCTGGAACGCCAACACCTTCCTCTCGGAATTCAAAGGCTGCACGCATCCGGAGCACCAGAGCTAACCCGCCATGTACGTTCAAAACAGCAGGGAAGTTCACGACGTCATCGTCATCGGCAGCGGCGCGGCAGGAGGCATGGCTGCGTGGAACCTCACGCGTCAGGGCGTGAACGTTCTCCTGCTCGACGCAGGCGCCAAGTTCGACCGCGGCGGATTCTGGAGCCACGTCAAACCCTGGCAGACCCGTGAACGCGCCGCCCGCGGCCAGAAGCCTCCGCAGTTCTACCTCGATAACAAAGAACAGCCCTACATCACGGATCCCCAGAATCCCTTCGAACTCATTCGTGTCTGGGGACGTGGCGGCAAGACCAACGTCTGGGGACGCGTCTCGCTCCGTTACTCCGACGTCGACTTCGAAGGGCCCGCCAAAGACGGTTGGGAAATCCCCTGGCCGATCCGCTACAAAGACATCGCGCCTTACTACGACAAGGTCGACCAGTTGATCGGCGTCTGCGGCGGCGACGATGATCAGGACTCGCTCCCTGGTAGTAAATTCCATTTACCAGCGCCCAGTCCCCGCTGCGGCGAACGCCTCCTGCAAAAGGCCGCGAAAAGCATCGGGATCTCCATCGTCGCCGGCCGCCGCGCCGTCCTCACGAAGGAACACAACGGCCGCGCCCCCTGCCACTACTGCGGCGCCTGCGGCAAAGGCTGCGACATCAGCGCCTTCTTCAATTCCTCGGATTACCTGCTCGAACCCGCGTTCCTCACCAAACGCCTGCAGATCATCGACAACGCCGTCGCCGCGCGCATCCTCGTCGACGACCGTGGACTCGCCAGCGGCGTGCAGTACTTCGACCGCTACTCGAAACAGGAACGGCAGGTCTACGCCAAGCGCGTCGTCGTCGCCGCATCCTGCATCGATTCCACGCGCATCCTGCTGAATTCGAAATCCGCGAAATACCCCAACGGCATCGGCAATTCATCCGACGTCATCGGCCGCTACCTCACCGAACAGGTCCGCTTCCACATGTACGGCTTCGTCCCGGAACTCGTGGGCACGAAGACCCTCAACGATGACGGCATCGGCGGCGAACACATCTACATGCCGCGCTTCAATCACCGCAGCAGCGCCAAGCGCGATTACCTCCGCGGCTACGGCGCCCAATTCTGGAACACCGGCGCGCATCCCGGCCCCGGATTCTGGGCCAGAAAACTCCCCGGCTTTGGCGCGGACCTCAAGGCCGACATTAAAAAGCGCTTCCCCGCGCTCGTCTCGATCCACCCGTACGGCGAAGTGCTCCCGCGCCGGGAAAATCGCGTCACCGTGGACGGCTCACCCACCGACCAGTACGGCGTCCCCGTCGCCCGCCTCTCCTACAACATCGGTGACAACGAGCGCAAAATGCTGGTCGACATGTACGACACCGCCGAGTCGATCCTCAAAGCAGCCAAGGCCGAAATCCTGCCCTTCGAACGCGGCTGGATCGACACGCTCGGCAGCGCCATCCACGAACACGGCACATGCCGCATGGGCGCGGATCCCAAGCGCAGTGCGGTAAACGGCTTCGGCCAGATGCACGAAGTGAAAAACTGCTTCGTCGTCGACGGATCCATCTTCACCACCGCCAGCGAAAAGAACCCGACCCTCACCATCCTCGCCCTCGCCTGGCGCGGAACCGACTACATGGCCGAACAAATCCGAAAGGGCAACATCTAAGCACGATGAGCCGCATCGAACAACTCTCGCTGGTCGAAATGGCCGCAAAGATCCGCGCCCGCGAAATCTCCCCGGTCGAAGCCGTAGATGCGCACTTGCGCCGTATCGAGGAGGTCAACCCTGCCATCAACGCCTTCATCACGTTGATGGCCGATCAGGCCCGCGCCGAGGCACGCGAAGCCGAAGCCAAACTCATGCGCGGCGAAGCCACCGGATCCCTCTTTGGCGTCCCGCTCTCCATCAAAGACAGCCTCGATGTCGCCGGCCAGCCCACCTGGTGCGGCAGCCGCTTCTTCGGCCAGATTGCCACCCGCGATTCCGCCACCGCCCGCAACTTCCGCAACGCCGGCGCGATCATCCTCGGCAAGACCAACACGCCCGAGTTTCTCGCCAACTACGAATCCGACAACCACATCATCGGACGCACCAACAACCCCTGGAACCTCGACCACACCTCAGGCGGATCGAGCGGCGGCGAAGCAGCGGCCATCGCCTCCTTCTGCTCGGCCGGCGGCATGGGCAGCGATGGCGGAGGCAGCGTCCGTGTACCCGCCCACTTCTGCGGCATCGCCGGCCTGAAGCCGACTCCCGGCCGCGTATCCGCCGCCGGCCACGTACCTGCCATCAACCATCCCGGCGGACTGCTCGGTGTCGTCGGACCCATGGGGCGCTCGGTTCGCGATGTCCGCGCCCTCTTCGAAGCCACCAGCCCCTACGATTTCGAGGATCCCTTTGCCGCCCCAGTCCCGCTCCGCGACCCCGGCCCAGACGAACCCAGAATCGGTGTCATGGAACAGTTCCTCAAAGTTCCCGTGCAGGAACCTGTCCGTCAGGCCGTCCTCCAAGCCGCGAACCTCCTCCGGGACGCCGGATACTCCGTCGACGAATTCCAGCCCCAAAACCTCGAACGCGCCCCCAACGTCTGGTCGTTCTTCTTCACCGACCTCCCCTCGCGCGCCACGGCCAAGTTCATCGCCGGCCGCGAGGACCAGGCCCATTGGACCGGCACCGAATTCCTCTCGAAGATCCTCGCCACCCCCGAACCTTCCGCCCTCCAGGTCGTCGACATGCTCGCCGAACGCGACCGCATCCGCATCGATCTCATGCGTCAGATGCAGGACTTCCCGGTCATCCTCCTCCCCGTCGCCGGCGTCCCCGCCTTCAAACACCGCGAGCGCAAATGGGATACGCCGTTGAAAAAGATCGGCTTATTCGAAGCCATGATGCCCGTAACCGCCTTCAATCTCACGGGCTTCCCCGGACTCACCGTCCCGCTGACCTTCTCCCCGGAAGGGCTCCCCATCGGCGTCCAACTCGTCGCCCGCCCATATTGTGAGGAACTCCTCCTTGCCGTCGGCGAACGCCTCGAAGCCGCCCGCGGCAAACTGCGCGACCTTCCCCGGTAACTTATTGAACCGCTACAATCATCTTTACCCCTAAGACCAACCGTCGATTGTAAAGGACTGCTCTCGCGTGAAGCTTACTGAAATCTGCGTCCAACGCCCTGTCTTCGCCTTCATGCTCATCATGTTTCTGGTCGTGATGGGCGTATTCAGCTTCGTGGACCTCGGCGTGGACCTGTTCCCCCGCTCGGATCCCGCATCCGTTTACGTGCGCGTCCGCCTGCCCGGCGCGAGCCCCGAAGAAGTCACGTCGCAAGTCATCCTTCCCCTCGAAGAGAGCATCGCCGCCATCAGCGGCATCGACGAAATGCGCGCCATGGTGCAGGAAGGCTCCGGCAACATCTTCGTCACCTTCACGCTCGAGCGCGACATCGGCGAAGCCTCTGAGGACGTCCGCGAGAAGGTTGCCGCGGCGATGCGTAAACTGCCGCCGAACGTGCTCCCCCCGACCGTTGCGAAACAGGATCCCGATAGCGAAGCGATCATCACCTTCGCCATCAACGGCGACCGCTCGGTCCGCGAACTCACCGAACTCGCCGACAAGACCGTTCGCCGCGCCATTGAGACCGTCGACGGCGTCGGCGGCGTCGACCTCATCGGCGGACGCCTCCGCCAGATCAATCTCATGATGGACCTGAACAAGCTGAACGGCTACAACCTCACAGCTCAGGACATCCAGCGCGCGGTCACTTCCGAAAACATCGAAGCCCCCGGTGGACGCGTCATCCGCGGACCCGCTGAAATGGGCGTCCGCACCATGGGCCGCGTCGAAGAGGTCAAGGAATTCGGCGACATCATCATCAAGAATGTCGGCGGCGCCCCGGTCCGTCTCAAGGACGTCGGCTACGCGGAAGACGGCATGGCCGAACGCCGCTCGTTCGCCTACTACAAGGGCAAGCCCGCCGTTCTGATCGAGGTCCGCCGGCAGATCGGATCCAACACCGTCAACGTTGTCGACGCCATCCGCAAGCGCCTCGATACGCTCAACGGCCAACTGCCCCCCGGCGTCAAGATCGACGTCATCAAAGAACAGGCCACCTACATCAAGGCCTCCGTCGAAGCGCTGGAAGAACACCTCATCCTGGGCAGTTTGCTCGCCTCGATCATCGTATTCATCTTCATTCGCGACTGGCGCACGGTGCTCATCTCCTCCATCGCGATTCCAACGTCCATCGTCACCACCTTCACGCTGATGCGCGCGATGGACTACTCGCTGAACTCGATGACGCTCTTAGGACTCACACTTGCCGTCGGCATCGTCATCGACGACGCGATCATCGTCCTCGAGAACATCGTCCGCTACCTCGACGAGCACAACGTCGACGCGAAAACCGCCGCTATCGAAGCGACCAAGGAAATCTCCCTCGCCGTTCTCGCCACTACCATCTCGCTGGTCATCATCTTCGTCCCCATCGCGTTCATGACCGGCTACGCCAAGCGATTCATGAACCAGTTCGGCTGGACCATGGCGATGTCCATCATGGTCTCCATGCTCGTAGCGTTCACCCTGACGCCGTCGCTCGCCTCGCGTATGCTGAAGCGCACCGCCGCAGGCGACCACAAAGCCAAGCACGGACACGCCCACACCACCTGGCTCGACCGCCTGTATCTCGGAACTCTGCGCTGGTCGCTGAACTATCGCTGGGCCGTCATCGTACTCGCGACGGTCGTCTTCGCCTCCACCTATTGGGTCAACAAGTACATCGGCCGCGACTGGATGCCGCAGGAAGACCAGAGCGAACTCGGCATGTGGCTCGAACTGCCCGAAGGCTCCTCGCTCGAACTGACCGAGAAGACCACCATGGAACTCGGCCGCAAGATCGAGGCCATCCCCGGCGTCGTCGCTGTCGTGCCGGGATCCAGTTCTTTCTTCGAGCGCGTCAACGGCTCCTTCGTCACCATCCTCCTCGATCCGCCGGAGAAGCGCGAACCCATCGGCGTCATGGGCCAGAAGGTCCGCGAGGTCGCCCGTGAATACGCCTTCGCGCGTCCTCGTATTACGTTCCCGAACATCCTCGGTGGACGCGATACCTTCGCCCCGATCCGCGCCCAGCTCCTCGGACCCGACATCCGCAAGATGGTCGAAATCGCCAAGGAAGCCAGCCAGAAGATGATGGCGGATCCGCGCCTCGCCGACGTCAAGGCGAACCTCAACCTCAACAATCCGGAACTGCAGGTTGTGATCGATCGCCCGCTCGCTTCGGACCTCGGCGTCCGCGTCTCCGACGTCGCCAGCGCCGTGCGCCTGTTGATGTCCGGCGAAGACCAGATCTCCACCTACAAAGAGAACAACGAACAGTATCCGGTCACGATGCGCCTCCTGCCGGGACAGCGCGACGATCCACAAGCGTTGACGCGCCTGCTGGTGCCCTCCGCCAAACTCGGCCTCATCCGTCTCGACTCCATCGCGAAACTCGAGCGCGGACTCGGACCCTCGCGCATCGATCGTTTCAACCGCCAGTTCTCGGTCGGCATCTACGGCAACACGGCCCCCGGCTACTCGCTCAACGAGGCCGCCGAAGCCACGCAGGCGATCTTCAGCACGCTGAACCTGCCGCCCGGCTATCGCATTGCCTTCTCCGGCCAGGTCAAGATTCTCGAAGAAACGACCACCAACATGATCCTCGCCATCGGACTCGCGTCGATCTTCATGTACATGGTGCTCGCCGCGCAGTTCGAAAGCTTGGTCCACCCGTTCATCATCCTGCTCACGCTGCCGCTATCGATTCCCTTCGCGCTGCTGTCGCTGATCGGCACGGGCCGTTCACTGAACTTGTTCAGTGCCCTCGGCGTCCTGCTGCTGCTCGGCATCGTGAAGAAGAACGGCATTCTCCAAATCGATTACATGAATCGATTGCGAGAGCAGGGCATGGGGATGATCCCGGCGATCATGGAAGCCAACCGCGTCCGCTTGCGGCCGATTCTGATGACGACGTTATCGATCATCGCGGGCCTCATCCCGACGGCTCTCGGTGTCGGCGCGGGCGCTTCGCAGCGTTCCGCCATCGCCATCACGATCATCGGCGGCCAGTCGCTGTGCCTGCTGCTGACGCTGCTCGTCGTGCCGGTGACCTACTCGATCGTCGAGGACCTCAAGAATTGGTTTGCGCGCCGCAAGATGGCGCCCGCGCATCCTCTGCCGACTTCGACCGCTACGGGCGATTAATTCGCTATAGTAAAAGTAGGCAAAGAGGATATTTTGAAGCGCAAGCCGAATACTACAGCAGAACCCGTTGTCGCAAAGGAAATCTCGGAGGCCGCCAAGGCCTCCATCTCCGTGGACAAGGGGAAACACAAGGTCGTGAAGTGCACGGTTTGCTCCTCCGAGCTGTCGTCTCCGACTTCCAACGAAGGGCTCTGCTGGATCTGCCGGCGCCTCAAAATCAGCGCATGGCGCGATAGCGACAATCAGCTCTCGTCGCCCGAGTGAGCAGCATGACCGGCTGCTTCGTACACGAACGCCGCCGCCGCCACATCTTCGACTCCTAATCCGTTCGACTTGAAAATCGTGATCGCATCACGGTTTTCAGGCCGTTTCGTCACGTTCTGCAGGTCCACCACGCGGTCCCACTGCGGACCCGCGGGTCCATTCCACGCCAGCAGCAAATCCCCGGACTCGATCTTCGCCTGTTCCACCGAATCCGCCGCAATCACCTCGGCGCGATCCAGCAGATCCGCCGGCAATTCCCGCCGCGTCGGATTGTTCGACCCCATCGCATTGACATGCGTCCCCGGTGAGATCCATGCGGCCTCCAGGACGGGATCCTTAGCCCAGGTCGCAGTCGATACGATATCAATCCCTTCGACCGCCTCTCGGGCCGTCCCGGTCGCGATCACGTGCAACCCGAACGCCTCGGAGCATTCCCGGGCAAACCGTTCGCGATTCTCCGCCGACCGGCTCCAGACGCGGACTTCCTTCAATTTCCGCACCGCCGCCACGGCCTCCACCTGGCTCCGGGCCTGAAACCCGGTCCCAATCACGCCGTGGGTGGCCGCATCCGCGCGAGCCAGAACATCGGTAGCATATCCGCTCGCCGCCCCGGTACGAATCTGTCCCAGCCAGTTCGCCTCGAACAGTGCCAGAGGCTTCGAAGTCTCGGCGTCCAAAAGCCAAAACAGAAAATTCGCATTCCCATACTTGGCGTTCGTGGCATAAATCTTCGTCCCAAAATACCGCCCATGAGCCCCCGCCATGGCATGCAGCACGGACCCGGTCGCAGGCAGCATCAGCCGCCGCCGTGGCTGGCTCACCGAAGCCCCACTCCGAAGCCCCTCAAAAGTCTCCCGCATGAGCCGCACGGCCACGCCCATCGGCAACAGCCGCCGCACTTCCGCTTCATCAAAAAACACCATTCTCGATCCCCTCCCTCGGTGGTGTAGGCTTTAGCCTGCGCGGCACTTGAGTGCCGCCCCGGGACTTCATTCCCCCGCAACACGAACCCTACCGCGGAACCTCATCCACCCAAATATTACTGGAAATCTCATCCATCGCCA
>CAZVKC010000109.1:0-4086 GCA_964627455.1 uncultured Solibacteraceae bacterium | reverse complement strand
CCCTACCGCGGAACCTCATCCACCCAAATATTACTGGAAATCTCATCCATCGCCAGCACCATCCGCCCCTCATACACATCGAACCCGATAAACGGCTCCCGGTGCGACGCCGTCTGCAAAATCGACCTCCGGCTCTCCGTCAACTGCAGCACCGGAAACGGATCCCCCACCGGCCGCTTCGTCACCGGATCCAACCGCTGCGCCCAGGGACTCCGCATCCCATTCCGGTTCGACAAAAAGTACAGCAAATTCCCATCCGGCGACCATGCCGGACTCGAATCTCCATACCGCCCATCCGTAATCGGAATCCAAGCCTCCGCCCCCCGCGCATCCACCGACGCAACGTGGACCTGCCGCATCCCCCGCTTCAACTCCTCATGAAACGCGACCCACTTCCCATCCGGCGAATACCGAGCCCCCCGCAGCGAATTCCCACGCGGCGGCAGAATGTAATCCTCCTTAACTCCACTCTCCACATTCAACCGCCCCACGAAAGCCACCGTCGCCCCGGGCTCGAACAAAATATACCGGTCATCCACCGACCAGTCCTGTGGACCCCCACAATCCTTGCACGCCGTCACCACCTCCCCCGTCGATGGCGTCGCAATCAAAATCGGCACTTTCGGATTCTGCATATTCCGGAACGCCACCCGCGTCCCATCCCGCGACCACCTTGGGTAATCCTGCGGATTCGAACTCCGCACCACCGGCGTCATCTCGCCCCCCGGCGGACCCACCACCACCTTCCGATTCCCCGGACCGCTCAGCATCATCGCCAGCATCCCATTCTTCGCGTTCAGGTGCGGAAACGTCACATCCGCGCCCGCCGCGTGAACCACCTTCGGCTGCCCTCGCACCGCCCCCGTATTCGCATCCACCGGGATCTCGAAAATCCGGATCGCCAGCGTCCCCCGCGCAAACGCAATCGTACCCCCGGCAATCCGCGACTGTACATCGCTCGCCGCCGGCAACTCCGTCAACACATCCCGCTCCGGCAGCAACCCCAGATTCCCCGCATCCAGCCGGACCCGCCGCAGCCCCAAACTCCGCCCCGACGAATTCAAAGTCGACAGATACACATACCCGCCCCGCCACATCGCCGGTGGACCCAACTGATGCGCCACCCCCCGCATCTCTCCCAGCAGCGGATCCCCCGAAGCGCCCGTCTTCCGGGGCGGCGCGCCGGAACCCGGGAAGGGAATCACCCACCAGTCATGCTCATTCATCGGATCCCCGGAAACACGCGTCCCGCAAACCAGAATCGAACGCCCGTCCTCGGCCCAGATCGGATAATGCGCATCCTCGAAATCCGTCGCCAGCTGCCGCGGCTCTTCCGCCCCGTTGCTCGGCACGAGCCACACCTGCGACGCCCGCTCCACCTCCGGCGGCGTCATGTACACAATCCATTTCCCATCCGGCGAATACCGCGGCATCATCCCGTAATCCGCCAGGATCCTCGGCCGGATCGCCGTCACCCCGCCGTCCCGCGCCACCACCCGGATCGACCCATGCCCCCGCGCCCCCGACGACCGGAACACGATCTCCTTCCCGTCCGGCGAAAAGTCCGGCTCGTGGACATCCGCCCCGTCGTCGTACACCAGCTTCGGCGCAGCCCCCCCGGAATCCACCGCCTGCACCCACAGCCCGAGGTTCCCCTTGCCCGCCCGGTCCGACACATACGCGATCCACTTCCCGTCGCGCGACACCGTCGGCTCCGCCGTGTACCCTTTGTCGAACGTCAACTGCGACGGACTCAGCAATCCCCGGGATCGCGCCTCGAACCACAGCCACCCGCCCGCCAGCGCCGTCACCAGCGCCGCCGCCCCGATGCTCCACCACAACCACGGCCGGTGCGTCTGCATCCGCTTCTGTGCGCGCCGCAGATCCGCCAGCATCTGCGTGGCCGTCTGGTATCGCTCCCGCGGATCCGGCTGCAGCGCCCTGTACAGAATCGGCCACAGCGGGCGCGGCACGCCGCCGTCCAGCTTCACCGGCATCCGCGGGACCTGCTGCAACTCCTGCAACTCCCGCAGAATCTGCAACGGTTCCGTACCAGGAAACACCGGCCGATTTGCCAGCAACTCGTACAGCAGCGCGCCTAGGCTCCACAAATCGGTGCGCGCGTCCACGCGTTGCTGCGACGCCTGCTCCGGCGACATGTACCGCACCGTCCCCGCAAACACCGTATCATCCGGACCTGCCGCCGCCTCGCTGCCATGAACCTCCGGTTCCGTGAGCGTTCGAATGTCCAGGCTCTTGGCCAGGCTGAAGTCCACCAGCTTCACGATCCCGTCCGGCCGGATCATGACGTTTTCCGGCTTGATGTCGCGGTGAATGATGTTCGCGCCGTGCGCCGCCTCCAGCGCCGATAGCAACTGGATCACGATATCCACGGATTCATTCGGCGGAACCGGACCAGTCTGCTGCAGCCGCTGCCGCACTGTCGGACCATCAATGAATTCAGTCGCCAGCCACGGCGTACCGTTGTGCGTGCCCACGTCGAACACCGTCAGGATATTCGGATGGTTCAGCGCGGACGCGGCCTTCACTTCCCGCTCGAAACTCGGCCGCGCATTCGAATCCAGCTTGCCCGCCGCGCCCAGCAGGAACTTCATCGCCACCGGACGCTCGAGCCGCGTGTCGTGCGCCAGCAACACCTGGCCCATGCCGCCCTTGCCGAGCACGCGGTCCACGATATACGGACCAACCTGCTCGCCGGTCACCGGAAGCTTCGACGCGACCTCTTTCGCGATGTCGCGAATCGCAGCCTCCCAGGGCCGCTCCTGTTGGGTGCTCTCGGGGTTCTCAGCCGCCAGCAATTCGCGAACGATCTGCCGGACCTCTTCGTTCTCCGTCTGCGCCTGCAGATACGTTTCCCGCTGCGCGGCATCGGGCAAATCGAGCGCGCCCTGAAACAGTTCCCGGACTAGCTGCCACTGCTCGGTATGATCCACGCGAGATCGTTACTCCGGATGAATTCGGACCAGCTGTTTCCCGGTATTCTTCCCCGCCAGCATCCCCAGAAACGCCTTCGGCGCATTCTCGATGCCGTCTTCGAACTGCTCGCGATACTGTAGCTTCCCCTCGCGGACCCACTGCGCCAGTTCCGCCAGCGCCGGACCAAACCGCGCCGCGTAGTCGCTCACCAGGAAGCCCTGCACCTTCGCCCGCGCGATGATCAGCATCCCCAGCAGTCGCGGACCCATCTCAGGCGCCGCATTGTTGTACTGCGAAATCTGCCCGCAAATCGCCACGCGCGCGTGCACATTCAGCAGCCGCAGCACCGCATCGGTGATCGCGCCGCCGACATTGTCGAAGTACGCATCGATCCCCTTCGGGCAAAGCTCCTGCAGCTTCTTATAGTGGCTCTCAACAGTCTTGTAGTTATAAGCCGCGTCGTATCCCAAATCGTGCAGCAGATACTGGACCTTGTCATCGGAACCCGCGATCCCGACCACCGGCCCGCAGCCCTTGATCTTGGCGATCTGTCCGACGTAGGATCCCACGGCCCCCGCCGCGCCGGAGACGACAACTGTCTCCCCGGGCTGAACCGCGCAAACATCGAGCAATCCAAAATACGCCGTCAATCCGGGCATCCCCAGCACGCCCAGCGAAGTCGAGATGGGAGCGATGGAAGGATCCACCTTCCGGCACATCGTCCCGCTCGACACGGCGTACTCCTGCCATCCGAACTGTCCCTGGACAATATCCCCGACGGCAAACTTCTCATGTTGGGACTCAATGACGCGACCCACGGCCCCGCCGGTCATCACTTCATTAATCTGCACGGGAGCCGCATACGACTTCGCGTCATTCATGCGTCCCCGCATATACGGATCCACCGACAGATAGTGGATCTGCACCACGAACTGTCCCGGCCCCGCCTTGGGGACGTCACTCTCGACCAACCGGAAGTTCTCTTCGGTAGGAGTCCCCACCGGCCGGCTCGCCAGAACGATGCTTCGATTGCCCATGACCTAACAGTGTATCGGAACCAGCCTCGAGCGAGGTGATGTGGGCCGGAGGGCGCGGCACATTCTGAACGCCCCTTTGCACCGGCGCCCGAAACCCCCAGGAACCCCACCC
>CAZVKC010000108.1:0-16728 GCA_964627455.1 uncultured Solibacteraceae bacterium | reverse complement strand
GCGCGCTACGAATTCTAACTCGCAGTCTCGCTTTGGTTAGAACGGAGAGGGCGGATCCTTCGGGATCCGCCCTCTTTGCTTTTGGACCTTGTTCGTCGCTACAGGCAGGAGGCGCAGATCCCGATGCGTTTGCGCAGGAAGTTCATGCGGCGTTCCATCGGCAGTGCGAGCCACGCGCGGATCTGCTCGCGCCGGGCGAGTTCACTTTCTTTTCTTAGAGCGTCCAATATCGCCCGCCGGCTCGGCGGCCGCCGGGCCGGACTTTTCTTTAAGCGTCTGTTCGAGGACATGCAACACCGCCAGATCCTGAGGACGATTCGCCGCCCTCTTACTCTTCAGAATATCTGTCAAAGACGCGACCCGCAGCGGCGCGCCCAGAACATCGATTGTCGCGGATCGATTGCGGATGCCTTCGTAACTGCGCATTCCGTGGATCATCGTGACGAAGTCCAACTGAAGGGAATCGCGATCGCGCATCAGCCGGACGAGGCCGGATACCGGATAGAAAGGACGAAACAAGGTGGCCTCCAAGTCCGCACTCAAGGCCTTGAGCTTCGCACGATTCGTGGAATTCTTACGAATCAGGAAATCGAGATCGACCGTGGTGACAGGAGCCCCTTGCAGCGCCGCTGCGGCATTCCCGATGAGAATCGCCTCAATCCGATGCTTCGCGAGAAGCCTGGCAACTAACGCGAGAATTGGTTCGGCGCTCACTCTTCTGCTCCATCTTCAGCCTAGCCGATCCGCCTTGTCTCCGTCGAGAGAACGTGAAAGCATAAAAAGATGTTGGCTTCGGTGGCGTTGCTGTGCCTCGCGCAAGCACTGGGTTCCGCAGCAGCGGCCTCGGCGGACCTCGGCCCGGAGGACCACCGGAGCGAACTGCAGTTCCTGCGGCGCGTCTCTCTGGACCTCACCGGACGCATCC
Source organism: uncultured Solibacteraceae bacterium (assembly GCA_964627455.1). Lineage (GTDB taxonomy): Bacteria > Acidobacteriota > Terriglobia > Bryobacterales > Bryobacteraceae > F-183. The sequence goes on along the minus strand of CAZVKC010000108.1, from coordinate 15,803 downwards.
CGACGCCTGACGCAGTCCGTGCCTACCTCGCAGATCCCGCGCCGCGGGATACCAAACGAACCCAACTCATCGACCGGCTGATCGAATCCCCCGAGTTCAACGACAAGTGGACCATGTGGGCCGGCGACTGGCTGCGCAACAACGCACTCGGCATCTACGTGAACCCCGTACCGACACGGAACCAGTTTCACCAGTGGATCCGCGAGTCTATCGCGTCCCGACGATCGTTGCGCGAAATGGCGTCCGCGGTGTTGACGGCGGGCGAGGATTCCGGCGCAGCGCAGACGGGCGGCTTCCTCGCGGCGACCGAGGTCAATACGGGTCCCAAGGAAGATTCGTGGGACAACATGTTCGCGAAGTCCGCGGCGCAGTTCCTCGGGCTCGGACATTACGATTGCCTGCTGTGCCACAGCGGCGCGGGGCATCTCGATTCCGTCTCGCTGTGGGGCTCGCGCATCGAACGCATCGAAGCCCAGCACATGGCCGCGTTCTTCACCGACACGTTCTCTTATCCAGGCTTCAGCGAGGATGATCCGACAGGACTCCACACGTACCGCACGCCCGGCTATGCGATGGATACGACCTTCGGCAATCGCCCCAACCGTACGGGCGGCGGAGTCCTGCAGCCTTCGTATCGGGACGGCACTTCGCCGGGTGCGAACATCGAAACCTGGCGGCCGTTCCTGGCCTCGAAGATCACGTCAGATCCGATGTTCGCGGTGAACCTGGCGAACCGGCTTTGGAAACAGGTGTTCGGCACAGCGCTCGCGGAACCCGTCGATGCGCTCGATCCCGCGCGGCTGGATCCCGCAAACCCGCCGCCCGCTCCGTGGACGTTTCAGGCGGCGGATCCGGCGCTGCTGCAGCAACTCGCGCAGCAGTTGCGGGACACAGATTATGATTTGCGCGCCTTCGTGCGCGGCCTCGTGACCTCCGCGGCCTATCAGGATGCACGCGCCAGCCGTAAGCTCGATGCCGAAGAGATCCACGATTCGGTGCAGACGGCGACAGGCGTGACGGCGGCTTACGCGATCCCTGGCATGACGGATCCGGTCGCGTGGGCGATGCAATTGCCGGATACCGCGGAGCCTTCGACCGACGAAGCGGCACAGAAGTTCCTCGATGCATTTTCCCGGGGCAACCGGGCGGATGCGGGTCGACTGGCGGCGCCTTCCCTGCCCCAGGCGTTCGCCCTGCTGAACAATCCAGTGGTGCTGGCGCGCGTGCGTGTTGCAACATCGCCCGTGCTGGCGCGGATCGCCGCAATCGACACCGGCGACGACGATTGCGTACGCGAATTGTTCCGGGCATTCCTGACGCGCGAGCCAAGCGAACGCGAGTTGTCCGAAGCTGTGGCGAACCTGCAGTCAGCGGACGATCGCGCGCAGGCTATTGAGGATCTCTCGTGGTCGTTGATCAATCATCCGGATTTCGTGTTTGCCAACTGATGCGATGACGCCCAAACGACGAGACCAACCCGAATCCGGCACGCAGTTCTGGCGCTCGCCGCATTTGTCGCCATCGCGGCGGATGTTCTTCCGGCATCTGGCGGCGGGCGTGTCCGGCTACTGGCTGCTGCCACAAGCGGCGACCGAAACGATTGCACGCGCTGCGGAGGTCCAAGCGCCGGGCTTCGGCAAGGCGAAACAAGTCATTTTCATCATGCTCGCCGGGGCGCCGAGCCAGGTCGATACGTTCGACTTCAAAGAAGGCGAGTGGACGCCTCGAGAGTTCGCGCCGGCTACGTTCGGCGACCTGCGATTCCCGCAAGGACTGCTCCCCGGCCTCGCGAGCCAGATCGCGGACCTCGCTTTCCTGCGGTCCGTGCGCGCGTGGGCGGTGGTGCACGGCATCGCCAACCAATGGATGCAAATGGCGCGCAATCCTGTGTCGCCGGGCGCTCGCCTCGCGCCTCATATCGGCTCGATCATCTCGCGCGAACTCGCCGGCAGTCAGGAGATCCGGCTTCCCGCGTTCTTCGCACTCAATGCCGTAGGGGGCCAGGAACCCGGCGGCGGCTTCCTTCCCGCGGAACATGCGCCGATCCTGCTGCAGCCCGCGGCGGCGGGAGGCGGGTTGAGTCCGCAGACGGAGTTCATGGATCGCGACGCGTACCGGCGGCGGCGCGCGTTGCTCGAGCGCTTGCAGTCGGGCCGGCAGTTCGACGGCGCGGCTTCCGGCATGGCGATCCTGCAGAGCGGCGCGCGCGAACTGCTGTTCGACGATCGCGTCGAGGCGATGTTCCGGTTTACGGAGACGGAGTCCGCGAGGTATGGCGCGAGCGCGTTCGGTAACTCCTGCCTGATTGCGCGGAACCTCATCGCGTCGCGGCAGGGCGTGCGTTACGTCGAGATCACGCATCCGGGCTGGGACCATCACTCGGACATCTATCATTCGATGCCCGCGCTCGCGCGGGAGTTCGATCGGGGTCTGGCGACACTGCTCAACGACCTTCGCGCCGGCGGTTTGCTCGATGAGACGCTCGTCGTTGCGATGGGCGAGTTCGGCCGCACGGTGGGCGCACTGAACGGACTCGCAGGCCGCGACCATTATCAGCAGCAGTCCGTGATGCTGGCGGGCGCGGGAATCCGCGGAGGCCGCGCGATCGGAGCGACGAACGCGACTGGCGCGTTCACCAGTGAACCGGGATGGTCCGGCAACCGCAACATCCGGCCCGAGGACATCGCGGCGACGATCTACAACAGTCTCGGTATTGATTGGACGAAGAGCGTCCACACCGACAGCGGGGCGAGGTTCGATTACCTGCCCGCGACGGGGGACGCTCCGTATGTTCCGGTTGTCGAGTTGTGGCGCTAGCTAATTCGCTTCGGGCGGGCGGCGGTTCGCTGACGCGGGCGGCTTCAACTCAAAGCCCGCGGGCGGTTCCGCACCGGCCAGCCAGCGCACGAAGTAGTCCCAGCGCCTGCGGATCATGTAGGGTTCGCTGGCGAAGCCGTGGCCGCGATTGGGCAGCATCAGAAGATCGAAATCCTTGTTGGCTTTGATCAGCGCATCGACGACGAGGAGCGTGTTGTACGGCGGCACGTTGTTGTCCATGGTGCCGTGCGCGAGCAGCAGTTTCCCTTTCAGGTTCTTCGCGTGGGTCTGGTTCGCCTGGTCATCGTAGTTGGACTCGCCCTTCTCATTCTTCGTCAGCAGTCCCTGATAGCGTTCGCCCCAATCGTCTTCATAGACGCGATTGTCGTGATTGCCGGCTTCGGAGATGCCGACCTTGAAGAAGTCCGGATAGCGGAACATCGCGTCGGCCGTGGCGTAGCCGCCGCCTGAGTGTCCCCAGATGCCGGCGCGATCGATGTCGATATACGAATGCCGGGCGGCGAGTTGCTTCATGCCCGCGATCTGATCGGGCAGCGTGTTGTCGCCCATGTTGCCGTAGTAGAAATCGTGGAACTTCTTCGAGCGGCCGGGATTGCCCATGCCGTCGATCGCCACGACCACGAAGCCGAGTTCCGCGAGCGCCTGATTGTCGCTGCGCGCGGCGGCAAACGAACGCGACCCCACGCTACCGCTCTGCGGACCCGGGTAAATGTAATTTACGATCGGATACTTGCGATTGGGATCGAGTTGCGTGGGCGTGAACATCAGCCCGTAGAGATCCGTCTCGCCGTCACGCGCCTTGACCTTGATGGGTGTGGGAGGCTTCCAACCTGCGGCGAGCAACTTCGAAATATCCGCCTTCTCGATGTCGGCCACCAGTTTGCCATTCGATGCATCGCGCAACACGGCAACGGGAGCAGCGTCGGGCTTCGAATAGACATCGAGGAAATACTTGCCGGACGGCGACATCGTGATGGTGTGATGCGCGTCCTCGGGCGTGAGCAGCGTCAGATGCTGGCCGTCGAATCCCACGCGATACAGATGATGGAAGTACGGATCCCGCCCCTTCTCGCGGCCGCCCGCGGTGAACAGGATCACGCGATTCTTCTGGTCGACATGCACGACATTCGTGACCAGCCAGTCGCCTGACGTGACGGCATTCTTGCGCTTGCCTGTCGAGAGATCGTGCAGATACAGATGTCCCCAGCCGGAGGCTTCGGTAAACCAGATGAATTCGTTGGAATCCGGCAGAAAACGCCAATTGACGGCGCCCCATCCGGATTCGAACTGCGTGTTGGTCTTCTCTTCGAGCACCAGGCCGACTTCGCCGGTTGCCGCATCGGCGACGCGCAGCTTCACTTCTTTGTGATCGCGCGAATTCGACAGGAACGCGAGGCGGCGGCTATCGGGACTCCATTCCGCATCGGCGAGGTCGCCGCCGCGGCATGCGATGTCGTCGCAGAGGCTCGAGCGATGCTGATCCGGCGGCATCTGCAGGCGCACGATCTTGCGGTCTTCGAGTTGAATGATGATGCGTTCGATCATCGTGACGTCGGCGTCACCGGGCAGCGGATACTTCCAGGCGCGCAGCGTGGGATGGCCGGCGCGCGTATCGACCAGGTACATGTCGCCGGTCTTGCGCTGGTCCTGACGGTAGGTCGCGATCTTCTTCGAGTCCGGCGACCAGAGTACGATCGGGCGATTGCTGTCCTTCCAGCCGGCGTTGTCGGTGGCATAGCCGTAGTCCTTCACGCCGTCGCTGGTGATTTGCGTTTCCTTGCCCGTGGCGGTTTCGCGGACCCAGAGATTCCAGTCGCGGATGAAGGCGGTCCACTTGCCGTCCGGGGAAGGCGAGTCCATGCGGAAGAATCCACGCGGTCCGGCGGCGGGGGCATTGCCGTTGGCGCGGGGTGCGGCTTTCTCCTGCGTGCACTGTGCGCCGTCGACGCCGCACTTCCAGGTGCGAGGTCCGACGTTGAACTGGATCGATTTCGCGTCGTCGCTGAAGGTGATCTGCTGGAAGGGCAGATGCGTCGCGTCGTAATTCGGCTTGGGATCTCCACCCATAGCTGCGGCCAGGGTCCCGGCGAGTTTCGCGTGATCGAAGGCCGGCTGCTTGGTGCGTTTTTCCGGATCGACGAGAATGAATTCGGCGCCGGCTTCGCGGCGGCCCTGGGCGGCCGAGGGATCGGGAGTCGACACCGTGACGCGGTACCAGAAGCGGTCGCTGCCGGCGATCCAGTTGGGACGCACGCCGGATCGCAGCACGAGCGGATCGACGTGGTAGTTCAGGAACTTTTCGGCGCGCGCATAATCAGCGGCGGTAAGCTGAGGACGCGGCTGCGCAAAGACCGCTGCCGCCGCAAGCAGGAAGACAAAAGATCGCACAGGCCGAATTTTAGCAGGCGCGGCGGGTATGTATCAGAAACGGACCTCCGCTTCGCAGGCGCCGAAATGAATGCGCTGCGCGTTGGAAAGTAGCAGCGCGGCGCCTGGCGGAACCTGCCGGGACTCGCCCGACGATGCTCGCGAGTTCCACGTGCGGGCGGAAAGATTTCGCAGACTCAATCCAGCAGGACCTCCCTGCCCTTCCACCAGTGCGAGCGGTTGCAGAAAGTTGTAGCTGTCCCCTTCGAGATGGTGCGGATACAGCTGGACTCCCGGAGACAGCATCACGAGCACAGGATCCTCGGGCGATGCGCCGGGATGGACGGTCGAGGATCCGTTGGCGGCAAGCAGGCGCATACGGGCGGGCATTTCCTGCCGCTTGCCGCAAGACCAGCACGCGTGCAGATCGCGCATCTGCCGCACGAGTTGGAGATCGAAGAAATTCTCCGCGCCACAGCGGGGGCACAGCAGGATGCTGTCACGCAGGCGGCTCAGTTCCCACCGCCACTCGTTTTCCATCACGCGTGCGTCGGGATCCTGCAATCCTTCGGTGAATGCGCGCGTAAAGAGACGCCGCAACGACGAGGGATAAAGATTCCAGAAATTGATGACCACGTCATGCATGCCGGGCACCGGACGATTCGAGGCATCCTGTGGATCGAAGAGAAAGACAGGGTGATCCGAGCACAAGCGGCGGGACCCGTCCGGATCTTCAGGATCGTACGGCAGCCTGGTTTCCAGGGCGCCTTTGAGCGGATGTCCCAGCATGAACATGTAGAACAGCAGCACGGCGAGCGAGTAACGATCGGTCATCGCGCTGGGATCCGCTTCACGCCTGCCCACTTCGGGCGCCATGAATCCCCAGGTGCCCAGAATGCCGCCGGGCATGCGGTTGAAGTCCACGTTGTCGGTGTCGCCGATCAGGATGTCGCCGGTCGCGGGATCGAAGAAGATGTTGCCGAAGTTGATGTCGCGATAGCAAAGTCCCAGCGCGTGCAGGCGAAAGAAGCCATTGGCAAGCTGAAAGCCGGCGGTGGCGAGGGACCGGAACGAAGGCTCGCATTTGCGGCGTAAGAGGTCAGCGAGCCCGACGTAGTTGTCCGGCTTGATCGGCATGACATACCCGCCGTAGAAGCCGGAACCGGGGAGTGAGGCGAGGTCAAAGGGCCAGAGGAACTGTTCCGCCGGCGTACCCGCGTTGATGACGTGACGCAAACGGTCCCAGAGCCGGGGATCGGCGTAGAGGTACTCTGGGCGATACCACTTCAAGGCGTAATCGCGGGAGCCGATGCGGGCGCGGTAAACCTCCGCCTGTCCGCCTTCTCCGAGCAGATCCTGCACGACGCATGCGGACTGCATCGCACGGGCGACCACCATCTGACCACGTTTGAGCATCGTTTCCATGGCGTCAGTCCTGCGGCGGTTCCGGCGCCGATTTACGGGATGCCGGCGCCTGGCGCACGATTGCCGCCACGCCGCTGCGAAAGGTGATCTTCATCTTCGGGGTAAGCACCACGGACTGCCCTTTACCGACCGGCGGATCTACGTCCTTGCGTCCCGCGCGCTGAACCGTCCAAGGGTCGTCACTGTGGTTGATGAGTTCGATCTTGCCGCCGCCTGCGTCGCGGACCTCGGCGTATGGCTCACTGGCAGCCTCCGCGGATGGATCCAAGGCGGGATACAGAATGCGGTCTCCCGGCACGAGTTCCAAACGCGCGCCGTCCGCCGCGGACACCTCCAGGATCCACGCCTGCCTGGCCGCCGCAGGCGTGGCAAGGGCCTTCGGCGGATCCGGTTGCTTCTGTGGCGGAGGCCTCTTTTCCCTCACCCTCGCAGCGACAGGCGGAGGGGGAGCGCAACAAAGCGGCCACCAGAAGGTGTACGACACGAAGGCCACGCCGGTAAACAGTAACGCCGCCGCGCCGATCGTGACGCCGGAAAACTTGCGCGCCGGCGGCTGTTCCGGCGCCGGCGTTGGGACTGGCTGCGGCGTCACCGCCGGTTGTGGCGGCTGGCTCGCGACCCGATGCAGCACTCCCAGTGTGATGTCGTCACCGCTGCCCTCTTCGGAAGCGCCTTTGAGGATCTGCGGCAACTCCTCTGCCAGCGCGTCGACGCCCTGCCTTCGCACGAGGTCCAGATAATCGCGGCCGATTTGAAGAAAATCGGTATCGGAGCGAAAAGAGTTCGCGTAGCCGTCGGTCGAGACGAGCAGAAGCGCCGGGAACTCCCGCAGCACGGCGTAGCGGAACTCACGGTCCGCTTCGGCTTGACACAAAGAAGTCGTCTGGTTCGCGACCAGCCGGCCGTCGGCCGCAATCGGACGGACGGTGCGGCCGTCGTCATCCACTGCGAGAATGTCACCGTCCCCCAATTGAATGCAGAGCACGAAAGCATCGGTTACCGCTGCTGAAAGGAGCGTGGCGCCGTAGGCCAGAAGCGGATCCTGTTCGACGCTGGCCCGCGCAGTTGCGCCTTCGGCGGCTTCGACTGCGTCGAGTTCCGGCGCGGTGAACGGATTGTTCTCGAAGTCCGAACGAACCGCGGCGCGCCACTCCTCCACCATGCGCGTGGCGATCGGCGGAAGCGCGTCTTCGACAGGATGCGTCGACAATCCTGCTCCGGCCTCGGCCAGTGCGGCGTCGAGCGAGTCGTAAAGGACGCGGATTGCCGTGTGGACCGCTAGCGAGGACCCAACCTGACTGCGAAAGTGGCGCGCGCCGCCGTGGCCGTCGGAAACCGCCAGCACGGCTCGCAGTGCGCTCGACCGGTCGCCATTTCTGAATTCGCAGGCATCCTGATTCGGAAGCCCGCTACGAAGGTGCGCGCTGCCTCTCGCGGACGCTGCCGTCACTTTCCATTTCATGGCGTGTTCACCAGGCTGAGTCGTCGAACGAGGACGCCGGTCCGGGCGGCGGCGCCGGAGGTTGCGTCAGATCCGGAACGCTGGGAATCGAACGGCCTGGTTGCGCGGCGGTGACTGAGGTAGAGACATAACGGAAGTAGCGCACCAACTGCTCGGCGTTATCCGCGCGGATCACAGGGCGTTCGGGATGGTTGATGAATTTTCGCAGCGTCTCGTGATCGGCGTCCTGCCCGATCGCGATGGCTTGCCGGACAGCGCGTTCCCCCCAGGGCGAATCGAAGAGCGACTGCAAGGCGGTGCGCCATTCATCGGTGGGCCGGCCATCCGAAACCAGCACAATCTGCGGCGCCAGAAGGCGGGCGTCCGCGGGGAGCTGGTTCAGCGCTTCGACCAGGAGCGTGAGGGCGTGGCCGAGATCCGTTTCACCTTCCGCCGTGAGGTCCACCCATTTAAAGGTGGCGAGCGGCGTGGGTTCGCCGATGTGCCATTGGGCGCCGGCGCCGAAGCGGATCGCGCGCATCAGGAACTGCACTTCGGGGTTGCCCTCCGCCGCTTTGCGCATGGCCGGAATCACCTCGCGGATCGCGTTGTTGAGCGCTTCGATCTTGCCGCTCTGGCGCATGGATCCGGAACAATCGAGCAGCCAGATGATGTGCAGAGGGCGGCTTGCGTAATCCCCGCCGGGACGGATTGCCATAATGGTCTGCTCCTCCTAGCCGAGTTGCACAGGGCGAATCAGCGAGAGCCGGATGACGGTTCCAGCCGGGATCACCGCGGGCTTGATTTCATCGGTTGCGGCGACCGCAACTCCCGTTCCCGCGCCGGCCCCCGCGCCGACGCCACATCCCGTTTTCGGCTTGCGCTTGAAGACTCCGACCACCGCTCCGACACCGCATCCGATGGCGCCGCCGATGCCGCCCTTCTTGACCGTATTGGTGGTGCGTGAGGGTCCTTTCGCGATGTACGGCGTCGAACTCGCGTTGTAGGCTTTGCCGTTGACTTCGATCTGATAGAGAGCAAGCTTCACCTGCGGAACTCCGGCGAGGCGGCCGGCCGTGTCGACTTCCGTTACCTGCAGAATGACCTTGGATCCAGCCGGAATGGTAGACTTGCCCGCGCCATCCGCGAGCGGAGCACTGAGGGTCGCATTGAGATACTGGCCGGCGGTAACCGTGTTGGATGCGACCGCCTCGGGGAGTTTCACCGAGAGCTGCGTGCCGGCCGGGAAGGTCGCCTGCACGGGCGCCGGAGCCGGCGCCGGAGGTGGTACGGGAACGGGAGCCGGCACAGGATTGGACTGCTGCTGTTGTTGCTGTTGCCCCTGCTGCTGCTGGTTCTGCTGGCCTTGCCCCTGTTGTTGTTGCTGTTGCTGATTCTGTTGTCCCTGCTGCTGTTGCTGCGAAGGATCCTTGCCGGCAAATGGATTATTCGGAACCGGCACATAAGGCGCAGCGAAGTAGCCTCCCACTGCGAGCACGGCGGCGATCGCGCCAAAGCGGAGTGCGTTCCCCGAAGGTTGCGGCGGCGCCGGAGGGGGCGGAGGCGGGGGCGGCATCATGCCGGGGTTCGCGAAGGGTTGTTGCGGCGGGACATACGCTCCAGCCGGAGGCGGAGGCACGATCTGGCTTCCGACCCACTGCCCGTGCTGCTGCATCACCGGCGGCGGAGGTGGTGGAGGCGGAAGGGGCGGCGTACTGATGACGTTGCTGGCGAGCCGGTCGGAACTGCGCGTCAAACCCACGCCCAGAGCGTAGGACCAGGCGTCGACGGCCCAGTCCGCGATTTCCGGCGCAAGGCCCCGGTTGTCCCGCAGGCGCTGCACCAGCCTTGCCCGCATCGCCTCGGGCGTCATCGCCGTTTGCCAGGAAGAACGCAATTCCATCGGGACGCGTTCCTCGAGGGCGCCGACGAGCGCCGAGATTTCGCGGCGGTGCTCGCCGCAGTAGTCCTTCAGCAAGCCTTCGCAACGGTCGGGATCATCGAGGATCCGCGATCCATCCCGGGCCACGATCTCGCGCAATTTTTCGCGGGGCGCTTCAGCAAGTCCGCTCATTTGATTCATTCCTCCGTTCACGTTCTTTGCTCCTGCGGTTGTTTCTTGTTAACTCGTCGCTACATTCGGGTAAGACGATGGATCCGGGCCGATATTCCCAAGGCTACTGCACTTCGCCGTCAAAATTTCCGAAAAGGATACGCGTTCCACGAGCAAGGCGCAAGGTCTGCCAGGGCTGGATGGCGTGGCGATTGCCGTTGGGGGACAACACTTCCCAACTGCTCCGGGACAGGTTGGTGAGTCCGAGCATCGCCGGGTCGCTGGGATTGGAGACGACCTGCGCGATGGGTCCACCAGGGGTCTGTGCCTGCAGACCGGGGGCGTGCTGTTCACCGATCAGGAGCCCAGGGGTGATGGCGAACTGTTGCTGCCCGATGCGAAGGACGGGCGCCGCGGTTACGGCTGGTTGCGGGGCCGGTTGCTGCGGCAGCGTCTTTGCCGGCAAGGTATTGACGATGGCAGCCGGCGGACGAGGCGGTTCGGCGATCGGTACGGTCGGGGTGTAGCCGATGTGCGGCGCCGAGTAACCGAACAACACGCTGGGCGCCAGATTGGCGGCATTGGGCGATAGTTCGCGAGCCTTCAACACGGCAGCCATCAGGATGGCATAGCAGGAAACGGCGATCGCGACTTTCGGCAGGTCGCCGGGAATCGTGTCCCACAACGCGTGCACGAACGAAGCCGACAGAAAGCCCGTGAGCAGGATCATCCACCGGCGCTGGGGCTTCAGGACTGCGAGACCGATGAAGTATCCGAAATAACCGCTATACGCCATGTGTCCGAAACAACTGCGCAGGCCGCGTGGGATCAGCAGTTGCAGTCCGGGAGCCGCGCCGGCAAGGCTGCTGCCGATGTCGATCAGTTTCTGCGCGTCGGCGAAGGTGCGTGGCGCTGGAAGGTTCGTGACCGCGCGGGCGAGGTGGATCCAGAACTCCACCAGATAGTTCGAAACGTATTGGCCGATGGTTTCGAAGAGCACGAATCCGCCGGCGGAGGCTGCGCCCAGAAGGATGCCGTCGAGCGGTTCTTCGATGCCGAACTTGCGTTTCTGTTCCGGAGACATCTGCGAGGCGAACACAGTCAGCAAAAGCAGCGGAATGGCTTTTACAAACTCCTCGAGGAAACCGGTGCCCGCGAAGTGCTTCCAGAGACTGACGGCAAGCGTATCGCCGCGGGCGGGTTCGCCGCCGGCGAGAACGTTGTAAAAAAACGGATAGAGCAGGTCAAAGCCGCCGAACTGCATGAAGCAGAGCGTGAAGACCATCGTACCGAGGAGTCCGAACCAGTTCTTGGCTTTGCCGGCCAGGCTGTACAGGAATTGCAGGCTCAACAGCACCAGATAGACACCGAGAATGAGAATGTACTGCGATGTGTAAAGCCAGCGCATCGGATCCTGGCCGCGCTTGAAAATAATCGGGCTGGTGTCGCGGGCAAACGCGAACAACACCATGATGAACACCACCGTCAAAGCGGCGGGAACGAGTTGCGACTTCGAAGGAAGTTCGCGGTACTTGGAAAGAATCGGAAGCAACTGGGACCGCGTGGGTAACGCAGAGTGCACCATTTGTCCGCCGGGTCGCAAAGCCATATTTTTGGTTCTCCTTTAAGATTCGTATTTGCTGGGATTTTTGACGCTTCGCAGGTTACCTGCCGGGTCTGCGTTTACCTGCTGACGGCCGGGATGCGAGAATCCGGTAGGCGAGGCCGGCGGCGCCTGCGGCAGCCAGCAAGCCTCCGGCAATCGAGCGCAGATCGAACATTTGCTGCGCGCGATAGAGTTCGGAGGTCGAGGATACGGCGCCCGGGCCGTTTCCAGGAAGTGAAGAGGCGGCAGATCCGAACATGAGGATCGCGACGCCGGCCATCGCGAGAGCCGCGGCAGCGCCGGTAAACGCCGGGGACTGCGGGGTCGCAAAGAAGTTCCGGATGACCGCCCAGAAGCGGGGTTCCGGTTTTGCCGCTGCAACCAGGCGGTTCGCGTCGTCTAACGCAAGAAGGTCGGCGTATTCCGCGGCGCATGTGCGGCAGAAAGCGAGATGCGCTTCTATGGCGGCCCATTCCGGACGGCCGGACGACGCCGCATCAAGGTACGCGGTCAACTGTTCATAAGTGAGATGGAGATTGCCGCCGGCCGGTTCGATGGCAAGTTCGGGAAGTTCGGGCCGTACGCCGGCATCGTCGTTTGCGGCCAGGCGCTGCAAACGGCGGCAGGTTTCGCAAGAGCGCAAGTGATCGGCAACGCGGCTCATTTGCTCGTTTGAGAGACTGCGGCGGCGGAAGGCGAGCCATTCCTGATTCGTGATGTGATCGTGGTGGGCCGGCAACATCGCTCGCCTTCTCCTTCTTTCCGTCGCGCCGCGTTCGACGCGCACACTGGGAGAAGACGGACGCTTCCGGTGGATATTCCCTCCCGTGTGCGAAATTTTCGAGAATCAGCGACTGAGGGCGGAAAGCATCCGGCGCAGGCGTTCGATCGCCTTGTTCCTGTAGGCAATCACCTGCGAACGCTCGACCCCGAGGATCGCGGCGATGGCGTGATCTTCGATCGGGAACTGCCGCCAGCATGCGGTGAACTGGTGAGACGTCGGCAGTTGCGGATCGACACCCAGGGCTTCTGCCATTCGAATCGACTGCGCGGGATCGAGTTCGAGTGCCGCGCGGATGTCCTCGATCGAAGCGACGCCGTAATAGGGGAAGGCGTCGAGTTCGCCTTCACGAAGGTTGAGGAGATAAGCCGCACGGTGCCAGGGGAGCAACTGCCGGATCGCGTCCCACAACAGGCGAATGCGTTCGGCAGCTATCCAGTGGGCGTCCGCAGAGGCGTGCCTGCCGGATGCCGCCGTGCGGTCGAGGATGCCTGCGGCCGGTGCGGAATCCGTCGCATAGGGATCGTTGGACACGCGCTGTTCGAGGCCGCGCCCGCCCGTGTGGTTATGGATCCACGCAGTGAGGTCATCGAGAGCCACCGGCTGGCCGACCGAATCGAAGACATGGCGGCAAAGGCGTTCGACTGCGGCAGGCGAATCGGCGTTCAGCGAACCCCTGGGAGGGGCCACGCTCGCCGTCCAATCCTGGGATGCGGGCTCCTCATGCCCGCGCCATCCGGCATGGCCGCAAATCCAGTCGCCCGATGCTTGCCAGACTGCGCCCGTTTTTTCGAGGGTGCGGCGAAGGGCGTTGCGAATGCGGGTCCGTGCCGGATACTTCGCGCGCAGGTAATCGGCGCAGGCATGGTAGGCGGCCATGGCCGCATAGGATTCCACACTGGCGATTGCCGAAGGATCCTCGCTGAGGCGCCGGAGGAGTTTCAGTTGAATATCGCCGAGGACATCCAGCGCATCGAGGTTCTGTTCACGGCCGTCGCTGGCGCTCAGGCTGGCGCGCAATTTGGCGCGCACGATCCGGCGGATGACCGGAGCGGCGGCGAGAATGGCGTCGCGAATCGCGTCAGACGGCATGTTGGCGGATTGGCTACAGGATCGTAGGATACCGCCTCGTGGCTTCAGTGTGGGGATTGTAGAAGGCGATCGACAGCAGAACGCAATGCAGCGAATGCATTCTCGTCGAATGCCGAATCGCGGTGCATCCAGGCGACCTTGCCCGCGCCGTCGATGAGCACCAGGTAAGCGGCTTTGGGATCCTGGAATGCGGCGCGAGCCTTCCAGGGCGCGACGCCGCCGTAGACGGTGATGACGTGTTCCCAGTCCTGCTTCGGAGTTCCCTTGCGCATGCCGCCATCGATGAACCACTTACCCATCCGCGCCATGCCGCCGATCATCGGGATTTCATAGAATGTGACGCGATCGCCGGCGGACTTGTATTGCTCCCGGAAGCGCGCGGCCCAAACTTCAACGGCGATGCGCGAATCATAAGTGAAGCCAAGCAACAGCAGGGCGGGACGTCCGGCGGCAGCCTGAGGCAGGATCGCGGTCTTGCCGTTCAGGAACTCGCCTTTCAGTTCAGGGAGCGTATCTCCGGGAGCCAGCGGGCGCGCTGCCGCCTGGGGATCGGCGGCCACAGCAAAGAGCAGCATCGGGGCAAACAAGGTCATCATCACTCTGATTGAGAGATGAATTTGGACCGTGTTTCGTTGCTTTAATGGCGCTGGCGCCGCCTCTGGCGGAACTCGACCCCGACGCTGATGGTCCAGCCTTCGATGGGACCGCTGTCGCCGGCCGGCGTGATGGGCTTGCCGGCTTCGACGCTTTCGCGGCCCCCCTTGGGAGTATAGGATCCGCCAATGAGCAGTTGCCAGGTGAAACGGCTGGTGCGGCCCGCGAGCCCGAATCCCGGAGCGAGATCGTAGATCCCGTGGTCGATGGCGTGCCGCAGGTTGGGCGTTCCGTCTTCGTTCAAATAGGGGTGCGTGTCGAGGTGCACATTGCCGAGGTTCGAGTCCTTGTCGAGTTCGATGTGGACTCGCGGGCCACTTCCCTTCTCGCGGTATCCCTGTCCCAGCGTCACGCGATTGCCAACCCAGCCGGTGACATCGCGACTGTTGTCGTGCCGGTAGGGGGCGTCGGTCTGCGGCTTCCTGTTGAAGTCGAAGACGTTCAACTGAGGCAGGAATTGCCGGATGGTGGGCGGCGACGGTTCATTGTGGGTGGAGAGGCTGCGAACGATCGCTTCGATCGCCGCAATGTCGGGAGATTCGAAATCGAAGCCGCGGGGTTCCGGGTCGTCATAGACCTTGATGGGGCGGAGTTGGAAGGAACTCAGCGGGATCCTTCTCAGGCCGACCTCGTGGATCACCTGTTTGACGATCGCGTGATCGGCGTAGGAGCAGACGGCCATGCCGTTACGGTCGCGGCCGACGACGCGGTGGTCCTGATCGAGGTGGATCCCGCAGGGGCAGTTGCTGGGACCAATGGCGAAGTCCACGTGGAGCGCCTTGGGCCATTTGGTGGTTTTGAGGTTGGGTTGGGTGACTTCGGTAAACCCGAAGTTGGTGTTGGGCGAGGTCCAAGGGGCGTAATGGCCTTTGTGTGCGGGGTCCTCGGCCATATGGCCGGCGCCGCGAATCTTTTGCGCGAGCGCGTTTGGGTTTTCTACGGTGAAATCGAACCCTGCGGGGGCCGGCCCCGCAGCTTCGTGTTTGTTCAGAATTTTAAAGCCTTTGACCAAATACAGGTCAATGGAAGTTGCTTCGCGAAAGTGTGTAATGATTTCGTTGAGTTGCGCCGGCGTCATGGCCGCCTCCTACAGGAAGTAGCGAGATCAAGCGACGAAGATGGCGCCGTTCAGGTTGTCGTGGATCCGGAGGCAAAGGTCCGCGAAACTACTTGGGGATAAGAAACGAGGAGGGGGTGGTACGCCCTGGTGGACGACTTTAGAACCCTTCCGACGCCATTCCGGCTGGCATAGCGGGCCTTCAATCAGCTTTGATCGACTGCTCACGGCTGACTCGGCTTCGCCTGTAAAGTGAGTAGTTTGCTTGCTCTCCCAGATCGCCACCATCGGCCTCATTGAGCCTTAGAGTCCGATAATGGAAACGATATACTGTGAGGACAAACGCCATGGACGACGATCAATTGAACAGTAACGGGTCGAGCGATCCCGTTCGGCCGGAGAAATCGGACCGGCCGAAACGACACCTTTCGACTACTAGTGGCTCGACAAGGAGTAATCTTTAGCATGTGGCGGACGTCATTACAATGA
>CAZVKC010000107.1:13641-16823 GCA_964627455.1 uncultured Solibacteraceae bacterium | reverse complement strand
GGGCGGAGGCTCTGGCTGCGGTAGGGATACCGCTTGTCGAACTCCGCCCAATCCATCATTAATCCCAATCCAGGCGCGGCGCTCAACGTGACCGCGCCTTTTTCTACTTTGGGGAACGTCCCCTTGGTCAGGGGATCGAATAGCGGAGTCGATCCGGTGTCCCACTCCTGCATCAGAAAATTGCGGATTCCTGCCATCGAGTGCAGCGACGCCACATGCGCCACCGGCCCATAGTACATGTGCGGCGAAATCTCCGTGCCATATGTATCGCCGAGCGCTGCGATCTTGCGGATCTCGCTGATGCCGCCGCAGTGAATGACGTCCGGCTGAATGATCTGCGCACCCTTTGCATCGAGCAGTTGTTTGAACTCGTAACGCGACACCAGTCCCTCGCCGCCCGCCAGCGCTACGGGACTCTTCGCCGCCAGTTCTCCAAGCGCCTGCGGCATCTCGCGCCAAAACGGCTCTTCGATGAACAACGGCTTGTACGGCGCCACCGCGCGGGCGAACTCCAGCGCCGATCGCACTGTGAACGTCTCCCACATCTCGAGTCCGATATCGAGCGTCAAACCTCCGCCCTCGCGCACCGCCGCGACCTCCATCGTCAACCGGTGCAACCGCTCCGCCTCCGTGCCGCCTTTCTGAAGCACCCATTTCACGCAAGTCCAACCCTCTTCGCGCGTCTTCGCCGCAAGGTCGCGCAACGCGCTTGGCGTACGCTGCTTGTCCGAAAGATCCTGGCTCCAGTGGCTGTAATAAACGCGCATCGGCCGCGCCTCTGCTGCGCCGAGCAATCGCCACACAGGCTCGCCAAGCATCTTGCCCGCGATGTCCCACAGCGCGATGTCGATGGACGCGAGCGCCGTCATCAACACCGGACCATTGCGATATCGCGAGAGTTCGAAGTACGCGCGATTCCAGTGTTCCTCGATGCCACCGGGATCCTTGCCCACCAGATACGGCGTGAACCATTGCACCGCCTGTTCGACGATCTCGATACGCCCGGAAATCGAGGCTTCGCCAAGCCCCGTCACCCCGGCGTCGGTTTCGACTTCGACAAACAGATAGTCGCGGCGGCCAATCGTATGCTTGCGCGTGACGATGCGCCGGATCTTCGTCCGCGGAGCCGCAGTAGCAATCGCGCCCAAGGCCAGAGAGAAAAACGAACGCCGGGAAACTCGCATTACCGCAGCGCTCCCCGCACACGCTCCGGCGTTAGTTTCGCCAACGGCTCCAGCGATCCGCCGTTCAATCGGAACATCCGGTTCGGCGCATCGACCCACAACTTCGCGTAGCCCTCGCGTATGTAGCTGCGCATCGACAATTCGAAAACCCCGTTGTCGCCCCAGTGCACGCTCCCATCGAGATCCCCGGACCAGAGGTCCACCAGCGTCTCTCCGCTCTCGATCTCCGTCACCCTCGGCGACCAGATCTCATGCGACATGCGCCCCGTGTTGACCATCCATTCGACGCGGTATTTCCCGTCTGGCGAATCCGTGATGTCCGGCATACATGGTTAGTGTATAGTGGTCTCTCGCTTATGATCCAGGTTGAGCAGGCGGGAAGGGAACTACGCGTTACGGGCAGCGAGTACGAACTGATGATCCCGCTCGATTGCGGCCCGCGCGTGCGTTCGTTGCGATTGGGCGAGGGGCCGAATGTGTTTGCGGAACTCGAAAACGAAACCGGCGGCCTGAAGGTTCGCGGCGGGCACCGCTTGTGGGTCGCGCCCGAACGCAAAGAAGTCACCTGGATCGACGACGATGAACCCGTCACCATCGAGCACATCGAGGATTACCGCCTCGTCGTGCGCGGCGCCCGCGAACCGCGCACCGGACTTATCAAAGAGATGGCGATCGAAATCGACGAAGGCGTCATCGGCATCACGCACCAGATCTACAACACCAATCCGTGGACCATCGAACTCGCTCCCTGGGCGATGACCATTATGAATCCCGGCGGCTGGGCCATCGCGCCGTTCCCCGCGCGCGGCGTCCACCCCGTCGATCTCCTGCCTTCGAATCCGCTTGTGATGTGGCCATACACGAATCTCGCCGATGATCGCTGGAAGTTCCTGCCGCACCACCTGACCCTCCGTCAGGATTCGGAACCAACGCGTTCGCCCCAGAAAATCGGGAGTTTCCGCGAAGACACCTGGTGCGCCTACGTCTGGAACGGTTACGTCTTCGAAAAGCGCAGCCAGGCGTATCCGCACATGGATTATCCGGACATGGGCTGCTCGTTTGAACTCTTCACCAATCGGGACATGCTCGAACTCGAAACGCTCAGCCCGATCGTCACGCTCGAACCCGGCGAATGCGTTCGTCACGAAGAAGAGTGGACGCTCACCCAACGAGACCTCCACGAGACAGGCACGCCGTCATCGCCGGGGCCGATGTTCGACAAGGACTAGTAGCGCCACGCGCCGCGCATTAGAGACAATGCGGTAATGCGGCGTAACATTACTGGTTGGTACAGCGAGCGCTTGTTCCAGGACATGCCCCTGGTTGCGTACGGGCATTTCGGACCTCCCGTGCTCATGCTCCCAACCGCGGCAGCGGACTTCCTCGAATACGAACGGTTTCAGTTGATCGATTCCATCGCGCCCTGGCTCGAAGCGGGCAAGGCGAAGGCGTACTCGGTCAACAGCGTGAACAAACAGGCGCTCTTGAACGATCGCGCGTCGGGCTTCGAGAAAGTGTCGTGGTTGAACCGCTACGACGGCTACATCACCGAGGAAGTTCTCCCGCTCATCCGCATGGATTGCGGCGGCGGCGACGTCAAGCCGATGCTCTTTGGCATCAGCCTCGGCGCGTATCTCGCTGCGAACATCTTCTTCCGGCATCCCGACAAGTTCGGCGGCGCGATCCTCATCAGCGGCAGTTACGACATCAGGAACTTCCTCGGTGGTTTCTACAACGAGGATGTGTATTTCAACAACCCCGTCGACTACGTGCCGAACATGAACAATCCGCACCTGCAGCACGGCGGCAAGAAGATCATCATCTTCAGCGGTCAGGGGCCGTATGAAGATCCCGCGCGTTCGCGGAAACTCTCCGACATCCTCAATGCCAAAGGGATCCCGCACTGGCTCGACATCTGGGGCCATGACGTCAACCACGATTGGCCGTGGTGGCGGAAGTGCGTGCCCTATTACTTCGAGTCTTTGTTCGGTAAATAGC
>CAZVKC010000107.1:0-13541 GCA_964627455.1 uncultured Solibacteraceae bacterium | reverse complement strand
CCGTGGTGGCGGAAGTGCGTGCCCTATTACTTCGAGTCTTTGTTCGGTAAATAGCGGCGGGCGATCTCGCCCGTGCCGAGCGTCCGGCCTAACACCACGACTTCGTCGATCTTGCCTTCAAAGCCGTCGCCGAGCCTGAGCGACTGCAGCGGGCCGCTAGCGGAAGCCTGTCCCGCGCGCTTGCCGTCAACGTACCAGGTCACGAACTTGCCGTTCGAGACGATTGCCGCGTGATGCCACGCCTTCGCCTCGGCGCCCGCCGCGCTCACCAAAGCCGCGCCGCCATTCAGCGCGACAAGGTTCGCCGTCTGCTGTTCGACGCCGGGCCAGAACCGGAACTCCACCGTGTACTTCGCTGTGGGCGCCTTCAGCGTCGCGTCGACAGATCCGCCCGCGAAATACGCCGCGCGATTTCCAGCCTGCCCCGGTGCGCCCGGCAGGAACAGCGCGACGCGTCCATTGTGCCTCGCCGCGTTCCCCGCGCCGGAAGCATCCGCAGCCGATCCGTGGACCATGTCATCGAGCGGCCAATAGGCAATCGGTTTCTCGCGCAACACGCCGGCCGCATGCGCCGGCAAGCGAACCGGATTGCGCCGCCGGTCCGCAACATTCTCGAGCAATAGCAATAGATCCTCGACGATCTTTGGTTCCGCCGTCGTCTCCAGTCCCGCCGTGCGCGCGGCCCATGTCGTGTACCCGCCAAACAGATGCTGCTCCGGCGGCGGAATGTACCCCTCGGCGCCATTCGCAAGTTCGATGTTGATGGTTCGCGGCATGGGACTCTGCGCCTTCAGCTTCAACCCCGTCAGCGCATACACCTCATTCGGAATCGCCGTGAATCCGATGTTGCCGATGCGGATCGCCTGCAGTTTCAACTCACGCCGCGGCGTGTCGCGAATGAACAACTGCTCGTGCGCGTACACCTCCGGTTGATTCGCTGGCTTCTCGCCCTTCTGATTGCGAACCGTCTCCGCAGCCCACTCCAGGCGCTTCGCCGACGCGAGCCGCCTGCCCAGCGGCAGCGTCGATTCGGCCATCAACACGGGCACGCCAGCCTCATATTGAATCTTCTTGTAGGCCGACAACGCCAGGTCGATCAGTCCGCCCGCGTATTCTTCAATCGTCCACGACGGTTTGCCTTTCGCATAATTCGCGGTATTCGCATCGCCGCTCGTACCCTGGCTCATCATCACGATCCCGCCGCCGATCTTCTCGGCGAGCCCCTTGTCGAACAGTCCAAAATAGTCAGGCGAAACACCCGAAGCCCCAAAGTAGTGATTGCCGTAATTCGCAATCACCGCGATCGGCTTGCCGGATCCCGCCGCCTGAATCGAAACAATCGACAACTCCGAGTCCACCGGACCCGACGGCGAAATCACATCCGGATTCTGATATCCCGGAATCATATTGGCCCGCACCGACACTTCGCCAAATGGATCCTTCAGCATCTTCTCGGGCCTGTATATCCACCGCCGGCAAAACGTATGTTCCGGCGCATCGATCGATGTAGCTCCAATCCGCGCAGGCTCCAGTTTCGACGCTGCCTCGGCGATCGCTTCCGCCACGCGTTCCGGCAGCCACTCCGCGTAATCGCGGTGCTCGCGCGATCCGAGACAAGCCATCGCCGCCGGCGCCGAATGCGTGTGCGTCGCGGAAATCATCATGCGATCCATCGGGATCCCCGTCTTCGCCGAAGCCATCTGCTTGGCGCGATCAATCAACTCGCGCGGCATCATGCACGAATCCACTACAGTCATCGCGATCCGAGTCTTGCCGTCGTCGAACACCACCGACCGTGCGAACAGATTCCCCTTCACCTCGGCCGCCGAGCGTTCCAGGAATCCGCAATTGATCACCACTGGAAGATTGCGAGGATTGATGTCCACCTGCGCCGCGCCCGCCCGTAAAGCGAGAGGCTGTGCGATCAGTAACGGCGAGAGGCAAAACATCAGCAACTTGAACATCCCGCTATTGTACGTAGAATGAGAAGACCCTCATGAAAGCCTTGCTTCTTCTCTGCGTTCCATTGCTCGCGCAGGATGTTGTCCTGTTGCGGGCCCCATCAGGCAACAACGGATCGGAACGAGTCGAACAGCGTGGATCCAACGGTGTCAACGACCGTGCCGTGATGGATGTCTCCGATCCGTCCATCACCGTGTACAGATCCGCCACCCCGACCGGCCTCGGCATTCTCATCGCGCCCGGCGGAGCCTACGCGCGCCTCGCCATCGATAAAGAAGGTCACGATGTCGCGCGCTGGTTGTCGTCCCAGGGCGTGACTTCGTTCGTGTTGAAGTATCGCCTGCCCGGCGGCGCGCAGATGCGTCCTGCTCTCGGCGACCTCGCGCAAGCCGCCGCAGCAGCGAAGGTCGCCATCGAAGACGCCGTCGACGCGATGCAACTCATCCGCGCAAAATATCCCGAAGTGAAAAACCTCGGCATGATGGGATTTTCCGCCGGTGGACATCTCGCGTCGATGCTCGGCATGACCGCCAGTGGCGCCGCGCGTCCGGACTTCCTCGCGCTCATCTATCCCGCCATTCCCAAGGAACTCAAGATCGACGCATCCACCCCGCGGACCTTCCTCGTGCACGCCGATGACGACGCACTTTCCGCCGGCGACAACAGCGCCCGCTTCTATCAGGCGTTGCGCGCCGTGAAGGTTCCCGCCGAGATGCATGTGTACGCAAACGGCGGCCATGGCTTCGGAATTCGCAAGACGGATAAGACCTCCGCGGCATGGCCCGCGGCCTTCGAATCGTGGCTGAAAACCGTACCTCAAAAATAGGGGGTCCACACGAGACATCGCTTTTAGGTTACACTGTACCCAGGGAACCCCTGTCCACCCACAGTCGTCCTTGCCACGCCGGGACACAAGAGGAACCAGACTCAATTATCTATGTTCAAAGGTTTTCAGAAACCCAAGCGGCTCGTTGCGAATACTGAGACGCTGACTGATCGCTATGGCGCCTTTACCGCTCAGCCTTTCGAGCGAGGCTTTGGATCAACGATTGGCGTTGGGTTGCGGCGCATCCTGCTGAGCGCCATCGACGGCGCAGCGATCACCGCGGTGAAAATCGACGGCGCCGCCACCGAAAACGCATCCATCCCGGGCGTGGTGGAAGACGCCACGGACATCATCCTCAACCTCAAACAGGTGCCCTTCCGCACCTCCACCGACCAGTTGCACACCGTTCGCCTCGTCGCAGACAAAGCGGGCGAAGTGCTCAGCGGTCAGATCGAAACCTCCGGCGACATCGAAGTGCTGGACCGTCATGTCCACATTGCGACCCTCAACCCCGGCGCCAAGCTCAACATCGAAATGCGGCTCAAGGTCGGACGCGGCTATGTCGCGAGCGACCGCAACCGCGACGAGGACCTCCCGGCCGGCTTCATCCCGATCGACTCGGTCCACTCGCCCGTCCGTAAGGTGAACTACTCTGTTGAGGCCGCCCGCCTCGGCCAGAACACCGACTACGACAAGTTGACCCTCGAAGTCTGGACCAACGGCGCGATCTCCCCGCAGGACGCCGTCGGCCAGGCCGCCAAGCTCTTCAAAGAGCACATGAGCGTTTTCATCAACTTCGAAGAAGAACCCGAAGTCGTGGAAGCAACCGCTCCGGAGCCCGGCGACCGCATCAAGACCCTCCTCGACCGCTCGGTCGAAGAGATGGAACTCTCGGTCCGCTCCTACAACTGCCTCAAGAACGCGAACATCCAGTCGATCCGCGATCTCGTCCAGCGCAGCGAAGCCGAAATGCTCCGCACCAAGAACTTCGGCCGCAAGTCGCTCAACGAAATCAAGGAGATCCTGGCCTCTATGGGCCTCGGCTTCGGCATGAAGTTCGACTCCCAGGGACGCCTGCTCAGCCCCAGCGGCCAGCCGGTTGTCCTGCCCGCCGAGTAGTCGTTTCGACATTTTCGAACCACCAGATAGAGAGGGATCCGCCAAAATCGCGGATCCCTCTCTTTTTCTGCGTTTCGCTCTCGACAAGCTTCTTTAAGGTTTGTTAACTATTGGATTTGAGACACTTAAAAACCTATACGTTACTATCATTTGTATTTATTGGATCTATAAATGCCCAGAGCCTGATCGTCGGCATCCCCAGCGCCGACGTCGCCGCCAAAGGCGAACTCGCCATCGCCCACGAAACTCAGTGGAACCGTTTCCAGACGGGCCCCTATTGGAACAGTTTCTCCTTTGCCACCTATGGGATCGGCAACCACACGGAAATCGCGGCCAGCCTCTACGGAGTGTCCCGCCCGGCCTCCCAGAACGCGTCCCTGGGCGTCGGATTCAAGACCTCGGTCCCCTGGAAGCAGCGTGCCGCCCGCAAATGGGAACTCAAAACGTCGATCGGCGCCATGCTCCCCATCTCGCTGGAAGGCAAAGGAACCGGCTACTGGGTGTACAGCAACGCCAGCATTCGAATCCCCCGCGCCCGCACCCGCCTCACCGCCGGACCCAGCCTCGGCACGCGCCAGGTCTTCGGCCAGCCTCGCCGCACCTACTCCACAATGTTGGGTATCGAACAGCCGATCAGCCGCAAATGGGCCTTAATTTCCGACTGGTTCAGCGGGACCAACGACCTCGGCGCAGCGATCCTCGCCATGCAGTATCAGCCGGACCGCAAGACGCTCATCATCTTCGGATACAAAGTCGCGAACAACGCCGCCAGCGGCAAGCCGGCCTTCATGATCGAGGTCTCGCGCAGTTTCCATCTCGGAAGGCGCGGCGAGCACTGACGGCGTGTGTCCGGTGTCAGGCCGGGTAGTGACCCATGATGTAACGGGTGAGCTGGTTGATGGTTTCCTGCTGCGCCGCTACCGTGGCGCGAACAAGATCCCCGATGGACAGTACCCCGGCCACCCTTCCGTCTTCTAGCACGGGCAGGTGCCGGATCCGATGTTCGGTCATGAGCAACAGGCATTGCGCGACCGTGTAATCCGGCCCCACAACGATGACGGGCGAACTCATGATCTCATCGATGCGGGTGCCTTTCGACGACCTGCCTTCGAGGACCACCTTCCGGGCGTAATCCCGTTCCGAGATCATGCCTACGATTTGCTGGTGAGTATTGAGCACGAGCAGAGCGCCCACGCTTTTGTCGGCCATCAGAGCGATTGCATCGAGTACGGTGTCGTCCGGTCGAACGGACCACACATCCGAACCCTTGTTGTCGAGAATCGACCGAACCGTCGCTCCTGCCGCTACCGCTTCCGGGAGAATCGATACTGCCATGGAAAACCTCCACGCGACCGGTGATTTGGGCTGACGTGTCCCCCGCTGAATCGCGAGAAACGCCAACCAGTATACGCATTCTGCCGCTCGATGGCGAGGGGCTCCGCCGGGCCCGGCCCTTGCTAAAATAAAATTTCATCCCCGTTCATTCTCAAGAAAGCCTGTCCCAACCTCCAATG
The DNA here is from genome assembly GCA_964627455.1 of uncultured Solibacteraceae bacterium. Classification (GTDB taxonomy): domain Bacteria; phylum Acidobacteriota; class Terriglobia; order Bryobacterales; family Bryobacteraceae; genus F-183. The sequence continues at coordinate 8,120 of CAZVKC010000107.1, read as the reverse complement.
TCTGGAAGTCCAACTCTTTCCCTCCGATTCGGACTGCAGTTCGAAGATCTCTATCAACGTCCTGGTCTTCTTACAATCGACGGTCATTTTCTCTCGGAACTCCGCGCTGCCGACGCGGCGCTCGCTGATCGCTTGATCGCCGTGCGCCAGAATCCCTCGTCGCTGGACAAGAAGCAGCAGTCGGAACTCATCATCGCCCTCGCCCCCCATCTCGAAGATTTCATCGGTGAACTCTTCGGCATCTCCGCGGAACTGCAGGCAGTGCAGGCGACCCATAACGCCGTCGCTCCCTTGTACACCGTGAAGCGCAAGTTCATCCTCAAGCGCGCTCTCACCGGCGTCAAGCCGGAACAGGCCGCCGCGTTGAACGGCGAAGCGCTGCACACCGCTCTCGAAGAGAAGCTCGGTGGACCCTTCACCGAAAAGCTCTACGCCGATCGCGTCACGCACTGGCTTTCCGCCGAACCCGAATACGCGGCCGAAATCGCGCTCGCGATGCAGTACGCGCAGTGGGCCGTCCTGACGCCCGAGGGCCAGCACCGTCACCATCGCGGCATCCTCTTCAACATGCCCCAGAAGGTCGACCCGATGAACCTGGTGCAGATCGAACCGGTGCAGGTCAGCGGCGTCCCGGCGATCCGCATGTCGCCCGAACACTGGCGTCACCGCGAAGGCTTCGCGCTCACCGACAAGGGCATGGACCTCGACCGCGCCCTCGACCACGCGCACTACTGCATCAAGTGCCACAACCAAGGCAAGGACTCCTGCTCCACCGGCCTCAAAGAGAAGGCAGGCGGATTCAAGAACACGGTCTTCAACGTACCGCTCGCCGGCTGCCCGCTCGATGAGAAGATCTCTGAGCTGAACACCGTCAAGCTCGACGGCTACACGATCGGCGCACTCGGCATCGCGGTGGTCGATAACCCGATGGCGGCTGGCACCGGACATCGTATCTGCAATGACTGCATGAAGGCCTGCATCTTCCAGAAGCAGGATCCCGTGGACATCCCGCAGGTCGAAACCCGCACGCTGAAAGATACGCTCGCGCTGCCGTGGGGCTTCGAAATCTATTCGTTGCTCACGCGCTGGAATCCGTTGAATTTCGATCGTTGGGTTCCCCGCGAAGAGTCTGGTTACAAGGTTCTCGTCGTTGGCCTTGGCCCGGCCGGATTCACGCTCTCACATCACCTGATGAACGACGGCCATATGGTCGTCGGCGTCGATGGCCTCAAAATCGAACCTCTCGATGCCGGCATCTCAGGCGTGACCCCGAAGGGCGACCGCGTCCCCTTCCATCCGATCCACAACATCAGCGAACTGAACGAACCGCTCGGCGAACGCGTCATGGCGGGCTTCGGCGGCGTCGCTGAGTACGGCATCACCGTCCGCTGGGACAAGAACTTCCTCAAGGTCATCCGCCTGCTGCTCGAACGCCGCAGTCAATTCTCGATGTTCGGCGGCGTGCGCTTCGGCGGCACCATCACCGTCGATTCGGCTTACGAAATGGGCTTCGACCACATCGCGCTCTGCATGGGCGCGGGCCGTCCGACCGTCGTGCCGATGAAGAACGGCCTCGTGCGCGGCGTGCGCCAGGCGTCGGACTTCCTGATGGCCCTGCAACTCACTGGCGCGGCGAAGATGGAATCTCTCGCCAACCTGCAGTTGCGCATGCCCGTCGTCGTGATCGGCGGCGGACTCACGGCGATCGACACGGCTACCGAATCCCTCGCCTACTACGTCGTGCAGGTCGAGAAGTTCCTCCACCGCTACGAAGCACTGGTCGCGGAACTCGGTGAAGCCGAAGTCCGCAAGGGCTGGAACGCTGAAGAACTCGACACCTCCAACGAGTACATCGAACACGCGCGCGCCATTCGTGCCGAACGCGAACTCGCTCGCAAAGAAGGCCGCGAACCTAATCTCATCGATCTCCTCAATTCCTGGGGGGGCGTGACCATCGCGTATCGCCGCCGCCTCATCGATTCGCCCAGCTACACGCTCAACCACGAAGAAGTAGCCAAGGCCCTTGAAGAAGGCATCCGTTTTGCGGAAGGCCTCACGCCGCTCGAAGTCGAGACCGACGCCTACGGCCACGCCAAGGCGCTGCGCGTCAAGAAGGGCGACGAACAGTTCACGCTGCCCGCGCGCGCGATCCTCGTCGCCGCCGGTACGCAGCCCAACACCGTGCTCGCGCGCGAAGAAGAAGGCATCGAACTCGACGGCAAGTATTTCCGCGCCGTTGATGAAAACGGCCAGCCGGTGAAGCCGGAACGTAGCGCGAAGCCCGAGACGCCGCGCGTCCTGATGTCCATCCGCGAAAGCGACGGCAAGGCGATCAGCTTCTTCGGCGACCTCCATCCCTCCTACGCCGGCAACGTCGTGAAAGCGATGGCGAGCGCGAAGCAGGGATACCCGATCGTCTCCCGCATGATGGCGAAGCATCCGCCGCACGGACGCACGCCCGCGGACCTCACCGCATATCTCAAGGACAACCTGCACGCGATCGTGCACGACGTCATTCGCCTGACGCCGACGATCGTTGAAGTGGTGGTGCGCGCGCCGCTCGCGGCTCGCAATTTCCATCCCGGCCAGTTCTACCGCCTGCAGAATTACGAAACGCTCGCCACGAAGATCGAGGGGACCACGCTCGGCATGGAAGGCCTTGCGCTCACCGGCGCATCGGTCGATCGCGAAAAGGGTTTGCTCTCGACGATCGTGCTCGAAATGGGCGGATCCTCGGATCTCTGCGCCACGCTGAAACCCGGCGAACCCGTCATCCTCATGGGACCCACGGGCGAACCCACCGAAACGCCGCATCGCGAAACCGTGCTGCTCGTCGGCGGTGGACTCGGCAACGCCGTGCTCTTCTCGATCGGCCAGAAGCTTCGTGAGAACGGATCCCGCGTGATCTACTTCGCCGGCTACAAGAAGCTCATCGATCGCTACAAGGTCGAGGACATCGAGCGCGCCGCCGACATCGTCGTGTGGTGTTGCGACGAGGCCCCGGGCTTCGAGCCCAGCCGCGCGACCGACCGTTCGATCGTCGCGAACATCGTCGATTCGATCGTCGCCTACGGCCGCGGCGAACTCGGCAGCCAGGACATCCCGCTCAATCAGGTGGACCGCATCATCGCCATCGGCTCCGACGGCATGATGGCCGCCGTAGGACGCGCCCGTCACGGCGTCCTCGCGCCTTATCTCAAGAAGCAGCACCAGGCCATCGGCTCCATCAACTCGCCGATGCAGTGCATGATGAAAGAGATCTGCGCGCAGTGCCTGCAGGTCCACAAGAATCCGGAAACCGGAGAAGAGACGGTGGTGTTCTCCTGCGCCAACCAGGATCAGCCGCTGGATCTCGTGGACTTCGCCAACCTCCGCAGCCGCCTCTCGCAGAACAGCACGCAAGAGAAGCTGACGAAGCTCTGGATCAACCGCTGCCTGCAGCGCCTGGGAGTCCGCGAAGCCCCGCTAACAGTCCAGTAGGCAGGCTAAACACCGGCGAGACCCACTGGAATCCCTGGCTCTGTCGCTTCGCGCTTGGTGGTGTAGGCTTCAGCCTGCGCGGGACTTCAGTCCCGCCCTAAACTAACTCAAAACGCTTCGCTGCATGGCTCGCATCGAGTCACGCGCGAAGCGTTTTTGCAGATACCGCGTAATCGGATACCCAATCCAAGCCAGCCAGTGCCGGGGCAGCGAGAACGCATGCAAGTCATACCAAACCTCGCCGTTCTCCAGCCACTCCACGAGGAACTGCTCCCGCCCCTGCTCCGCGTGACCCTCGACCGTCGCATAAGTGAACCCGAACCGCCGAGGCTCATCAACCACCTCAATAATTCGAGCCGGATTCACCGACCAGAACCCCAGATGCCGGATCACCGCCGCCACCACAACGCCGCGCTCAATCCGTGCCGACGGCCATGCGATGCGAGTCCATCCAGTCTCGAACATCCGCCATTCCCGGACCGCCCGTCGCGCCGCGTCAAAGCAATCGACGCCAAGTAACGCGCGGTTGTGATCCTCATTCCCGACGCGCCCGCGATCGGTCATGGCGCAGGCCCGCTCGAGAACCTGCTCGATCGCGAACCGCCCCGGTTCCCTCAGGCAGAACACAGGACGCGTCGCCGCAGCAGATCCAAAGCCCACTGTGTCGCATACGTGCGCAGCCGCACGCGATCACCGGGGAACTGGAACCTCTTCACTTCGCTCCCATTCGCATCCGCCACTGCCACGAAGAAGTTCCCCACCGGCTGCCCGCTCCCCGAATCAGGACCCGCCTCGCCGGTAATCGACACCCCATACGTCGCGCCCGTCCGCACCCGCGCGCCATCCGCCATCGCAATCGCGACCTCTTCACTCACCGCCGTATGCGCCGCAAGCAACTCCGCAGGCACACCCAGCAGCGAGGACTTCATCGCATCGCTATACGTCAAAAACCCGCCCAGAAAATAAGCAGACGATCCCGACACGCCCGTAATCCGGCTCCCCAGCATGCCGCCCGTCGCGCTCTCCGCCACTGCCAGGGTCTCGCCGCGCTGATGCAGCATTCGCCCCACAGCTTCTTCGAGCGGAGCCCCGTCGCGCGAGTAAATCCGGTCGCCCAGCAACTCCTCAATCGGTGGACCCACTTCCGCCAGCAGCGCCTCACACTCTTCCGCCGTCTCGCAGCGCGCACGCAAATGAATCTGGATATCCGAAGCGCCCGCGAGGATCGTCGTCACCGGATTCTCATACTTCGTGTACACCGGCGCGATCAACGCGTCGAGATCGCTCTCGCCCATGCCTGCCACGCGATAGAACAAAGTGCGGATCACCTGTTTCGGCAGCATCGCCTCCAGCCGCGGCTGCACCTGATCCGTGTACATCGCCTTCAATTCATGCGGAGGTCCCGGCAGTAGCATCACCACCGCGCCATTATGCGCCGTCAGCCACTGCCCCGGCGCAGTCCCGCGAGGATTGGGCAGGATCTCCGCGCCGTCGATCACATACGCCTGCCGCTTGTTGATCTCGGCCATCTTGCGCCCCAGTCGGCGAAACCGTTCTTCCAGCCAGACACAAATGTCCTGATTGAAATGCTGCTCGCGATCCATCGCCGCGGCCACGCCGTCGCGCGTCACATCGTCCTCTGTTGGACCCAGTCCACCAGTCAGAATGACAATGCGCGATCGCTCGATCGCGGCCTTTACTTCCGCCGTCAAACGCACGCGGCTGTCGCCGATTACGCACTTCTGCGCGACCTCGACGCCCAGCGCGTTCAACTTCTCAGTCAGGAAAAGGGAATTGGTGTCCAGCTTGGTTGGTCCGAGCAGTTCGGATCCCACGGCGATGATTTCTGCGTCCGGCATGCGTACTCTCTTTGATTGTCGCGCGCCCCGCGCCGCTGCAAAACCCGCCGCCCGTAGCAACAAGGTATGCCAAAATGGGTTTTCTAATCCGATGGACTCCCGCCGATCGTGGCTCGTCGCGGCCCTTCTATTCGCGGCCGCAGGCACTACCGCAAGCGCACAGACTTGTACGACGTTCACCCTGACTCCCACCAGTCAGGAATTCACAGCCAGCGGTGGCACGGGACTCGTCACCATCAACGCCGCCCCTGCGGGTTGCCTCACTGCGCGCACCGCCTCGACCTCCGACGCGTGGATCACCATCAACTTCGGAGATTCCGGCAACGGCGCGGGCAGCGTCGGCTACACCGTCGCGGCGAACACCAGCCCCAACAGCCGCTCCGGTTCCATCCAGATCGCGGGACAAACCTTCAACGTGACGCAGGCGGGCCTCGCCTGCACCTTCTCTCTTTCGCCAACCAGTCAGGCCTTCAACTCCGACGGCGGCAACGGCGCGGTCACGATCAACGCCACTCCACAGGGATGCCAGACGCCGCGCACCTCATCGACTACCGCCAATTGGATCACGCTCTCGAGCGGCGCCTCCGGCAACGGCGCAGGGACCCTCGTCTATACCGTCTCCGCCAACACGACGAACAACAGCCGCACCGGAACCATCACCATTGCAGGTCAGACGTTCACCGTCAATCAATCCGCGCTGGCCTGCAATTACTCCATCAGTCCCACCCAGGCGAGCTTCCAGGCCACCGGCGGCAACGATCAGGTCACCATCACCGCATCGCCCGTCGGATGTTCCTCGGCGCGCACCGCCGTCAGCAACGCCAACTGGATCACCATCTCGTTCGGCGCCACCGGCAGTGGATCCGGCACCGTCGGCTACACCGTGCAGGCCAACAATTTCACCGTCGCCCGCACCGGCACGATGACCATCGCCGACAAGACCTTCACCGTGAATCAAGCTGCGGGATCCTGCTCGTTCACCCTCTCGCCCGCGAGTTCCAGCATCGCGAGCACCGGCGGATCGGGCGGCTTCACCATCACCGCATCCAACCAGGGCTGTTCGTGGACCGCCGTCAACAACAATCCTGACTTGATCACCCTGGCCTCCGGCGATTCGGGAACCGGCAACGGCCGTATCGATTTCACCGTGGGCGCCAACTCGCAGACCAACTCGCGCACCGGCACGATCACCGTCGGCAACGCAACGCACACCGTCACGCAATCTTCCGCATGCCGCATCAGCGCAAGCCCCACGGGCGCGAACTTCGCCGGCGCCGGTGGATCCGGAACCATTGCCGTCACCACGCAAGGTGCAGGCTGCAGTTGGACCGCGACGCCCAATCACTCCTTCATCACCATCACCAGCGGCGGCAGCGGCACGTCCAACGGCACAGTCAACTACTCGGTTGCCGCCAACGTCACCGGCGCCGACCGCGTCGGATCCATCAGCATCAACGACTTCGGATTCACGATATTCCAGTCGTCCAATTGCACGTACACGCTCTCCAGCCAGTCGATCTCGTTGCCGGCCGTCGGCGGATCCAGCAGCTTCAGCATCACCACCACATGCCCCTGGACCGCGGTCTCCAGTTCGGACTGGATCACCATCGTGCCATCCACCGGCACAGGCAACGGGGCGGTCGCCTTCACCGTCGCGGGTAACACCTCTTCACTCGCGCGCACCGGAACCATCACCATCGGCAGTTCGACCTTCCGCATCAATCAGGAGGGCGTCTCCTGCAGCGTGCAGGTGAACCCGTCCTCGTTCAACGTGCCGCGCCAGGGCGATACCTACACCGTGAATGTCGATGCCCCGCAAGGCTGCGATTGGGGCGCGTCATCCACTGCTTCGTATATCTCCATCGCCAAGGGAGACGCAGGATTCAGCTTCACCGTCGCAGCGAACCCCCAGCCCGAAACCCGCAAAGCCATCATCACCGCGGGCGACAAAACGATCGCCGTCACGCAGGATCCCGCCGTGTGCGATTACCAGTTGACGCCGGGCCGCGCCTCCTACGGCTCCAACGGTGGATCCGGCTCCTTCCGCGTTGCGACTTCGTGCGCGTGGACCGCGCAATCGCAAGCCTCCTGGATCGTGATCCCGCAAGCTTCCACATCCGGCAACGGCGATGGCACAGTTCAATTCAACGTCGCGCGCCTCACTGGATCCGAAGGCCGCAGTGGAACCATTCGCATCGGCACGTCGACCTTCACGGTCACGCAAACCAACAGCCCCTGCGCCTTCAACCTCTCGACGCAGAACGTCGACCTCGACGGCAATGGCGATCGCGCGTTCGTGCGTGTCACCGGCGAGCCGAGTTGCCGCTGGACTCCCGCCAAGGATTCCGATTGGATCACCATCACCTCCTGGTCGAACATCAATGGCAGCGGGGTCGTGAACTTCGCCGCGCCCGCGAACCCCTCGCTCGATCCTCGCGCCGGCAGCATCCGCATCAACGCCAACGGCGCGGAATCGCAAGTCGTCACGGTGACGCAGGCCGGCCTCACCCCGGTCATCGAATCAACAGAAAACGCGGTAAGCCTGGCAACAGGCGCACCGTACGCGGTCGGTTCGCGCATCCGGGTGAAGGGTACGTCGATTGGCCCCGACACCGAAGCGCAAGCGGACACGACGGGTGACACGCTCGCGTCCGACCTCGCAGGGGTGCAGCTTCTCGTGAACGGAATCCCTGCGCCGCTCCTGACCGTGTCGCGCAGTGCGATCATCGCGATCATCCCGTTCGCAGTCACGGGCGCGACCTCGGCTGATCTGGTCGTTCG
>CAZVKC010000106.1:14610-17097 GCA_964627455.1 uncultured Solibacteraceae bacterium | reverse complement strand
AGTTTGACGGCGACATGAAGGACTGGCCGCGCATCGCGAAGATCCAAAGCGATCTACTCGCCAAGGCGCTCATCACGCGGCAAACGCGCGTGGCTTCGTACATGTTGACGAAGTGTCAGGGCCTCGCGCGTTTCCCGTGGCTGGGCTACACGGCTGCGCGGCATCACGATTACACGCATCAGGACGGCAAGGCACCGGGCGCCGATGGCTTGGACGGCCAGCGGATCCTGCGCGACATCTGCCGCTGGCACGTCGAAGAATTCTCTTACCTGCTGGCGCGCCTGAAGGCGACGCCCGAAGGTGACGGCACGCTGCTCGACAACACGGTCCTGCTCTTCGTGCACGAACACGCTGAAGCGAACAGCCACAAGAACAACGGACTCGCGGCAGTTGTCGCCGGCAACGCAGGCAAGCGTCTCGCGCTGGGCCAGCACTCCAAAGTCACGGGCACCATCGGCGATCTGTACCTGACGCTGGCGGACGACGTGATGCAGTCCGGCCTCGGCAAGTATCCGACCGCGTCAAAGAAGATGAGCGAAGTCGTCGCCTAATAGCGCACGACGCACTGCGGCATTGCCGCGCGCAATTGCTGCACGCCGGCATCGGTCATCTGCGTATCCTTGACATCGACTTCGCGCAAGGATTTCCATTCGCGCAAGACCGCGACCGCTTCGTCGGTGATGCGCTTCGATCGATGCAGGCTCAGGCGCTCGAGCTTTGGCAACCCCTTGCGCAGTTGCTCGAGGCTCCCCGCCGTTACGTTGCTCCCGCCGATGCGCAATTCGCGGAGGTTCGCCATCGACGCCACTGCCGCGACGCCACGATCGGTCAGGCTGACGCTCCATAAGCCCGAGTCCGTGCGCTGTGGACCGCTCAGGTCCAGATACTCGAGCGTCGGCATCAGGCGCAAAGCCTGCATGCCGGTATCGGTGAGCTTGTTGCCGCCCAGCGTCAGTTCCTTCAAGCGAGGCAGCGTCGTCAGTAGTTCGATACCGTTGTCAGAGATCTGCGCGAATCCGGCGTCGATTGCTTCGAGCGAGGTCAGCGTGCCGAGATAACCCAGCGTCGTATCGGTGACCTTCGTCCCGCGCACATCAATGCGGCGCAGTTGCTTCCAACCTTTCACCGCGGACATCCCCTCGTCGGTGATCAACTCCGCATAGCGCAGGTTCAGTTCCTCGAGCCCTGTCATGGACTTCAATTGCAGCAGTCCCTGATCGGTGATTCGCGTCATCGAAAGATCGAGCCGCTTCAATCCGGGACGCTTGGCAAGCGCCGGCAAGTCCGCGTCGGTGACCCAGCACGAACGCAGGTCGACGGTGTCGCGAGTCCATACGCCGCAGGGCGCTTGATCCGCAGCAGAAAGCAGGATGGCAAAAATCAAAGAGGTCATGGCAAGAGTGCTTCAGCTTCCGCGGCGATTCGGGAGCTTCGAATCGCGATCCCAGATAATCTTCGTGTCCGGCAGCGCCTGCACGAGCCGGCCGTGCGCGTCTTCGGAGACCAGCGTGTGATAGAGGTTCACGAGTTTCAAGCTCTTCATCGCGCTGAGCGGCACGACGCCCGCGTCCGTGATGTTCGCGCTATCGAGCCGCAGTTCACGCAACGGCAGCGAAGAGATCGCCTTCAACCCTTCGTCGTTGAACGTCGTGTAATCGAGGTTCAAGCGTTCGAGCTTCGGCCACGCCTGGAGTGTTGCCGCAGACGCCGCGGTGATGCGGGTCCGCACGGCTTCGAATCGCCGCAGATTCACCAGCGATGCAAGCGACGCGAAACCCTTCTCGGTGAAACGTCCATGATTGACGAGCAATTCTTCGAGTCCCTTCAACTTCGCGATTGCCGCAATGCCGCGATCCTCGATGTCGGCGCCGGTGAGATCGAGCACACGAAGCGTCGGCGCGAGTTCGCCGAGCAGATCCTGACTCGCCGGATTGCTGAGGTCCGTGTAGGCGAGGTCGACGCGCGTCAGACTGCGCAGTGCCGCCACCTGCCGCATGGCGTCGAGTCCAGCGTTGGTCGAACTCAAGTCGAGTTCCTTCAGATTGGCAGGCAGAGGGGCGAGCGTACGCACGAGAGTCCCCGCAAGGCTCAGGGACTCGAGTTGCCGCAACCCAGAGAGATGCACGAGTCCGCGATCGGACACGGTCGTTGAATCGAGTTTCAGCCGCTTCAACGTCGAGCAGCGAGCCAGCGCGCCCAGCCCGAGGTCCCCGATTTCGGTCGCTTCAAGGTCCAACGCTTCGAGTGATCCCAATCGCGCCACCACTGCGAGTTGCGAATCCGTCACGCCCGTACGCGCCAGCGAAACCGCGCGAACACGACCGTCCTCGCGAACCTCCGCCCGTCCGTGCAGGGAATCGCGAATCCACTTCGCAATAGCTGACTCAGGCGCCCCGGCCGCCGGGGCCGGCGCAACAGTTTTCGCGCCGAGCGATCCAACGCCGCCCGTGAAATCGATCTTGCAGTTCGGCAGCGCGGACCTCAACT
>CAZVKC010000106.1:13090-14510 GCA_964627455.1 uncultured Solibacteraceae bacterium | reverse complement strand
GATCCAACGCCGCCCGTGAAATCGATCTTGCAGTTCGGCAGCGCGGACCTCAACTTGTCCACGCCCGACGCCGTCGCCCGCGTATATCGCAAATCCAGGAACGCAAGCTCCCGTAAGGCACTGAGCTTCGCCACGCCCGCATTGGTGAGTTCCGCGCGATACAGGTTCAGGTCGCGAAGCTTGGGCAATCCGGCGAGGATCTCTGCGCCGACATCCGTTACGGGACCACCCAGCAGATTCAGCTTCCGCAACTCGCGCAGGTTCTTCAAATGGGCCAGCCCGCGATCGGAAATCTTCAATCCATACAGGTCGATCTCTTCGAGCGTCGTGACCGTCGACAGATGCGCCAGTCCATCATCCGTAACGAGCGTGTCTCGCAGGTTCAGCCGCCGCAGATGCTTCAATCCCGACAGGCTCTTCAGCACATCATCGGTGGCCGTCGAATAGCTCAGGTCCAGGCCCTCGAGATTCGGGAAGACGGCAAACGAGAAGTTCTTGACGCGACCCTGCGCCAGCCGGATCTCCTTCAAGTTCGTCAGGGCCGACAAATGCTGGAGACCCTTGTCCTGCACATTCACGTTCGTCAGAAAATGGAGGCTGAAATGGAGCTTCTCAAGACTGCGCAGCGGCGCGAGGAACTTCAGTTCTTCGTTCGCGTCGAGGCGGCTGCCGGCGCCCGGATTCCAGCTTGGACCCGGTAAATACAGCTCCTTGATGTGCTGCAAGCCCGATAGTTGTTCGAGTTCCTTGGGCTCGATGATCGTGCCGTACAGGTCGACGCCCGTGATCACAACAGAAGCGGGAAGCCCGGCGAGGTCCGACACGGGCTGGTTCGACGACGCAAGCACAACGCGTCCACCCTGCCGGATCACCCACTCCGCAACCGCGCGATCATCGGCGAAGGTAGCAGCAGCGGCCCACAGCCCCAGGAAGAGGATCAGCGACTGACGATACACCGCCTCATTATCTCTTAACGCTACCGAACCACTCGGAACCCAGCCTGCTGCGTGGCCGCGGAATCGAAGCCGACCCACACGTCGAACTCCGCTGCATCCTGCACCCAGCCGCGCGTCTGCGAACTCCAGTACGACAGTTCGTCCCTGCCCAGCGTGAACCGCACAGTCTTCTTCTCGCCGGCCGCCAGCGCGACCTTCTCGAATCCCTTCAATTCACGCACCGGCCGCGACGCGCTGCCGGCCTTTTGATGGATGTACAACTGCACCACCGGCGACGCTGCGCGCGAACCGGTATTGGCGACCTCTGCGGTGACTTCCACCGTGGCCCCCACCTTCACCGAAGGCGTCTGCACGCGCAGGTTCGACACGGTGCATGGCGAGTAACTCAAGCCGTACCCGAACGGATACAACGGCTGCGACGGCTGATCCCAATACCGCGATGTGAACCCCGGCGCGGACTCCGG
>CAZVKC010000106.1:7766-12990 GCA_964627455.1 uncultured Solibacteraceae bacterium | reverse complement strand
GTCACCACGCTGCTCGCATCGACACCGAACCCGCTCCACATCGTCAGCATTTCGCGCTTCGCATTCGCCAATGGACCAATCACCGCAATTGACTTCGCGCCGCCCTTCGCAAGCGGCAGCAATCCGCCCTCGTTGCGAAGCAGCACTGCCGATTGCTGCGCGGCCTCGCGAGCCGCCTGCCGGTGTTCCGGAGCCCGCGCCATCGCCGTCGCACGCGCCTCATCCGCGTACGGCTTGTCGAACAACCCCAACTGAAACTTTGCCGCCAGCAAAGGCCGCACCGCGTCGTCGATCGCGCGCTCCGTGATCTTGCCGGACTTCACCAGCGCCCCCAACTGATTCATGTACGTGTTGCTCGCCATGTCCATGTTGACGCCCGCGGCAAACGCGCGCATCGCCGCATCCTGCGGATCCCGTGCAAAGCCGTGCGTCACCAGGTCCGCAATCGAGAACGCGTCGCTCACCACGATTCCGGGGAACTTCCACGCCTTGCGCAACACGTCCTGCAACAGGAACATGCTGCCGGTCGCCGGAACATCGTTCATGTCCATGTACGCGCTCATGAATGTCGCCACACCCGCATCGCGCGCGGCTTTGAAGGGCGGAAAGTACACGTTGTACAACTCGGATTCCGGGATGAACGCCGAATCGTAATCGCGCCCGCCCGTCGCAGCGCCGTACCCGGCGAAGTGTTTCGCGCAAGCCAGCATGCGATCGGTCTTGCTGAGATCATCCCCCTGAAATCCGCGGACCTGCGCCCGTGCGAACGCGGCCCCCAAATACGGATCCTCGCCGGGGCCCTCGATCATGCGTCCCCATCGCGGATCGCGCGCGATGTCCACCATCGGCGCGAAGGTCCACGCAATGCCCGCCGCTCGCGCCTCGCGCGCCGCCACAGCGGACATCCGCTCGATCAACGCCGGATCCCACGATGCAGCCAGCGCCAGCGGCATCGGGTAAATCGTCTTGAACCCATGAATAACGTCCAGGCCGAAGATGAGCGGGATCTTCAACCGCGATTCCTCCATCGCGATCTTCTGTAGGCGGTTGATGGTCGGCGCGTCGGAGATCCACAGGATGGACCCGGCGTGTCCCTTGCGGATCGCCTCTTCGGGCTTTGGCATCGTGGGTGACAGCGCGAGTCCGCCGACCTGCGTCAGTTGCCCAATCTTCTCTTCGAGCGTCATCCGCCGCAGCAGTGCTTCGACCTTCGCCGGCGTTTGCGCCCACGCGACCGTCGAAAAGATCCAGACAAACAGGAAGCCAGCAGCACGCAACATCATATGGGTGGACCAATCTTACAGCACACCCGCTGCCACCGTCACCCAAGTTGGCGCCCGAAATGCGCTAACCCAAACGACCTCGCCATGCAGCGAGGACTAGCGCAGTGACGAAGGGACTCAACATGGTCACCTGGTCTGTGGGACGCGCCGGCCTCTGGTTCGCGATCGCCCCCGCCCTCATCTTTGCCGCGGACTGGCCCCAGTTCCGCGGACCCTCCCGGGACAATATCTCGAAGGAAACAGGACTCTTACGCCAATGGCCGGCCACTGGACCCAAGGTGCTTTGGACGGTCCCCGTCGCGCAGGGTTACGCCGGCGCCGCGATCGTTGCCGGCCGCGTCTATCACAACGATTACGACGAGGCGAAGAACGAGTGGCAGGTGAAGGCCCGCAATCTGGCGGATGGCAAGCTCATCTGGCAGTTCTCCGAACCCCGCGTCATCCGGCCCAACCACGCGATCACGCGCACCGTCCCCGCCGTTGACGCGAAATACGTCTTCACGCTGGATCCCAAACTGGGCCTCCACTGCCTCGACATCAAGACCGGCAAACAGTTGTGGGGCAAAAACTTAGTCGATGCATACGGCGCCACGATCCCGCCCTGGTACAACGGCCAGAACCTCCTCATGGAGGCGGATCGCATCATCCTCGCAACCGGCGGCAATGCCATTCTTGTTGCTCTCGACAAAGCCACCGGCAAGGAGATTTGGCGCACCCCGAACCCCAATAAATTGGCGATGAGCCACGCCTCCGTGATGCCGGCGACCATCGGCGGCGTCAAACAGTATCTCTACGGGACCCTCAACGGTCCCCTGGGTGTATCCGCCAAAGACGGCAAATTGCTGTGGGAGTATTCGCGCAAGTTCAACGTCGCCGTCGCGCCTTCGCCCCTCGCTGTGGACGCCCAGCGCGTCTTCATGACCGCCAGTTACGACGCCGGCAGCGTGATGGTCCGCGTGCAACCCGCGGGCGCCAACTTCAACGTCACCCCGGCCTTCGACATGAAGATGAACGAGTGGAATTCCGAGGTCCACACGCCCATCGTTTATCAGGGCCACATGTTCGCCGTCGGTAAGAAGAAGCGCGGCCTGTTCACCTGCCTGAACTTCGACGGCAAAGAGGTCTGGACCAGCGAAGGCAAAGCCTCGTACGACCTCGGCAGCTACCTTCTTGCCGACGGGATGATTTTCGCGCTGGAAGGCGCCACCGGTGTGCTGCATCTCCTCGAAGCCAGCACTACGGGATACAAGGAACTGGCCAAGGCGCCGGTCCTGAAGGGACCCGAGGTCTGGGCGCCGATCGCATTATCCGATGGCAAACTCGTCATCCGCGACCTTGCGAAGATGATCTGCCTCGACGTACGAGGAAAGTAACCGCGCCATGCCCTACCGCCAGTTGCCAATTCGATTTGGAGGCCGGGGTGAAGGTCCCGGCCGCTTCTGGCGCACGCTTCGTGGACTCGACGTCGACCGGCAGGACCGCCTGCTCGCGGCGGGCGACTCGCAGATCCGGGTCTTCGCGCCAAGCGACGGTCGATTGCTCGCCCGCTGGTCCACCGAGAAGCCGGTGTACGCGGTGGCCATCGCCCCGGATGGCGCCGTCTACGCGGGCGAAGCCGGGCAGATCGAGATCTTCCGCAACGGACGCCTCGCTGCGAAGTGGACCGACCCGGCATTGTTAGGACGGATCTCGGCTATTGGCTTCGTGAGCGCAACCGAAGTGCTGGTCGCCGACGCCAAGGACCGCTGCATCCGCCGCTATGATGCGCGCACCGGCAAGTGGATTGCGAACATCGGCAAGAACACGCGCCTCGGCGGCTTCGCGGTCCCCAACGGCGTCGTGGACTTCGGCGTCGACTCGAGCGGCACAATCCATGTCGCGAACCCCGGCAAGCATCGAGTCGAACAGTACACCGCGGACGACAAGTTGCTTGGCCACATCGGACGCTTTGACGGCAATGATCCTGCCGGATTCACCGGCTGCTGCAATCCGACCAACGTGACCGTCGCGCCGAACGGCAATCTCTACACCACTGAAAAGGCGGGTCCGCGAGTGAAGGCGTACCGCCGTGATGGGACCCTGCTTGCCGTCATCGCCGGTGAAACCACCTTCGACGAAAACTGCAAGAACATGGACCTTGCCGTCGACCGCCGTGGCCGCGTCTACGTTGCCGACACCGTGCGGCTCGAAATCCTGGCCTTTGAGGAAACGACAACATGAGCAGCAGCGATGAGGGAACAAAACGTCGCGATCTGTTGCGAGGATCCGTCGTCGCAGGACTCGCCGGCGTCGCAGGTTTTCTCGTACAGAAAGCGCACGGCCAGATCGTCTGGCAGGTCGACGCCTCGCGCTGCGTGAACAGCCGTCTTGGTGAAACTGCGGCCGAAGTCTGCAACCTCTGCACCACCGAATGCGTGGTCGCGCAATCGGCTGTCCGCGCCGTCAACAACTTCTCCGAATGCGGCCGCTGCTACATCTGTCCCGCGTACTTCAACATCAAAAGCGCGGTCGATGAAAAGGGACTCCCCAGTGAAAAGGCCTGCCCGCGCGATGCGATCAAGCGCCAGCCCATCGGCCTCGTGGACCCCAGCGATCCGGCCAACAACTTCTACGAGTACATCATCGATGAGAACAAGTGTGACGGTTGCGGCAAGTGCGTGAAGGGCTGCAAGGAACCGCTGGGACTCGGATCCATCGTGTTGCAGGTCCGCCACGACCTGTGTGTGAACTGCAATCGCTGTGCGATCTCCAACGCCTGCCCGAAGAGCGCGCTCGTGCAGAAGCCGGTTGAGGATGCGTTGACGCATCGGAAAGCCGCGCCAGTGGGAACCGCCCCATGACGCGGGTCCTGCTGGTTCTCGTTTTCCTCGCGGCTGCGGCCGTTGCGACGGCTCAGGCCGTCCACTATGACCGCCCCGTCGACACGGCCCCGCAGGAGAAGACGATTGGCGGGAACTACGTGACGCCGCCGGTGCAGAAGCCGCGTCCGCGCGCCGCGTGGCTCGAGATCCTCGACGTCGTGCTGCTCGCCGCGGCGATGGGCGTCAACGTCTGGCTCGTGTTGTCGAAGCGCGATCGCCGCTGGGTGCTCGCGTTGACTGCCGCCTGCCTCGCGTATTTCGGCTTCTATCGCGAAGGTTGCGTTTGCCCGGTGGGGTCCATTCAGAACGTCGCGGTCGCGCTTGCGGATCCGACGTATTCGATCCCGATTGTCGTGATTGCGGTCTTCTTCCTGCCGCTCGTCGTCGCTGCCTTCTTCGGACGCGCCTTCTGCGGCGGCGTCTGCGCACTCGGCGCGATCCAGGAGCTCGTCGTGTTGAAGCCCGTGCAGGTGCCGCGCAAACTCGACACCGCGCTCAGCATGCTGAAGTACGTCTACCTCGCCGCCGCGATCGCCGTTGCGATCCAGCCTGCGTTGACGCGCAACTTCCTCATCTGCCGTTTCGATCCCTTTGTCGGCTTCTTTCGCCGCGAAGGCTTCGCTCATATGATGCTGTTGGGCGGCGCGTTCCTCGTGCTGGGGATGTTTGTGGGACGCCCATATTGTCGGTGGCTCTGCCCGTACGGCGGACTACTGGCGTGGATCTCGCGCGTCGCCAAGCGTGGCGTCACCATCACGCCCGATCAGGAACTCGACTGCGGCTTGTGCACGGAGGCCTGCCCCTACGGCGCCATCGACAAGATGCGCGCGGTGCGGAAAGACTGTTTCTACTGCGCGCGCTGCTACGCGGCGTGTCCTCGCGAACCGCGCAAAGGAGCGCTCGTGTGACGCGCGAAGTCCAAAAGATACGCGCACTCCTGCTTGCCCGGGTTGCGGCCGCGGTCGGCATCCTCTGCATTCTCGTCCTCACCGCCGATTACGGCGTCGCGCGCTATCGCAAGCCCAGAGAAGACGCGGCAATCCTGCAACTCCAGAAGAAAGCGCAAGAGGACTCGAAGTT
>CAZVKC010000106.1:5588-7666 GCA_964627455.1 uncultured Solibacteraceae bacterium | reverse complement strand
CCTATCACCGAGGAACTCCGCCGCCAGTTGGGGATCCCCGACGGCGCTGACACCAGCACCGACCGCAAGTACACGATCGAAGAAGCCGCGTGCCTCGGCTGCTGCAGCCTCGCGCCTGTGCTGATGGTGGACGAACGTACAGCAGGCCGCCTCACGCCATCGTCTGCCGTCGCAGCCATCGGTATCGAGCAGGAGACGCCCGCGTCATGATCCGCCATCGCGCCGTCGAGATACGTGTCGGAATGGGTTCCTGCGGAGTGGCCAGTGGCGCGGTGCCGGTGTTTGATGCCCTCATGGACACCGGCGCAGCCAAGGTCGTGAAGGTGGTCGGCTGCAACGGCATGTGTCATCGCGAGCCGATGGTCGAGGTCCTCGAGGACGACGGTCGCACGACCCTGTACGGCAACGTGACTCCGGACGACGCCCGCCAGATCGCAAGGAAGCATTACACGCGAACCTGGATCCCCGGCGGCGGCCGCATCACCACGGCCCCAGGGCCTTCAAAATATCTCGCCAAGCAGCGACGCATCGTCCTCGAGAACTGCGGCCAGATCGACCCGCAAAACCTCGACGAGTACATCTCGCGCGGCGGTTACGAGGCGCTCCGCAAGGCCCGCGCCGAGTCCACCCCTGAAGCCGTCATCGCCACCATCGAAGCGGCTGGACTCCGCGGCCGCGGCGGCGCCGGCTTCCCCAGCGCCCGCAAGTGGACCATCGCCCGCGCGCAACCCTCCGCCACAAAATACGTCATCTGCAACGGCGACGAAGGGGACCCCGGTGCGTTCATGGATCGCCTGGTGCTCGAAAGCGATCCCCACCGCGTCATTGAAGGACTCGCCATCGCAGCCTTCGCCATCGGCGCGACGGAAGGCTTCTTCTACATCCGTGCCGAATACCCGCTCGCCGTCAAGCGCATCCGCCGGGCTCTCACGCAAGCCTCCGATCGTGGACTCCTCGAAGGCGTTCACTTCGAAGTCCGTGAAGGCGCGGGCGCATTCGTGTGCGGCGAAGAGACTGCGCTCATCCTCTCTCTCGAAGGCCAGCGCGGCATGCCGAAGTTGCGTCCTCCGTATCCGGCGGAAAGCGGCTTCCGCGGATGTCCAACCGTCATCAATAACGTCGAGACTCTCGCCTGCGTCCCGTGGATCCTGCGTCACGGCGCGGAAGCTTTCGCCGCACTCGGAACCGCCACCAGCAAAGGCACGAAGGTCTTCGCGCTCGCCGGTAAGATCCAGTACGGCGGGTTGATCGAGGTCCCGATGGGGATCACGATTCGCGAGATTGTCGAAGAGATCGGCGGCGGCGTCAAAGCCGGACGCACCTTCAAAGGCGTGCAAATCGGCGGACCCTCAGGCGGCTGCATCCCCGCGAGCCTTGCAGACACGCCCATCGACTACGACGCACTTGCCAGCACCGGCGCCATCATGGGCTCCGGCGGACTCGTGGTCCTCGACGACCGCGACTGCATGGTCGACATGGCGCGATTCTTCCTTCGCTTCACACAAGCAGAGTCCTGCGGCAAGTGCACCTTCTGCCGCATCGGCGTCAAACGCATGCTCGAAATCCTCGACCGCCTCTGCGAAGGCAAAGGCCGGCGGGACGACATCGAGAAACTCGAAACCCTCGCCGATTACGTCAGCCGCGGCAGCCTCTGCGGGCTCGGGCAAACCGCGCCCAATCCCGTGGTCACGACGCTGCGTTACTTCCGCGACGAATACGAAGCCCACCTGCGCGACCATCGCTGTCCCGCCGGACGCTGCGCCGCGCTCATCGAGTACCGCGTCATCAAAGACAAGTGCATCGGCTGCACTCTCTGCGCACAGGCATGCCCGGTCGGCGCGATCACGTCGCGTCCATATCAGAAACACGAGATCGACGCGGACCTCTGCACTCGCTGCGACATGTGCTTCCAGGCGTGCAAGGACAACGCCATCGAGGTGATTTGACGCATGGATCCCATCTCCATCACCATCGATCACCGGACGATTCGAGTCCCGCCCGGCACGACCATTCTGCAGGCCGCCGAATGGCTCGGCATCCGCATCCCCACGCTCTGCCACGTCAAAGGGCTCGAACCT
>CAZVKC010000106.1:0-5488 GCA_964627455.1 uncultured Solibacteraceae bacterium | reverse complement strand
GCATACTTCCTGCAGCAGAAAGGCCACGACTGCACGCTCTACGATGCAGCCCCGGAACCCGGCGGCATGCTGCGTTACGGGATCCCCGCGTACCGGCTTCCCAAAGACGCGCTTGATGCCGAGATCCGCGCGATACGCGATCTCGGCGCAGAGTTCCGCATGAATCAGCGCTGGGGCGTGGACTTCACGCTCGCCGACCTTCGCGCCAACCACCATGCCGTCTTCGTCGCCATCGGCGCGCAGTTGTCGCAGAGCCTCGGTTGCGACGGTGAGGATCTCGCAATCTCCGGCCTCGAGTTCCTCGAACGCATTGCGAAAGGCGATCCGCCCGCCATCGGCCGCGATGTCGTGATCATCGGCGGCGGCAACACTGCGATGGATTGCGCGCGCAGCGCGGTTCGGCTCGGCGCGCGTCACGTGAGAGTCCTTTATCGACGCACGCGTCAGGAAATGCCGTGCCTCATGGAAGAAGTAGAAGGCGCGGAGACCGAGAGCGTCGAAATCCAGTTCCTCGCCGCGCCGGTGTGCATCACGCGAGGCGTCGGCGATCACGGACTGTTGCTGACTTGCCAGCGCATGGCTCTAGGCGAACCCGACGCATCCGGACGCCGCCGTCCCGTGCCCGTCGAAGGGGCCGAGTTCCTGCTCGAATGCTCCGCCGTCATCGCCGCCGTCGGACAGTCCGTGCAGCGCAACCTCGCCACAACAGAAGGTCTGCACGTGACGAAGTGGGGCATCGCTGCCGACGAGCACACGCTCGCCACCAACCTGCCCGGCGTCTTCGCAGGAGGCGACGCGGTGCTGGGTGCGGACCTCGCCGTGCGCGCCGTCGCCGCCGGACGCATGGCCGCCTTCTCCATCGATCAGCATCTGCGCGGCGAGGCCCTCACCGGCGAGCCGCATATGACCGACGTCGCCATGAAGCCGGTCGACGAGATGGAGCGCGCCACGATGTTTCGAGCTATCGAGCAAGCCGCGCGAGTCCCGATGCCTGAGATCCCGCTCGAACGCCGCGTGATGACCTTCGAAGAGATCGATCTCGGACTCACCGATGCCGCCGCCCATCGCGAGGCCCGCCGCTGCATGAGTTGTGGGTGCCGCAAAGCTGGAGGGTGCCGCATTCGCATCCTCGCTACGGAACACGCCGTGGACCTTGCGCGTTTCGCAGGTGACCGCCGCCGCTTCTCGCAAGACGATTCGCATCCTGACGTGATCTACGAACCCGGCAAGTGCATCATGTGCAACGCGTGTGTTCGCGTTGCCGCGCGAGCCGGCGAACCACTGGGACTCCACATCGCCGGACGAGGCTTCGATGTCGCGGTGGCCGTCCCGTTCGGTGAGTCGTTCGCCGAGGGCCTGCGCAAGAGCGCCGTCGAGTGCGCGGAGGTCTGTCCTACAGGCGCCATCGCACTTCGCACCTCACGAGCCTGCGACTTCGATCACTGCGGGCGGCCTTGAGTGGAACAGATCGTCTCGATCGGCTTGTCGGGTTCGTACAGCAACTTCGCCGGCGGAGGACAGCCCTGCTCCTTCACCAGCAGGCTGGGCTTCCCCTTGCCTTCCTTCTCCGCTCTGCGCGTGCTCTTCTTTAACGCCTCTTTCATGCGTGCGAACTCCGTGGTGTTGAGCACCGCTTCCGGCTTGCGTCCCAGGTACATCTGCTCGCGTTGCGATCCCACCATCCGGTCGTAAAACGGCGGATGCGTCCGGAACCAGCTTGCGCCGTTCACGTATCCTTCCCGAGTCGCCATCTTGTCGAAGAACCGCACGAAGCCGCCGGGATCGTAGCCGGACTTCCAGGCATACTGGATCCCCAGCGTATCCGCCTCTTTCTCGTAATCGCGGCTGACGCCGATGAGCGCGAGGTTGAGCGTCAGTCCCAGGCCGAAGAAGCCGTACTGCAGGGCGTAGTACGTGCCGATGCCGATCACGCCGCCGGTCGCGATCATGGTCGCAACCTGCGCGGCTTGATAGATGATGGCTGCGATTGTGGCGCGACGCATCAGCTTATGCCCGTGCCGCAGCACCACATGCGACAGTTCATGAGAGAGCACGCCCGCCAGTTGCGACTCGTCCTCGACGGCTTCCAGCAAGCCCCGCTCGATGTAGATGAACCCGCCCGGAAGCGCGAACGCGTTCACTTCGCGCGAGTCGAGCACCGTCACCTGCAGCGGAACCTGCAGGTCCGTGTTTGGCGTGATCTTCGAAACGAGGTTCCGCACATAGCGGTTGACTTCTTCGTTCTCGAGTTCGCGCAGCATGAGGCCCGCGATCTTCATCTCCCTGATCGCGTCCTGCCCCATTTTGATGTCGTCTTTCTGATTCGGCTCGATCTTGCGGAACCCGATGTCTTCGACGTCCGCCCAGGGCCGGTTGCGATACGATCCGCTGGTCACGGCCTCCTGGATCCGCTTCTGTTCCGCGGGCCAATGCTCGATGATTTCCAGTTTCGCGAACTTGTTGTCGTAAGCCACCGGGATCGCATGTTTCGAGATGATCTCGGCCTGATTCTTGAGCGACAACTGGTCCTGGATCCGGCAATGCAAGTCGTGCCGTTCCGCGTCCGTGATGCCGGACCGCTTCAGTCCATCCTGTGCCGTGGACACCTCGTGCTCGTACGTTTTCGCGGAATCCGCAAAGCGCCCGCTGCAGTATCCTTGCGCTTCTTTCAGGTACCCGCGCATCCGTTCGAGTTGCGCCGCCGAATACTCAAGCCTGCTTGCGGTCTCGAACAATTCCAGGTACGACTTCCGCAAGTCGGCCTGCAGCGGCTCGAATACCTCTGGCGCTGGCTGAGTCCGGGGCAGGGGAGCCTGCCGGCTGGCGCAGGTGGTCTGTGTCGCGCCGAGGAGCGAAACGACGCACACCATCGCGATCTGACGCTTGACGTCCTGGAACATCGCCGTCGCCTCCTTCCCTTGTCGTAGAGAAGTGCAATCGGCTCGCCAGACAACGCGGCTACTTGCCCTTGAGGTCCACTGATGTCGCCAGCGCGATCTGCCGGTTGCCGGCCTTGTCCACCGCGCAATAGAAGTGGTACACCACGCCGCGATATTTCAGCATCCACGGCTTGTGTGCGAACTGGTTGTCCCAAGGCTCCGATGAGGCGATCAGGTCAGGACCGGTCCATTTCGTCCAGTTCACCAGGTCGCGCGAGGCGGCAAACGTGTCGAACGCGCCCGGCTTCCAGAAGGCCCCGAAGTAGAACATCACCCACAGCCCGTTGATGCGCACGATCTGCGGATCGCCCGAGATCACCGTGCCCCGCGCGCCCGCAGGCGGTTCATTGCTGAGCACGTGCGTGGACCCATGCCGTTTCCACTTGCGCATGTCATCGGACACGGCCACGAAGATGCGTTCGCTGTCCTTCTCCGAATGCGCGTTGTAGAACATCACGAACGGCGGGCCGAGCGTTCGCGCAGGATCTCGGAACACAAAACTCTTGTAGAGCCGGCTGCGCTCGGTCGGCCGCGCGTCGGGATCCGTCACGCTCAATGCCGGCCCGGCGCCGCGCTGCCACGGTCCGCGAATCGGATCCGCCGAGGAAGCGAGTGCGATCGACAACGGCGGCGTCTCGTATCCCGGATTCGGACCGCCCAGGTACGAGATCCAATACTTGCCGTCATGCTTCTCTATCCCGTTCCTGCCCCACTCGAGGTCGTGCAACGCGAAGCCGCCGGCTGCCTGCGCCGCGTCCCATGAACCGGCAGCGCCGCGGTCGAGCACATTGCCCGGCAGTTCACGCCAATGCAGCAGATCGTCGCTTTCGGCAAGCCGTGTCACATACCCGGCCGGATTGTTCTCCATCTGCACGTACAGCATGTACCACTTGCCGCGATAGCGAAAGATGTTCGGACAGTCAATCTTCTTGCCCGGCGGCGCAGGCAGTACGATGCCGTACTTGAACGGCGTCCGGACCTCACGGTAAATGGCGTCCATCTCCGCCTGGCCGACTTGCGCCGGCAGGATCTGAGTGGCCGCTGCCAGCAGGATGAAAAGTGTCTTCACTGCCGCTATTGTATGCGCGTCAGGCTCTTGCTCCAACGAGCATCTGCAACTCGTTCACGATCGTCTGCAACGCCTCGGACTGCCCACGGAGTTCCTCGCTCGCGGACGCGCTTTCTGCCGCCGTGGCCGCCGTGCGCTGCGTCACCTTCTCCATCTGGCCCATCGCCGCGCTGATCTGCTCCACGCCGTGCGCCTGTTCCTTGCTGCCCTGATGGGCCTCATCCACCAGCGTGCGCACGCGCGTCACCTCGCTGGTGATCGCGCGGATCGATTCCACGACATCGTCCACGCACGACCGTCCATCACGCGACTTCGCGATCGATTCCTCGATCAGAACCGTCGTTTCCGCCGCGGCTTGCGAACAGCGTTGCGCGAGGTTCCGGACCTCTTCCGCCACCACCGCGAAACCCAGGCCGGCTTCTCCGGCCCGCGCCGCTTCTACCGCTGCATTGAGCGCCCGTACATTGGTCTGGAACGCAATCTCGTCGATCACCTTGATGATCTTCGCGATCTTGCCGCTTTGCGTGTCGATGGCCCCCATCGCCCGCACCATATGATCCAGCGCATCGTTGGTCTGCTCGAAACGGGTTTGCGATTCCGACACCAGGACGGCGGCCGATTGCGCGTTGTCCCGGTTGCTGGCGGCCATCGCCCGAATTTCTTCGGTCGACGCCGTCGTCTCCTCGAGTGACGACGCCTGCTCGGTGGCCCCCTGTGACAGCGACTCGCTCGACGTGGAAACCTGCGATGCAGTCGAGGCCACATGCCGCGAACTCTCGGTCAGATCCCCAACGGTTTTCTCGAGCGTCCGGTTCATCTTACGGACCGACAGGACGCCCAGCACACCCGCCAGCGCGAGCAGTCCTCCCAGCACCGTACTCACGGCGTTGCTTTGCTTTTCGAGCGCCCCGGCCCGCGCCCCCGCCTGTTCGAGCATCTGGATCTCCCGGACCCGGAAGTCCCACCCGGCCTTGTTGATGCTCTCGGCCAGCGCGTTGATCCTGCGCGTTTCGTCTCCCAGTTCGAGCAGGGATCCGCTCTTGCACGCCCGCAGGTATCGCTGTCCGGCTGGTTCCATCTCACGCAACGCCGTTTCGAGCGAAGACTGGTACTGCTCCTCTTCCGGCGTATGCACCAGCGGGCGCAATTCCCGCAGCAGTTCCTGCGCTCGGGTCCTCGATGTCTCCCAGTAGGCGGCGTCCCGCTCCAATTGATCCTGCTCGACGAGTGTCGCGGCCACAAAGGCCCCCCGCGTCGAGGCGACCATCTCCCAGGCCCGCGCGCGCAACGAGTCCACCCGGTCGATCTTCACGGCGGTCTCGCCGATGGCTGCGTCCAGTTCTCTCGATAACGAATGGAGGTAGATGGCGCAGATAGAGGCGGAAAGCAACCCTGCGGCGGCCATGCCGCCCACGGCGCTGTACATCTTGGTGGAGACTCTCATGATCCCTCAAGGTACGTATCGGACACCCTGGGAAAG
>CAZVKC010000105.1:9264-17486 GCA_964627455.1 uncultured Solibacteraceae bacterium | reverse complement strand
CGTGATCGATGTGGCCGATGGTGCCGACGTTCACGTGCGGTTTACTGCGGTCAAACTTCTCTTTCGCCATTGGTTTCTTTCCTGGTTCCTATGTTCTGGAAACTTAGCAGCCTCTGCCTCGAAGGGCCGGTTAGCCCTTCCCTTGCACCTTCTGGACGATTTCTTCGGCCAGATTGCGCGGCACTTCTTCGTACTGACCGAAGTGCATCGTGAAACTACCGCGGCCCTGCGTTTTCGACCGGAGGTCGGTCGCGTAGCCGAACATTTCGCTCAGCGGGACCATCGACTTGATCATGTAGGTGCCGCCGCGGATTTCCGTGCCTTCGATGCGGCCACGGCGCGAAATCAGGTCGCCGTTCACCGGACCGGTGTACTCTTCGGGCACCACGACTTCGATCTTCATGACCGGCTCGAGGATCACCGGCTTCGCCTTGCGGAAGGCTTCCTTCGCGCAGATGGACGAAGCAATCTTGAACGCCATTTCGCTCGAGTCGACTTCGTGATAGCCGCCGTCGAACACTTCGATGCGGACACCGGAGAGCGGGTAGCCGGCGAGCACGCCGCCTTCGAACGCTTCCTTGACGCCCTTTTCGACCGCGGTGATGAATTCCTTGGGAATCGCGCCACCGACGATCTTGTTGGCGAATTCGAACTCAGCGCCTTCGAGCGGCGCAACGCGCAACTTGACCTTCGCGTACTGACCCGAACCACCCGTCTGCTTCTTGTGGGTGTATTCGTATTCCGCCATGTTGCGAATCGTTTCGCGGTAGGCGACCTGCGGCTTGCCGACGTTCGCTTCCACGTTGAACTCGCGCTTCATGCGGTCCACGATGATTTCGAGGTGCAGTTCGCCCATGCCGGCAAGGATGGTCTGACCCGTTTCCTTGTCGGTATTCACGCGCAGCGTCGGATCTTCGTTGACCAGCTTCTGGATCGCCATGCCCAGCTTTTCCTGGTCAGCCTTGGTCTTCGGCTCGACGGCGAGCTGAATCACGGGCTCGGGGAAGTCGATCGACTCGAGCAACACCGGATTCTTTTCGTCGCAGATCGTGTCGCCGGTCTGCGCCATCTTCAAACCAACCACGGCGCAGATGTCGCCGGCGAGGATCTCCTGGATCTCTTCGCGCTTGTTGGCGTGCATCTTCACCAGGCGGCCGACGCGTTCGCGCTTGCCCTTGGCGGCGTTGTAGATCGTGTCGCCCGTTGCCAGACGGCCCGAGTAGACGCGCATGAAGCACAACTGACCCACGAACGGGTCGGTCATGATCTTGAACACGAGGCCCGAGAACGGAGCCGCGTCCGACGCTTCACGGGTGAGTTCCTTGCTCTTGTCGTCCGGATCGGTACCGGTGATCGAAGGAACATCGAGCGGGTGCGGCAGCAGGTCGCAAACCGCGTCCAGCATGTTCTGCACGCCCTTGTTCTTGAACGAGGAACCGCAGATCACCGGGAAGACCTTCTGCTCGAGGGTCGCCTTGCGGAGGCCCTTCACGATTTCAGCTTCGGAGATCGCTTCGCCGTTAACGAACTTTTCGAACAGAGATTCGTCGACTTCGGAGACCGCTTCCACGAGCTTTTCGCGGTATTCCTGCGCCTTTTCGGCCAGGTCAGCCGGGATGTCGACATCGTCGTACTTCGCGCCCAGCGTTTCGTCGCGCCAGATGCGCGCCTTCATCTTGATCAGATCGACGACGCCCTGGAACTTTTCTTCCGCGCCAACCGGGATCTGGATCGGCACCGGACGAGCGCCGAGGCGATCGACGATCGTCTCCACCGCGTGATAGAAGTCCGCGCCAACCCGGTCCATCTTATTGATGAAGCAGATGCGCGGAACCTTGTACTTGTCCGCCTGGCGCCACACCGTTTCCGACTGGGGCTGCACACCGGCAACCGCGTCGAAAACCGCAACCGCGCCGTCGAGAACACGCAGCGAGCGCTCCACTTCAGCCGTGAAGTCCACGTGGCCGGGAGTGTCGATGATGTTGATGTGGATGTCGCGCCACTGGCAGGTCGTCGCAGCGGAGGTGATGGTGATACCACGCTCCTGCTCCTGGGCCATCCAGTCCATCGTCGCGGTTCCCTCGTGCACTTCACCGATCTTGTGCGTACGGCCGGTGTAGTAGAGGATGCGCTCCGTGGTAGTCGTCTTACCGGCATCGATGTGGGCCATGATGCCGATGTTTCTACATTTCTCTAACGGTACAGTGCGAGCCATGGATTACCAACGATAGTGGGCAAAGGCCTTGTTGGCCTCGGCCATACGATGTACGTCGTCCTTCTTCTTGATCGCGCCACCGCGAAGGTTCGCGGCGTCATTCAATTCATTGGCCAGCTTGTCGGCCATGTTCTTGTCCGGGCGGGAGCGGGCGTTGCTGATGAGCCAGCGCAGCGCCAGCGAGGTGCGGCGGTTCTGCGGGACTTCGATCGGCACCTGGTAGTTGGCGCCGCCCACGCGGCGGGACTTCACTTCGAGGAGCGGCTTGCAGTTTTCGACAGCCTTCTTGAAAACCTTCAAGGGCTCGTCACTGGCGCGCTCGCCGAGCTTTTCCATCGCGCTATAGAAAATACGCTGCGCGGTGCCCTTTTTGCCGTCCCACATCATCGAGTTGATGAACTTCTCACACAGGGTGGAGTTGTAGATGGGATCAGCGAGGATTTCGCGGACTTCAGCTCTACGTCTACGTGGCATGAGTTTCGATCAGCTCCTTACTTCTTCTTTGCCGGAGCAGCAGCTCCGCCTTTGGGACGCTTGGCGCCGTACTTCGAACGGCTCTGCTGGCGGCCAGCCACACCGGCGGTATCGAGAGTACCGCGGACGATGTGATAGCGCACACCAGGAAGATCCTTCACGCGGCCGCCGCGGATGAGCACAATCGAGTGCTCCTGCAGATTGTGACCCACACCCGGGATGTAGCTGGTCACTTCGATGCCGTTGGTGAGACGGACACGGGCGACCTTGCGAAGCGCCGAATTCGGCTTCTTCGGGGTCGTGGTGAACACGCGGGTGCAAACACCACGGCGCTGGGGGCAGCTCTGCAGTGCGGGGCTGGCCGTTTTGTAGCGGATCGGCGTGCGGCCTTTCCGAACGAGTTGGTTAAACGTCGGCACGAACTTCCTCTTTAATTTCAACCACTTCCAGACATTTCGCTGCAGCCCGTGCAAACAGGCGCGCAGAAACATCCTCAAGCGGCGTGAGCAATCCTAAGTTTTCGCTTCCAGAGTCAGGCTTTGTTCACCGCGAGGGCTAACTGCCTGAATTTGCGAGGGCTTTTCGACTGGTCCTTGCCTCGGACGGCGCATGTCCGCCTCGGTATTGGGACCAACTCTCTGCCGGGCTCCGGACTTCCTTTCGGATGCCTCTTCTTTAAAACAGCACCAGAAGAGGGCGAGTAATCACGGAGCGGTAGCGCGAGAGTAGTTCACTACTCGCCAAACAATAAGAGTCTACCGAATCCTATGTCAACTTGTCAAATGCGGTTTTCCACAATTCTGCGATGCTGTAGAGATGAGGCAACCGGACGAACTGAAAACGGACCGCCCCCTGCTCTGGGCGACCGGAACCGGCATCGAGGTCTGGAACCTGTTCCAGGCAATTCTCGCAGACGACCTGGACGGCGTGCGGGCCATGCTGGACGCGAACCCGGCGTTGGTCCGAACTCATTGCCACTACCGGACTCCATTGTACTTCGCGGTGCGGGAGAACCGGCTGGCGATCGTCCGGCTGCTCTTCGAGCGAGGGGCGGATCCACTCGGACTGGCCGTTAACGACGGGCTCATGGACATCGCGCGGGATCGCGGGTACGGCGAGTTGGAGGCGTACCTTTCCGGGACTTTGGCGACCGTGCAGAAGGCGTCGCCGCGCGGGGACGCTGTCGCGGCCGCCATCCGGAGCCGGGACATCGGGGCCGTGCTTGCGCTGCTCGACGCGGATCCCTCGCTGCTGCACGAAGGCGACCGGTTTTCGAACCAGCCGATCCACTGGGCCGTGATGACGCGACAGCCGGAGCTGATCGACGAATTGCTCGCCCGCGGAGCCAACCTCGAGGCCCGGCGCGCAGATCGCGCCAAACCGATTCAGCTGTACAACGGCGACTACAATTTCCGCGGCTGGCGCGATGTCCCGGAGGATGTCCCGGCGAAACCCCGCGACATTCTGGCGCATGTAATCCAACGCGGGGCCTACGTCGATATCAACACCGCCTGTCACATGGGCGACCTGGACCGGGTCCGGCAGTTGCTCGACGAGGATCCGGGCCTGGCCAACCGGCCGTCCGAGTACATCACCTATTACATCGGTTCGGGGACTCCGCTGCGCAACGCGGCTGCGCGGGGACATATCGAGATCGTGCGGTTGCTGCTCGCGCGCGGCGCGGATCCGAATCTGCCGGAAGAGGGCATCGCGCCAAAGGGGAACGCGCTGTATTCCGCGGTTTACAACGGGCATCACGAGGTGGCGCGGTTGCTGCTGGAACACGGCGCATTTCCGAGTCCGCCGGTGGAAAGCTCGGCTGACGCGATGAGCATCGCGATCTCGAACGAAGACGAGGCGATGGTGGATTTGCTGGCTTCTTACGGGTCGTACCGGGAGGTCCACCTGCTCGCGTATTACGGGGATACGAAGACCGCGGCGGCGATGTTTGGCGCGAATCCGGCGCTTGCCAATGATCCCGAGGCGTTTTCGAACGCCACGTCGAACGACAAGGAGAGCTTCATCCGGCTGATGCTGCGGTATCAGCCCGACCTGGCGGCGCGCTTCATGCCGGGGGCTCCGAAATCGCGGGAGCTTTGCGAGTTTTTGTTCGACAGGGGCATGAATGCGAACCAGCGCAACTGGCTGGAGCAAACGCCGCTGCATGAGTTCGCCCGCCGGGGAGACGTCGAGCGCGCGGGCTGGTTCCTGGATCACGGCGCGGATATTCATGCTCGCGACGAGGACATTTGCTCGACGCCGCTGGGCTGGGCGGCAAAGTTCGGGCAGGCGGCAATGGTGGAGTTCCTGCTGTCGCGCGGGGCGAAGACGAATGTTCCGGACGATCCGCCGTGGGCGACTCCGCTGGCATGGGCTCGCCGGCGGGGGCACGGGGAGGTCGCGGATTTGCTGGAGCGTGCAGGAGCGACGCGTTGATCACTATGTTGTTGCTGGCGTTGCTGACCGGGGAGAATCCGCTGATCGCGGCTGCCGAGGCGGGCGATGCGGGCAGGGTCCGCGCGGTATTGGGGGAGGCGCCGGGATTATTGAATTCCCGGGACGCCGAGGGACGCACCGCGCTGCTGGCCGCGACCCAGCGGAACCATGTCGCGGCGGCGAAAGCACTGATCGAGGCCGGCGCCGACGTCAATCTGCAGGACAACCGGAAGGATAGTCCGTTCCTGTATGCGGGCGCGGCGGGGTATCTGGAGATTCTGAAACTGGCGTGGAAAGCAGGGGCGAATACACGCATCACGAACCGGTACGGCGGGATTGCGCTGATCCCGGCTTGCGAACGCGGCCACATGGAGACGGTGGAGTTCCTGCTGGAGCATACCGACAGCAACGTCAACCACGTGAACAACCTGGGCTGGACGGCGCTGCTTGAAGCGATCGTGCTGTCGGACGGAGGTCCACGGCATCAGCGGATCGTGCGGCTGCTGCTGGATCACGGGGCGCGACGGGATTTGGGCGATCGCGACGGGATTACGCCGTTGGAACATGCGCGCCGACGCGGGTTCCGGAAGATCGCCGCGATGCTCGAGCGCTAGTCCTGTTCGGAAACGGACAGTTATTTGCTCGATATCGAGAGGGGCTGCCGCGCCGCTGGGGAGATTTCCTGCGGAAACGGGGAATCCCGGATTTGGCCTCGCGATTGCTATCGTATGAAACCAGTTATGCGACACCTGCTCCAAGACCTCCGGTTCGGCATCCGGGTGCTGCTGGGGAATCCGAGCTTTTCGATTGTCGCGATTACGACCCTTGGACTCGGCCTGGCCTGCACCACGACGGTGTTCTCATGGATGCAATCGGTCCTCTACCATCCTTTTTCCGGAGCCAGCCGGACCAACGAGTTGGCGGTGCTGGAGATGGTGACGCCTTCGGCTCCGAACGGCGGCACGAGCATTTCGTGGCCGGATTACCGGGATTTCCAGCGGCAGATGTCGGGGATTTCGGGTCTGGCAGTGCACCGGCAGAGTTCGTTTACGCTCGGCGGTGACGCGCAGGCTTCGCAACTGGTCTGGGGGGAACTCGTCAGCGGGAACTACTTCTCGGTGTTGGGAGTGACCGCGCAGGTTGGGCGGCTGTACACGGCGGAAGAAGATTCGGACGCGCTGGGCGCGCATCCCGTGGCGGTAATCAGTCACCGTCTTTGGAAAGAGGTGTTTCAGTCGAATCCGGCGATCGTGGGAACCGCGGTTCCGGTGAACCGGCAGCCAGTGACGATTATCGGCGTGGCGCCGGCGGACTTTCGCGGATCCTCGCCGGTGTTGCGGTTCGATATGTGGATCCCGGCGACGATGGGTCCTGCACTGGGACTGATGGATCGCGGGGCGTTCGCAAATCGAGGGCAGCGGGGCGCGTTCAACGCCATTTGCCGGTTGCGTCCGGGAGTGAGCGTCGAACAGGCGGCGGCCGAGGCCCGGACGCTGGCGGCACGGCTGGAATCGGCGTATCCCAGGTCGAATCAGGGCGTTGGTGCGACGGTGCTGGCTCCGGCGGACGAGCACAACGGGATCAACGAGGCGCTGCACAAGCCGCTGCTGATCCTGTTTGGCGTGTCTCTGGTGGTGCTGCTGATTGTATGCGCGAATGTCGCGAACCTGCTGCTGGCCCGGTCGGTAGGGCGGCAACGGGAGTTCGGGATCCGCGCGGCGCTGGGGGCCGGACGGGCGCGGGTGGCGACACAGATCCTGATGGAAACCTTGGCGTTAGCATTCGCGGGGACGGTGCTGGGGATCCTGATCCTGTTCTGGATGCAGGGGTCGCTGGTGGCGCTGGCGCCGAACGTCGGGTACCCGCTGCATCAGACGAGCTTGAGTTTCAACTGGCGGATCCTCGGGTTCGCCGCTTTGGCTTGCGGGATTGTGACGGTGCTGGCCGGAGCGTCGCCGGCCCTGTATGTCCTGCATGCAAACCTCAACGAAGTTCTGAAAGAGGGGAGCCGCAACAGCGGTTCGGGCGCATCGACGCGGGCTCGCAACTTGCTGGCGGCCGCGGAGGTCGCGCTGGCGACGGTGGCGCTGATCGGCGCGGGATTGTTCGTGCGGAGCTTCCAGAACGCGCGCCATTTCGACACGGGCTTCCAGGCGGACAGAGTGCTGCTGGGACGCTTCTTTATCGAATCGACAGGGTATTCGCCGGAGGAGATCCGCAAGTTTTCGGCGCGCTTGAGCGAGCGGCTGCTGGGGTCCACGGCGCAGACGCGGATCGAGAGCGCCGCGTATACGGACTTCGTTCCGCTGAGCCAAACGGCGGGTCCATACAACATCGTCGAAGTGGAAGGCTATGTTCCGGCGACGGCGGGCGAGTCAATGGCAGTGAACCGGGCACAGGTTTCGCCAGGATATTTCGAGACTCTGCGGATCCCGCTGCTGGCGGGGCGTGACTTCACGACTCGCGATGACGCGGCTTCAGGGCAACAGGTGGTGATCGTAAACCGGGCGTTCGAACAACGGTATTTTCAAGGCGCGAACGCGGTCGGGCGCAGGATCCGCGCGATGGGCAAGTGGCTGACGGTGGTCGGGGTGGTCCAGAACAGCAAGCAGTTCAGTCCCGCGGAAGAGACGAAGCCGTTCATCTATTTGCCGTTTCAACAGTTTTACGGGGGCAGCGAGCAGATTTACATCGTGGCGCGGACGCGGGAGGGGGATCCTGCGCGGATCGCCGGCGCGGTGCGGGCGATCGTGGCGGAGACGGATCCGAATACAGCAGGCGTGCACCTGGTTCCGCTGGCGGCATATACCGAGGTCGCGACGTTGGGACAGAAGATCGCGGCGACGTTGACGGCGGTGTTGGGGCTGGTTTGCCTGATTCTGGCGGGAACCGGGTTGTACAGCGTGATGTCGTACACCGTGAATCAGCGGATCCCGGAGATCGGGATTCGCATGGCGATGGGCGCGGGGCGTTGGGACGTGCTGAAAATGGTGGTCCGGCAGGGGATGGGGATCGCATGGTCCGGCATGGTGGCCGGCGCGCTAGTGACGGGGTTCGCGGCGCACGCGATTTCGAGCATGTTGTTTGGGGTGAGTCC
>CAZVKC010000105.1:0-9164 GCA_964627455.1 uncultured Solibacteraceae bacterium | reverse complement strand
CTTCCAGCCTGGCGGGCCACCCATACGGATCCGGTGTCGGCGATGCGGCGGTGATGGAAAAGCTAGTGTCAGGGCGGGACTGAAGTCCTGCGCCGGCTGAAGCCGACACCGCCACCGACTGAAATAGCGAAAGGCGTCCCGCGGGAGGGACGCCTTTCTGATGTACTACTGTGCGTGCTTACGTTGAGGAAGATCGCGGAGCGTTGCCGTTATTCCTTGACGTCTTCGATCGAGGCAAGTTTGAAGGTGTCGCCTTCGAGCGAACCGGTTACCTTGACCTTGCCGGCGAGGTGAGCCTTCGCCTTGGCCTGATCGGTAACCTTGTAGACCTTCTGCTCTTTTTCGTCCACGAACACAGCCGCTTCGCCGCTTTCGATGCAGCGCTTGGCGCAATCACGTTTGGCGGGAGCCGAGCTTGCATTGCCCGACGAGCAGGCCGCGTCGCTGATCCAGCCGGTCATCGTTACATTGTTGCCGCCGGCAAACGCCATCGCAGCAGGGAGCAAGAGGGACAGAAAAGTCTTCTTCATTTTCAGGAACAACACTCCTATTCCCTAGTGTAGACGCAGCGGGGTCCAAAAAGCTTCAAAATTTTGCCAGGGCTACTTCTTCTTGCGGCGCAGGAGGCGCTTCAATTCGGGTCCGAACTCCTGCAGGATGTTGAATCCGACGCTGGCGCCGACCTGATAGTGCGCAATTCGCGTCCCGTCCCGGACGGCGCTGAGGCGGTCCGGATACCAGTTGGTGGCGATCATCGCCCCCCCATAGGTGGCGCCGAGCAACGGTATGTTCGGGATCAACCGGCCGCTGGTTCCCGAAGGCGTCACAAACGTGCGGGAGATCGCGTGCCGGATTCGCCGCCCATAGCCGGAACAGTTGCAGCGCTGGTAGGTGGTTCGAGTCCGCAAGGCTGCGGAAGAGGCGTGATAAAGCGCCTCCTGCAGTTCGAACTGAGCGGCGCGGCGGGCGGTGCGTTCGCCGAAAGCGTCCCAACCCTGGCCGTATTCCGACGGCCGGTTGTTCCAGTGGTCAAAGGCCGCAGGAATCACGCTGCCGAAGAACAGGTCGGGCGAATAGAAAGCGTCGCGCGTGTAGTTCCGCCAGCGCTCTTTCGCGGTCGGTAACGGCTGTTGTTGTTGTTGCTGCTGGGCGGCGGCAATCGCCACGGACAGCACACCCAAAACTGCAATCCGAGCCAGCATCAGTCGCGCGGGACCAAACGGATCATGCTGATGTTGACCGACATCTTGCGATCGTCGGTGGGGACCATCCAAACCGGCGCCGCCTGGATCTCGATCTGGTAGTCGTCCGCATGTGGCACGTCGGCCTCGAGTACGAAGACGCCCGTGCGGTCGATATTCCAGGATCCAATCTGCTGGCCGTTGACGTTGATTTTGACGGTCGGCGTGACGCCGGATCCGCTGCCCTGCGAGAGGAACGTTTCGGTCGCGAGGCCGCGCACGCGCAACCGCTGCGGACCATCCTTCACGCGCTTCAGTTCCGCGGTCGCGCGGTCGGAAATCCAGCGGTACTTGTTGCCGTGGATCCCCTCCAATTCGAACCAGCCTTCCTTCAAGTGCGCGGCGTGACCGGGCAGCGAGAAGTCGATGATATCGTCGCGGTCGCCGGGATAGAGTTCCGCGCGTTCGGCGGCGGGCAACAGGTTGTAGACGCCGCCTTCGTTGGGCGCGTCATAGGTGCAGGCGTTGCAGCGCAGCGTTTCATCGGCGTCACGGCGCAAGGATCCGCCGCAATCGGGGCAACGCAGATAAGTCTCGAACTTCGAGATATCGAAGGCCTCGGGCTTGTATTCGCCGGCCTTCTTGCAAAACGCGGCGAGCGTGCCGCCGAGCATTCGCGACGGGAGCCAGTCGGAATCAAGCCGGTCCAACTTGCGGAAGATCGCCTTGGGGATCGATTCGCCCCAACCGCGTTCGGGCACGAACATCTGATATTCGTGACTCACGAAGTGCTTGGTGACGAGGTTGTGCCAGTCGCGGATCGTCATGCGATGGTTCTGGCGGATGCCGAAGCTTTCTTCCTGATGCGCGCCGATCACGTCGCGGACGAGGTAGCCGAGCAGGCCCCAGTCGGAGAGCTTGCGCTCCCACGGCTTCATGTTCTGGTAGTACGGGCAGCGATAGAGGCGCAGCGACAGCTTGCGGCGCATCGGCTCTTCAGCGAAGAAGAAGACGCCTCCGGGCGCGAGCACGCGCTTCACTTCGAGGAACACCGCTTCGATGTCCATGAACTGCGACAGCATCTGGAACGCCATCACGAAGCGCATGGATCCGTCGCGGAACGGCAGGTTCAACGCGTCGCCGGCGACGCGGACGGGCGCCTGTTCGTAGCCCCAATAGCGCTGCAGTTGGATGCCGTAACGGAGCGAGTCCGCGGAAATGTCGAGGGCGAATCCCTGAGCGCCGTATTCATTAGCGGCTAGATAGCTGGTGTGGCCGACATTCGCGCCGATTTCAAGGAAGGGCGAAAGCTGGTGGTCGAGGAATCCGAGGTGATTGCGCAACACCTCGCCGCGGCGGATGTTTTCCGCTTCGTATTTGCCGATCGCGCGTTCGGGTTCGCCGAGCGAGGCGAAGTTGTGGAACTCGACTTCCGCGCGCTTGACGGAAAACGCCTGCGCTTTGCTGGTGTCGCGCTGCGACGGCTGTTGATCTACTGCTGCCATTGGCCGTCCCGCATCGAGCGGGGTTTTGGTCCTTTCATGTCGAGGTTCGCGGGCTGTCCGACGGCGATCGTGCCGCCTGCGACGGGCACGAGCGTGTGGCCGAGTCCGTCCAGGATGACGGCTTCTTTCGGCATCGGGACGCTCGCCTGCGGCCCGACGGCGATGAACTTGCCGCGCTCGACGATCACTATAGAGTAGTCGATTGCGGGCTTGCCGTCACCTGGTTCGAGGCGGGCGCCGGCGATGGCGATGGGCCGCGGACCCTCCGCCGAGGGATGCGCGCAGCCGGCGGTGGAGAGGATCCACGCGAGCGCGGCGAACAGGGCGAGTACAACGGATTTCCACTTCATCATTTGATCTCAGGCTTGGAGCAGGGTTTCCGGCTGCAGGCTGCGCAGGTCCGGAACCAGGATGTCGGGTGTATGGGTGCGCAGTTCGGTGGCGCCCACCACGCCGGTCGCTACGGCGATGGATCGCACGCCGTTGGCGCGCGCCGCCAGGATGTCGTTGGGGTGATCGCCGATGAGGCTCACCACCGTCTGTTTGTGCAGCCAGCCTCGTTCGCGGGCTTCTTTCAGCGCGATTTTCACGAGTCCGGCGCGGTTTTCGGCGAGTTCTGCGAAGGCGCCGAAATGCAGATAGCGCTGCAGGCCGGCGCGTTCCATCTTCTTCCAGGCGATGCGCGTGAAGTTGCCGGTGACGAGTCCCGTGGGGACCTGCTTACGATGCAGTTTCCAGAGCAGCATGCGCGCGCCGGGGCAGACTTTTTTGGTGAGGTCCGGCGGGCATTCGCGGGAGTAGATGGTTTCCGAGAGATGCACCATTTTGGGCATCGCCTCGCGGATCAGTTTCTTCGTGGCTCCCGCGGCGATCAGCATTTCGCGCAGGATGTCGCGGTCGAGCATGCCCTGCGTCGGGATCCCCTGGGACGACACGGTGAGTCCCGTCACCTGATGCGCGGCGGCTTCGAGGGCGAGACGATGTTGGGGTCCTGCTTTACGGATGAGGGTGCCGTCGATGTCGAACAGCACCAGCGCGGAAGACATCTTCTTCTAGAGTAGCGGAGGTCAGCTACTATAAAAACGGATGCAGGTACTCCAGGCAGGCGAACGGAAGCTGGTATTGCTCGAACTCGACACGGAAACGGTCGAGAACATCATGAAGCAGGCCGGCGTCCAACACCGGATCAACGACTCGCCGCGCAGCATGTCAATCGACGTGGTGGCGTCGGATCGTACTTCGCCGTTGCTGCTGTTCGACGCTTCGGATCCCGGCAATCTCGGCTGGTTTTCGCGCTGCCAGTTCTACGTGGACGGCACGAGCGGCATGGTGCTGCAGACGCCCATCGCGCTGTCGAACGTGAAGGACGCGAAGGGCCGCATGGTTCCGAATTCGGTGCATCTGCAGATCGCCAAGGAACTGCCTGCGACATTCCGCCTGCCCGGCAAGCAGCCGGTGAATGAGCAGATGGTGTACGCGGTGCTGTACAACTTCGTGAACGCCTTGTTGAATACCGGCGTGGGACTCTGCGGACGCCAGGTGATCCAGCCTTTGGCCGGTCGCACGACCGAACCCGCTGCCTCGCAAGCCACGCCCGCGCCCACATCCCGGCCTAAGCGCGGGTAGCTGTTTTCCTGTCTTGCGTGTTACGCCCGGCGCGCGACACTAGAGGGAGATGGGCAGTCTTGGGCTCGAAGTTTCCCTGATCATTCTGTTGATCCTTGCTAATGGCGCGTTTGCGTTGGCGGAGATGGCCGTTGTTTCCGCGCGCAAGGCCCGTTTGAAACAGCGCGCGGACGAAGGCAGCCACGGCGCGCGTGCAGCGCTGAAACTCGCGGACAATCCCAACGACTTTCTCTCGACGGTGCAGATCGGCATCACGATGATCGGCACGCTGGCGGGTGCGTTCGGCGGCGCGACGATCGCCGAGCGGCTGGCTGCGTATTTGAAGCAGTTGCAGTTGCCGTTTGCGGCCGAGCACGCCGAATCGATCGCGATCACGATCGTGGTGTTGATCATCACGTATCTGTCGCTGGTGGTCGGCGAACTGGTTCCGAAGGCGATCGCGCTGGGGAATGCGGAATCGATCGCGAGCGGCGTGGCGCCGGTGATGCGCGCGCTGTCGCGGATCGGATCCCCGCTGGTGCGTAGCCTGACGTTTTCGACGGAAGTCGTTCTGCGGGTGATCCCCGTGCGGACCTCCGCCGACGCGACGGTAACGGAAGAAGAGATCAATGTGCTGGTGGCCGAAGGCGCCGAGAAGGGCGCGTTTGCGAAGGCCGAACGCGACATGGTGTCGGGCGTGTTCCGGCTTGCGGACCGGCGGGTCAACGAACTGATGACGCCGCGGCAGAAGGTCCACTGGCTGGACGTCAACGAGCCGTGGCACGTGCATGTGCGGGAGATTGACGCGAGCCACCATTCGCGGCTGCTGATCGGCGACGGCGTGATGGATCAGCTGATCGGGATCGTGCATGTGAAAGAGATCCTGCTGGGGCTGCGTGAGAACACCGTGGATTTGCGGGCGCTGGCGAAGCGGCCGCTGGTGGTGCCGGAATCGACACCCGCGCTGCATATGCTGGAGCGGTTCCAGGAGACGGGGCAGCAACTGGCGGTGGTGATCGACGAGCACGCGATGATTCAGGGCGTGATTTCGCCGTCGGATCTGATGGAAGCGGTGATGGGGGAGATCCGCGGGGCGGATGAGGATGCGCGTCCCAAAGTGATCAAGCGCGAGGACGGGAGTTGGTTGAGTGACGGCGGGGTTTCCTATGCGGATTTGCTGCACGCGATGGGGATCCGCGAACTGGCGGGGGTCCGGGAAGAAGGGTTTACGACCGTCGGCGGACTGGTACTGTCGCAATTGCTGCGGATCCCGGCGGCCGGCGACCACTTCACGGCCGGCGGTTACCGGTTCGAGGTGATGGACATGGACGGCAACCGGATCGACAAGGTTCTCGTCGTGGCGGAGCCTCCAGAAGAGTCTTAGATTGCTGTGCGATCGTCGACGAGTTGCGCGAGCGCTTCGGCGGTATCGGGGAGTTCGAAGAGTTTCCAGAGATTGGTGCGGAAGCTCCAGACTTCCGGCTTCGTGGCAAGGGCGCGCAGGACTTCCGCCTGACGGGCGTCGAGGCGCATGGGGATGTCCGGGCTGTCGCCGTGGAGTCCCCAGTAGTCGATGCGTTCGATGCCCCAGGGCTTGCTGCTTTTGGCGGCGGAGGTCCGGCGGCGGATCAGCCAGCGGGCGGCCGGCGGAAACAGTTTGTGCAACAGCAGGAAACCGAGCGACCGGAAGGCGAGTCCCAGCATGCCCGGACGCGGGGGCGGCGCTTCGCCGGGCAGAGGGTCGCGGCCGATACTGGTTTGTCCCCAGCCCATGCGCGTGTCGTCGAAGACGGTGCGGAGCAGGCGTTCGGCGACGCAGCGGATCACGCCGGCGTCCACGGCTTTCTGCAGCGATTCAAGCAGCGCCGTGATTTCGCGATCTTTGCCAAGCAGCGCGAGGGTGC
This sequence comes from uncultured Solibacteraceae bacterium, assembly GCA_964627455.1. Classification (GTDB taxonomy): domain Bacteria; phylum Acidobacteriota; class Terriglobia; order Bryobacterales; family Bryobacteraceae; genus F-183. The sequence goes on along the minus strand of CAZVKC010000105.1, from coordinate 2,969 downwards.
TGAAGAATTCCTGTGAACCATCGACGTGATAGTGGCCCGCGCCGTGGCGGTCGCAGGTAGTGAATTCCGAGACCAGTTCGCTAATGGCGGCTCCGTCTGCCGCGTCGGCGTTGGCGGCGACTTGGCCGCGCCGCAGCAGGAACTGGTTGAACGAATCCTGTTCGGTGCGGAGGGCGTCCGCGATGAAATCCGGATGCAGTTGCGACCGCGACAAGCCCTCGAGGGCCTGGCGGCGAACGGCAGCATCTGCTTCGCGGCGGTAGAAGTCCTCGATGGTGCGCTGGGCGCGCGGCGGCAGACCGGGAAACGCGGTCAGGATGTCGACCGCAGCGATGCGGGTTTCGACGTCCTCGCTCGTGAGGAAGCTGGTGAAGAGATCGTGGTGCTCGAGCAGGAGAGCGCGGATCGCCTCTCCGTCGACGGGATCGCCTCCAGCGCAACACGGGATCGCGCGGCCATCCGCGATCGCCTTGCGCGCCGAGGCCGCCATTTCCGAAATGATCTGGATGAACGCGGTGCTGCGTTCTTCGACGGGAGGTTCAGGTCCGCGGGCGAGCGCGTCGACGAGCACAGCGCAGGCCGGCGGCGACGAACTGTAGATGGTCCCCTGGTGGATGATGCGCGAACAGAGGTCGCCTAGCGCTTCGTGGAACAGGCTGCCCTTTGCGGTGCAGACGCGCTCCAGGCACTTGGGGACTTCGGTCGCTGGTCCATAGGCGTCCTGCAGCGCATCCCAGTTGATCTTGTTGCCGGTACTACTCGATGACACACCCTGCTATCGGCTGAGTGGCCGACGGGCATTACTTGACCGGGGCGGGGACGTCGCGCGTGGACCTCTCGACTTTGTCCTCGGGATCGGTGGAGACCGCATGATCGCGCCAGAGCCAGCGCATCATGTCCGGCAACATCATGCCGCCCATTTTGGATCCGTGGCGATTGATGCCCCACGCGTAGTTCACGTCGTAACCCTTCGCCGTGAGAGCCTTCATCAGACGCACGTTCTGATAGAACCAGTCGCGATTCTGGTTGTACTTGCCGTCACGGCCGATGCCGCGGTTGTCGTTGCGGCCGTCCTGCATGTAGATGCGGATGGGCTTCCTGTCGGACTTCGCGACGATGTCGGCATAGGCGTGTCCACCGCGGAGGTCCACGAAACTGCCGATGAAGCTGATCACTTTGCGGAAGTGGTCGGTGCGTTCCCAGGCGACGGTGAACGCGGCGATGGCGCCGGAACTCGAACCGCCGATGCCGTGGTCGTCGGGCTTCTTTGAGATGTTGTAGTCCTTGTAGAGCGCGGGCAGCAGTTCATCGACGATCACACGCGCGTACTTGTCGTCGAGTGTGTTGTATTCGGTCGGGCGGTTCGTCGTGCGGTCGCCCCATTCCTGCAGCGTCGGCTCGGGCTGGTCGGGTCGGCGGCCGGGATTGATGAAGACGCCGATCATCACCGGGATTTCCCGCCTGTAGATGAGGTTGTCAAAGACGTTCTTCGCGCGGATGTCCGCGGTTGGATTCATGAAGGCCTGGCCATCGTTGAAGATCATCAGGCTGGCGGGCGTTTTGCTGTCGTATTGGGCCGGGACGTAAACCCAGTACGTGTGCTGCGTGCCCGGATACGCCTGGCTCGGCAGCGTGAACGGGCCTTTCACTTCGCCCTTGGGCACGCCTTCCTGTTCGAGAGAATCCGGACCGAGTTTGTAGAGGCGATCGGGATCGGGGGCGGTGGCTGCGGGAGGCTGGCCCAACGCGAGCCAGGAGATCGATAGACAGCCGAGCGGGAGTAGCATCAGGGAGCGGATCATGATGGCCACACTAAGTTATCACGGGATCGGCAGGACCGAAACGGCACAAATACTAAGTGAGTTGCCCCACTACGGCCCTGCAGGGTGGGAGGGGCTGCCTAGGGGAGAATCAGGTTTCGTTTGGTACGTTACGCGCATTTCGTAAGTTGCTCGCTTCCCGTACTCTGAGGCTAGAGCTAGTAGGCAAAGGACAGGGCGGTCTCAGGCCAGTTAAGAAACCGCGGCTGCAGAGGTCCGTTTTACCTGCTGCTACTCACAAGCCCAAAAGCGCACCTATGAAAAAACTGAGGACCCACCTTCCCATCTTGTTGCTACTTGCCACCGCCGCAGCCTCGCTCACTGCCAAAGCTGACACGCTTACGGTAACCGGAGTCGGCGCCGGCACCCGCGGTGTGCCCTTAACCGCCGGCTCTGAGTGGGCGGTCCAGATTCTCATCACGATCAATGGCATACCCCACACGGCTTTCTGCGTCGACCTGTTCACGAACATCGGGTTCGCCAGCTACAACACCACTCCAAGCGCTCCGGCGACGTTCCATCCCTTTGGACCCCGGCTCGCCTGGATTTACCACAACTACGCCAACCTCGTACCGACCTCTCCGAACCCGGATTTGGCGGCCACGGCGCTCCAACTCGCGTTGTGGGATATCCGCCACGACGACGGCGATGGTCTTGATACCGGCGTCATTCAACTTGTCGAGAGCTACCGCACCACTGTCGCTGGAGCTGCGCTGCTTGCTGCCGCCGACGAGATCATCAACGCCAGTATCGGAAAGAGGTCGACGCAGGCGTCGATTCTCTACAATTTCTCCTTCGATGGGAACCCGGCTCAGACATTGATAACCGACGGCAACTGGCCGGAACCTACGCCTGAGCCATCGACATTTCTGCTGCTCGGCGCCGGATTCGCGGGATGCTTCGGCGTACGACGCTGGCGCAATCGCCAGGGCCGCGTACCATAAAGGGAGTTGGCCCAATCGATTCCCGTTCTTCCAATAGACAAACACCTGGAGGTAATTGCCGCCGCAGCGGAGAAGGGCAATGTCGTCGTCGAAGCGGCGCCCGGCGCGGGGAAGACGACACGCGTGCCTGTTGCGCTGCTTGCGCGTGGCGGGCCGGTGCTGGTGCTGGAACCTCGCCGTATCGCGGCTCGCATGGCGGCGCGGC
>CAZVKC010000104.1:7556-17599 GCA_964627455.1 uncultured Solibacteraceae bacterium | reverse complement strand
CGAACGGCAATGGTGTACGAAGGATCGTGATTGCCGATACGGACCCGATCGCGCGCGCTCTGGTGGAATCCAGCCTCGCGATTCCAGGGGCGGTCGAGTGTGAAGCCGTTGCAGACGGTGAGGCTGCGTTCCGCCTCATGGAGGAAACGCGTCCGGATGTCCTCGTGATGGAGATCGCGCTGCCGAACCGCGACGGTTTCCAGTTGCTCGCGGAGATCAAAAGGTCTGCAGCGCTGCGGTCCACGCGTGTCATCGTACTAACCACGCGGACGGCGGAAGTCGACGTCTTGCGCGCCTTTGGCCTCGGCGCCGACGACTACGTCACCAAACCGTTCAGTCCGCTCGAACTGCGCGCCAGAGTCAAGCGGCTGCTGGCGCCGGGCGGAGAGGCGGATCCGGCATGAGAATGCTGCTGCAGGCGTTTCGGCGCATTCGAACGTCCGTCGCCTCCTGGCCGCTGCCGGATCCTGGCCCGTTCGTGATCCTGCTGCAGGCTGCGGGACTCATCAGCCTGCTGGTGATTCCATCCTGGTCGCTGCATCGTTATTACTTGTCGATCCGGATGCCCGGGCCGTTGTCGCTCGCGTTTTCTTTTCTGGTCGTGATCGGCTCGTTCGTTGTGGGGCAGTTATATGTATCGTGCGTGCTGAAGTACCGGACGACGTTCCGATCGCGAAAGAGCGCTCGCGCCAGGGCTCGCGCGACGCAGTTGCTGGCTGCCTACGTCGGTGGTGAAGACTGCATGCGAGAGCTGAAGCAGGCCTGCTCGGAACGCCGCGATGATTTCGTCCATTGCACGGAACAGGCGCTGCTGGCGGTACGCGGTGAGGCACGGCAGCGATTGCGGAAGGTGGTTCAGGAAACCGGTCTCGAAAAGCGCTGGCGGCGGAAACTGGGCAAGGACGAATCGGACCGGAAGTACGCGTTGGATCTCCTGGGGCTGCTGGAGGCGCAAGAGTACCGGGACGTTTTCGAAACGGCTTTGCGAGAAGACAAATCCCCGCTCGTGCGTGCGGCGGCTCTGCGGGCCTTGTTGCGGCTGGGGGTGGAGATGAGTCCCGGCGAGATCGAGAGCAGTCCTTTCCTGGTGCGTATTTTTGCCGCCGCTGAAACAGGCGCCGCGAGTCCGGTTGTGGCGGAGCCTGCAGCGGTGGATTCTCAACCGCCGGTGGTCGAGGCGATGCCTGGACTCCTGCTTTTGCACCGGGCCGTGGGTTCGTCGGAACGCCAGGCGGCGTTTGCGCTGTTCGATCAATTGATCGCCGAGGGAGACCTGGAAGTCGCGGAGGCCGCCACCGAGGCTCTGGGCGTCATGCTGGCGGGTCCCCTGCGCGGAGAAGGCGCCGTATGATGAGCTGGGAATTATTGGACATCTATGTCCACCGCATCTACTTCTTCTTCGAGAGCGGCGTCATCCTGTACGTCTTCATCATCAACATCATCTATCTGTTCCTGGTGGGGATGGGATACTTCGCACTGCGCAAGCATCACGCGCAGTTCAGCCCGGCGGATCGTGATTCCATTCGGCGGTCGCCGCTGACTCCGGCGATCTCGCTGATCGTTCCTTCCTACAACGAAGAGGTGTCGGTACGCGAGAGCGTGGGTTGCATGTTGCGCCTCGACTATCCGAACTACGAGGTGATCGTGGTGAACGACGGGTCGAAGGATCGAACGATGCAGATCCTGGTCGAGGAGTTCAAACTGTATAAGTCCGCGCGACCGGTCACGGGGCCGCTGGCGACGAAGCAGGTTCGCAAAGTGTACGAGTCGGCGGATCCCGTCCGGTTGCTGGTGATCGACAAGGAAAACGGGGGCAAAGCCGATTCGATCAACGCTGGGATCAACGCCGCGCGGTCGCCGCTGGTGATGGTGGTCGATTCCGATTCGCTGATCGACCGGGACGGGCTGTTCGAGATGGTGAAACCGTTCCTCGAGGATCCGGATCGGACGATCGCGGTGGGCGGCACGGTGCGGCCTGTCAATGATTGTGTCGTGGATGCTGGTGTTGTCCGTGAGATCCGGGTCTCGCGGTCGATGCTGGCGAATTTCCAGGCGGTCGAGTATCTGCGAGCCTTCTTCGGCGGACGCGTGGGATTCAGCCTGTTCAACTGCATGCTGATCATCAGCGGCGCCTTTGGACTGTTCCGCCGCGATGCGGTGATCGAGGTGGGCGGGTTTCTGCATTCCACCATCGGCGAGGACATGGAACTGGTGGTGCGCATGCATCACTACTTTCTGGACCGCAAGCGCGATTACCGGATTGCCTACGTGGCGGCTCCGGTGTGCTGGACCGAGGTCCCGATGAGTTGGAAGATCCTGCACCGGCAGCGCAAGCGCTGGCAGCGCGGCACCGTTGACAGCATCTGGATGCATCGCGAGATGATCCTCAATCCGCGCTATGGCGTGGTGGGATTGTTCTCGGTGCCGTATTTCCTGCTGTTCGAAATGTTCGGACCCGCGGTGGAGTTGTTCGGGTATGTCCTGACCAGCATCGGGCTGCTCTTCGGGATCATCGCCGCTCCGATTGCGGCGCTGTTCTTTGCCGTGTCGATCGGTTTGGGGATCCTGCTTTCGACGACGTCCGTGCTGCTCGAAGAACTGACGCCCAGCCGGTACCCGGCCTGGTATCACTCTCCGAGCCTGTTCGCAGCGGCGATTCTCGAGAACTTCGGCTTCCGGCAGGTTCTCACGGTTTGGCGAGCGCAGGGTTTGTGGGAAGGCCTGCGGGGGAAGAAGGCGGTGTGGGGCGCCATGGTCCGCACCGGATTTGCCGGCAGCAAGCCCGCCACCGGCCGTTAAGAGTTCGCCGGAGGGCCGCCACCCGGCGGACTACTGAGGATCACCTGGCTGCCGAGTCCCTTCATTCGCAGGGTGTTTAACAGAATGTCATCGATTCGCGCGGCGGCGTCGGTCAGAGTGATCTTCCACCCGGGCATCGTTTCATACGGCCCGGGAAACAGGAGCCGAAGGATGCGGGCCAGCAACCCGAAATAGCGGGATTGGAGATCGGGAAAATGGCGGTAGATGACGCCCATGTCTTCCGCATTCAGAGGCCGTTCGCCTGGAGTGAACTGGCCTGAAACCGGGATGAGACGGCGCAGGCGGCGCATCCACTGCCAGACTGCAGCGGGTTCGGTGAACATGTATCTTGTCACTCCCGGCTCGCTGAGCCTCCGCATGCCGGCGAATGTGGCGTCGAGCGCCGGCAGCACGTGATGCAGTACGGCCCAACCGCAGATCAGGTCGAAATGGGCGGCCCCGGCGCGACGTTGGACGAACTCTTCCAGGGGTTCGCAGACGAACTCGATGCGATCGGATACGCCGTGCATTTCCGCGCGACGGCGCGCAATTTCGATGGCCCGAGGCGAAACATCGACTCCGGTGACGTGAGCGGCTCCGCGCAACGCCAGCAGGATGGCGTTACCCCCACTGCCGCAACCGAATTCCAGGACTCGCTTTCCTTCGAGGGGTCCGAGAACATGAAAGGCGTTCTCGGCGGGCAACCATGGCTTCGCAAGTCGGACGTAACGTTGTACCGTGAGCGGGGCGATCGGACCTTCGTCGTAGACTTCCCGGTCGAAAAACTCTGCTTCGACCTGCCAGCGGCGCTGCCGCTCGGCTGCCGATTCCCCTCCAACTTGACCGTGATCCTCCATAAACTCGCCCAAGTGATTCAGCGTATCACTGCCTCTTTCAGGAAGGGCGCAACGCTCGTGCGGATCGTGCGAGCGAGCGACTGTAAGGCCTTGGGTCGAGGGAATGTCGGCCGGCTGGCCAGATAGATGGTTCGCGACGGTTTCCCGAGCAGGGGGCGGAGGATGACGCCTAGCCGTTCGAGGGAAGTTGCTGCGAGCTGAGGGGCGAGTGTGACGCCATATCCCGCGGCTACGAGGTTGGCGAGCGTTTCAAGGCTGGCGGCGCGGAAGTCGCTGGTTGCGGGGCTTGCTGCGGTGGCGGCCTGACGGCGGCGGGGACGGGAGCATGCTGCACGGGCGTGTCCGGCGAGGCAGTGGCCGTCTGCGAGGACGAGGAGTTCGTCCAGCAGTTCCGTTTCGGGGACCGGCGCGGCCTGTTGCGCGAACCGGTGGCCCTTCGGTAGCGCGGCCAGGAAGGGCTCGTCGAATACTGCGACAGAGGTGACGTCCGGCTGGGTGACGCTTCCGGCGATGAGCGCGGCATCCAGACGTTGTGCGCGCAGGCGGTCGAGCAGCGGCAGCGTCAGGTCCTCCCAGAGTTCGAGGGTTAACTGCGGATGCGCGTCCCGCAGCGGACCGAGGATCAGCGGCATCAGGTATGGCGCAAGGGTCGGGATCACGCCCAACCGCAAGGGGCCGGCCAACTGGTCCCTGGACGCTTTGGCGACCGCCGCGGCGAGGTTTGCCTCTTCGATCGCGCGGCGGGCGTGCTCGAGGATCTGCTCGCCGACGGGTGTAATATTTACCCGGCGATTATTGCGCTCAAAGAGAATTACACCCAGTTCGTGTTCCAACTTCCGCAGTTGCCCGCTGAGCGTCGGTTGCCCGACATTGCAGGCGCGAGCCGCCTTGCCGAAGTGGCGATGTTCGGCAACTGAAACGAAATAAGTGAGTTCCTGCAGGTTCATCGATCGTCTGTGACGATTATAGCGATTGGATCAATCGATTTTACAGCTGCTCGAATCCGCCCCATTCTGGACTTGGAGTTGCTGTTATCGACTTCGATCCGGCAACCGAATCAGGAAGGAGAACCATTCATGCCGAACCACCGTATGACGACCACCGGAGGGGCGCCGGTCGCCGATAATCAGAACAGTCTCACGGCGGGTCCACGCGGACCTGTGCTGCTCGAAGACTACCAGTTGCTCGAAAAGCTGGCGCATCAGAATCGCGAACGGATCCCCGAGCGGGTGGTGCACGCCAAGGGTTGGGGCGCTTTCGGAACTCTGACCATCACCAACGACATGTCGCGGTACACCTGCGCCAAGGTGTTCGACACCGTCGGGAAGAAGACCGACCTGCTGATCCGCTTTTCGACCGTGGCCGGCGAGCAGGGCGCCGCGGACGCGGAGCGCGACGTGCGCGGATTCGCGGTGAAGTTCTACACCGAGGAAGGGAATTGGGACCTGGTCGGCAACAACACGCCGGTCTTCTTCATTCGCGACCCTTTGAAGTTCCCCGATTTCATTCACACGCAGAAGCGGCATCCGAAGACGAACCTGCGCAGCACGACCGCCATGTGGGATTTCTGGTCGCTGAGCCCGGAAAGCCTGCATCAGGTCACGATCCTGATGTCGGACCGCGGCATCCCGCCGAGTCCGCGCTTCATGAACGGCTACGGCAGCCACACGTATAGCTTCTGGAACGCGAAGGGCGAGCGGTTCTGGGTGAAGTTCCACTTCAAGACCCTGCAGGGGCACAAGTTCCTGACCAACGACGAGGCGGCGAAGGTGATCGGGCAGACGCGCGAGAGCTATCAGGAGGATCTGTTCGGATCGATCGAGCACGGCGAGTATCCGCGGTGGAAGATGCAGGTGCAGATCATGCCGGAGGCGGACGCAGAAAAGACTCCGTACAATCCGTTCGACCTCACCAAGGTCTGGCCGCACAAGGATTATCCGCTGATCGACGTGGGCGTGGTGGAATTGAATCGCAATCCCGACAATTATTTTGCGGAAGTCGAGCAGGCGGCGTTCAGTCCGTCGAACAAGGTTCCGGGCATCGGCTTCAGTCCCGACAAGATGCTGCAGGCTCGCGTGTTCTCGTATGCGGACGCGCACCGTTACCGGCTTGGGACGCATTATGAGGCGCTTCCGGTGAATGCGCCGAAGTGCCCGGTGCATCATTATCACAAGGACGGCGCGATGCGGTTCTTCCGCAATGACACGGGGAATCCGGACGCGTACTACGAGCCGAACAGCTTTGGTGGTCCGAAGCAGGATGCGTCTGTAGCCGAGCCTCCGCTGCGGATTTCCGGCGATGCAGCACGTTACGATCATCGCGAAGGCAATGACGATTTCAGCCAGCCTCGCGCGTTGTTCCGATTGTTCGACGAAGGCCAGAAACAGCGGCTGTTTGCGAACATCGCGGGCGCGATGCAGGGTGTTCCGGAGCCGATCATCGAACGGCAGCTTGCGCTGTTCGACCAGGTGGATCCGGCTTATGGTGGGGGTGTTCGCGCGGCGCTGGCCGGCGCTCCCGCGGTTGTATCTGAGAGGGAGAAATTCTTCCTGTAAGTTTCTGCGTTCGAAAGGAGGGCGGCCGCAATGGAGGCCGTCCTCCCCAAATTTGCTCAAGGAGATCAAGAAAATGTCAGATCAGGTTTTGTATGTTGCGCAGGCGAATGCCAAAGGTGGACGCAACGGTCACACGCAGTCCGACGACGGACTGGTGAGTGTGGATTTGTCGGTGCCGAAGTCGATGGGAGGTCCGGGACGGCCGGGGACCACGACGCCGGAGCACCTGTTTGCGGCGGGTTACGCGGCTTGTTTCGGTAGCGCCGTGGAGTATATGGGCGTGCAGATGAAACTGCGTCCCAGTGCCGTCGATGTGCATTCTTCCGTCGCGATCAAGAGCCTCGCGGCGGGCGGTTTTGGGCTGTCGGTCGCGATGGCTGTGAAGGTCAGCGGCCTGTCGCAAGAGGACGCCGAGAAGATCGTGGCGGCGGGACACGCGATCTGCCCGTATTCGAAGGCGATCCAGGGCAACGTCGACGTCACCATCCAGGTCACGGCGGCGTAACGCGCGCGCCCCTTCGTTTCAGGCCCGCAGTTCTTCAGAAGGGGTGTACTGCCGCTGGACCTTGATCTTTCCTTCCGACTTTCTGGCCTGTGCAAGGTCGAAGGAAGTTTGCATCCGCAACCAAGTCTCGGCTGAACTGCCGAAGGCCTTGGACAGGCGGATCGCCATTTCGGCGCTGATGCCGGAACGGCCATGGATAATCTTCGTCAGGGTCTGGCGGCTCACTCCCAGGATTTTGGCCCCTTCGGTCACGGAGAGTCCCAGCGGTTCGAGACATGCGTTCCGGACAATCCGGCCAGGGTGCGCGGGATTCTTCATCGGCACAATTCAATCTCCTTCCTTCTAGTGGTAGTCGATCAGCTCGACATCCCGCGCATCTCCGTCCTCGAATCGGAAGATGATACGCCAGTTTGCCCGCACAGTTACGGCCCAAAAGCCGAGTCGATCACCCTTCAGCGCATGTAGCCGGTAACCTGGCAACGCCATGTCATCAGGCCTCGCTGCATCGTCGAGCACGGTGAGGATTTCCTCGACCGTATCGACGAGATCAGGGCGAATCCCTTTTCGATCATCGTGCTCATAGAGACACTTTAGCTCTTTGTGCTTGATGCTCCTGATCACTAGGTTACAGGCAGATTCTAGCGGGTTGTGGCCGAGACCTTTACGTAGTCTTTCAGGTCGTTGGGGGGATGCAGGATCACCTGTGTCCCTGCCTCGATGCCGTTGAGGATCCCGGCTTCCGAGGCGTTGCGGTGACCCGTTTCGACCGGCTGCAGATGCGCACGGCTGGTGGCGTTGTCGATTACGAAGACGCTCCACTGGGAATTCTCGCCGCTGCTGCTGCGGAACAACGCGCTGGCGGCGTGCAGATGAAACTGCGTCCCAGCGCGGTGGACGTGCATTCTTCGGTCGCGATGGACGTGAAGGTCAGCGGCCTGTCGCAAGAGGACGCCGAGAAGATCGTGGCGGCGGGACACGCGATCTGCCCGTATTCGAAGGCGATCCAGGGCAACGTCGATGTGACAATCCACGTGAGCGTTGCATAACCCGACTGCTCAGTAGTGCATGATCTGCGAGAATTCGCCGAGTTCCAGATTGGTCAGGTTCTTCAGCGTGAAGCCCAGTTCATGACCTTTAACGAACTCGGCGAAGGACTCGATGTGCTTGTTGCCGTCTGACGGGTCGGCATAGTAAATCACCGTCCCGTCGAGCGAACCGTCGCCTTTTATGCCGTAGACGATGATGATGTGGCGGCCGGAGACCACTCCTCCGGTCGCCTTCGTGACCTGCCAGGCGAAGCTGGTCCACAGGAGGCCGTGGTCTCGGAGAAGTTGCTCCCAGCCCTGCGCCGAGGGATTCACCAGGTATTCCGCCTGCATCCCCGCGCGCTCTGCGAGCCTCCGGTTCTCCGTAATCGGAAGTCCGGTGTCGTCTTTGAGGATCTTTGGATAGGGATCGCCGAGATTCGCCACCGCGTCCTGGATGCCGTAGCTCATCTGGTCCTTCCAGGAGAGCATCATGGTATACATCGCAGCCCAGCAGGACATGCCCGACGGTTGTTTCACCGGCGCGAAAAGACCGGGGACTACGTAACTCACATAGCCGGAACTCGAGTGCCCTGAAGGTGGCAGCGGGGGAAGCGCCGGTGCGGGACCCTGGAGTTCCGAGTCCAATTGGGTGAGCGTCTTCTTCCCGCAGATTCCATCCGGGTTCAGCCCCCTCGACTTCTGATACTTGGCCAGTACGATCTTTGTCTCGTTGCCAAAGACGCCATCGGGGCTTCCATACTTGCTGGTGGAAATCGGCATGGGATATCCGGAATCGATGAGCGCCTGTTGCAGCAGTCGAACGGCTTCTCCGGTTTCCGGAAACATCATGTACGGATTGTTCTCAGCGGCCTTCTGCAAGCGCGCATTGTTCTTGAATCGCGGCGCGGTGAGCGGCATATCTTCCTACGCGTAAAAGACCGGCTTTCAGGACCAGTCCTGTTATTTCGTGACCGGGAACACCCTTGAGGATTCCTTCAGGTCGTTTGGTGGATGCAGGATCACCGGAGTCCGCTCGTCCAGCCCTTTCAGGATTTCGGCTTCCGAGGCGTTGCGGTGACCCGTTTCGACCGGTTGCAGATGCGCCCGGTCAGCACTGTCGATGACGAAGACACTCCATTGCGACTTGTCGCTGCCGCCGCTGCTTCGGAACAGCGCGCTGGCGGGGATCTTCAACACGTCCGGACTCTCCCAGATCACGATGCGCGCGTCGACGCGGTAGCCGTCGCCGAGCGGTCCCGGAGGATCCACGAAATCGACGATGACATTCACGCGCTGCTCTTCGACGCCGAGCACGGAAACCTTGGTGAAGCCATAAGGCTCGACGTTTCGCACGCGCCCACGCAACGGTTTCGGACCTCCCCAATTGTCGATGATGACCGGCGCTCCGGGGCGGACCTTCACCGCGTCGGTCGACAGCAGATCCACCACGATTTCGAGTTTCGATGGATTGCTGAGCGTAACGATCGGCGTCCCGAATGGCACGACACGCTCGCTCTTTTCGAGGATCCGCAGGATGCGGCAGCGTGCGGTGGGGGCGTGGATTGCGGCTGCTTTTACAGCCTGGTCGCGCTGGGCTTCGAGCGAAATGAGCCCGGCCTTCTCACGCGTCACGTCGGCAGCGGCGGCCTGCGCGCGGAACTTCGCGGCTTCGAGTTCCCTGGTCGACGACGTGTACTTGCTTTCGGCGGCCTCGAGGTCCTGCTGCGGGACGAGGCGGTCGCGCGCGAGGTTGCGGATGCGGTCGAGTTCGCGTTTCGCCTGCGCGCAGTCGTTGTCCCAGCGGGCCAGGGTCTCGGCGGCTTCGCGCTGCTTCGCTTCAGCGGATTGAATGCGCGCGCGGATCTCCGCGACTTCGCGGGCATCGAGCGGCAGCGGGTTGATGGTCGCGATGACGGTGTTGGGACCGACTTCGTCGCCCTCGTGCAGGTCGATGCGCGAGAGGCGCCCGGCAATCGGAGCGGCCAGTGTGAAACGGTCGTGCGCGCGTGTTTCGCCGTCTTCATCGATGGTGACCTGCAGCGCTCCGCGAACGGCTCGCGCGGACTCGACCGGCACGGGCTTCGGCTGAAAGGCAAGGACGAGCAACGCGACGGCGGCGACGGTGGTGAGAGTCGTGAGGACGGGTTTGAGGAAGCGTTTCATATGGCGTCACTCCCGGGACTTGAGGACGGCTGTGAGATCCATGTGGCGAATGCGTTCGCCGACGACTGCGGCGGAAAACAGCGCCGCACCGGCGACGACGAGGGCCGCGAAGGCGTAGGTGCCTGCGTTGATGACG
>CAZVKC010000104.1:0-7456 GCA_964627455.1 uncultured Solibacteraceae bacterium | reverse complement strand
CGCCGCACCGGCGACGACGAGGGCCGCGAAGGCGTAGGTGCCTGCGTTGATGACGAGCGGCAAACGGAAGAGGTCGCGCGAGAAGAAGTGGGAGAGCAGCGCGGAAAGAAAGTAGCCGATGACGAAGCCGGCGGGGATCGCGCTGAGGGTGAGGAGTCCCTGCTCGCCGAGCAGAATGCGTCCGATTTCGAGGCGCGTGAACCCCAATACGCGGAGACAGGCGAGTTCGTTGCCGCGCTCGGAAAGCGCGATGCGCGCGCCGTTGTAGACGATGCCAAAGGCGATGACGGTGGCGAATCCGACGAGGAACGCGGTCGAGATCCAGATCGATTCGCCGAAGGTTTTCCAGAAACTCGCGAGCATCGCCTGGCGGACCGAGACGCCGGCCACTGACGGCATGTGCTTCAGCTTCGAATAGAGCGCGGGCGCCTGATTGGCGTCCACGGCCAGATAGGCGCCGGAGATCGTCGCGCCTTCGCGCAGCAGCGCGTGCAGGGCTTGCGAACGCATGTAGGCGCCGAGTCCAACAGGTTCGTCGGCGAGCGCCGTGACTGCGACATCGCGCACGGGACGCGCGCCTTCGAGGACCTCCATCGTCACGATGTCGCCGAGCCTTGCGCCGAGGAGTTCCGCGAGTTTGGTGTTCAACACGAGACCGTCCGGCGGCAACGCGATCGCGCGAAGCCGCGTATCGACGGGGCGGCGGAGTTCGCCTTGCGATTCGAGTCCCAGGACGCCGACACGTTTCGACCGGTGTCCGAAGCGCAAGCGTACGGGGACCTCGCGGAATGGTTCGACGCGTTCGACGCCTGCCAGTGATGCGAGTTCGAAGCGCGCCGCGTCGGGTCGAGGTTCCTGGAAGACGACGGTGACGTCCTCGCGTTGGACCTGTTGGAACTGCACCGCGACGATGTAGTTGACGGCGTCGATGGCGTATTGTCCGGAGACGACGATGGCGACTGACAGCGCGACGGCGAGGGCCGCGAAGACGGCGCGCCAGCGGCGGCGGTCGAGGTTGCGGACGATCATGCGCGTGTCGGGTGAGAGCAGGTTACGAAGGAACGGCGCGCGTTCGAGTACCCCGGGGCGAAACCGCGCGGGCGGTTCGGGCCGCATCGCTTCAGCGGGCGCGAGCGCGACGGCGCGGCGTACGGCGTTGACCGCGCCGAGACAGGCGGATCCGGCCGCGATGCCGACGGCGAAGAGGATGAGCGGCGCATCGACAATCAACGGGAGATAAGGGAAGTGGAAGTAGCGCGCGTAGATGACCATCATGCCGGTGGCGAGCCAGAGTCCGAAGCCGACGCCTCCGATGGCGCCGGGGATCGCGGCGGCCAGCGCGAGTTGCAGGTAATGCACGCCGATTTCGAGGTTCGTGTATCCGAAGGCTTTCAGCACCGCGACCTGGCCGCGCTGCGTGCCGACGAGGCGCGAGAGCAGTACATGCAGCAGAAACGCGACGATGCAGAGAAAGAGCCCCGGCAGGATCAGCCCATAGGCGCGCAGTTCCCCGAGTTCGTCGGTGAGGAACCGGTAGGAGATCTGGTCGTCGCGACCGTAGGCGCCGAGGGATCCGTAGCGGTCGAGCAGCGCGTCGAGTTGCGAGATGACTTCGGCTTCGCTGGCGCCGCGAGCGAGTGTGAGGGACACGTCGTTGAACGCGCCGACCATGTTGAACGCCGGCGCGAGTTCGTCGCGGCTCATCCAGAGGACCCCGTAGCGGCGGTTATCGGGAAAGACTTCCGAAGGCCGGATTTCGTAGATGTACTCGGGCGACAGCGCGATGCCGACGATGCGCAGGCGTTCCCATTTGCCGTTGAGGACGGCGTCCACCGAATCGCCGACCTGCAGGCGGTTGGCGGCGGCAAAGGCTTCGCTGGCGAGGACTTCACTGTAGCCGGAGGCCGGCTCGATGTAGCGCCCCTCGCGCAGGTGGATGTCGTTGAGGATGGGTCCACGGTGCGTGGCGGGTGGCAATGAAATCAGGCGCGCAGTGGCGGGTTCGTCGAGGCCGGGGACATCGAGGGTGACGTCCATCACGACGCGGGTTTGGACGGCAGCGACGCCGGGGATTGCGGCGATGTTCGCGGTGAGGGATTCGGGCGCGCGCTTGACGTGGGCGAAGACATCGGCGAAGCGATAGCGTGCGTAGTAATCCGACTGCGCTGTTTCGAGCGAGAGGAACGCCGAGCGCATGGTGACGTAGGTCGCGATGCCGCACGCCAGCACGAGCGTGACGGCGATCACCTGTCCGCGCATGTGCAGGATGTCGCGGCCCAGTTTGCGATGAAGAGGCGTCAGGAGCATGGCGTCACCAGGTGAGATCCGACGGCGAGATGCGGCGCGCGTTGTGCCGGACCTCAGAGATGCGGCCGCTGCTGACGCGCACGACGCGATCGGCCATGCCGGCAATCGCGGCGTTGTGGGTGATGATCGCGACGATGGCGCCGGTTTCGCGGTTCACGCGTTCGAGCGCTTCGAGGACGAGTTTGCCGGTGGCGTAGTCGAGGGCGCCGGTGGGCTCGTCGCACAGCAGGACCTCCGGGCGTTTGGCGACGGCGCGGGCGATAGCGACGCGCTGCTGTTCGCCGCCCGAAAGCTGGGCAGGGAAGTGATGGAGGCGATCTCCGAGCCCGACCAGACGCAGCGCATCGGCGGGATCCATGGGATTGCGGGCGATCTCGGTGACGAGCGCGACGTTCTCGAGTGCGGTCAGGCTGGGGATCAGGTTGTAGAACTGAAACACGAAGCCGACGTGTTCGCGGCGGAAGCGGGTGAGGGCGGCGTCGCCGGCGGCGGTGAGGTTATGGTCGAGGTAGTGGACCTCGCCAGAGGTCGGAGTGTCGAGTCCGCCGAGGATATTCAGGAGGGTCGATTTGCCGCTGCCGGAGGGGCCGAGGACGACCAGGAATTCGCCGGCGTAAAGGTCGAGGTCGACGCCGCGGAGCGCGTGCACTTCCACGTCGCCCATCCGGTACACCTTGGTGACGTCGTGGATGTGAAAGGTCGCGGTGGCTGTCGTGGTTGGCGCCATTTCAGTTTTGACGCCCTTCTTCTCCCCCATCCCTGGTGCACGACAGGGACCATTCCAGGACCCCTGATTTATTGCGGTTTCCCGGCCGCGGCGACGGGGAATGGGCGAAAAGACACAAAAAATGGCGGGGTCACCGGTTGGCAACCCCGCTGCTTCAGGATCTAGCGGCGGGCGGTGGCGGCGGGGACTTCGTGCGCCATCGACAACGCCATGGAGGCCCAGGCGGTTCCGGCGACGGAGATCCACTGGTCATGCCCGTAGGGGAAGCCGCTTTCAAAGTACGGCTGGAACCAGATCGAGCGGGAGGCGACATGCCAGGATCCGTCTTCGGCCTGGGTGCGCAGCAGGTACGCGACGCCCTTGCGATAGGCCGCGCTGCTCGTGCCGTTCCTGCTGGCGAGCGCGAGTGCGTAGAGCGCCTGGCCGGTGGCGTAAGCGTCCGAGGCCATCGAGGGCAACTGGCTCCAGCCGCCGTCGTCGCGCTGGGTCGCGATGAGCGCAGCGGTCGCCTGCTCGATCACGGCGCGATTGGTGGATCCTGACCAGACGAGTCCCATGATCTGGAAGGCGCGGTCCTGGTTCTGGACCGGTTTGCCCTTCTCGAGCCAGGCGGCGGCCTGCGCGATGCGCTTCGCCGAGTCGGCTTTTTCGGCCGGTGACGAGTAGTGCTGCAGCGAGTAGACCGACAGAGCGGTGGTCTGATACGAACCGGCGCTCATCGGCGGGCGGCGGCTTTCGTTGGTCTGCCAGTGGCCTTCCGGCGATTGCGTGGCTTTCAGGTAGCGGACGATCGCGTCGGTGTAGGAATCACGCGGCACGCGGTTGGAACCGGAATCGAAGAGTTCCCATGCGACGCTGCCGGGTCCGATGAAGCCAAAATCCATCCCGCGTTCGGGGCTGACGCGCATCGAGTTCGGCAGCTGCGCGACCTCTTTGGGGGCCGCGATGCCATGGTCGCGAGCGATCGCCGCGGCGGCGGAGGGCAGGTCCTGGCCGTGGCAGGAATTGCAGCCGCCGATACGGATGAAGTTCGGGCTTTGTCGCGCGATGATGTCCGTGGCCTTGGCGACTGCCTGTGGAATCGAACCCGCGAAAGCGACCGGGCGCACCTGCACGCCGCCCTGTTTGCGGACCTCTTCCGGCACGCCGAGGATGCGGGCGATTTCGGTGTCGCCGCGCTTGGCTGCGAGCGTTGCGGCGGTTTCGCCTTCGCCCGTGGCTTTGGGATCCGCGCCTTTTTCGAGCAGCAGTTTCACTGCGGCGACGGGGATAGTGTCGGACCCGGCTGCATACATCAGCGGCGAGTATCCGCGTTCATCCTGCACATTCACAGCGGCGCCTTTGGCGAGCAGCAGGCGGATGCTCTCGATATTGCCGGAAGTAGCGGCTTCGGCCAGCGCGCTTTCCTTCTTCTTGTCGCGCATGTTGGGATCCGCGCCGGCGTCGAGCAGGATGCGGACGGCTTCGGCGGATCCGCTCTGCGCGGCGCCGATCAGGGCCGTGGAGCCATTACCGGAGCGGTGGTTCACCTGCGCCTTGGCGGCCAGCAGCAGACGCATGGATTCGACGTTG
Organism: uncultured Solibacteraceae bacterium; assembly: GCA_964627455.1. Classification (GTDB taxonomy): domain Bacteria; phylum Acidobacteriota; class Terriglobia; order Bryobacterales; family Bryobacteraceae; genus F-183. The sequence continues at coordinate 2,850 of CAZVKC010000104.1, read as the reverse complement.
GCTCGCGAGGCGGCGGTCATCAGCGGCGTCTGGCCGTTGGCGGTGGCCAGTTGCGGATCTGCGCCTTTTTCGAGGAGGAAACGGACGATGGAGGTCCCGTTGCCGGACATCGCGGCGAGGAACAGCGGCGTGCGTCCTTCGGCCTGGCGCACGTTCACATCCGCGCCTTTTGCGACCAGCAGCCGGACCTTCGCCTCATCGTGGATCGCCCAGTGCAGCGGCGTCGACTTGCGTCGATTCTTCGCATTGGGATCCGCGCCTTTGGCGAGCAGCAGTTCGATGATCGCGGGCGAGGCGAAGCCCGCGGCATGGTGCAGAGCTGTGGATCCGGCGGCGTCAGCAGCGTTGGCCAGTTCCGGGCTCGCGGCAAGGGCGGCGGCAACGGCGGCTTTGTCCTGGGCTCGGATGGAAAGGATGAACGTGTTCACTTTTGGATCGACGGGCTTGGGCGCCCGTTCCGGGCGGATCTCCAGGCGGAAGTCCGCGCCCTGGTCGATCCAGGCGCGCAGCAGCGCGATCTCTTCGGCGGCCAGCGCGCCGGTGGGCGGCATGATCATGCCGCCGTCGCCGTTGACGAGACGCTTGATGAGTTTGCTGTCAGCGCTGTTGCCGGGCACGATGACGGGTCCATAATCACCGCCCCGGAACGCGGACTGCCGCACGTCGAGGCGCAGGCCGGATTGCTGGACTTCGGGTCCATGGCAGGAATGGCATTTTTCGGCGAGCAGAGGCTGGATGTCGCGCAGGAAATCGACTTTGACACTCGCGGCTGGCGGGAGTGACGGGTTGGTTTGAGCAGTCAGCGTCAGGGCTGCCGCGGAGGTCAGGGCAAATAGGGTACAGGTCGTTCTGAACGGCATGTGGTTGTCTCCTCTATCGGGACTTCGTGCTCTTCAGCGGAAAGGTGGATCCAAAAGGGCCACAAATTCCGGAAGACGCCGCGATGCCGCAGGATGGGAGCAATTGGATGGCCGCGCGAAAGTGGCGTCTGGCACGCCAGAACCGCCTGGTTGATGGAACATTTCGGTTCCGATGCGTGAACCGACCGGTTAGTGGACTCGCTGGCTGCTGACGGTCACAACCGTTATGTCGTCGTTTTGTCCCCAGGCTTGTGCGGCGCTGGCGATTTCGGCGGCGGACATCGAACCGAGTCCGGTTGCGCGGTCGAAGCCGTACAGTTCTCCCTTGGCGTTGGCCGCTTCGATCACGCCGTCGGACAACAGGATCACCCGCCCGCCAGCGGGGGCGCCGGTTTCCTGGTATTCGCTATCGCGCGTCAGGCCCAGCGGGATTCCGGGCGCGCCTTCGACGAATGTGCCGCCGATCAGCGGAGGCAGGTGTCCGGCGTTGGCGATGCGTACATTCGCGGCGCCGGGTTCGAAAAGCAGGCAGATGCAGGTCACGAATCCGCCGCGGATCCGGCCGTGGATGGCGCGGTTGAGATGCGCCAGGACTTCCGCGGGCCGGCGTGACGAGAGGTCGCCGAGTGCGCCGGTGAGGGCTGCGACCAGGAGTGCTGCGGGGAGTCCCTTGCCGCTGACGTCGCCCGCGACGACAAGCAGCGAACCATCATCGCCGGGCAGAGTCTGGTAGAAGTCGCCGCCGACCTCGCTGGCGGGAATGCAGACGGCGTCGACCTCGAAACCCGGCGGGGCTTCCGCGACCAGCAACGATTGCTGGATGGCGCGCGCGGCGGAGAGATCGCGGTCGAGTACGGCCTGGCGTTGCTGTTCCCCGCGATGGCGCAGGTAGAGTCCGAGCAAGGCGAGCGCCGCGAACAACAGGTTCGCGAGAATGCGCGGGTCCAGGTACATGCCCCAGAACGGCAGGTAGGTCATGGCGAGCGCCCGGTCTCCGAGGACGGACTGGATCCCGACCTGTGCGAAGAGCAGTTGCAGGGCGGAAGGTACGAGAAGCGCAGCAGCGAGCAATATGGAGTGTGAGCCGCGACGCCGCTCCCATACGAGGAATGCCGCGGCGGCCAGGGTTGCGCCCAGCAGGATCCTCGGGGTCCACAGAGTTCCGAACCCGTCGGCGACCGGGAACTGCCACGCAAGGCTGGGAATGCGGGTGAGTCCGAAGATCGCATTCATCGCAGCGACTGCGTAGAGAAGGAATCGCAGACGCGGGCAGATGGCCGCCAGGAACAACGCGGTTCCGGTCGTCATCACATACAGCGTGCTGACGGCGACCACCGACCAGAATTCCCGTGGCGAGCGGTCTGCGACGTGGCACGCCAGGCCGATCAGCGGGGCGAGTCCTGTCGCGGCCAGCGTAAGGCCGAGCCACAGGTTCTCATTGTGCGCCATCCTGCCGGCGCGGACCATCGCGAGACAGAGGATTCCCGCGAGCAACAGAACGATGTTCCCCACCAGGTTCGGCAGGTACAGCACGAGGCAACTCAGTTCGCGATTCTGCTGCCTCGCTTCGATCAGCATCGCCGGACCTACTTCCGGCGCGTGTTCGTGCGCGAACGAGACGAGGCTGAAGTTGGCGCGATAGGCGATGTAGGTTCCGCCGCGCCACCGGCGGATGGCGAGTTGCAGCTTTTGCCCGGCTTCGGCGCGTTCGACAAGACGGAAGGCTCGATATCGGAATAACGTGCCGGCAGGTTCCGGCTGCAGATGCCCCTGCGTCCCTGCCAGGCGGCCATCGACGTAGACTTCGTAGGCTTCGTTCAATGGCGCGATTCCGATGGCGAGCGGCTGGCCGGCGAGTTGCGGCGGCACGGTTACGGTGGCGCGATACCAGTCATAGCCTTTGCCGCTGACGAATAGATTGAGATTCGATCGCGGCCAGGAGGTTCGAACCCGTTGCCAGGAGGAATCGTCGAAGTCCGCCGCGGCGCGG
>CAZVKC010000103.1:8194-17755 GCA_964627455.1 uncultured Solibacteraceae bacterium | reverse complement strand
AACTCGAGGCCTGCGCCGTTGGCGCCGAAATCGGTGACGCGCCAATCCACCTGAATCGCATTGCGATGCAACAGGCGGATGGTGAGGGTCCCAGTTGCACCGCCGGTTCCCTGCCAGCGCCACGATTCACCGGCTGCTTTCCCTTCAAAAGTGAAGTTGACTGACGGTGGGATCGCCAGGTCAGTGACTGCGTAACGGCTGCGATAGTCGCCTCGCAGGTGTCCACTGTCTTCGCGGATCCGCAGTTCGATGTACTCGGGACGATAAAGGTCCTTGTCACGCTCGGTCGGGCTACCGCCCGCATAGAGCCACGTGCCGGACAAGCACGACGGAGGTTGCTTGGGCGAATCAGGATTCGCTTTGGCGTCATCGTTGGAACGGGTGACCGGGGCCGTCTGCGCGGCGGCCGTCGCTTCACGCTGAGGCGGGGCTTCAACCGCCACGGGCGGTTGTTGAACGACCGGCGCAAGATCGGTTTGCTGGCCTGGATCAGCGGTTCTGGACCCACGGGTCGTGGCGGATCTCGATGCTCGCGCCCCGTTCTTTTGCGGCGCCGCTTTTCCGGCCGGCGCTTCTCCCGAACCGGCAATGCCCGGCGCGGACCGAACCACATCGGTGGGCGATCGCACGCCCAGCAGCGCGACCAGCGCGAGTCCTGAGATCACGCATGCGGCCCAACGGTAAATGGCATTTACCACAGGCGGCGGGGTTGCGGGCGTGGGAATTGTTTGGGCGCCCGCTCGCAGCCGGGCGTCATAGGAGTCACGCGAAGCAGGATCGAGTAGTTCGGCAACAAGGGCATTGACGCGCATCAACTGGAGATCGGCCAGTCGGCGCAGTTCTTCATCGTCCTGATGTTGGTCGGGGTGCAGCAGCTTGACCAGCCGCCGGTGCGCTTGCCGGATTTCCTCAGCGGAAGCGTCAGCAGAAATGCCCAATTCTTCGTAGTAGGTCATTCCACTGCAGTGCTTGTGGCTCGCTCATCCACGAGTATATCGAACAGCCTTCGCGGGTAGGGTACATGAGCCACAGTAATCGTGGGCGGTCTTACCACAGACATGCGACGACATGTATACTCATTGTAGATACATGCCGCAATCCACACAGGTCGCGAAATGGGGAAACAGCCTCGGACTCCGGCTTCCCAAGGCCATCGCGCAGCAGGCCCGCATCGAAGAGGGCGACACTGTCGAGTTCTCGGTTCAGGACGGTGCGATTCTCATACGCTCGACACGCCCGGCATACTCACTTGAGGATTTGGTTTCCAGGATCACGCCGAAGAACCGGCATGACGAAACCGATTGGGACAAGCCAGCGGGGCGCGAACAGTGGTGAACGCGCGGCATTACGTGCCTGATGCAGGGGATCTGGTGTGGTTGACCTTTGACCCGCAAGCCGGACATGAGCAAAGCGGCCGGCGGCCGGCTCTGATCGTCTCCCCACGTGAGTACAACGCCAAAGCCCGTCTTGCGCTGGCGTGCCCCATAACCAGTCAAGTGAAAGGTTACCCTTTCGAGGTGTCCGTCGTGGGCGGCGGATCGATCGCCGGAGTTGTGCTGGCGGATCACATCAAGAATCTGGACTGGCACGCCCGAAAGGCCGTTTTCGAAGCCAAGGCTCCGGCGGGCATCCTCGCGGAAGTCCGCGAACGGCTGCGGCCGCTACTGGGACTGTAGCGCGGGTCGCGGCGCCTGGAAGCCAAAATCCCGGCGCCCTGCGAGGACACCGGGATCCGGTTCTTTCGAGTCAGCCTTGCGGCAGTCGCTAGGCGCTGGCGCGCTTCAGCATCGCCTGCAGATGCTTCGCGACAATCTGCGCTTCGCCGGGTTGCAGCATCCACACGCCGACGACGAGTTCGTTCTTGTTGGTCCCCGGATTCAGTTCGATGGACGGGTCGCCCTCGCGCATCTGTTTCAGAACATCCAGCGGCGAGATCCTGATCTTCGATTGATCCCAGCGGAGATACAGGTGCGGCACGTGATTGGCGATCGGAGGCACCACGGTCTCATGCGTCAGCGACGGCAGTCCGGAAACGGAATCCGCGATGATCTTGACGCGCTTCTCCCATTCCTTCCATTCCGCCGCGTGGTCGCGCTTGATGTACCCCTCGAGCGCCACCATCATGCTCAACATCTCTTCCTTATTGACCTTCTGGCCGCGCGCGATCGAATCCGAATACGGCGACGTGTTCAGGCGCGCCGCCTCGATCAGATCCTTGCGGCCGGCGAGAACGCCCGCGCTTTGCGGACCGCAAATCCCCTTGCCGCCCGAGAACGTCACGAGGTCAAAGCCCATCTTGATCCACTTGGTGAGATTGCCCACCGGAGGCACGTCAGCCGAACAGTCGTTAAACGTCGGGACCTTGTGCTTCTTGCCCAAGGCGACGAACTGCTCGTCCTTGATCTCGCCGCGCGAGTTCGCGTCGTTGAAGAACAGCGCCATCGCCGTCTTCTCGTTCACGGCCTTCTCGAACTCTTCCGCCGTCACGACCTCGATCATCTTGACGCCGCAGGCGCGAACCGCGTGGTCGTAGCCGTAGCGATGCGACTTCTGCACGATCACTTCGCTCTTCAGCCCTGTGAGATCGGGGAGTTGCAGGATCGCCTTCTGATCCTTGCCGGTGATGCACGCCGCCGTGCCGCAAGTCAGAGCGCCAGCGGCGCCGGACGTCACCATCGCGGCTTCGGATCCGAGCATGCCCGCGATCTTCGCGCCTACCGCGTCCTGCACGTCCAGCAGCCGGACGAAGTGGCGCGACGCGTAATCATACGCCTGCACGGCCTCGCGCTGCATGAGCGACGAGGTCATGGTGGTGTACGTTCCAGCGGCATTGATAAACGGCTTCACGCCGAGTTCCTTGAAGTAGTCACGCCCGCCGGTCGCTGCAAGCGCAGCGCTGCGAGACGCGAACAGCCCGCCGATGACGGGCATTGATGATAGGCTCTGTAGAAAGCTTCGACGATTGGCCATGGTTCCTACTTCTTATCACAAATCACTCACTCTGTTTTTTGCGGCGGCTCTGGCGGCGACCAGCCAGCAGTACGACCTCCTGCTGAAAGGAGGCACGGTCATCGACCCGAAGAACGGCGTCAACGCCGTGCGCGACGTCGCGATCGCGAACGGCAGGATCGCCGCTGTCGCGGCTTCGATCCCCGCATCGCAGGCGAAGCGCACTGTCAATGCGCAGGGCCTGTACGTCACGCCGGGACTCATCGACATCCACGTGCACGTCTACGCGGGAACCGGAGTCAAGGGCTCCTACTCCGGCGACAACTCCGTGTATCCTGACGACCACAGCTTCCGCGCCTGCACCACCACGATGGTCGACGCGGGGTCCTCCGGCGCGCAGAACTTCGACGACTTCAAGCAGCGCATCATCGACCGCGCCCGCACTCGCGTTCTCGCCTTCATCAACATCGTGAACCGCGGCATGGGCGGCGGACCCATCGAGCAGGACCTCGGCGATATGAACGTCGACAAAACCATCGCCGCCATCAAGGCGAATCCCGAAACCATCATCGGCATCAAGACGGCGCATTATGCGGGTCCCGAGTGGGATCCGGTGGATCGCGCCGTGGCCGCCGGCAATGCCACCAACCGGCCGGTGATGGTGGACTTCGGCATCTTCCGCATTGAGCGCCCGCACTCGGAACTGGTATTGAAGCACCTGCGGCCCGGCGACATCTATACGCACATGTATCTCGACCGCGTGCCGATGCTCGATAAAGACGGCAAGGTCCGCAGCTACCTGTTCGAAGCGAAGAAGCGCGGCGTCAAACTCGACGTGGGACACGGCGCAGGGAGCTTTGTGTGGAAGTACGCGGTCCCCGCAACGAAGCAGGGCTTGTATCCCGACTCCATCTCGACCGACCTGCACATTGCCAGCATGAACGCCGGCATGAAAGACATGACCAACGTGATGTCCAAGATGCTGAACCTCAACATGCCGCTCGCGGCCGTGATCGAGGCTTCGACGTGGAACCCGGCCAAAGAGATCAAGCGCGAGGAACTCGGCCATCTCACGGTGGGCGCGGAAGCCGATGTTTCCGTACTGCGGCTCGACAAAGGCGATTTCGGATTCCTCGATGTCGACGGGAAAGGCAATTCCGGATCGCAGAAACTCGGGTGCGAAATGACGATCCGCGCGGGCAAGGTGCAGTGGGACCTCAACGCCCGCGCCGCCGACCGTTGGGACTCAGCGAAGTAGCAGACCCATCCGCGCGAATTTCTGCAGGTTCGTATCGAGAGCGGCCGCATCCATCTGGAATTCCGTACGCAGGCTGGCGCGATCCTTCGTGCCATCGAGAGCGCACACAAGCCGCCGCTCCTGGTCCGAATCCAGCAGGCACGCACAACCGAGTAACGATGGCAGGATCTGCGAACCGCCGCCGGCGCAGATCCTGGCAAAAGCACTCGCCAGCGGCATCTCACCCGCTTCATGCGCCAGCTCGGGCATGTGCCGGAACAGATCGATCATCCCGGTTTCCCAGAAGGCCAGAAACAGCGGCGCGAGCCGCTCCGCCGCGGACTCCGGGGATCCCAGGCCCGCCCGTTCGCACGCGGTGCGAACCAGTTCCGGGACCGGCAAACGCCGCGGCCGCGACTCATGCAGGACCTGCAGTATCGCCTTCAGAAACGGATCGCCCAGCGCGACCTCGGCCCCATCCGGTGACGCAAACGATTCCCTGCCTGGTCCTCGGATCTCGGGCGTAGCCGAAACCGGATAGGCGCGAGTCGAAACCAACAACTGCATCGCGCGATCTGCCATCGGAGAGGCCGCTGGACTCTTGTCCGCGCGACAGAGCAGCAACGAATGAAACCGCGTCAAACGCAGGCAATCGCGATACTCCATTCGCCGGACCGGATCGGCGGACAGGTCCTCCAGCAACTGTTGCGCGGCCGGCGACAACGTGCGCGCTGTCCAGTTCTCTATACCCGCTTCGGTCACGTACCGCAACCCATAGGCCTTCGCCATTTCGCAAACCTCGGAGATGCGATAGGCCTCGTTGATGTCTGCGAACTCATCGAAAATCACCTGCTGCGGGTTGGATTGCGTCACGTTATCGAGGCTCGGCTGCAGCAACTTGCGCCGTTCCTCTGAAACCTCGTCGAACGATAACTCCCGAACTCGCCGGACCGCGGCTTCCGCATCGGCGATTCCGGTCATTCTCCGGCCCGTCGAAAGCGCCGCATCGCGCCACATCGCCGGCAACAGGTATCCGGGCAATGCATTGAAGCTGATGTAGGCGACGCCGTTCTCCGCCAGATGATCCCGGCAGATCTCGAGCATTCGATCCCTTACCTGATCCGGCGTCCAGGAGAACATGCCGTGCATCACGATGTAATCGAAACGGTCGGCGCCGGGATCCGGATAGACGAGGAGATCGGCGGCCTGCAGCGTGAGGTTGTGGAGTCCTAACCGGCCCGCAACCTGCCGCCCGTCTTCGATCATGGGATGCGAAAAATCGACACCGAAGAACTGCGCATCCGGCAGGTCGTTGGCGAACACAATCAGCGAATGGGCTGTGCCGCAACCCAGTTCGAGATAGCGGCAGGTCCGCGGATCCGCGGGTTCGAGACCGAACAGCCAGGCCATCGTCGCGAGCCGGTCGGGATGCAATTGCGGATGCAGATAGCTCGGATAATCGAGTTCCTGGTAGAGCGCATTGTCGGCGTGCGGGACGGCAGGCTCCGCGGCGGACTCGTGCAAACCCGCCTCCCGGTGCAGAAGCGCGTAGGATGCTGGAGAAAGATCAACCGGACCGCACACACACTCGAGCCCAGCCGCTCGGGCGGCCGCCGCGATCTCATGATGCGGGTAAGCCTTCGTCCGGGGCGATAGGGCCGCGACCAGCGCATCGCCGCTCAGCGCCGACAACCGTTCCAGTTCGGCTGCAACAAAGCGCCGGAACGCGATGGTCTGCCCGTTCTCAGCCAGGAACTCGAGAATCGCCGATGCTTGCCCAACGAACTCTTCGAGATCCTCGACTGCGCCGCAATGGATGGCCACGAGTTCCTGCAGAAGCTCTTCGATCCTCGCTCCCGGGTACGCGCGGAACTCGAGGAATCCGATCTTGCCCTCCGGCACAGCCGCGGCCAGGTCACAGTCGGGTGAGGGGACACGGACCACCTCACCGCCGGCTAAACCGTGCTTCTCCAGCAGGGCGTCGATGTTCATTTCGCCGCCACGGCGGAGATCCGCACCAGGCTGCCCTTCTTCGCGACCGGCAGCGGCTGGACCGTCGTGCGGGTCGGCTTCACGTTAGGAAAGAACGACGCATACACGCCATTCATCTTCGTGAACTCGTTGATGTCGTCGATATACACGTTCGTTGCGACGGCGTTCGAGAGCGTCATGCCATTCTTGGCCAGGCACTCTTTCAACTTGCCGAAGACGTTCGTGGTTTGTTCTTCCACCGTTCCTTTCGGATCGCTGGCAGCAACTTCACAGAACGCCAGTCCGGCCGGCGGAGTCTTCGCCGCGACAGCGAAGATCGCGTGGGTCGCGCCGTCCGGCAACGCGTTCACCGGTACGACACCGGCGATATCCCTTGCGCCCACTGCGTAACGGTTCGCGAACACGATCTGCTTCATCGAGAGGCCGTGCTTCTGCAGAGCCGTTCGGAGCTTTCCTTCAGCTTCGCGCATGCTCGCGCCATACGCTGCCGGTATATACATACGATCCGCCGCCTTCTTCGGATCCTTGCGCGCCACCACTGTGATCTCCACCGTCGTATCGGTGGGCATCCGCGCAACGCCCAACGTAATGCGGGGCGGGTTGTTCTTCATGGCATCGAGGTAGATCTTCTCCACCACCGGCAGGTTCTTCAGATCCGACAGATACAACTGAACCGATACGACGTGCTCGAAACCGAGCCCGGCAGCGTCCAGAATGACGCGGACATTCTCGAGGCACTGCTTCGTCTGCGCCTCGATGCCTTCGGTCATCTGGCCTTTCGAATCCCGAACGCCCTGGCCTGAAACGTAAACGTAATCTTCCGTTTCCAGGCCCGGCGAGTACGGCCCGACGGGCGGCGCGCCATCCTTGGCGACCAGCACTTTGGGTTCAGCAGCCATGGCGGACACCTCCAAACCAGAGAGAATCAACAGAATCGATGTAGCGAGCTTCACGAATCCAGTCTAGTGGATGAAGATCCCGTTGCGCTCCAGTCCCTGGCGTTGGGATATACTGTCCCACATCCCTGAGTGATCACGAGGTTTGGTGGCCACAACAGGGTTTAGGGGCTCTTTATGAAACGATTCGCACTATGGACTCTGCTGGCGGCGGGCAGTGTACTCACCGCACAGACAACCTCAACCTCCATCCTTGGCACGATCACCGACGGCACTGGCGCCGTGGTGTCCGGAGCAAAGGTCGTACTCACCAACACCAACACCAATACGTCACTCGAGACCGTCTCGAGTACGACGGGCGACTATACTTTTCCTCTCATTGATGTCGGCGAGTACAAGGTCGACGTCACCATGACGGGATTCAAGTCGGCCACCCGCAGCAGGATCCAGGTTCAGATCAACGAAAAGGTCCGCGTGGACTTCAAGCTCGACGTCGGTCAAGTCACCGAACGCGTGGAAGTCGCGGCCCAGGCAGCCCAGCTTCAAACAGACGAAGCTTCGCTCGGCACTGCAGTCGAACAGCGCCGCCTCGTCGAACTCCCGGTCAACGGCCGTAACGTCGGTAACCTCGCCACTCTGCAGGCAGGCGTGATGTTCGGCAGCCGTGGCGGCCTCGACGGACAGACTGGCGGCGGCGGCGGCATCCCGATCCCCGGCCAGACCATCGCGATCGTAGCTAACGGCCAGCGCGAAACCAACCAGCACGCCACCCTCGACGGCGTGGTTGCTACCGAGGCGCGCGTCAACACGGTTCCGTTCTCTCCGTCGCCCGAAGCGATGGAAGAAGTGAAGGTGCTCACGGGCAGCTACTCCGCAGAATACGGCTTCAACTCGGGCGCTCAGCTCATCATGGTCATGCGTTCCGGCACCAACAAGCTCCATGGCGCCGCCTATGACTTTCTCCGCAACGAGAAGCTCGACGCGGAAAACTACTTCCAGAATTACTTCAACCCGCCCGGCGTAGCCCGTGTGAAAAAGCAGCAGTTGCGGCAGAATCAGTTCGGCGCCGTTCTCGGCGGACCGGTCCTGCTTCCCGGCTACAACGGCCGCAACCGAACTTTCTTCAACTTCAACTATGAAGGACGCCGCCGCTCCGAACCCGGCGCAGCCGCTACCGCCCTGGTTCCCTCGGACGCGATGAGGACCGGCGACTTCAGCAAGCTATTGACTCTCGCCAGCCCGGTCGCCATCACGGATCCGCTCAACGGCGCCCAGCCCTTCGCCGGAAACATCATTCCCGCCGGGCGCATCTCGTCTACCGCCAAGTCTCTGAACAGCTTCTGGGAAAAGCCGCAGGTCGACCTCGCCAATCCGCTCACCGGGTTCAACTACCTCGGCATCGGCAGCCAGACCATCAACGACGATCAGTACTTCGTCCGCATCGATCACAACTTTTCGGACAAAGACAAGATCTTCTTCCGCTACGCCACCAACATCCCGACTCTGTTCCGACTGCCCGGCGCTTCGCCGCAGTTCACCTACCGGGTCGAAGGCCGCAACAACAATTATGCCGGCCAATGGCTCCACATCTTCACGCCGACCCTCATCAACGAATTCCGCTATGGTTGGACGCAGTCTCGCGACGACAGCTTCAATCCCCGCGCGAACACCAACTTCGACCTCAGCACCCTGGGCATGGATGCCTTCCGAGTCATCAACGACGGCAACCGCAAGCTCACGCCGCGCGAAGCCGGTATCCCGTCGATGAGCGTTCAGGGCTTCCAGGGCCTCGCCGAACCCGACGGCGGCAATGGTTTCGACGACAACAGAATGCACGTCATCGGCAACAACGTGAACTGGACTTTCGCCGCCCATACCGTGAAGTTCGGCGGCGAGTTCCGCCGCGTGTCGCTGTACCGCGGCGCAGCGAACAATCCGCGCGGCGCGTTCACCTTCACCAACGCCCTTGCCAACAACGGCTACGCGGCCTTCCTGCTGGGCACCCCCGCCAGCACCGATACGCCGGAAGGACTCCCCCTCACCGATGTCCGCCAGAATCGCATGGGCTTCTATGTCCAGGACGACTGGAAAGCCAGCCGCAAACTGACCGTCAACATCGGCCTCCGCTGGGAATACAACACGGCCGCGCAGGACGTGCAGGGCCTGTGGCGCAGCCTCGAATGGCGCAACGGACTCAACAGCGCGCCCGAATTCGTCCCGGCCAAGATCCGCACCACGTACGACTTCTACAAGCCGCAGAAGAACATGTTCATGCCGCGTCTCGGCTTGGCCTACCGCTTGTCGGACGGTTGGGTTGTGCGCGCCGGTGGCGGTATCTACTACAACGTCCACCAGCTCAACAACTACACGATTCTCAACCTGAACCCGCCGCTCTCGGGCAGCACCAACTTCGCGAATTCGACCTCGAATGGCGCGTTGATCAATCCCGGCGCCGGTTACTACAGCTTCGCCAATCCGTTCGGCGCG
>CAZVKC010000103.1:0-8094 GCA_964627455.1 uncultured Solibacteraceae bacterium | reverse complement strand
ACCTGGTCCAAGTCGCTGATGGAAGGCTACGGCCGCAACGAAGGCGACGGCTTCAATCCCAACGCCTATCAGAATCCGCGCAACCGCCTCGCGGACAAACAGCGCGCGGGTTTCGACGTCACCCATAACCTCGTCGCGAGCTTCGTGTACGAAATCCCGGTGATGGAAGCGATGAAGAAGGGACCCGCCAGCATTCTCTTTGCCGGCTGGCAGACCAACGGCATCCTGACCTTCCGCACGGGCTTCCCGTTCACGGTGGTGCAGGCCAACCTGACTAACCTCGCCAACGTCACGCCGCGCCCGGATCGCATTGCGGACGGGTCGCTCGCCAACCCCACGGTCAACAAGTGGTTCGACCCGGCTGCGTTCTCCGTCGTTACCTGCCAGAATACGGCTACCCCGCAACTCTGCAAGTACGGCAACGCCGGTCAGGGCATCCTCGAAGGTCCGGGCTTCAAGAACGTCGACTTCTCGATGTTCAAGAACTTCCGCATCACCGAAGCCTTCAAGCTGCAGTTCCGCACCGAGTTGTTCAACCTGTTCAACACGCCGCAGTTCAACCGCCCGAACAACAACATCAGCAACCCGCTCCCCGGCCAGATCACCAGTCTGGTCTCGCCGATGCGGCAAATCCAGTTCGGCCTCAAGCTGATCTGGTAAGCAACGGCACGACACCAAAAGAGAAGGGAGGCGAATCGTTTCGGCGATTCGCCTCCCTTGCTTTTTTCTCCGTCCCCCGAACTCTACTTCCTGCAGACCAGGCGGAGCCTTCGGTAACGCGCCCCACCCAGCATCGCCAGGCCAATTCCCATCATCACGTACGTGCCCGGCTCCGGAACAGCCGATGGCCCCGCAAGTCCGCTGAGGAATACGCCCGAACCTGAGGTCCAGGTCAAGCCCTGCGGTACAGCGCCGAAGTTGAACTGCGCGGTGTTGCCGAAATCGCACGTCGACGCTCCATTACAGTAGGCGTCGAGGTAGCCCGTGATGAGCACCTGCTGGGTTCCGGTTGGGATCAAGATTCCTGACCGGGCCAGGATGCCCATCGTTGTCCCGTTTGTCGTATTCGCCAGGTTCCAGGTTGGCCCGGATCCGTAGGGCACGCCAGGTCCACCGAAAAGCTCCTGGTTGCCGATGGTCTGGTTGGCATAGAAAGTCGACACCAACCCCGGCGAATTATTCGGCAAGTGCGCCGTGCTGCCGCCGTTGAGGTTGTGGATATAGATGTAGCCGTACACAACGGCCGCGAGCGGATTGGTGTCGTATGGCGAGGATATCGATCCGTCGATCGCCCACGAGAACGGTAGGAATACGTCCCCGAGATTCGTATTCGTGAACGTGACCAGTTCCGTGAAAGACGCCTGTCCGATACCCACCAGGCTACTGCCCGACCCAGCAACATTCGGGGCTGCGCTTGCCCGGAGCCGCCCCGTCGAGAGGTCCGCCGCCGTGGTCATCTGGGCGGTTCCGGCGTTGCCTGGCTGCCCCGCATACGCCCGCACTGATGTGGCTCCGGCGCCAACGGGGGATGTGGCCCAACCGCCCCCGATTCCGGTCTGGCTGAAACTGATCACACCATTCTCGATCTTGACAAATGACCCGGCGAAGTTCGGCCCCTGCTGCGCCCCGGCGTTTGCATAAGCCATTACCGAGAAGTTGTCTCCGTTCGCGCAGACGGACGTTACCGCCGCGACCAGTAGAGCCGGTCCCATTTTTTGGAACATAAGTTCAATCGTCTCCCTCCGAGCCGAGATCCGGCTCTGCTAGGGAATTCGTAACGCACGAACGAAATGACTCAGCGAATCCGCGCCAGTGTTTCCGCAAGCAGGCCGGCGTAGGGCAACACGCGGTTACGGCCAGCGTTGAAGCGCAGGGATGACTCAATCAGGACCCGCGCCTCCCCGCCCTTTCCCTGCCCCGCCAGCGCCAAGCCAAGGATCGCGCGCCCGTCGTGATACCGGTAATCATTTGGATCCGGCGATGGGCCCAGCGTCTCCAACGCCTCCCGCGCCAGAGCCTCGCACTCGCCGAACTTCCGCAGCCGGCACGCCGAATAAGCCGCCGGATGCAAATTCGTCCACAACAACGTACTTGCACGTTTCGGATGGAACTTGCGTTTTGCCTCGAGCAGGCGGATCGCCTCCGTGTACGCCTCGTCGAACCGGCCGAGATCCGCCAGGCTCATCGCCCAGTGCGCCGCATTCGTCACGGTCGCCTGGGAATCCGGTCCCGTCAACCGCGTGGAGATGGCCACCATCTCGCGAGCCGTGGCCTCCTCTTCCGCAAACTTGCCCAGATAACGAGCCGCCATGGTCTGAAACAGCAGCGCCAAACCCAATTCCGAACTTTCGGCCGGATCTTCCCGCAGTTTCGCGATCGCCTGCCCGATGAAACGGTAAGCCTCCTGCGGCTGGAACTCGCTCGTCAGATAGGCGGAGGCCAGCGCAATCTGTCCCTGCGTCCGCCAGAACCCGAACGAAGGCTGGTCATCCCCGGGCGCGAGTTCGAGCGCTCGCCGGAGGTACAACAAGCCCTCCCGGGTTCCCGGATTCAGGTAATTCAGGTTCCGCCACGCCTGCAGCAAGGTCTCGGATGCGAGTTCCGGTGAGAACTCACGCGGTTGCGCCTCCCACCGCCGGATCGCGTCCCTCGTGAGCCCCTCCGCCTCCTGCCGTTTGCCGGCGAGGTATCTGAAGAAGCCCCTGCGGACGAGAATATGCGCCTGCCGCGAGTACCCTCCCGGCTTCCCCTCCACTCGCTTGTACCCGCTATCCAGCAACCGGTCCGCATCCGCCGCGTCGCCGTCCCCGATGTAGGCATTCGCCAGAGCGATTTCCAGATCCGCGGCGATCAAAGGTTCGTGTTTCAGTTCCGCGTTGACTCGGCGTTCGGCTATCTCCAGGAACTTCCGCAAGCTCATACCCTTCTCAGCCGATGAATCCGAGGTCGCCATACTTAGGATCCCGATGACGAAATTCCTCGTGATCAGCGCTCGCTCGGCCTCCCGCGCAGCCTTCCGGGACTGGACATACGAATAGCCGCCCGCAGTTCCGATCACCATGGCCAGGAGCGCGGCAGCCGTCACGCTCCAACGATGCCGCCGCAGGAACTTGCCAGCCCGGTACGTCCAACCCTGGGAAGGATGCGCGGCAACGGGATGACCGTCCAGGTATCGCCGCAGGTCATCGGCGAGTTCGGACACCGCCCCATACCGGTCAGCCGCGTCGTAGGCCAGCGCCTTGGCGCAGATGGCCGATAGATCCCCCTCCAGTTCGGACCTCACCTTTGCAGCCGCCAGTCCGCCCCGGAATTCGGCAGCCTCCGCCGTCACTTGCGCCTCAAGCGGGCGGATCGCCGTCGCCCCTGCCGCGCGTTCGGCAACCCCCAGAATCGACGAGCGGCCCGCGAACGGCCATCCGCCCGACAGGCACTCGTACAGAATCAGCCCCAATGAATACACATCGCATGCGACCGAAGCCGCTTCCCCGCGCAAACGCTCCGGACTCGCATAGAGCGGCGTCATCTGCGACGTCACCGCCAGTTCGGCGGCTTCATCCATCAATTGCGCTGTGCCGAAATCGAGCAGCTTCACCTCACCGGCCGGCGTCACCAGGATGTTCGATGGCTTCAGATCCAGATGCACGACCAGACGCCGGTGCGCCGCTGCCACCGCATCGCAAACCGTCCACAGCAGTTGGATTCGCTCCCGCAACCCCAGCCGCATCCGATCGCAGTACTGCGTGATCGGTTCGCCCTCGGCCAGTTCCATCACGAGGTACGGCTGCCCGGATCCGCCTTCACTCACTCCCGCGTCCAACAACCGCACGATCGCAGGATGCGTCAATGCCGCCAGGATTCGCTGCTCGCGCACGAATCGCCGCTTCTGCTCGGGATGGCTGCCACGGCCGGAGTGAAACACCTTCACCGCGACGGATTGCGACGCATGACCCACCGTACGAACCGCGCGATACACCGTGCTTGATCCGCCCGCCCCCAGAACCTCATGCAACGCCAACCCCGGCAAACCCTCGGGTCCCGAAGGCGCCGGATCCGCTACAACCCCGCCGGTGGCCAGCCGGACAGCTTCCTCTTCACGCACCGCCTCCAGCAGCGCGATCACTTCCGCCCGTATCGATGCATCCGCCGGCTCGAGTTTGCACAACCGTGCGTCCCACTCCCGGGGATCCGCCGTTCCCTCCAGGGCTTCACACAGTTCCTGCACCCTCCGCCAGCGCTCGCTCGTAGTCATTCTAGTGAAGGATTCGCAGCTGAAGCTACTTTTGACTCACTCTTCATCCGCTGGAACAACCACGCTCGCGCCAGTTTCACCTTGCGGTCCACCGTCGCCTTTGACAGACCTGTCAGTTCTGCGGTCTCTTCGGCGGTACATCCCACCAGAAACCGCATCCCGAACAGTTCCGCCTGCTGGCGATCAAGCGCCTCCAACTCCGATATCGCCCGTTCGAACGTCAGCATGTCTTCGCTGTTGGCGTCCACCCACGACAGTTCGTCATGCAGCGGGACCCGTTGCAGTTCCCCGCCCCGCTTCTCGCTCCGTGTCTGCCGGAAATGATCCACCAGAGCAAACCGGATGATCTTGGCCGCCATCGCGTAAAAGTGCCCGCGGCTTTCCAGCCGCTCCGGCCGCCGCGCCAGCAGTTTCACGAAGAGTTCACCCACTACCGCCGTCGTTTGCAGCGTGACCGGCCGCCGCATCCGCCGCAATTGCGAACTCGCGAGCGCGTGCAGGTGCGGATATACGAGCGGCGTCAGGCGCTCCAGCGCCGATGCCTCTCCTCGCACCCAGTCGTCCAGGATCAACGTAACATCCAGCTCGGATTCCATGGTCGTCGCGAACCCCTTATTTTCCCACTTCGGGATATTCGCCGCGCGGCATTACCCGTTCGCTATACAATGCAATTCGGACCGCCTGCCAGATGATCTCCAGACGCCAGTTTCACCGCCTCGCGCTCGGAACCGCTGTTGCGGCCGCCGCAGCCAGCCACGCGCAGAACCCCCAGCGCCCCAACATCATCTTCTTCCTCTCCGACGACCACGGCTGGGACATCGCCGGCTGCTACGGCAACCCCGTCATCCAAACGCCGAACCTCGACCGCCTGGCATCGGAAGGCTTGCGCTTCACTCGCGCCTTCGCCGCCTCCCCCACATGCAGCCCGTCGCGTGCGGTCCTGTACACCGGCCTCCACTCCGCCCGCAACGGGACCATGGGCAATCACACCGACAGCCGCCCCGGCCTCAAGTCCGTCGCCCACTACCTCAAAGATCTCGGATATCGCGTCGTCATCGCCAACAAGGCCGATGTGCGTCCCAAAGAGGTATTCGACTTCGAATACGTGAACGCGACCCTGCCGCCCGTCCCCGGCCGGATCCGCAAGTACCGCGGTGAAGGGCTCGACACCAAAGCCGTCGACCAACTCCTCGAAGAACACCGCCGCAACCGCGCGAACCAGCCCTTGTGCCTCATCTGCGGCGACAACGGGCCCCACGTCGTCTGGGAACCGAACCACACCTACGACCCCGCGAAAATCCCGCTGCCGCCCATCGCCGTAGACACCCCGGCCACACGCGCCGCGATGGCGAATTACTACCAGGACATCACCACTACCGACCAGCGGCTCGGCGAGGTCCTCGCGTCCGTGAAGCGCCACGGCTTCGAGCAGAATTCGCTCTTCCTCTACACCAGTGATCAGGGACCCGAGTGGCCGCGCTCCAAATGGACCCTCTACGACGCCGGCCTCCGCGTGCCCTTCGTGGTCCGCTGGCCCGGCAAAGTGAAACCCGGCTCGGTCACCAATGCGATGATCTCCTTCACCGACGTCACCCCGACCTTCGTCGATGTCGCCGGAGGCAAGCCTATCGCAGGCCTCGACGGATCCTCATTCCAGGACGTCCTCACCGGACGCAAAACGCAGTTCCGCACGGAACTCTACGCCAGCCACACCGGAGACGGCGAGATGAACCGCTCCCCGCAGCGCTGCGTGCGCGACCAGCGTTACAAGTACATCCTGAATCTGAATCCCGAGCGCAAGTGGACCACGCATTTCACGCTCGTCGAAGGCATCCCCGGCAGCCATCGCGAAGTCTACAGGACCTGGGAAGAAAAGGCGCGCACGGATGCGCCAGCGGCAAAGCTCCTCGATGTCATCGAGCGCCACCCAGCCGAGGAACTCTACGACACCCAGTCCGACCCCTGGGAGTTGAACAACCTCGCCGCGAAACCGGAAATGGCCGCGACCCTCAACCGGCTGCGCATCCGCTTGCAGGCCATTCGCCAGGACCTCAAGGATCCGTCGTAACCCGCGGCCGTCGTTTCGTCCGGCCCGTTGTCAAACGGCTTCTGTCGCGGCGCTGGAAGGAGCGGCCAGGTAGCGGGACAGCCAGGCTTCGGCAAAGCGCTGCTCGCGCATCACCGTGCTGACCGACACATGCAGGTACTCCGCAATCTCTTCGATCGTCATGCCTGAAAAGAAACGCAGTTCAATGACCTGCGCCTTGCGCGCGTCGGCCTGTGCGAGCTTTTCCAACGCATCGTGCAGCATCAGATACTCGTGCGCGCTGTCGCTGGAACAAATCACCCGTTCATTGAGCGGGACTTCTTTTGCCCCGCCCCCGCGCTTGCCGGCCAGTTTCTGGCGCGCATGATCCACCAGAATCTGGCGCATCAGCCGCGCGGCAATCGCGTAAAAGTGTTTGCGGTTTTGGAACTCCGGAGCGTTGATCCCGGCCAGGCGCATCCACGCCTCGTTGACCAGCGCGGTCGGCTGCAGCGTGTGGCCGCCCCGCTCCTTCCGCAGATAGTGCCCGGCCAACCAATGCAATTCGCTATAAATGTACGGGGTAATCGCCTCGACGGCAGATTCCTCGCCCGCGCTCCACTGGCGCAACAGGACGGTGATGTCCCCGTTTCCAACGGGATGGGAACTTTGGTTTGTTGTAGTCGTAGTGGGTACAGCAATGGGCATTCAGCTCTTCAAGCGCAGATCCGCCGCAAAAGGCACAACTTTTTTCCAGAAAGTTCCAGTCCGTTTGTGGGACCATTGGATTAGAACGGTCTTCGCCATGAAAGCGCCTTTACTCGCCATCACCTTAGGACTCCTGTTGACCTCCTCCGCCTCGCTTTCCCTGTTGGGGCAGCCGCAAGCAGCAGCGGCATCCTCCAGCAAGGAAGACGACCGCATTGAAGACCTCGTCCGCGTTCGTCTCGCAGGCAACAGGGACACCGGAGGCGCCGGTCAGATCAAGGTTTCGGTCAAAGCCGGTATCGTGACGCTGTCCGGCAACGTCGATTCCGAACGCGTGAAGTCCGCCGCCGAGAAACAGGCCAAGAAGGTCAAGGGCGTCAAAGGCGTCACCAATCAGCTGACCATCGCCCCCAAAAGCTGACGGCGGCGAATCGGTCCGGCGCCGCGACCCTCGCGTGGACTCCTAGTGAAGAGTCCAGACTGACCCACCCGACTCTGCGTGAGCGACAGTTCGGGCATCGGCTGTGCAGTCGTCACTCCACCAGAGCGGGGTATTTTCGGTTTTCAAAGACCGGCTCCACGCGCAGGACCGATCGCGTTTTGCGAAGGATCTCCGTGGACTTGTGTCACATCTGATCAGGCGCCTGCGAGGGCGTCTTCACGGGCGTACCACTCCTTGATGGCTTGACGGAGGGCGAGAATGGCCTCCGGGAACTGGCGTATCGCGCGGTCGACGAGGTCCGGGTAGTCCTCGAGGATCGAGCGTTTGGGTTTGGCTCCGCCGGGCTTTGAGGTCGAGGAGGCAGACTGCTCCCTCTCCCAGGCCAAAGTGAGCCAGCGGAATTTGAGATTGGCCGGGGGGGCCGGAGTTTTTTGCTGTGTCATGAGGCGATTTCCTCGGGTTTCACGGGCTGCAGAGCCTTGTTTTTTGGCGTTTCCGCTTGCGTGGGCACCAAAACGGGCTTGCGTAGGCCATTTTGGCGGACTTCGTTTGGTTCCTGCGCTTTTTCAGGGGTTTGGGCGGGTGCGGCAGCGGCCTGGCTGAGGCGCTTGGATTGGAGGAAATAGAAGGTCCGGAGGGCGCGGTCGTGCTCGCGGGAGGCGGCTTGCG
>CAZVKC010000102.1:0-18447 GCA_964627455.1 uncultured Solibacteraceae bacterium | reverse complement strand
GCAACGACCCGGCCTGGAGCTGTGTGATGAAACCCGTCAAGCCGCAGCCACCCACAGAGTGGCCCAACATTTACAACCGCGAAGAGTAAACACCGTCCTGTGCAATCTCGGGAGGACCTGCGAAGGCATCCGCCCGGCAGATGTTTGACAACCGAATATTTCCCCCGGTGGACGCCGCCGCGCTGTCGTTAGGATTCCGGCAGTTGCGCGGACTCGACGACGCCGCCGTCCGCCAGCGCCAGTTGCTGTTCCTTGAGTTGCTTGACCCGGTCGCGGAACTGCGCCGCCTTCTCGAACTCGAAGTTCCGCGCCGCGTCGCGCATGCGTGCCTCGAGTTCTCCGATCAGCGTCAGCCTCTGCTCCGCCGTGAGTTCGACCTCCGCGTCCATGCCGTCCTCGATCGGCACCGTCACGTAGTCGCTTTCCGCAACCGCAACCAGCGTCGCATCAATGGACTTCACGATCGTCTTCGGCGTAATCCCGTTGGCCTCGTTGTACGCTTCCTGCAGCGTGCGGCGGCGCTGCGTCTCGTCGAGCGCCCGGCGCATCGAGTCGGTGATCACATCGGCATACAGGATCGCCACGCCGTTGACGTTGCGGGCCGCGCGGCCGATCGTCTGGATCAACGATCCCGCCGAACGCAGGAATCCTTCTTTATCCGCATCGAGAATCGCCACCATCGAAACTTCCGGCAGATCGAGGCCCTCGCGCAGCAGGTTCACGCCGATCAGCGCATCGTAAATCCCCTTGCGAAGGTCCCGCAAAATCCGGATGCGGTCGAGCGTGCTGACCTCCGAATGCAGGTAGGCGCACTTGATGCCCATTTCCGTGTAGAACTCGGCAAGATCCTCGCTCATGCGCTTGGTCAGCGTCGTGACCAGGACGCGCTCATTGCGCTCGATCCGCTTGCGGATCTCACCCAGCAGGTCGTCGACTTGCCCCTTGATCGGCCGGATATCTACGATCGGGTCGAGCAATCCGGTCGGGCGAATGATCTGTTCGATGATCACCCCGCAGGACTTCGTCAGCTCATACGGACCCGGCGTCGCCGACACATAAACCACCTGGTTGACGCGGTTCTCGAACTCTTCGAACGTCAGCGGGCGATTGTCCAGCGCGCTCGGCAATCGGAAGCCGAACTCCACCAGATTGGTCTTGCGCGAGCGGTCGCCGTGGTACATGCCGCCCAGTTGCGGCGTGGTGACGTGGCTTTCGTCGATGAAGAGCAGCGCGTCCTGCGGCAGGTAGTCGAGCAACGTCGGCGGCGCCTCGCCCGGCAGCCGTCCCGAAAAGTGACGCGAGTAATTCTCGATGCCGTGGCAATAGCCGATCTGCTTGATCATCTCGAGATCGAAATTGGTCCGCTGGTTGATGCGTTGCGCCTCGATCAGCTTGCCTTTCTTCTCGAGTTCGCCCTGCCACCACTTCAGTTCCTCTTCGATGGTTTCGATCGCCGACGCCCGCTGGTCCCCGCTCATCACGTAGTGCGTCTTCGGGTAAATCGGCAGCCGCAGGTACGTCTGCCGCACCTGCCCCGTCAGCGGATCGATCTGGCTCAGCGAATCCACCTCATCGCCCCACAACTCGATGCGATACGCATAGTCGTCGTAAGTCGGAAACACCTCGATGACGTCGCCGACTACGCGAAACGCGCCGCGCGTGAAGTTGCCGTCGTTGCGCGCATACAGGATCTCCACCAGCTTCTGCAGGATCTGCTCGCGCTTGATCTTCTGGCCCTTTTCGAGCATCAGCAGCATCCCGTAGTAGGCTTCCGGCGATCCCAGGCCGTAAATGCAGCTGACGCTCGCGATGATCACGCAATCCCGCCGCTCGAACAACGACCGCGTCGCCGACAGCCGCAGCTTGTCGAGGTCGTCGTTAATGGTCGCTTCTTTCTCGATGTACACGTCCGACGACGGGATGTACGCTTCCGGCTGATAGTAATCGTAATAGGAAACGAAGTACTCGACCGCGTTGTGCGGAAAGAAGTTCTTGAACTCCTGGTATAGTTGCGCGGCGAGCGTCTTGTTGTGGGCCAGGATCAGCGCCGGCCGCTCCAGCCGCTCGATGACCTTCGCCATGGTGAACGTCTTGCCCGAACCGGTGACGCCCAGCAGCACCTGATGCCGCTCCCCGTCCAGGATGCCGCGAACCAGTTGCTCAATGGCGGGACCCTGGTCGCCGCGCGGCTGATAATCGATTCCAAGCTGGTAGGGAGGCATCCGTTGCTTCCAGTGTAACGGCCGGGTCTCGCGTTCCCCAACGCCGCTAGTATCTTTCCGCTACATCTTTTTCCCCGCCGGGATGCGACAATGCCCTTCATGCAACGGGCATTCTGGGGACTCCTCCTGCTCAGCGCCGTCATCTGCGTCGCGGCCTTCGCCTACCCGATGCTGGTCATCCAGCCGTTCGAGCACCAGGATCCCGGCCAACTCGCCGTCGCGTTGCAGGTGCGCCGCTGGGGACCCTGGGTGGCGTTGTGTTTTGCACTCCTTGCCTTCTACAGCAGTGGGACGCTCTGGCGGCGATACGCCAGCCTCCGGGTGCGGGCCGGAATCGCGATCCTCTGCCTCCTGGCCGTCGCCGGTACGGTGATGACGCACGTCAACGTCTTCGAGTGGATGTTCCATCCGATCGACTCCGTCACGATCCTCGCGGCGAACGAGGCCAAACTCGATCCGGACGACATGGTGCTCGCGGTGAACGCAGGCGGACAATCCCGAGCCTACCCGGTCCGTATGATGGCCTACCACCATGTCGTGAACGACTGGGTCGGCGGCGTCCCGCTGGTCGGCACGTATTGAACGCTCTGTCACACCGGTCTGGTGTGGAAGCGTGAAGTGGACGGGCGGGTCCTGACGTTCCGCCTGGCGGGCATCAACAACCAGAACTTCCTGATGCGTGACGAAGAAACCGGCTCGTTCTGGCAGCAGATCAGCGGCAAGGCGATCTCCGGACCTTTGCGCGGCCGTCAACTCGAACTCGTGCACTGCGACGAACTGACATTCGCCCTCTGGCGGCAGGAGAACCCAGCCGGGACCCTCCTCCGGCCGGTGGATTCGTTCGCGAAGAAGTACGCGCCCAAAGACTGGGACGTCCGGATGCTGAAACAGAAGACCGTCGTCGACACGTCCAAGTCCGGAATCAAACCGCGCGAACTGATGCTCGGCGTCGTCGTGAACGGCAAGGCCCGGGCGTACCCGATCGATCGAGTCCTGGCCGAAAAACTGATCCTCGACCGCATCGGCGCCACGCCCGTACTCGTCGTGGTTGGGCGGGACGGCAAGTCGTTACGCGTCTTCGAGGCGTCCTCGGACTTCTTCCGTGACGCGGCAACCAACAACAGCAACGATGGCGCTCTCATGACGGATTCCGCAACCGGCAGCCGCTGGGCTTTCAACGGATGCGCCGTCTCAGGCGATCTCAAGGGCCAGTGCCTGAAACCCGTCACGGCCCTCAAGGACTACTGGTTCGACTGGCAGTCGTACCACCCGGACACCACGATCTTCCGGAAGTAGGAGCCAAAATTGAAAGCCCCGCCGGGCGTGACGACGGGGCTTTCTCCCTGCTCGAAACCAACAAACCAATGACAGCTTCGATGCCAGGTGTGGGGCTCGAGTGACCTGCAGCACGAGAATCGACCTCAGCTCGATCCTCGCCCGAGAGTCCGCTTGACGGGTCCACCCCGGCTCAGCCGCCTGCTGATCCTCATGAGCGCTCCATCCACCGGAGTCCGAGGCGCGTATCGCAGGACGACCGTCTCTATCGTGTCTCACTCGACGGACAATTGGGAGCGTAACGAAGCGAATCGAAGCGTTCTTGAAGCGAAAGTCCGTTGATTTCACGGTCGGTCAAGTTGGGACAGGCAAGGCTTTCGATATCAGGTGTCAGGATTCTTTAGTCTCCCGAAGTCAAGCTCCCCGGGGACTCGCCAGACGCTGCGCTCGAAGCCATTTATGATGCTAGAAGGGCAATCATGGCGACAGATAGATTTTCACTAACGGGCAGAGTAGCCCTGGTCACAGGCGGCAACGGCGGACTCGGGCTCATGATGGCGCACTCCCTGCGCGCGGCCGGAGCGACGGTCACCGCGGCGGGACGGAATCGCGCCAAGAACGAGGCGGTCCGGCCCACGGTGGATGCCGTCTACGAACTCGATGTGACGCAACAGGCATCCGTCGATGCGGCGGTCGCGGCCGTTGTTCGCGACTTCGGCCAGATCGATATCCTCGTCAACAACGCGGGCAATGTCGAAGTCGGTTCGGTGTTGGAGGTCGACAAGTCTCGCTTCGAATCTGTCATGCAAACGCATGTCAGCGGATCCTACTCCTGCTCGCAGGCGGCGGCCAAGGCCATGGTGGCGCGAGGCCGCGGCGGCAAGATCATCAACATCGGGTCGATGTACTCTCTGTTTGGATCTCCCGTAGCTGCCGGCTACGCGACCGCCAAGGCAGCGATCCTCGGCTTGACCCGGAGCCTCGCCGTCGATCTCGCGAGGCACAACATTCAGGCCAACGCGATCCTCCCCGGCTGGTATCCGACCGAGATCACCGAAGCGATTCAGGCGAGTCCGCTGGGAAAACACATCCAGCGGTTGACGCCGGCGGGCCGTTGGGGAACTGGCGAGGATATCGGCGACGTCGCGGTCTTCCTCGCGTCGCCGGCTTCGAACTTCGTAACAGGTGTCGCGCTGCCCGTCGACGGCGGCTACTCCATCACCGGGGGCATCATGCTCGAAGACTGGGCGGCTTTAGTGGACGCCTAACGAGGGATTGCAGTGCGAACACACCGGACGCAGATTAATGTAGTGGTGCATCGCCAGGTTCACCAGATTTTGATAATAACCGCTGCTGCGGAATAAGGAATACACGATGATGCCGGGCGCGTTCAAACTGTAAGTGTTGTTGCCCCCGTTCAACCCCCCGACGAGGGCGTGGATATGGGTATGAACGGTTTGTCCCTTGACGCCGGCCGGCAATTGATTGGTGTATCCGACCGATCGAAATATTTTGAAGACCGGGTCCAGTGGATCGCCTTTCTTCGCGTGGTAGTGATCGATCGTCACTAATTTTTCATGCAGGAGAATTCCACATTCCCGGCAGGCGACGGTCATCTTGTTTTTGTAATAGACGTTTCCGCCCTTGTCTGCATACGGAATGGTGCGCGTGGCGTAGCCGTACAGGCCCTGCCAGTCCAGATTCTTCTTGATGTTGCGATATGTTGTCGGAGATTGGGCCGAGTTCAGCAGAAAGTCGTCGAACGCCGTCATCTGGGCTAGCGTCAGGCCGCCGGTAACCACGTTCGATCCGTTTTGACGCAACTGGATCGTGCCCCCGCCATGCAGCGGCCCGGTGGCGTGAAGATGCAGGTGACCGACAGGGCTTTCTCCTTGATCCGTGATGGTAATTACACCCGGCGCATAAGTCCCGTTATCAATGCCTTGGCAAATCTGATCGATCATGGGTAGCCGTGATTATAATCGAGCTTTTATGTGCCTGATCTTTTTTTCCGAATAAAATGGATTTATTCCGGGATATGGCGTATGCGGTTATCGCGCCGGTTCCGGAACGGAAGCTTCTGGCGTACAATCTCCTGAGCGGCTCGCGTGCTGCAACGTGCGCCCTGAGGAGGTTGTGCTTGCGCGTTTGGATTTTTCCCATGATCGCTGCTGTCGTTGCGCCTTTGTTGCCGGCGGCGCCGCCGCCGCTGGCACAGCCCGTCAAGACCGCGGCTGGCTTGGTCCAGGGCGTTTCGAGCAGCGACGGATCGATCGTTGCATTCAAAGGCATTCCCTTTGCGGCGCCGCCTGTTGGGGACCTCCGCTGGCGTGAGCCCCAACCCGTGACTCCCTGGAACGGAATTCGCATGGCCACGCGCTTTTCCAATAGCTGTGTCCAGCGCGTCGTCGAAGAGCGCAAGCCGTGGACCTACGAATTCATGGCCCATAACGCCGTCAGTGAAGACTGCCTGTACCTGAACGTCTGGACCGCGAACGCATCCGCGCCCGCCAACCGTCCGGTCTTCGTCTGGATCCACGGCGGCGGCTACACCGAGGGATCCACGGCCGTGCCGGTCTATGACGGCGAGAATCTGGCCCGGCGAGGCATCGTGGTCGTCACGATCAACTATCGACTTGGGGTCTTCGGATTCTTCGCCCATCCGGAACTGACGGGCGAATCGCAACATCACTCGTCGGGCAACTACGGCATGCTGGATCAGGTCGCCGCCCTCGCATGGGTGCAGAAGAACATAGCCGCGTTCGGCGGTGATCCCAAGCGCGTCACCATCGCTGGCCAGTCCGCCGGCGCCGGTTCCGTGCACAACCTGGTCGCATCGCCGCTCGCCAAGGGACTCTTCCACCGCGCCATCGCCGAAAGCGGATCCGCCATCGCGCCCAATGCTCGCATGCTGGCGCTGCAGGAAGCGGAACAGCAAGGGGCGAAGTTCGGCGAATCGATTGGCGCGAAATCCCTCGCGGAACTCCGCAGGATCGATCCCAAAGAGTTGCTGGCGAAAATTACGCCAGGCCCCACCACGGCCTTCCGCCCGATCGTCGACGGCTGGTTTCTGCCTGCGTCTCCGCGCGATGTCTTCGCAGCCGGCAAACAAAACGACGTACCGACGCTGACCGGCCTCACCGCGGATGAAGCGAGTTCGCAGCCGGAATACGGCAAGGTTCCGGCGGAAAAGTGGAAGCAGCAGATCCGGCAGCGGTTCGGGGATCAGGCCGATCGCGTCCTCGCACTGTATCCCGCCGGGGTGGACGAATCGCAAAAGGCGCTTTCACGCGAGCAAGGCATGATCTCGATGCATCTCTGGGCTGCCGATCGGGCCAGGACCGCAAAGACCAAAGCCTTCACTTATTACTGGACCCGCGCAGAACCCGGTCCCGACAGCGAGCGCTTCGGCGCCTTCCACACATCCGAGGTTCCGTACGTATTCAATACGCTCGACAAATCCGACCGCGGCTGGACCAACGGTGATCGCAAAATCGCGCAAATGATCGGATCGTATTGGATCAACTTCATGACCAGCGGCGATCCCAACGGACCCGGCGTTCCGCAGTGGCCCGCGTTCGATGCGGCTTCCGCGCGCACGATGGAGTTGGGCGATCGCTTCGGTGTACGCCCGCTTCCGGACCAGGCGAAAATCGACTTCTTCACCGGATACCTGCTACGGCCGGCTCGCTGACAAGCCGGCCCGCACGCCGTTCAGTAGCGATGCGGGCCGTTTTCGAGGTGTGACGGTTTAGAACACCCCGGCAAGGATTGACTGGCCGTTCAACTGCACCACCACGAGGCTTCCCTTGCGGACGCTCGGGACCACATCGCCGTCGTTGGTGTTGAGATCCAGTTCGCCACCGAGAGTCAGCCCATCGACCGTGATGGTCCCGACCTTGGCTCCATCGAGCAGCACGTCCAGCACCGTGCCGGCCGCTACTTTGACATCCTCCACCTGCACATTGAGGTCCGCGCGACCCGTCGCCGAGCGGGACTCCGCTTTGCCCGAAGGCGTCAGTCCATTCAGTCGCGGGCCGCTGAGCGCGGTGCGCATCCGAATCTCGTCTCCCTTGGCGCTGAGCGCGGCAGGCGTCGCGGCAGCCAGCAGAAAGGCGGCCGCGGCAAGAGCAAACGTACGTCTTGTCGTCATGATGATTTGTGTTTCCTCCACAAAATGTTCTATGCCGGACGCTGAACGTCCGGTCATCGATTGAGACAGTGCCGCGCATTCGAACGGAACAGAAAAGGTGAACGGATGCCTCTGCTTACACTGGTGGGATGTCCTGTTTCTACTTGAGGAGCTCCGGC
This sequence comes from uncultured Solibacteraceae bacterium, assembly GCA_964627455.1. Taxonomy (GTDB): domain Bacteria; phylum Acidobacteriota; class Terriglobia; order Bryobacterales; family Bryobacteraceae; genus F-183. Next base: position 10,639 of record CAZVKC010000102.1, on the reverse strand, counting down.
GTATGATCGGCCGGATCTTGCGCGTCACCGTCACAGTAGCGGTGCTCGCCTTTGCCGCCAATTACTTTTACACCCACCACGAAGAAGTCGAAACGCTGCAATTTCGGATGATTGCGGCTACCGTCCTGCTGGGAATCGTCTTTGTTCTTTGTTCCTTGAAAGCCGCCATGATTGCCCTCTCGCCGGATGTCCTCGAGGCCGAAATGGTCTCCGGAAACCAGATGGCCGAAACCATCATGCGTTTTCGCAAGAACAGCGCGTACTTCATTCTCGTGGTCGGATTCATGATCACGCTGTCCACGCTGTTCCTCGGTGACCTCACCGAAGCCGCGATGCCGAGCGTCTTTGCGAAAGTCGGCGTCGCGCTGGTCATCGCGCTGGTGGCGGAAGTGATCGCCGACTACGTGGGCATCAAATACAAGATGAAGCTGGCCCACGCCATGGCGCCGCTGACGCAGTTGCTGTTCGACCTGCTGATCTTCGTCAAGCCGCTGAGCTGGCTCATCACCCGGCTGCTGGGTCACGAAGAGGAAGAGCGCCTGAAAGAGGGCGTCCTCGCACACATCATCCGCAAGCAGGGTCATCATGATGACGGCGAACTCAAAGGTTACGAACTGCACGCCGCGCTGCATGTCATCGAGACCGACCACCGGCAGATGAAGGAACTCGGCAATCCGATCACAGCGGATTCCTGTATCCAGTGGTCCCGGTTCGAGGACGGTCTGCCTGTCATTCCCGACAAGGGCACGCCTTCATATGTCGACCTGGTTCAGAAGATCGGCGCCTCTTCGAAACGCTGGTTCGTCTTCTGTGACGAGCAGGGCAATCCGAAGAGTATCCTTGACTCGAGACGCTTCGGCGCGGAACTCGGCTTTCGGGGTGCGGACGCAGCATCGCTCTACCATTTCCTGCACCGTGCGAAGGTCGTTGACGGGGACACGGAATTGGGTCACGCGATCATGGCGTTCGAACTCGAATCCGAGCATCCGCTCGAGAACGTCGTGAAAATCGATGCGCTGCTGATCCGCTGCGATGACGGACTTCGCATTTATACCGCCGCCGACAACTTCGGCGACAAGGTCACGGGACTCGTGAACGTCCGCGGCCAGGTTCCCGCGCGGCCGCACTAAGGCCACACGCAAAATCCCGCACAGGGATGTGCGAAAGCACACACGAAGTCGCGTGGAAAGGCGCCCCGGTGAGTGGCCGCTGACGTGCACAACCTGAAGGCGTGGACTCTCTTCGGATGGATCTGTCATCCTGGCGTCGCCTGCCGAATCTGACAGACGTCGAGGGGACACGCCAATCCTTCGACTGGTCGGAGATCCGCCAGGAACTCGGCGACGGCTCGAACATCGGTCAGCTCGCCGTCGACCGGCGCGCCGCTGACCCCGAACAGGCAGGCCGGATTGCGCTGCGCTGGTTGGGACGCGACGGCTTGGTTGTCGACTTCAGCTATCGGGACCTTTCGATCCAGACGAACCGGTTCGCCAATGTGCTGACCCGCCAACTGGGCCTCGTCAAAGGGGACCGTGCCTTCGTCCTTGCGGGACGCATCCCTGCACTCTACATCGCGGCCCTCGCGACTTTGAAAGCCGGCTGTGTCTTCTGTCCGCTGTTCTCGGCCTTCGGGCCCGAGCCTGTGCGCCAGCGCCTGCAACGCGGCAACGCCAAGGTCCTGATCACGACCGAGCGTCTGTATCACAAGACTGTCGAGACGCTGCGCGGATCCCTGCCGGACCTGCGCTACATCCTGCTCGCGGACGGCTTGCGGGATCTCGCGCCCGACGTCCTCGCGCTGCCGCCTTTGTTGGCGCAGGCGTCGCCGGACTTCGAGGCCGTGCCGGTATCCCCGGAAGACATGGCTCTGCTGCATTTCACCAGCGGGACCACGGGCATGCCGAAGGGCGCGATCCATGTGCACAACGCGGTGTTGATGCACTACATGACCGGCAAGTACGCGCTCGACCTGTATCCCGGCGACGTCTTCTGGTGCACGGCGGATCCCGGCTGGGTGACCGGCACATCTTACGGCATCCTCGCGCCGCTGCTGCACGGCGCAATAAACCTCATCGATGAAGCCGACTTCGACGCCGAGCGCTGGTACGGGATCCTGCAGCGCGAGCGCGTCAACATCTGGTACACGGCGCCGACCGCGATCCGCATGATGATGCGACAGCCAGGTGAGCCGCCCCGTACGCGCTTCGACTTCCGCGCGCTGCGGATGATCGCGAGCGTCGGTGAGCCGCTGAATCCGTCGGCAGTCGTTTGGGGCAGGGAAGCCTTCGGTATGCCGATCCTCGACAACTGGTGGCAGACCGAAACCGGCGGCATCATGATCGCGAACGTGCCGAGCATGGAGATCCGCCCGGGCTCGATGGGGCGTCCGCTGCCTGGGGTCGAGGCAGCCATCGTGCATCGCCGTGAGGACAATGACGCTGTCGAGTTGGTCACGCAGGCCGGCGAAGAGGGTGAACTGGCGTTGAAGCCCGGCTGGCCGTCGATGTTTCGCGGGTACCTGCACGAGCCCGCGCGTTACGAGAAATGTTTCGCACGCGATGCCTCCGGCGCGCAGTGGTACCTCACGGGCGACCTCGCCAAACGCGATGCGGACGGTTACTTCTGGTTTGTCGGACGCTCGGACGACATCATCAAGACGGCCGGGCACATGGTGGGTCCGTTCGAAGTCGAAAGCGCGCTGATGGAACATCCCGCCGTTGCCGAGGCAGGCGTGATCGGCAAGCCGGATCCTACGATCGGAGAACTCGTGAAAGCGTTCGTCGTCCCCAAGCCCGGCAGGATTCCGACCGAGGAACTGCGGCTCGACATCCTCGGATTCGGACGCAAACGTCTCGGTGTCGCGGTCGCGCCGAAAGAGATCGAGTTTCAAACGCAGATCCCGCGGACGCGCAGCGGCAAGATCATGCGCCGTCTGCTTAAGGCCCGCGAACTGGGCCTGCCCGAAGGCGACCTGTCCACTCTCGAAGGAGGCGCCGGCACATGAGTCATCAGTTGGACTTGCTTCGCAAAATGCTCCTCATTCGCAGGTTCGAAGAGAAGTGCGCTGAACTGTACACGCAGCAGAAGATCCGCGGATTCATGCATCTGTACATCGGCGAAGAAGCCGTCGGCGTCGGTGTGATGGAGGCCCTGCGGCCCGACGACGCTGTGGTGGCGACGTATCGCGAACACGGCCATGCGCTGGCGCGGGGCATGTCCGCCGAATCGATCATGGCCGAAATGTTCGGCAAGCAGGAAGGCTGCAGCCGCGGCCGCGGTGGGTCGATGCACCTGTTCGACGCAGCCACGCGCTTCTACGGCGGCAACGCGATTGTCGGCGGAGGCCTGCCGGTCGCGCTGGGACTCGCGCTTGCGGACAAGATGTCCCATCGCGACCGCGTCACCTGCTGCATCTTCGGCGACGGCGCTGTGGCCGAAGGAGAGTTTCACGAGACGATGAACCTCGCGTCATTATGGAACGTCCCGCTGTTCCTCGTCTGCGAGAACAACCTGTTCGCGATGGGGACGCGCATCAGTTTCTCGCACGCCGTGACGGATCTTGCGTCGCGAGCAGCATCGTACGAAGTGCCGGCTTCAGCCGTGGATGGCATGGATGTTCTTGCGGTCGAAGCCGCATCGCGAGCCGCAGTCGAGCAGGTGCGCGCCGGGCAGGGGCCGTACTTCCTCGAATGCAGAACGTATCGCTTTCGCGCGCACTCGATGTATGATCCGGAACTCTATCGCGACAAGGCAGAGGTCGAGGAGTGGAAGCTGCGGGATCCGATTCCTGCGCTGATTCGAAAACTCGAATCCGGTGTCGATCTGGACGCACTCGAAAAGAGCGTCGCGCAGGAAGTGGACAATGCGATCGCCTTCGCCGAAGCTGGAACTCTCGAGCCAGTCGAGGACCTGACGAAGTTCGTCTATTCTCCGAGGGAGGCGTCCCAATGACCTACCGGGAAGCCATCCGCGAAGCCATGCGAAAAGCCATGAAGGGAGAGGAACGCGTCTTTCTGATGGGCGAGGATGTCGGCCGTTACGGCGGTTGTTTCGCGGTGAGTAAAGGCTTGCTCGCCGAATTCGGACCCGAGCGAATCCGTGACACGCCGCTTTCCGAATCGGCCTTCGTCGGAGCCGGCATCGGCGCAGCGCTCGGCGGCATGCGTCCCATTGTCGAGATCATGACCTGCAACTTTAGCCTGCTCGCGCTCGATCAGATCATGAACAACGCGGCGACGTACCTGCACATGTCCGGCGGCCTCTTCAATGTCCCGGTCGTGATCCGCATGGCGACGGGCGGCGGACGGCAACTCGCCGCGCAGCATTCGCACAGTCTCGAAGGGTGGTACGCGCACATTCCCGGCATCCGGGTGCTCGCGCCCGCCACGATTGAAGACGCGCACGGCATGCTGCTCGCCGCGTTGCGGGATCCGGATCCCGTGCTGATTTTCGAGAATGCGCTGCTCTACAACATGGAGGGCGAACTGTCTTCTGACGCCGGGCCCGTTGATATCGACACGGCTCGCATTCGTCGTCCCGGCCGGGATCTCACGCTGATCACTTACGGCGGCGGACTCCCCAAGTGTGCCGAAGCCGCGCGCACGTTGAGCGATCACGGCATCGACGTCGAGTTGCTCGACCTGCGCACGCTGCGTCCGCTGGACGATGCGACGATCCGGCAGTCGATCGCGAAAACGCATCGCGCGTTGATCGTCGATGAAGGCTGGCGCAGTGGCGGCATCTCGGCGGAGATCATGGCGCGCGTCATGGAAAACTCGTTCTACGATCTCGACGCTCCGGTGCAGCGGCTCTGCGGTGCTGAGGTCCCCATGCCGTATTCGGCGCAACTCGAGCGCGCGGCTCTTCCTCAAGTCGAGACGATTGCGGCGGCAGTAGAGAGGATGGTGGCGCGGCATGAGTGAATTTCGCATGCCCAGCCTGGGCGCGGACATGACAGCGGGTACGCTGGTCCAATGGAACGTCAAGCCGGGCGACGCGGTGAAGCGCGGCGACATCATCGCTGTGGTCGGGACCGACAAGGCTGATATCGACGTCGAAGTGTACGAGACCGGCGTCATCACGAAGTTGATCGCCATGCCCGGCGAGAAGCTGCCGGTGGGATCGCCGATGGCCGTGATTTCGGTTGAAGGCGAAGTCCCGGCATCGATCCCCGTTGCTGTCGCGGCGGAGAGAAAGAAGGTTTCACCGCTCGCTCGCAGACTCGCACAGGAACTCGGCGTGGACCTCGACAAGGTCGTGGGCACCGGCCCGGGCGGCGTCGTCGAGCGCCACGACGTGGAACTCGCGAAATCCAAAGTTGCTGCCCCGGCGCCCGCGCCCTCTGAACCCGTGTCCGGCATGCGGCGCGCGATCGCGGCCGCTATGGCGCGATCGAATCGTGAGATCCCGCACTACTATCTCTCCACACAGGTCGACATGAGCAACGCGCTCGAATGGCTCGAAGAATCCAACCGGCAGCGCTCGCTCGAAGCGCGCGTGTTGCCTGCCGCGGTTCTGTTGAAGGCCGTCGCGCTTGCGCTCACTCGCGTCCCCGAATTGAACGGCTTCTGGATCGACGATCAGTTCAAGCCATCCCATGGTGTGCATCTTGGCGTTGCCGTGTCGCTGCGCACCGGGGGGCTCATGATCCCAGTGATCCACGATGCCGAGCAGAGATCCGTCGAGCAGATGATGGCCGCGCTGCGGGAGGTCACGACGCGCGCCCGCACGGGGCGACTGCGGAGTTCCGACATGACCGATGGCACGATCACCGTGACCAACCTCGGGGACCTCGGCGTCGAGGTCGTGCATGGCGTGATCTATCCGCCGCAAGTCGCACTGGTCGGCTTCGGCAAGGTGATGGAACGCCCGTGGGCGGAGAGCGGCATGTTGGGCGTGCGGCCCGTGCTCACCGCGACCATTGCCGGGGACCACCGCGCGACCGACGGCCGGCGCGGCGCACAGTTTCTGACTGCGTTGGACGGTCTGCTGCAGGAACCGGAGAAACTATGACCGAAGCTGCAATCCACGCCACGATCTTCGATGTGCTGCGGACCATTGCTCCGGATGCGGATCCGCGCAGCGTGCGTCCGGACGAGAACCTGCGGGAAGCCCTGGAAATCGATTCGTTCGACTTTCTCAATCTGCTGATCGGGCTGCATAAGAAACTCGGCGTCGAAATCCCCGAGTCCGACTACGGCAAGCTGAACAGCCTCGCCGGCCTCACCGGGTACCTGCAAGCGAAGAGTGGCGACTCGATAAACTCTTGAGGTGCATCTTCGGAAGCTCCTCCTCTTTCTTGTCATGCCACTCATGGCCGCGCAAGCGCCGCGCTATGACGTCGTCATTTCTGGCGGCTTGGTTGTCGACGGCAGCGGATCCGCGGGCCGTGTCGCGGATGTCGGCATTACCGGCGGCCGAATCGCCGCGATTGGGGACCTGAAAGCCGCCGCCCGCGCACGTACGATCGATGCGAAGAATCTTGTCGTCGCGCCGGGCTTCATCGACATGCACAACCATTCCGATGAGACTCTCATCGATGATCCGCGCTGCGAGAGCATGCTGCGGCAGGGCGTCACCACGATGATCCTCGGCGAAGGCAACTCCGCGGGACCCATCGAAAAGGGCATCCGCGAATGGTCCACGCTCGGCGAGTACTTCGACTTCGTCACCAAGCGGAAGGTCGCGGCGAACATTGCATCCTATGTAGGTCAAACCCAAATCTGGACTCACGTCAAGAAATACAATCTCGAGCCCGCGACGCCCGAGCAGATGGAGAAGATGAAGGCGGAGGTCGCGCGCGCGATGCAAGATGGCGCGATGGGTTTGTCGTCGTCGCTGCTGATGCCGCCATCAAGCCTGATCACCACCGAGCAACTGGTCGAACTCGCCAATGTCGCCAAACAGTACGGCGGCATCTATTCCACGCACATCCGCGATGAAGGCGCGGGCGTGTTCCGATCCGTTGCCGAAGCGATCGACGTTGCGCGCGGCAGCGGCATTCGCGTCGACATCATCCATCTGAAAGTCGCGGATCAGAAGTATTGGGGCCAGATGAAAGAAGTTGTGTCGATGATCAACAAGGCTCGCTCGCAAGGCCTCGACATCCGCGCGAACGTCTATCCGTACACCGCCGGCCAGAACAACCTGCGCGCGATCATCCCGCCGTGGGCGCACAACGGCGGAAACAAAGCGATGCTCGAACGTTTGAAGAATCCCGAGGATCGCACGCGCATGAAACGCGAGATCCGCACGGGTTTGCCGAACTGGTACAACCATTACCTCGCGACCGGTGGCGGCTGGCAGGGCATGCTGCTGGTGAAGCTCGAAAGCCTGAAATACAAGGCGTTCACCGGCAAGCGCATGAGTGAGTTGATCGCTGCACAGAAGGGTCAGGAGGATGTCGATGTGCTGTTCGATGTCCTGCTCGCGGAAAACGGCAGCGTCCCCTGCGTGTACTTTCACCATTCCGAAGGCGACATGACGCTGGCTATGAAACAGCCGTTTTCTTCGATCGGTTCCGACGGCTCCGCTATTGCGGCCGATGGGCAGACCGCACAGCTATCGCATCCGCACCCCCGCTGGTACGGCACGTTCCCGCGGATCCTCGGCCGCTACGTGCGTGAGCAGAAAACATTGACCCTCGAAGACGCAATCCACAAGATGACCAGCATGAACGCTGACAAGATTGGTCTTCGCGAGCGCGGACTCCTGAAAGAAGGCTATTGGGCCGACGTCGCGATCTTCGATCCGAAGACCGTCGCCGACCGCGCCACGTATGAGAATCCGCATCAATACCCGGTTGGCATTCCGTATGTGATGGTGAACGGACAACTCGTGATCGACGGCGACAAACATACGGGTGCGCTACCCGGGCAGGTGTTGCGAGGCCCCGGATACGGTCGTCGATAATGAAGGACATGCGATCCGCAATCCTGTGGACCCTCTGTGTCGCCGCCTCATTATCCGCACAGGATTTCCGCACGACTCTATATCCGGCGCTCGAAAGCGCGGGCTGCCGCAAATGTCATTTCGCGGATGGCGTTGCCTCGGCGACGCGCCTCCATTTCCCCGACGCGGAAGGTGTGACGCCCGTCAAACTCGAAGCCTTCGGGCGATCTCTGGTGGAACTCGTGGACCGCGCCAATCCCGCGAATTCGCTGCTTCTGCGCAAGCCGACGGGAAAGATGCCGCATGCCGGTGGCGCGCGCATCAAACCCGGTTCTTCTGAGGAAGCCGCCCTGCAAGCGTGGATCTCGAAGTTGTCGAAGCTCACCGACGCCGAAGCACGCGACGCCGCGAGCTATCGCAAGCAGGAAGCCGCCGGCGCCGGATACGCGAAGACACGCATCTTTCTTCGACGCCTGACGCATCACGAATACAACAACATCGTGCGCGATCTGCTCGGCGATACGTCGCAGCCCGCGCAGCAGTTTCCGCCCGAGGATTTCGTCAACGGCTTCAAGACGCAGTATCGGGGGCAGACCGTTTCGCCGTTGCTGATGGAAGCGTATTCGCAGGCTGCCGAGAAGATCGCGCGTAATGCTGTCCGGCGTGGATCCCTCCCGTCGAAACCCACGCCCGGGTTCGTCGCCAGCTTTGGACGCCGCGCCTTTCGCCGCCCGCTGCAGGAAGCGGAACGCAAACGCTACGAGGTCCTCTATGCCAAGGGCGGCGCGCAACTCGTGGCCGAGGCCATGCTGCAATCGCCGGCGTTTCTCTTTCGGCTTGAAGATACGGACGATCCGGCGTTGAAGCCGTATGCCGCCGCGAGCCGGTTGGCATTCACCCTGTGGTCCAGCATGCCGGATGATGCACTGCTTGCTGCGGCAGCGAGCGGGGAGTTGACTGCGAAGGAGGGGATCGAGAAGCATGCGCGTCGCCTGCTCGACGACGAGCGCACCAAAGATAATCTCGACGAATTTACTTCGCAGTGGCTGCGCTTCGATCGCGTGCTGGGAACCGCCAAAGACCGCCGCCGTTATCCCAAGTTCAACCGCGAGGCTGCCGTTGCGATGACCGAAGAAGCCCGCCGTTTCGTGCGCGATCTCGCCTGGAACGATCGGAACTTCATGGACTTGCTCTCGGATCCGCACGGCTACCTCAATGCGGATCTCGCGGCGATCTACGACGTCCCGGCGCCCGCGAAGGAATACGAGCGCGTTCCGTTCGATGCGAAGTCCGAACGGGCCGGGTTGCTTGGGCAGGCGTTGTTCCTCACCAGCACAGCGAAGCCGGACGATACTTCGCCTACCGCCCGTGGACTCTTTGTTCGCGAACAACTCCTGTGCCAGCACGTGCCGCCTCCGCCCGCCGGTGTCGATACGAATTTGCCGGTGCAATCGGAAGCCAAGCCGCTGACCAATAAAGAGCGACTGGGCATTCATTTGTCGAGTCCCGCGTGCGCGAGTTGCCACACCCTCATCGATCCGATCGGCTTCGGATTCGAAAAGTTCGACGCGATCGGCGGGCGGCGCGAGATGGCGCGGGTGCTGTTCCCGTCGAAGAAGGAAAACGAAAAGCCCAAGATCGTTGAACTGCCGCTCGATACAGAAGGCTACGTCGCCGGACTCGGGGCCACGCGGTTCACCAGCCCGCGCCAGTTGGGCGAGATCCTCGCGAAATCCGAGACCTGCCAGGAATGCCTGGTCAAGCAGCTCTTCCGTTTTACGTCGGGCCGGATGGAAACGCCGGCCGATCGCCCGGTGATCCAGGCGCTGACACGCCGCTTCCGCGAGTCGCAATTTCGTTTCCGGGAGCTTATGCTATCTTTAGCGGTTTTTCGCGCAAGGAACCAGGAGTAACTACAACAGATGGCGAACGTGATCACCAAACGGCTGCGGATTTCCCGTCGTACTTTGCTGCGCGGGCTGGCTCTTCCGCCGCTCGTGTCGATGTTCAATTCGGCAGGCACGGCGTATGCAGCGCCCGGCGCCGATGGCAAACTCGCGACAACTCCGATTGAGAGCCGCTTCGTTCTCTGGTTTAACGGCAACGGTGTTCCGGAACGCTACTGGATCCCCACCGAAACCGGCAGCAATTTCCAGTTGTCGCCGTGCCTGCGCCCGCTCGCGCCGTTCCGCGATCAGATTCACGTGCTGTCGGGTTTGGACAACGCCGCCGCCGCGCTACCGGGTCCCGGCAACGGCCATCACAACTCGATGAGCGCGCTGATGAGCTGCACGACCTTCACCGGTCGCGGCGCCGGTGGGCCTTCCATCGATCAGGCCATCGCCGGCAAGATCGGCGGAGACTCACGCTTCCGCTCGCTGCAAATCGGGGTCTCGCAGGAATCGTTCGGCGAAAGCATCCAGCGCAATATGAGCTGGTCGGGCTTCGACCGCTCGCTGCCGCCTGAGATGATCCCGCACCGGTTGTTCGACCGTCTCTTTGGTGCGCGTGAAGAAGGCTGGGTGAACCGCAAGCGCTCGATCCTGGATACGGTTCGCGAAGACGCGAAGGCGCTCAAATCGAAGCTGCCGACGGATGATGCGCAACGCGTCGACGAACATCTCGCGTCGGTGCGCGATCTCGAGCGCGCGATCGCGGGACTCCCGCCCGAGTACAGCCGCGTGGATCCGCCCGAGTTTGACGGCGACATGAAGGACTGGCCGCGCATCGCGAAGATCCAAAGCGATCT
>CAZVKC010000101.1:5576-19026 GCA_964627455.1 uncultured Solibacteraceae bacterium | reverse complement strand
TCGCGATCGGTGAGCGTCTGTGCCGGAGCGACTGTGATGGAATCGCCCGTGTGGACGCCCATCGGATCGAAGTTTTCGATCGAGCAGACGATGATGCAGTTGTCCGCGAGATCGCGCATGACTTCGAGTTCGTACTCTTTCCAGCCGAGTACGCTCTCTTCCATCAGCACTTCGTGCACGGGCGAAAGATCGAGGCCCGCTTCGAGGATCTCGATCAATTCTTCGCGGTTGTACGCGATGCCGCCGCCGGTGCCGCCCATGGTGAACGACGGGCGCAGGATCGACGGATAGCCGATCTTCTGCGCAAAGGCGAGTCCTGCTTCGAGGCTGTTGATCAGCTTCGAACGCGGCGTCTCGAGCCCGATCTTGCGCATCGCATCCTTGAACAGGAGGCGATCTTCAGCCTTCTTGATCGCGTCGATCTTCGCGCCGATCAGTTCCACGCCGTACTTGTCGAGCACGCCCGCTTCAGCGAGAGCCACCGACAGGTTGAGTCCGGTCTGGCCGCCCACGGTCGAGAGCAGCGCGTCGGGACGTTCCTTGCGGATCACCTCTTCGGCGAACTCGAGGCTCAACGGCTCGACGTACGTGCGGTTGGCCAGGTTCGGATCCGTCATGATGGTGGCCGGATTCGAATTGATCAGCACGACTTCATAGCCGTCCGAGCGCAGGGCCTTGCAGGCCTGGGCGCCGGAGTAGTCAAACTCGCAGGCCTGGCCGATGATGATGGGTCCTGAACCGATGATCAGGACGCGGTGGATGTCGTTTCTTCTGGGCATCCTCGTCTACTTTTTTGCTTCGTCGATCAGTTGGCGGAAGTCTTCGAACAGATAGAGGGAATCGTGCGGGCCGGGCGCGGCTTCCGGGTGGTATTGCACACAGAAAACCGGGTGGCTGCGGTGGCGGAACCCCTCGAGGGTCTGATCGTTGAGGTTGATGTGCGTGAGTTCGACGTCGCTCGAAGGCAGCGAGTCGGGATCCACGGCGAATCCATGATTTTGCGCGGTGATTTCGACCTTATTGGTCCTGTAATTCAGCACCGGGTGGTTGCCGCCGCGATGTCCGAACTTCAGCTTGAAGGTCTTGCCGCCGCAGGCGAGTCCCAGCACCTGATGGCCGAGGCAGATACCGAACGTCGGAATGTCCTTGGCGATCAGCTTGCGGACGTTGGCGGCTTGCGTCACCAGCGGTTCGGGATCACCGGGTCCGTTGCTGAGGAAGATGCCATCGGGATTCAGTGCGAGGACCTCATCCGCAGTCGTGGTGGCAGGCACAACGGTGACGCGGCAGCCGATGTAGGCGAGGCGGCGCAGGATGTTGCGCTTGATGCCGAAGTCGTAGGCGACTACGTGACGGTCGAGTTCCGCACGCTTGCCCGGGAGGTGTTCGGACGGCGAGCAGGGGATAGATGCTTCCGTCCAGTCATAGCTGGAGGTGGTGGAAACGCGGGAGGCGAGATCCAGGCCGGCCATCGAGGGGGACTGGCGGGCCTTTTCGACCAGCTTCGCGACATCCGAGGTGTCGGTGGAGAGGATGCCGCGCATCACGCCGCGGCTGCGGAGGTGACGAACCAGCGACCGGGTATCCATGTCGCCGCCGATCGGGATGCCGTTGCGGGTGAGAAACTGTTGGGCGGTTTCATCGGCGCGCCAGTTGCTGGAAATGGGAGAGAAGTCCCGAACGATCAGGCCTTCGATGTGGGGCTTGGCTGATTCGCTGTCGCCCGCATTGGCGCCGTAGTTGCCGATTTGGGGGTTGGTAAGGACAATGATCTGACCGGCATAGGAGGGGTCTGTGAAGATTTCCTGGTAACCGGTAATGGATGTATTGAAAACGACCTCGCCACAGCGCTCTATAGGCGCACCAAAGCTAGCGCCCTCGAAGACAGTTCCGTCCTCCAGGGCAAGGACCGCTTTTATCAATTCCTCTTAGATCCTCCGCGGGGGGTTGAGATGGGGGAGTAACCTTTATTGGAACATGGCCGGGACTCCGAGGCAAGTGAGGCTCGAGAGGCAGGCGATAAGATGTTAGCGGAGATACATGACCTTCCGACCGGAAAGCGCCTTTGCTGTTATGCCGAACGCGGCGGCAGCGATCGTAACGCTTGTGCTGGCCTCAGGAACTTTTACGAGAAGGCGCCTGGTGGGATCCCGGCCGCTGCTGCTGCTCGAAATCTCGATCTTCCTGTGGAATCTCGGCGAATCCATCATACTGATGGCCGGCGACCTGCGGACGTTGGTAGCCGGTCAGATCATCGGCGATTGTGGAGCCTACGCGGTCGCCCCTTCCGCCCTGCTTTTGATGTGGGAACTCGCCAGGAACAAACGCCCGTTCCCCTTTTGGCTGCAGGGGATCTTATTCGGGTTTCCACTGGCGGCGGTCGCTACATACTTCACAGGTTTGCCCTGGTTGTATCGCCGCATCGACATGGTGCGGCATGAGTTGGTGTCCGGAAGCGACGTCGAGTACGGCCCTCTGATCGTGCCGTTGTTGCTGTTCACGAACGTACTGTTATCTGTGAGCGCGATCCGCACTGCGGGACTCATCATGCGCGGCGGAACCGTACAGCGGGTGCGAGCTTCGGTGCTGTTGGTTGCCGTGCTGGTTCCCTGGATCCTCTTCGGAGTCGAGGTCCAACTCGGGCGAATTGTTACAGCGGTCGGTATTGCCGCCCTCTCGGTCGCCGTTGCTGTGTCGGTTCTGCATGCCGTGGACCGCCGCTTCCAGAGCCTGGACATCGCGCCGCTCGCCCGGGCGATGGTTGTGGATTCGATGCCGGACGCCATGATCGTTTGCACGTCCACCGGGCATGTGGCGGACTTCAACCCGGCGTCGGAACGGCTGCTGGGCTTGCATCCCAACGCGCTGGGAAACAGGATCGAGTCCGTTCTGCGAGAGCTGGGGTTCGATAGCCGTGGCTTTTTCCCTTGCGAGTTGATCGACCACCAGGGGCGGGTGTTGCTGGTCTCGAGGACGCCGGTCGAAAGATGGGGCGAGTTCGCCGGAACCATTTATGTGTTCCGGGACCATACCCTGCAGAAGCGTCAGGAGCGCGATCTGCGCGAGGCGACGCGCGTCGCGCAGAACGCCGCTCAAATGCAATCCGAGTTCCTGGCGAACATGAGCCATGAGATCCGGACGCCGTTGAACGGAATCATCGGAATGAACCAGTTGCTCCTCGAATCCGGGGCGCTCAGTCCGGTGCAGCGGGAATATGCGGAAATTGTCCGGGACTCCGCGGACTCGATGCGGGTGATTGTCAACGACATCCTCGACTTTTCGAAGATCGAGGCCGGCCTCATGCCCATCGATCTGGTCCCGATGGACTTGACGCGGATCATTCGCGAGACGGTGGCCTTGTTTCAGGAACTCGGCCGGGCCAAAGGCCTGGAGCTTCGAATTCTGATCGAGGACGGTTTTCCGGATGCGATCTACGGGGACCCGGTGCGAATCCGTCAGATCCTGTCGAATTTGTTGAGCAACGCGTTGAAGTTCACCGAGCGGGGTTGGATCACGACGACTCTTCGCCGTTCGCGGGAAGGCTGGTACGAAGTTTCCGTGCAGGACACCGGCATCGGTTTCGATCCGGCCATCGCGGAGGCGCTGTTCGAGCGTTTTGTACAGGCAGATACGACCACGACGCGGCGGCGGGGCGGGGCGGGCCTGGGTCTATCGATTTCGCGCAAGCTGGCCGTTTTGATGGGCGGCCAGATTCGCGCGCAGAGCGGAATGGAGGGAGGCGGCTCGATCTTCCGCTTCGAGTTGCCATTGCGGGAGGCAGCGTCGGTTCCCAGGCAAAAGGCGGCTGTGGCTGCTGGTGCTGTGAATCCGGCGCGGTTTCGCGGCCGGGTCCTGCTGGCGGAGGACAATCTCACGAACCAGAAGCTGGCGAGGGTCCTGCTGCAGCGGATGGGATGCGAAGTGGAAGCGGTGTCCGACGGGGAAGCGGCTTTCGAACAGGCCCGGGCCGGGCACTGGGATCTCATCTTCCTCGACTGTTTCATGCCCCGGATGGACGGCTATGCGGCGGCGGAAAAGATCCGCAGTTGGGAAAAGGAGAACGGCAAGCAGAGGGTCCCGATTGTTGCCATCACCGCAAGTGTGCTCGATTCCGACCGCAAACGGTGCTTCGCTTCCGGGATGGACGATGTCCTCGCCAAGCCGATCGAGCCGTCCGAATTGCGTCGAACGCTCTCCGAACGGCTCGAAAAATCAGACGCTTAGTCGAGCGACATGTTCACCACCTGGAACGTGAAGCGTTCCGGCGGCAACGACGACTCCGGCGGGCTCATATGCGCCCAGGCATAATAAGCCGACGTCGCGACGGGCGAATTCAGATAGAGCAGAAACTGGTCGGAAAAACAGCGCAGCGGCGGAGGCTCGCGGAACGTGAGCCGCAACCCCACCGAGTTCTCCAGCGGGAACGGTGGATGCCGCAGGTGGTCCGAAGGCTTCTCGACGCCTTTGTCGTGCAGAAGTTGCACGAAACTCGAACGTCCGGCGTGAGGCCAGACATCCGCGCGCAACAACGGCCGCAAATCCGCGCGGGTCTCGAACGTCGTCTCGCATTGACGGATCCATTCGAGCACCCCGTCGCCCCATTGCCAGGCGCTGACGAACTTCAGGTATTGATCGACCAGATTGAGCGCAAGGTCCATTTTGCGCCGCCCGACCGCTTCCTCGCTGGCGAGGTGGTCGAGTGGACTCGACGGGATGAGTTCCTCGTCTTCGATGAGGTGGTTCGCCATGTCGACCACCTTATCCAACCGCTTCACTTCCGGCGCAGTTTTGACGAGAAGCGGAGGCAATTCGTGCGTCTTGCCACCCGGAATCTCGACGAACCTGCGATCGCCGATGATATCCATATGCCCTCCTCAAAAGCCACAGTTAGACTGGGCTTTCTTGCAGAATCATATCGACTGACTCAGTCGATTCCGTCGCAAGCCAACGTCGCTTGAATAGACGGAGATAGAAAATCAGAGGTTCCAGGATACAACATCCGAACCCGGTTTTGCTTTAGGCGGCGTTGGGCGTGATCAGGCAGATTTCGAGAGGCGCTCCGTCCATCTCTTCGAGCACATGCTCGTTGGCGCAAAAGTCCTCGGCAGCGTCGCGATTGCGGAACAGAAGGATCTGGCGGACCGTGTTGCCGAGCGTCTGCGCGGCGTAGCGAAGTTTGAAGGCGTTCATCAGGAGCAGTTCCTGCTCCGCGAGTGAGAGATGTCCGTTGTTCGAGCAGACCTCGCAAATCGCGTTGGCCTGGGAAGAGTAGCCGTCGATTTCCATTACGCCTCCGCCAGGCAGCGGCAGGCTCTTGGGATGGAATTCGACGCCCATCGACTGACCAAGGGTCCGCAACATGCGTGCTTCTTCGTGTTGCCGCTGCAAAGCGCCGAGTATCTCGTTCGCTTCGAAACCGTAGGTGCGCGTCATGCTCGGACTATCGGCGGTTTGGGTCAGCATCTTTACGTAGAACCTCACTCAGGTATAAAACTTATGACCAGCTTCGGT
Organism: uncultured Solibacteraceae bacterium; assembly: GCA_964627455.1. Lineage (GTDB taxonomy): Bacteria > Acidobacteriota > Terriglobia > Bryobacterales > Bryobacteraceae > F-183. The sequence continues at coordinate 13,515 of CAZVKC010000101.1, read as the reverse complement.
TGCACTGGCGCGGTGCGATAATGAGAGCGTCATGAAGCACGCTATTCTCGCATCCGTTTGCGCCGCCGCGCTGTCGACGGTCGCGATCGCTGAGACCAGGCTCGGTAAGCCGCTGGTTTTGAAGGAGCAGACCGCGATCGACGTCCTCTTGAACAGTCCCGCGTCATACACGGGAAAACAGGTTCAGGTGAAGGGAAAAATCACCGAAGTTTGTCAGATGCAGGGCTGCTGGATGGCTTTGACCGACACCGCGTCCAACCAGATGATCCGCATCAAAGTGAACGATGGTGAGATCGTGTTCCCGACGGAAGCGGTTGGCAAGAACGCGATCGCAGAGGGCAAGCTCGTGAAGATCGAGTTGACCAAAGAACAGGCGATCGAGCGCGCCAAACACGAGGCGGAAGAGCGTGGCCGCAAGTTCGACCCGTCGAAGATCAAATCCGGCGAGACGATTTACCAGATCCGCGGAACCGGCGCCGTCGTTCTCGACTGATTTCTTCTCCCCGGAACTTCTCAATAACGGCCTAGCAGCCGAAGATAGATGGTATAAGATGCCTTTGCTGGAGGTTTCCTTGCTCTCTCGCCGTTCGGCTGCCGTTTCAGCGGCCGCATTTTGCTTTTCGCTCACCTTGTCCGCACAGGACATCAAGGTCACTGGCGGTGTCGTCGAACACCAGGTTTTCCAACGGAACGCCGAAGGCCGCGCCGACATCAAGCTGGCCGGTACCGCCAACATCAAGTTCAACGCCAAGTATGTCGAGGCGAGAGTCGTTAAGAAGGACGGCTCCCCGGTGTCCGGCCTGGACTGGAATCCATTTGCCGAGCGCATCAAAACAGGCAAATGGGCAGGCGACGTAAAAGGCGTACCAGTCGGCGGACCCTACAAGCTCGAGGTGCGCATTTCAGGATCCCCGGCATCAGCAGCTTCCATCGACGACATCGCAGTGGGCGACTTGTGGGTGCTGGCAGGACAGTCGAACATGCAGGGTGTCGGCGACCTCGTCGATGTCCAGCAGCCTCTGGATGCGGTGCATAGCTTCGATATGTCCGACAACTGGGACGCCGCACGCGAGCCGCTGCACCGGTTGCGCAGCAGCGCGGACCGCGTGCACTGGGCAAAGAACGAGAAGGGCGAGCCCGAACGTTGGACTCCACAGCAGGAAGACGAGGCGTACGCGAAATCGAAAAAGGGCGCGGGATTGGGTCTGCCCTTCGCTGTGGAACTGCTCCGGCGGACTGGAGTTCCGATTGGACTCGTGCCGTGCGCGCATGGCGGCACGTCGATGGACCAGTGGAGCCCCGAGCTGAAGGATAAGGCCGGCGATTCGCTCTACGGTGCGACCATCCGCAGGATCCAGGCAGTGGGCGGCAAGGTAAAAGGCGTGCTCTGGTATCAGGGCGAGTCGGACGCCAACGACAAGGTCGTGGATGCGTTCCCGGCTAAGTTCCAGGCGCTCGTGTCGGCCTTCCGCGCAGATACCGGCATCGCGGATCTGCCTTTCTACTACGTGCAGATCGGGCGTCACGTCAACGGTTCGAATGTCGCGGCCTGGAACAAGATCCAGGAGTACCAGCGCCAAGCCGAAGCCAAGCTCCCGAACTCGGGTATGGTGGCCGCAATCGACCTCGGGCTGGACGACCAGATCCACGTCGGCACGCAGGACTTGAAGCGGCTGGGACGCCGTATGGCGATGCTCGCGGCGCACGATCTCTTCGGCGACAACAAAGAGAACGCGGCAGTGAAGCGCGGGCCGCGCCCGGTGTCCGCAAAGCTGAACGGCGATACGATCACGCTCAAGCTGGCGGAGGTCAACGGACAGTTGGTGTCCGAAGGACGCATCAGCGGATTTACGGTGCACGACGCCAAGGGCGCGATGGTTCCGATGATCTATAAGAGCCGCTTCGACCCCGCGGATCCGACGGTAATCCACCTGAGCCTCGTGACCAAGCTGCCCGAGGGCGCGACCCTGTACTACGGCGCCGGCAAGGATCCTTACTGCAACGTTCGCGACACCAGCGACATGGCGCTTCCTGTCTTTGGTCCGCTGAAGATCCAACAATAGAGGTATGGGCTTGCAACGCGGCTCGATTCCGGTCTTCCTGGTGATGGCGTTCGCCTGGGTGGCGGCGCCGGCGAAGGATCTCATAATCGAGCGGGCGGTGCTGCATCAGATCGACGACGGGCCGCCGATTGAGTCCGGATACGAGTTCCTGCCTGGTGAGACGGCGTGGCTGAGCTTCCGTGTGGCCGGTTTCGCGGTTAAAGAGAAAGACAAGGACGAGGAGATCAACAGCGTCCAACTGCGGTATACGATCCGGGTCATCGATCCCGGTGGGATTCCCGCAGTGCCGCCGTTCTCCGGCACGGTCGCAACGGATGTGCGGCGCGAGGATAAAGACTGGGTTCCGAAAGTGCGCCGCGAGATCATCCTGCCGGAGTTTGCGATTCGCGGTAAATACTCCATCGCCATTTCAGTGAAAGACGAGATATCGGGGGCCGAAGCGTCGAAGGACGTCACGCTGCTGGTCCGCAACAAGGAAGTGGCGCCCTCGGAAGACTTGGTGGCGCGCAACTTCGGATTCTACCGGTCTGAGGAGGCGCGGCGGCCGCTGACCGAAGTCGTCTTCCGCGTTGGGGAATCGATCTTCGTGCGAATGGATGTCGTGGGGTATGCCATCCAGAGTCCGAAGAATGCGTTTTCGGTGGAGTATGGACTGCGCTTGACGGGTCCCGACCGGAAGCCTGTCGTTGATCAGCCGGTCGCCGCAACCGAAACGTTCGAGAGTTTCTATCCACGGCGGTGGCTGCCAATCGCGTTTCGCCTGGACCTGCCGCCCAACGGACTGAAGGGCGAGCACCAGCTCACGATCCAGGTTCGCGACAAGTTGGCTGGGAAGAGTCTGGAGATTCAGCGCACCTTCCAGGTGGAGTAAGCCGGCGCCATTACAGCGGAGCGCCGGCTTGCGCGGCCTAACGTTTCGACAAGTCGCGTACGTAGATTTCGCGGAACCGCATATTGCCCTGTCCACCGGAATGTAGCTGCAGCGCGATGCCTCCGTCTTCGGCCTTGGGCTTGGGATCGGTGAAGTCCACCAGGGTCACGCCGTTGAGGCGCGAGATGTACCGGTTGCCTTCGACCTTCAACAGGTATTCGTTCCACTCGCCGCGCCGGACGACGATCTCGTTTTCGGGCGCGGGCCAGACGATCCACTGGCGGCCGACGTCGTAGATGCCGCCGGTGTGGCGTCCGAGCGTGCAGTCGACCTCGAACTGCGGACCCTGCGTCACGTCAGGCGTTCCCGGCTTGAAGTCCACGCGGAAGAACACGCCGCTGTTGCCGTCGCCTTCGCACTTGAACTGCAGCGAGAGGTGGAAGTCCTTGTAGTTCTTTTCGGTCTTGAGATAGCCGTAGGCCTTGCTGATTGCCATCCCGTGGATCGTGCCATCCTCGACGACCCACTTTTCCTTGCCGATCTCGACCCAGCCGGTGAGGTCCTTGCCGTTGAACAGCGACACCCAGTCTTCACCGGGAGGCTTCGGCCTGGGGTTCTGCGCAAGCGCAACAGCGGACAGCGTGAGGATTCCGAGAGTATAAATGACCAGTCGTTTCATAGTTGAAAGACCAGCATACACTGCGCTCAGGAGGTCGCAAAATCGACAGGGAGTCGGGAGCCGTGTCGCGCGTGGACAACATACACCTGCTTTGCCAGCAGGACGAAGAGCACGCGATAGGTTCCTCGATTGCCCTTTCCGATCAGCAACTCTTGAACCTCATCGCCAAACGAGTCCGCTTCAGGAGGCGGTGGGCAGCGTTCGGGATTAGTGACAAGCGTGATCAGCCGTCGAGCTTTCGGTGCTCCACTCTCGCCCCGCATTTGGCGAGTGCGCGGCGATGAGCTGCCTGACTTCTCGAATGTCTTGCTGGGCTTGAAAGATAGTGCAACCTTGTACCTCACTCGCGCTCGAGTTCCCACTGCCTGATGCTGCGTGCGGTGCTTTCGCGATCTCGACCTTGCTGAGCCTTCTTCATCGTCGTCACTGCTCCGTCTCGTCGATCTCCACGCCTTTGGGCCACTTGGCGCCTTTCAGGATCCACTCGCGGAACACCGCGAGTTCCTTCGCGCTGAGCTTCTTCTCGGTCGGAGGCATGAAGCTGGACTTCGCCGCCAGATACGCGCGGCTGTTGTCGGGATCCCGCGGCGTGATCGCCATCATGGCCCGCTCTTTCGAATGCAGACGCAGACCCTTGGCCGCGAGCTTCGCGCCATGGCAGCGAACACAGTGAACGGCGAGGATCGGGCGCACGTCACGCTGGAAATTGACGCGCGCCTCCAAAAGAACTGCGAATACAGGAAGGGCCAGCAACACCGAACTACTGCTTGATGAGCGTGCCGTCCGGCTTGCGGACCTCGCCCCAGCCGCCGTTCAGGTTCTTGCGCTCGCCCTGCTCGCCATAACCGAACGGATACTTCTTTGCGGCCGCTTCGTTGATCTCGATGCCCCAGCCCGGAGCCTCGTTCGCATACGCGTAGCCGTCCTTGAACGTCGGGACGCCCGAGAAGACTTCGAGCACGCGCTCGTTGAAACCGCTCCATTCCTGCACGCCGAAGTTGTAGCAGGCGAGATCGAGCGCGACGTTGGCCGCATGCCCGATCGGCGACACGTCGCCGGGACCATGCCATGCCGTCCGCACGCCGTACACTTCGCACACCGCCGCCATCTTGCGGCACGGCGTCAAGCCGCCGAGTTGGCTGACGTGGACACGGATATAGTCAATCAGCCGGTCGTGCACTAGCGGCGTCCACTCGTGCGGCGAATTGAACAGTTCACCCATCGCGATCGGAGTCGTGCAGGCGTTGCGGATGTGCTTGAAATACGCGATGTCTTCCGGCGACAACGGATCCTCGAGGAAGAACAACCGGTACTGTTCCAGGTCCTTCGCGAGTTGAATCGCCTGCGTCGGCGAGATGCGCTCGTGCGTATCGTGCAGCAACTCGACGTCTTCCGGCAACTGCTTGCGGCAGGCTTCGAAGACCTTCAAACACTTGCGGACGTAATCGTTCGGATTGTAGACCGGCGACTTGTGCAGTGCGCCGATTTGATTCCCCTTGATTCCCTGCAAAGACTGGTTGTAGTTCTGCCCGGAGCGGGATCCATAGGCCGCCTGACCCGGCTGGCCGAACTGGATGCGCACATGGCGGTATCCCTTCTCGATGAAGCTCTTCGCGCTCTCGATGATCTCGGGGATCTCCATGCCGCCCGCGTGACCGTAACAGTCCGCGGCTTCGCGGCACTTGCCGCCCAGCAGTTGATACACCGGCATCCCGGCCTGGCGGCCTTTGATGTCCCACAGCGCCTGATCCACGCCGGAAATGGCGTTGTTCAACACACCGGAATTGCGCCAGTACGACGAGTTGTAACAGGCCTGCCAGATATCGTCGATGCGATCCGCGGACTTGCCGATGAGGAACGGCCGCAGGTACTTCTCGACCGCCATCACCACCAGGTCTGCGCGCTGCGTGAAGGTGCCGCAGCCGTACCCATACAAACCGTCCTGATCGGTGAGGATCTTCACCACCACGAGTCGCAATCCGCCCGGCGCGGTGGCGATCACTTGCACGTCCTTGATCCTGGGGGACGGCGTCGCGCGAGTAGCGCGGGCGACTTGCGCCTGGGCTGCGGCCGGCAACGCGGGCACGGCGGCAGCGAGCTTCATCAACGATCGGCGATTCATAAGGCCCTCGGTTATTTCTTCTCCCGGTCCTCAATCATATGCTTGACGCGTTCCAGTTCGCTATGCAGCTTGCTTTCGCGGCGAACCATCGTCAGCACATACAGCACCACGATCACCCAGGCGGCCGTGAAGCCGTAGAACATGTAAGTAAAGTTTCTCTCGTCCATTTGCTTCCCTATTTACAGCGCATGCGCGTAGCGCCGCAGCGAATCGACCTCGCTCTGCATCTCTTCCTGGCGCAGGCGGATCATGAACAGCACGATCACGAACAGCGAGAGCGCGAGCACGTTCCAGTACGCCAGCGCTTCCATGCCCGGCGCCATGCCGCCGCCGCTGCGGATGCTCAGCACCGGACCCGGATGCTGCGTGCGGAACCACTCGATCGACTTCCACACCAGGATGATGTTCAACGACGCGAAGATCGATAACACCGCGCTCAAACGCCCGCGCTGCGTCGGCTCTTCAACCGCGTCGCGCAGCATCAGATAACCGCTATAGAGCAGGATGCAGATGAGGTACGACGTGAGCCGGTGATCCCAGGTCCACCAGATGCCCCATGCGATGCGCGCCCAGATCATTCCGGTGATCAGCGTCATCAACGCAAACGCCAATCCGATCTCGTTGGCTACTGCAGCCACCTGATCGTAACGTTGCTTCTTGCTGGCAAGAAAGCCGATGCTGGCGCCCGCGCCGATATAGAAGCAGATGAACGAAGTCATCGCGGCAGGCAGGTGGAAATAGAAGATCCGCCAGATGGCGCCCTGGTTCAGCTCATCGGGCATCACCATGAAGATCTGGTAGATATTGCGTGCGAGAAGGATGGCCGCTGCAAGTCCAAGAGTCAGAATGGTTGCTTGTCTCATGGCAGCTTTCAGTTTATGCCGCCGAGGGACTCATGTACAATTCGAAGGTAACTCCCCACATGTCCAAATTGCTCTCCCTCACCTTGTTTTTGGCGGTTTGTGCGTTCCCTCAACAGCAGGGAAAGACCGCCGCGGAAGCGTTCAAGAACATCACGGTCCTCAAGGACATCCCCGCCGATCAGTTGATGCCCGCCATGCAGGTGATGAACTCGGCTTTCAACGGCCAGTGCACCTTCTGCCACGTGCAGGGCAAGATGGAAGCCGACGGCAACGACCACAAGCGGATCGCCCGCGAGATGATCACGATGGTCGCGAACCTCAACAAGACGCACTTCGAAGGCCGGCAGGTCGTGACCTGTTATACGTGTCATCGCAATGAAGGACATCCGTCGGTCGCCGCGCCGGTGATGACCGTCGACCAGGCCGCGAAGCCGAAGGATCCGCCTCCGCCCGCCGCCTCGAACGAGACCGTCGATCAGATCCTGCAACGGTACGTCACCGCGTTGGGCGGCGAAGAGGCGATCCGCAAGATCAACAGCCGTGTGATGAAGGGCGTGGTCGCGGTGCAGGGCAAAGAGTCGCCAATCGAGGTGTACACCAAGGCGCCGAATAAGCGTCTGTCGATCACGCGCAGCGAAGATGGCGCCGGTTCGTACACGGTGTTCGACGGCAGCAAAGGCTGGATGGGCAACAGCGGTCGTCCCGCTCGTGAGATGGGCGCGCCGGATGCGATGGCTGCAGGCTTCGACGCCGAATTCTACCTGTCGCTGCGCATCAAACAGATGTATCCGAAGATCCGCAAGGGCCGTCCCGAGCGCGCGAGCGGCTTCGACTGCGACGTGCTGATCGGGGATGCGAGCGCGGGAACTCCCGCCGCGCGCTTCTACTTCGATCGCGCCACGGGACTGCTGCTTCGCGTCGTGCGCACCATGGCGACGCCGGTCGGTCCGAACCTCGCGCAGGTTGATTACGAGGACTTCCGTCCGGTCGACGGTGTTGTGGTCCCGCACGGCTGGGGACTCTCGCGCGCCAACGGACGGTTCCGCGTGCAGATCGCGGAAGTGAAGTCCAACGTCGCGATCGAGGACAGCTTCTTCACCAAGCCCGACGGCAACGTGAAGTAACGCGACGCTACAAACTCTTGGTCGCGCCGCCGTCGCTGTCGATGAGCGCGCCCTGGAGGAAACTACCCGCGGGACTCACGAGGAAAGCCGTGAGTTCCGCAATATCCGCCGGTTCGCCAATGCGCGTGACGTTTTCGCGCAGTACGAACCGGCGTTCTGCTTCTGCGGCGTCTATTCCATCGCTCTTCATGATCGCCTCGATGCGCCGCGTCAATCG
>CAZVKC010000101.1:0-5476 GCA_964627455.1 uncultured Solibacteraceae bacterium | reverse complement strand
AGCTTCAGTGAATAGCCATCGAGCCATTCGTCATCGGTGAGGTCGGTGAAGCGTCCGCGCTTGGTCGCGCCGGCGTTGTTGACGAGGATGTCCAAACGCTGCCCTCCTTTGTCGAGCGCGAAATCCAGCAACTGCTGCGCGGCGGCGGCTTCGCGAAGATCGAGCGCGATCCACTCGGATCCCGGAATGCCCGCGGAGACTGCCGCGAGCGCGTCGCGATCCCGACCCGTGAGGATCACCTTCATGCCGTCTTCGCGGCCGAGGCGTTCGGCGATTGCCTGTCCGATGCCGCGGCTTGCGCCCGTCACGAGCGCGACTTGGTTTGCCATGCGTGACCTTCAATCTATCCTGCTACGCTCGTGAGTAGCAATGGCGCTATCCTGGCTCGCACTCGCGCTGCTTGCTGCGCAGAATCCGCAGGTGTGGATCTTCGTGCGTACCGATTGCCCGATCGCGAACCGCTACGCGCCGACGATCGAACGCCTGACGCAGATGTACGGCAAACAGGGCATCGACTTCCTGCTCGTGTATCCGGAACCGGGCGCGACGGCCGCATCCGTCGAACAGCATCGCAAGGCCTATGGACTGACAGCGCCTTATGCGCTCGATCCCAAACAGGAGCGGGTTCGGAAAGCGCAGATTCAGGTGACGCCCGAAGTGGCCGTGTATTCCAGAGAAGGCCGTTTGCTGTATCGGGGGCGGATCGACGACCGGCAGGCGAGCCTCGGCGTGGCGCTGCAATCCGTAAGCCGGCGCGATCTGGCGGAAGTCCTCGATGAAGTGGTCGCGGGACGCACGCCTGCGTTTCGCGAGACGAAAGCGTTTGGTTGTGCGATAGAAGCAGCGCCGCGATAAATGTTCCGGCGGGACGATCGCGCGTGGCGAATGACGCGATCGTCCACACCGGCTGCCGCTAGGGAGAAAGATTGCAGCCGGACCAAAGGCCGGGTGCATCTGGTTACGCGGCGACGGGAAGAAAAACCTGTCACAGATTTTGAAAAATCGTCAAAATTCCCGGTCTGCTAGAGTGGATATTCCTGGACATGAGCCAGACGATCGTTGCATACTGTTCCAGCCGGCGGATCAATGCAGATGAGCGGATCGAGTTGTTTCTGCAACTCTGCCGCGAAGTGACTCAACTGCATCAGAAGCTGAAGCTGCACGGCCGGATTCATTCGTCCAACGCTTTCGTGGATGACGCCGGCCATCCGGTGCTTGGCGAACCTGCGCCGGTGGATCCGGCCACAATTCCGTCCACGGCGATCGACGTCGCCGCGCTGCAGACGTTGCTACTCGACATCCTCAAAGGACCGGAGGGCACGGGTCGCGTCCCGTCGGATGCGGAAGCGATCGCCGAACACCGGTACGAATCCGTGGATCAGCTCATCGCCGACATCGAGCGCCACCTCGATGGCCGACCTGTCGCCGCGCGCATGAACTCGCCGTTCTACCGTTTCGGCAAGCTGGTGTCGCGCAACAAGACCATTATTCTGGTTGGCGCCGGGCTGGCTTGCGGGGTCGTGTTGTTCGGATGGGGATTCTTCACATCCGAGCGGCAGCGGTATCTGGCGGACGAGCAACTGCGCGAAATCCGCGCGACGGCGGGCTTGATGTCGATGTCGATTCCGGGGCGAATTCTGGAGGTCCCCGGGTCGCTCGCTTTGCGGCGCAAGATGGTTTCTTACGGACTCGAGTACGTCGACCAGAAGAATGCGGAACGGGATCCGGCCGACTTGCGACAGCGCAAGAGAATCGCGTTGGGATACTTCAACATCGCGAACGCGCTGGGCGCCCCCGGCGCGCCGAACCTCGCGGATCTCGAAGGCGCCGCGCGCGCCTATCGCAAGACCGCCGACCTCCTCTTCGAAGACGAAGCGCCGCTGCGCAAGGACCGCGAGGCGCTGGCCGCGATGGGATCCGCGCTGGCCAATCGCGCCGAGGTATTGATGCGATTGCAGCGTCCGCAGGAGGCGTTGCAGGCGGCGGAAGAATGCGTGTCGCTGGCCGCGAAGGTCCGCGCGGATGATGCGGAATTGAGTTGCCGGACGACCCGACTTCGCGCGGCAAGCGAAAGCGGGAAGCAGGTGACGGACAGCGAAGTCGACGATCTGGTGCAGCGGGCTTCCGAATGGACAGGTACGGCGAGCGGGGCGCAGTTGCAGGCGGAAGTGCGTCGCGTGGCGGCGCGGCTGTATCTGAAGAAGAAGGTTTTTCCGAAGGCGCTCGAGCACGCGGTGGCGGGTTTGGACATCACGGCGAAGAAGGATCGCGCGACTCCCATGAGCCTGCAACGCGGCGATCTACTCATCATCGCGGCGCGCGCGGATGAAGCGCTGGGTGACAAAGAGAAGGGCGCGGGACGGTTCGACGAATGCTTCGACGTGCTGCGCGAGTTGATGCGGCGCGATCCCGAGAGTGTGGAGTCCCGCACGGCGCTGGCGGTGGCGCTGATCGAATCCGTGGACTTCATCAGCGATGACGAGGGCACGCGGCAGGCGCGATTGCGCGAGGCCGAGCAACTGGTGCGCGGCGTGATGCAGGACGCGAAGTATCCTCCGGCCGAAGCAGCGCTGGCGCTGATCCAGGCGGTTCCGAGCAAGCTCCCGTGATATTCTCGGCTTGAAACATGCGGATTCTTTGTGCGGCGTTCCTCGCCGCTTCTTTCATGCAAGCCCAGGAATACAAGATCGCGGTGATCGGGCTGGTGCACTCGCACGTCTGGGGGCATCTCGAGAAGATGGTCTCCGGCAAGCCCGCGACTTTGGTTGGCGTCGCGGAGTCGAACCCGGAACTGGTCGCGGAAGCGAAGAAACTCGGCGTTCGCGACAACCTCATCTACTCGGATTACACGAAGATGCTGGACGAGAAGAAGCCCGACATCGTATGGGCGTTCGTCGAGAACAACCGGCATCTGGAGATCGCCAAGGTGTGCGCGCCGCGCAAGATCCACCTGATGTACGAGAAGCCGCTCGCTTCTTCGTATAAAGATGCGGTGGCGATCCAGTCGCTGGCGAAGCAGCACGGCATCCAGATCCTGACCAATTACCAGATGGCGTGGTGGCCATCGCAACATGCGGCGAAGGCGATGGTGGAGGCCGGCGAACTCGGGCAGGTCTACCGGTTGCGCGGGGTCGTGGGACATGGCGGCCCGGGGTCGGAAGGCGCGCGCAGCAAGTACTTCTTCGCGTGGCTGACGGATCCGGTGCAGAACGGCGCAGGCGCGCTGATGGACTTCGGCTGTTACAACGCGTTGTGGGCGCTGATGTATATGGGGCGTCCGGAGAGCGTGTATGCGACGGTGAACCATCTGCGGCCGGAGACGTTCCCGAAGGTGGAAGACAACGCGACGATCGTCCTGCACTGGAAGAACGGCAGCGGGATCTTCGAAGGCAGTTGGGATCTGCCGCGCAGCTTCCAGGATCTCGAGATCCTCGGGCGCAAGGGCAGCCTGCTGGTGACGCGCAACGGCATGGAGGTCCGCAAGGGAAACACGCCTGCGGTGACGCCGACGCCCGCGCCGCTGGCAGCCGAGCGCGCGGAGCCAATCGCGAACATGATCCACGCGATCAAGTCCGGCAAGGCGATCGAGTGGATGAACGGCATCGACATCAACGTGGGCGTGATCGAGATCATCGATGCCGCCAAAGAATCTGTGCGGACCGGCAAAGCCGTCAAGCTGGCGCCGCGCAAATAGGGGAGAGGAAAGGTTTAAGATACTGGCATGAAGCTCGCAGTTCTGTTTGCTCTGTTTACGGCCGGGTTGTTCGCGCAGGAGCCCGGATTCAAAGCGCTGTTCGACGGGAAGACGTTGAACGGTTGGACGCTGGTGAAGGGACATGGTCCCGGATATGTGGTGAAGGACGGCATCATCGTGTGCCCGAAGGAAGGCGGCGGCAATTTGTACACGGAAGCCGAGTACGCCAACTTCGTCCTGCGGTTCGAATTCAAGCTGTCACCCGGCGGCAACAACGGCATCGGCATCCGTTCGCCTCTGACCGGCGATGCGGCGTATCAGGGGATGGAGATCCAGATTCTCGATCACGACGACCCGCAATACAAGGGCTGGTTGAAGCCGGCGCAGCATCACGGTTCGATCTACGACGTGGTGCCGGCGAAGACCGGGTTTTTGAAGCCGGTGGGCGAGTGGAACTCCGAAGAGATCACGGCGAATGGCCGCAAGATCACCATCAAGCTGAACGGCACGACAATCGTGGACGCGAATCTCGATGACGTGAAGGATCCGGAAGTGCTGAAGAAGCATCCCGGACTGGCGCGTGCGACGGGCCACATCGGACTGCTGGGCCATGGTTCGCTGGTGGAGTTCCGCAACCTGCGCGTGAAGACTCTTCCGTAGAAACCGGCTTTTTATGACACGACGCGAGGTTTTTCAGAGGGCGGCGACGATGGCTTTGACAGCTTCGGTTGTTGCGCACGGGAAGGCCTCGCAACCCGCGACCCGGTTGGGATTCAAGGTCCCGCCGGGCGCGTGCGACTGCCACACACACATCTTCGGGAACCCCTCCCGCTTTCCCTGGTTCGAAGGGCGCAAGTACACACCTCAGCCCGCATTACCCAACGAGATGAAGAAGCTGCATCAGGCGCTGCACGTGGAGCGCGTGGTGATCGTGCAGCCGAGCGTTTATGGAACGGACAACGCGGCGACGCTGTGGGGCATGCAGCAGATGGGCGGGTTGAAGCGCGTGCGCGGGATTGCGGTGGTGGATGCGGCGAAGGTTGCCGAACGCGAGTTGCTGGAGATGGATCGCGCCGGGGTTCGCGGGGTGCGCATCAACAGTCCCGTGATTTCGCGGGAGAATTTCCGCGCGACGATCGATCGCGTGAAGGCGATTCGCGGCTGGCATCTGCAGTTGTTCACGACGCTGGCGACGATTCGCGAGCTGGCGCCGCTGATTCTCGACGCGCCGGTTCCGGTGGTGGTGGATCACGTGGCGGGGGCGCTGCCGGAGTTGGGTCCCACGCAGCCGGGCTTTGCGGAACTGGTGAAGCTGGTCGAGGCAGGCAAGGCCTACGTGAAGGTGACGCACAACTACCTGTCGACCTCGAAGTCCCCGATGTTCGAGGACGCGGAGGTGCTGGCGAAGACGCTGTTGCGGGCGAATCCGAACCGGATTTTGTGGGGCACGGACTGGCCGCATCCCAACTCGTCGTCGGCGCGGAAGGCGACTGAGATCACGCCGCTGAACCAGATCGACGACGGCAAGTTCTTCAACCACAGCGCAAGCTGGCTGGAGTTGAACCTGAAGCGGGTGCTGGTGGAGAATCCGGCGTCGCTGTACGGGTTCGCCTAGAGATCCCGTCGCTTCCCTCCCCGGGGTGGATATTCAGTTTTCAGAGATCTGTGGGCAGTTCGGCCGCCCTGCGGCGGATGCCCTTACCGGCTTTTTCGATCAGCCTTTGTATTCGAAGATGGCGTCGACGTCGTCGGGGTGGAGCAGGGTCTTGCCGTCGTGGAGGA
>CAZVKC010000100.1:7998-19101 GCA_964627455.1 uncultured Solibacteraceae bacterium | reverse complement strand
AGATGCTGCCTCCGGCATTGCGTCACAACAGCGGACATGAGGGTTCGCACTGCTTCCTGACTCACGAGTTCGTGAGCGCGCTGGTGGAAGGCCGGCGGCCGAAGGTGGATGTGTATGAGGCTGTGGCGTACACGGCGCCTGGGATTGTCGCGCATCAGTCGGCGCTGGCGAAGGGCAAGCAGATGTCGATTCCCTCGTTTGATGCTTAAAGGGTGGGTATCCCGGCCGCCCGGATGAGGTTCCAAGCGGCCGGAATTTCGCGATGGGACTCTAGAACTCGACGCGGAACGACATCTGGATCCAGCGGGCGCTGTTGGTGCGGTTCGGAGGGATGAAGCTCGAATTCACTGTGCCGAAGGTGTTCGGGTTAGTGATGTTCAAGTTGGCCTGCGTCGGGTTCGCGTAATTGACGTAGTTCAGGATATTGAACATGTCGAACGCAATGCGAGAACTGAACCGTTCGGTGATGCGCGTATTCTTGCCGATGGAAAGGTCGAGGTTCTTATACGGCAATCCACGAATCGGGTTGGATCGTCCGGAGCGGCCGTCGGCACTGAGCAGTACGGGACGGAAGCTGTTGGCCGCGTCGCGTCCGTTGGCGAAGAGATTGAATCCCGTGCCGGAGATGGGCGGATTCAAACCCGTTTGCAGAGACGCGGTCTGAATCGCACCCGATGACGGGCCGAGAGCCGTTGCGCCGCCCCACGTCTGCGAACTCGCGCTGTCCGAGACGATCAGCGGCAGTCCAGAGAATGCGGTGACGATGCCGGACATGTACCAGCCCGACAGAATGCGGTCGAAGCCTCCGGGCAGCGTGAGCCGGTGGCCCTTGCCGGCCGGGAGATCGTAGACCCAGTTCAGGTTGAAGACATGCGTGCGGTCGAAGATCGACGGTCCGTACTCGACGCCGGGTTCAAAGCTGTTGTGATAAAAGCCCGCGTTGTTCTGGTTTTGCAGGCCGTTATCGAGAGCGCGCGACAGCGTGTAGTTGGCGTTGACGAGAAGACCCTTCGACATCCGTTTGCCGACGCTGACCAGCAGGCCGTTGTAGTTGGTTGACCCGATGTAGGTGCGCATGAACTCCACCTGCGACTGATCGTTGTTATAGGGCTGCAGGCCGAGCGAGCGCCGGTAATTGCCCATGTTGAGGAAGATCGTGCTGACGTTTCCTGCGGTGAATTGCGGGCTGAGACGGGTGAGCACATATTGTGTTGCGCTCGGTCCGATGCCTCGCAGCTGGTTTTCGAAGAACGGCTGGTTGGCGATGTTGGCCACCGGCGTTCCGGCGCGCAACTGCGAGCGGATGAGATCGTATGCCTGGGCGAAAGTCTGTCCCGACGCAGAGTCCTTGAACATGTAGGGCGACTGCGTGAGATTGATGGCGTGCGGGAGTTTGCGCGCAAAGCGTCCGACATAGGCGAGGTCGACGATCCAGCCTCCGGGGAGTTCGCGCTGGATGCTGAAGTCGAAATTGTAGCTGCGGCCCAGCACGCTGTTGGGGTCGACCTGGAATGACAGGGTTTCCGCGAAGTTGGTGGGGACCACCGGCACCGATGTCGGATTAACGACCGGCAACGGGATCGATCCATCCACGCCGACGCGATAGGCAGATAGCGCGGGATTCGATGAACTGGCGTCACAGCCCGTGCCCGCTGTGGTCGCGTTGCATTTGGGGCCGTTGACGCTGACGTTCTGTCCGAAGCCCACGCCGAGCATGGGGATCAGTACGTTCTGCACCATGTTCGACCGGTCGAAGATCAGGCCGAATCCGCCGCGGATGACGGTCTTCTTGTCTCCCATGATCTTGCCGAGCATGCCATTGGAGTTCGGGTTATAGGCGAAAGAGGCGCGCGGAGAGAAGCCGCCGCGCGCGGTGTTGAACACGGGGCGCTTGGCGTCGTTCACCGGAACCCAGCCAAATGTGGGGTTGTAAACCTGCCCGCTTTCCGCAGCGGCGCGTTTGTCTGCCAGGTACTTCAGCGGATCGACTGCCTGTCCGGTGGCGGTGTCGATTTGGATTGTCTGGCGTCCCAGCGAGTCGGACGGCGGAGTCTGCCATCCATACGAGAAGCCGTAGTTGAGTGTAAGCGACTTGGTGATGCGCCAGGTGTCCTGCGCGTTGAAATATACGGCGTGGCTGTTGGTGACGTTGATCAGGTTCGTGCCGAGAGGCGTGGCTTTCAACGACGCATCGCGGACCGCGAGGACGCCGACGTCATTCACCATGCCCGTCACGAGTGCGTAGTACCGGCCCCAGTTGTTGAGGTCAGAAGAACGCAGGCAGTTTGCCGTCAGCGTCGCGCTGCAGAGGGGCGGAGCGTTCGTCGATGGCACGGTTAGAAATGCGCCCTGGTCGACGTTTGCGACGAGTGACGTCAGTGATCCGACAACCTTGTCCGCGCGATCGTGACGATACCAGATGGGACGAATTTGTCCGCCGAACGAAATCGTGTGCGAACCCTTGATCCAGGTGGTGTCGTTGTCGTACTGATAGCTGCGGCTATAGCTGGCCTGATATCTGGCGCGCTGCGTGTCCATGTCGATTGGAGAATCGAGGAACGCGGTGGTGCCGCCGCCCAGAAGCAGGGCGATGTTGCCGGCCGAAGTGTTCGTGCCGGGAATGTTGAGGAGACCCGCGGCCACGCTCGGGGCAGTCGCTTGATTGGGACCCACGTCGCGGACGAATCCAAAGCGGCTCACATTGATCAGATTGGAGCGCGCCTGCCAGGTGAGGGATCCGACGAGCAAGGTTCCGCGTTGAGGCTGTTGGACGACGGACGTCTGATCTTTGACGGAGATGTCGCCGATGCCGTACTGGATGCGCCGGAAGTAGGTATAGCTTCCGTTGAAGGTCAGCTTCTCGCTGAAATTGTGGTCGAGGCGTCCGACGATGTAGCGGTCCTGCACTGGGGTCGGAATGTTGGCAAGGTAGCTCAGCGTGTTCAGGCCATCGCCACCGCTGTTCAAATTGCTGGCGGGCATGAGCGCGAGTTGTGCGCGGCTCGAGGGACTCATGCCGAGCCCGCGCGGGTCGCAGAGTTGATCGCCGTTCGGGCCGCACTGTCGCGAGGTTCGCAGGTCATAGCTGTTGATGTTGCCGGCAGCGTCGCGGAATCGCAGGATGCCGGCTTTGAGGCTGTCCGTCGGGACGGTGCGAGGGGTTTGCTGCACCTGGTCGAAATCACGCGCTTCATAGTTGGTGAAGAGGAAGGTGCGGTCCTTCTTCAGGGCGCCGCCCCATCGGCCGCCGTAGCGCTTGTCCATGATCTGGGGTTTCTTGACCTTGGCTGCGTTGTTATCCCAGGTGTTGGAGTTCCAGTCTGAGTTCTGGAAGTATCCATATCCGGATCCATGCATCGTGTTCGAGCCATGCCTTCCGACGAGCGACATCTGTCCGCCTGAAGCGCGCGAGAGGCCGGCGTTCGGATTCGACACTGCGACGCGGAACTCTTCCACCGAGTCCTGCGGTGTCGGGATCGAAGTTCCGATCGCGGTCACCACGGCCGTGACGTCGATGCCATCGACGGTGACGGTGTTCTGGTCGTCGAGCGCGCCGGTGGTGCGGCTCTGCAGATTGTTGCCGGCGGGTACGACGCCGGGCTGCAGGTTCATCAACTCCGTCACGTTGCGCTGCAGAGTTGGCAGCCGCGAGATGAGGTCCTTCGTGATGGTGTTGCCGATTTGCGCGTCGACGGTTTGCAGTTGCACCGTCGCAGCGGCGGTCACTTCGACCACCTGGTTGTCGGTTCCGACATCCAGCTTGACGTCGAGAGTCGAGGACTTGTTGACCTCGATCTGCAGGTTGGGGATCGACGATGTACGGAAGCCTTGCATCTTGACAGTGACCTTGTAAGGTCCGGGCCGGACGTTGCTGAACGTGAACTGGCCGGCTGCGTTGGCGGTCTGGGTTTGCGATGCGTTGGTCTCGATGCTGACGAGTTCGATACTGGCGCCGGGTACGACAGCGCCCGAAGGGTCGGTGACGGTTCCTGTGACGGCGCCAGTCGTCGCTGACTGTGCGTAAAGGACCGAATGGAATAGGGTCAGGGTCAGGAACAGGACGGTCAGAATCCTGGTCAAGAAGGCAAGGGTCATAGCAGCTCCCCAATCAAAGCCGGAATGGCTCCGGCTGGATATTGGGTCTAGTATAGACCCCAAACGCTCCAGAGCAAAGGGGAGGCGGTGACTGGCGGGAACAGTGGGCCGCCAGGATGACGGCCCGCATTGGTTACAGATAAGGCATCGGCGGGACTTTGCCGTTCAGCCGGGCATACACCGTCAAGGCTCCCCGATGATGCGCGGTGTGATCGTTGATGCCGCTGATGATGGCGATGCGAGGCGCGCCTCCCATCACCGGACCCGCGGCGATTGGCTCCATCAGTTCCGCATCCGTTTTTGAACCGATGACTGCCTTTGCGTTGGCGATCGCTTTTGCGAACCACTCGCGCGCGGCTGCAATCGACGTCACCTTCATCACGTCTTTCATGTGCTCTTCGAAATTGAGGCTGAACCCTTCCGGACGGAAGGCTCCTTCGATGAACCAATCAATCGTCTGCGCAATGTGAGCGATTTGCTGCGCTGCAGTCATCATCCCTTCGGCGGGGGTGAAGCCGGAAAGGTCTTCAGACAGTTCGCGGGTTGAGTTATTGAAGAACTGCTCGATCTGGTCGAGTTCCATCAGGCTTGTTTGTGCAAGTTGCTGCATGACTCAACCATACTCCTGCGCTCCTGACAGGGTTGTGTCAGGAGATTCGAAGTAGACTTGAAGAATTCGTGACAGACGAACCGTTGATTCAGACGCCGAGATGGATGGAGACGCCGCGATGGTACCTCTGGGATGGAGGGTTCCTGCTGGCGGGCCGCAGCGACGGTATCGTCCCTCCGCATTCACATCATGCGATCCAACTGTCGATCGCCGTGCAGGGGCAGGTTGCGATCAAAGGTTCACGCGGCGGATGGCGGGAAGGCTCCTGCCTGATTGTCCGTCAGGATGCGGAGCATTCTTATACGGCGAACGGAGCCACCGGCGCGATGTTGTTCGTGGATCCCGAATCGTATGAAGGCGCCTGGCTACGCTCGGCTCTGCTCGAAGAGATCACTGTGGTTCCCGAGGCGCGGACCGCTGCCAGCCGCGAGGCGATTCGCATTCTCGTGGAGCGGCCTTTCGAAAGCCCGGATGTTCGGGAACTGATTCGCGGCTGTGTGCATTCGTTGTGTCCCGGAGCGCCTCCCTCGCGCCGCGCGGATGATCGCGTTACGCGCGTGATCGCGGCCATACGCAAAGCCGAGGACCTGCGGATGTCGATCGAGGAGGCCGCGGATCTGGCGTTCCTGTCTCCCAGCCGGTTTGCGCACGTTTTCAAAGAGCAGGTCGGACTCCCGTTCCGCCGTTACATGCTGTGGCGGAAGTTGACGCGCGCCATGATCGCGATCGGACGTGAGCGCACTTTGACCGCGGCCGCACAGGCATCCGACTTTGCTGACGCGGCGCACCTGACTCGCACTTTCTATCAGATGTTCGGCCTCGCTCCGTCGTTGTTGATGCGGGGGGAGTTCTTCGAAATCGATTCGCCCTTCCAGCCGGTCGAATAGCAGGTTTGTTCAAGAATAACGGCGAGTTCGTTCAATACTGGCGAGGCTCTTAGATGGCACACTGCAATTGTTGACAGCAAGTCAGCAACAAACATCGAAAGGAACTTACGACAATGTCGAACAACAACACCCGGAAAAACTCCTGCTCCTGCCAGTCCTGCCCCGGATCCGCTTGCACTTGCGGTTGCCAGCAAAACAGCGCGAGCTGCAAGTGCGGCGACGCCTGCCAGTGCGGACCGGCATGCTCCTGCAAAGCCCGATAGTCTGCCAGTGCCTCCAAAATAGAGAAGCCCGGATTGCTCCGGGCTTCTCGTGTTTTTTGAGGGGCGAGGATCAGTTGCCGCCGACAGCCGTATCCGTGGATGCATTGCCGAGCGCGGCACGAAGGCCCGCCTGCGCCTGCGCATTGCCAGGATACTGGTCGAGCGCATTCTGGAAGGCTTTCTGGGCCTTGTCGCGCATCTTCAATTTCAGCGCAAGCTGGCCCAGGGGAACCGCAACCGGACGCGGATAGTAGGGAGGCTCGGAGTAGACGAGCGACCGCTCCTTGTTCATCGCCTTTTCGAGGACGGTCAAGGCGCGCTTGTTTCGGCCGGATGCCGCCGCGACTTGCCCTTCGAGTTCGAGACGCGCGGTTTGCAGTTCTTCGGACGGAGCACGCTTCACTTTTTCCTGGAACTCCTTCAATGCCTCGTCCATCGCCTTTGCTTCGGACTTTGCATTGGCCGAGTCGCCCTTTGCGACATAGGCGAGTCCGCGAGCCCAGTGGGTCCAGGCCTTCTCGCGGGGCTTGTCGTAGGCGGGCAGCAACTTGCCGGCGAGGATGTCGTCCCAACGCTCCGCCAGCACCAGCGTGCGGAGCATCGCGAACCATCCTTGGCGATAGGCGTTGAAGAAGCCATCGACTTGCGCCGCTTCACGCGGGTTCTCTTTGAACTCGAGCAGATGCTGCGCCTGCTGGATCGCTTTGTCGTACTGGCCGGAGAACGCCAGTGCCGTCGCCAGGTAGTGAACGTTGTGGCCGTGATGGCCGCGTCCGTAGAGTTTGTCGGCCTTGATCCAGCCGAGTTCGTTCTCAGCTGCGTCGGCGAATGATTTCACCGCGTCGTCCCAGCGGCCGGTCTGCGAGTAGATGTGTCCCGGCATGTGCAGTGCGTGGGGAATGTTCGGCGCCAGTTCCGCGTAACGCTTGCAGCTTGGCCATGCGTCTTTGGCGAATGTCGCGCCTTCAAAGCCGTGGATCACGTAATGATGCACACCGGCGTGATTCGGAGCCTCGACCAGAAGTTCGCGCAGCATTTGCGCTGCTTCCATCGATCCCGGATTCGGCTTGTGATCGGGCAGCGTGAAGCCGCGCATCGTGTGGAGAGCGAGATACGACTTGGCTTCGACCTGCTTGGGATCTTTCGCGACGATCGCTTTCAGCCCGGCGATGTAACCGTCATCCGGATCCACGCCGCGGGCCGGCATGCGGCGCGCCACGATCGACGCGATAAACATCTTCTCGAGTTCCGTCGCTTTGCCGGCAACTTCGGCCAGCCGCTGGGCTTTTTCCGCTGCCTCGATGGCGCGCTTGGCGACGACGCGCGGATCGCGGTTCGTGCCGAAGACCTTGTTGGCCGTGTCGAGTTGGAAGCGCGGGCGATAGTCGCCGGCCGACACCATCGCGACGCCCCACCATGGCATGGGCGCTTCGGGGTCGAGTTGCGCGGCTTGCAGGAAGCTGCGTTCGGCTTCGACGGCCCAGAACGAGTGCATCTGCGAGACGCCCTGGTCGAAGAATTTCTGTGCTTCTGGATTCGAGGTCGTGATCTGGAAGTGGATGTCACCCTGACCCGGCAGGAGCTTCGCCGGCAACGCAGGCGCCGTACCGGACGGCGGCGGCGCACAGGCGTCTCCTTTTTGTTGTTGTCCGAAAGAGGTCAGAGACAGAGAGAGAAAAGCAAAGGCCAAATACCGCATTGAACCTGAGTTTAACGTAACTGGTTCTGGATGAGGTCCAGCAGTTGCTCGGGACGGTGGCTGGATCCCTCGATCCGCGCTTTCAGTTTGCCGTCGATGCCGATGATTGCGGTTGACGACGTGTGGGTGACGGCTCCTTCTTCGGGCCAGAACACCACGCCGAACAGGCCGCCAACGTTTTGTATGGCCGTTTCGCTTCCGGTCAGGAATCGCCAGTTGTCGCCATCGGCGCGCCAGCGTTTCGCGTAGTCTTTGAGGATCACCGGCGTGTCGAACGTGGGATCGACGGTGATGGTCAGCAGTTGAACCGTTGCGCCGAGTTTGCCATGTACATACGCGAACTGGGAAGCAAGCCGCGGACAAACGTCGGGCAGGGGACATCGCGTGTAAACGAACTGGATCGCCACCACCCTCGAGCGGAACTGCGACAGGCGAACCGCGCGGCCATCCTGGTCGGTGAGTTCGAAGTCCGGGACCTGGGCGCCGAGGGCAAGCTGGTTTGCGGCCCTGGGTATCACGAAGTCATCCTTGCCTGCGGGTCTGGCCGTGGTGCGGATGTTGCGGATCCTCGACTTGTTGTGGTCGACGATTAGATCGAACGTTACGGCTGCACCGGGCTTCAAGTCATCGAGTTCCCGGGGATGCTCCGCGCGGAACGGCATTGCCATGGCGGGCATGTAGCCGGGGATCGGCCGGTGCGAAATCACGGCGATCCCCTGTGCGCGGTCGACTTCAATGACGATGCCTTCGACCTTGTGCCTGACTGCGGCGGCGGCCGCGAACGCCGCGATGAGCGCTAGCGGAAGTACAGGATTTCGGGCCGTACCTCGTACTCCTTTGCGACTTCATTGCAGGGGCCGCATTCCATCTTGTAGCTCGCGGAAATCTCGCGGATGATCTTTGGGATGACCACCGGATGATCGCCCTGATGGTAGGCCGAGACCGAGAGGCGCGGTTTATATTTTCGGATCGATTCCGTGCCGCCGCGCAGGGCATTGGGTTCGGCGCCTTCGATGTCGAACTTGATGTAGTCGATGCGGGGCAAGTTGAGTTCGGCGGCCATCTTGTCGATGGTCGTCAGCGGGACCTGCACGGTTTTCGTCTGTCCTTCGGTCTTGAGCACGACGCTATCGGCGGCGGAGTTTGAGGGGTCCACGCGCAGGGTCAGCATCTCTTCTTTGTCCCAGATGCCCTTCGGATAAACGATCACTCTGCCTTCTTCGATTTCCTTTTTGAAGTTGCGTCGCAGGCATTCGATGTTCTCGGGGCCGGGTTCGATGGCGACCACCTTGCCTGCGCCCGCATTGAGTGAAAAACGCACGAAGACGCCGACGTTCGCGCCGCCGTCGAGCACGATGTCGCCGGGTTTGACGGCCTGATCGCCTGTGCCGTAGATCTTCATTTCCTGCTCGGCGAGGTTAAACGGCAGCACGTATTTCGAACCCTCGGGGATCCAGAACGGACCATACGGCGTCTCCCACAACTCGAATTGCCCGTCTGTCTGCACCTTCTTACTGCCCGCGAGAATCCGGTCCTTGACCGCGGTTTCTTTCTTGAAATGTTCCTGGATGTCGAGTGCGTGTTGCAGGTCGCATGCGCCGGAGCGTCCTGCGGCAACGAGGCCTGCCATTCGCACCTGGGGAATGTAGAGGAAGGCCAGCGAGAGCACGCCGAGCGTGACGGCCAACCCGAGCAGAAGCTTTTTCACGACCTCTAGGGTATCGCGGGGAGAGGTTGCGATAATAAGGTTCGCACCCGCGATCATGAACGTCAGCCAGCCACCCGGGTTCACCGCCGACCAGGCGCGTGCGATCCTTCGCTCTCACTATGAAATTGATGCGCTGGTCGAGGTGTCACCCCTGCCCAGCGAGCGCGATCAGAATTTTTGCGTTGGGGATGCTTACGTCCTGAAGATCGCCAATCTTGCCGAAAGCCGCGAGATGCTGGAAGCCGAGAATGCCGCGCTCGCGAGAGCGGCGGGTCTTGCGCCGGCGTTGGTGCGCACTCGCGAGGGCGGATGGATCGCCGAAGCGGATGGGCACATGATCCGGCTGATCACGCTGTTGCCCGGGCGTCCGATGGGTGAGAGGAAGTATCAGAACCCCGAACTTCTCGAGTCACTTGGTTCGGCGCTGGGACGGCTGAGCGGGCGTCTGGCGGGGTTTGACGCGGCTGCGGTTCATCGCGAATTTCACTGGGACCTGGCGCGTGCGCTTGGCGTGGTGGACCAGTACCTGCCTCTGGTAACGGATCCCGCTGTGCGAGATTGCGTGACGCGCCTGGTTGGTGTTTATCAGGAGTACGTGACGCCGGTGCGGCCTTCCCTGCGATGCAGCGTGGTCCACAACGATGCAAACGACTTCAACGTGATTGTGGATGGCGAGCGGGTTTCCGGCATCATCGACTTTGGCGACATGGTGTTCACGCACACAGTGAATGAGGTCGCGATCGCGATGGCGTATGCTTGCCTCGGAAAGCCGGATCCGCTGGCGGCGATGGCGCAGGTGTTGCGCGGGTATCATCGCGAGTTTCCCTTAACGGATGTGGAGATTCAGGCGGTGTTTGGACTCGCGTGCATGCGTTTGTGCGTGAGTGCCTGCCTTGCCGCAAAGCAGCAGGCGGAACGTCCCGGCGATGCGTACCTCGGCATCAGCCAGCAGTCGATTCGCGCGACGCTGCCGGTGCTGGCTGGGATCCATCCACGCCTCGCCTGGTACGTGTTGCGCGAGGCCTGCGGTCTTGAACCGGTTCCGCATGCTGCGGCTGTGCGCGCGTGGTTGGCCGCAAACTCGTTCGCGCCAGTGATCGAAGGCAAGCTGCAGTGGGTCGACATGAGCGTCGGGAGTCCACTGGTGAGTGGCGAGGCCGAAGGCAATCGTCCTGGTCCGCTGTGGCAGCGGTTGCAGGCGGCGGGCGTGACGCTTGGCGTCGGAGGCTACGGTGAGGCGCGATCGCTGTATGTATCCCCTGCGTTTGCGGGCGCGAATGCGTTCGACGAGACGCGCAGTATTCACCTCGGCGTGGATCTCACGGCTGCACCCGGCACTCGCGTGCATGCGTTTGCGGACGGCGTGGTCCACGGCTTTGAGGACGCGAATCATCCGCTCGATTACGGGCCGGTTGTGGTTCTCAGGCACGACGCGGGAGGCACGCCGTTCTATACGCTGTACGGTCATCTGAGCCGCGCATCGCTGGCGGGGCTTCGGATCGGCCAAGACATTTCGAAGGGCGAATGTTTTGCTGAAATCGGCGCGCCGGAGGAGAACGGCGGCTGGTGGCCGCACGTGCACATGCAGGTGATCCTCGACATGCTGGATGTCCCCTGCAATTTCAACGGATGCGCGCTGCCTAGCCAGCAGCGGGTTTGGCTGAGCCTGTGTCCGGATCCGAATCTGATTCTCGGAGTTCCCAACGAAGCGCCTTCCGCGGCGGCGACCTCGGATCTCGCGGCCCGGCGTCGCGCGCGCATCGGCGGCAATCTTTCCATCTCGTATTCGCGCCATCCGATTCAGGCTGTTCGCGGCTGGATGCAGTACCTCTATGACAGCG
>CAZVKC010000100.1:2740-7898 GCA_964627455.1 uncultured Solibacteraceae bacterium | reverse complement strand
TCGCGCCATCCGATTCAGGCTGTTCGCGGCTGGATGCAGTACCTCTATGACAGCGACGGGCGCAAGTACCTGGATGCGTACAACAACGTGCCGCACGTCGGTCATTGCCATCCGCGCGTGGTCGAGGCGGTGAGCCGCCAACTCGCGATCCTGAACACCAACACGCGATATTTGCAGCATCAACTCACCGACTACGCAGAGGCATTGACCGCGACGCTTCCTCACGAGTTGGAGGTTTGCTATTTCGTCGCGTCGGGAAGCGAGGCCAACGAACTCGCGTTGCGTCTCGCTCGTGCGTACACGGGCGCCAGGGATCTGCTGGTGATGGACGCCGCGTACCACGGCCACACGACGACACTCATCGACATCAGCCCGTACAAGCACGAAGGGCCTGGTGGAAGGGGCGCGCCGGACTGGGTCCATAAGACGCCAATTCCGGACGTGTATCGTGGCCGGCACAAATCGGGATTACCGTATGCGGCCGAAGTTGGCGAAGTCATCGACGAGGTCCGCCGCAAGGGCCGCGGATTGTGCGGCTACATCGCAGAGACTTGCCCCAGCGTGGCAGGCCAGATCCTGCTGCCGGCAGGATTCCTGCCAGAGGTCTACCGGTTGACGCGCGCGGCAGGGGGAGTGTGTATCGCGGATGAAGTGCAGACCGGGTTCGGGCGCATGGGAACGCATTTCTGGGCTTTCGAGATGCATGGCGTGGTTCCCGACATCGTCGTGCTGGGGAAACCGATCGCGAATGGATATCCGATGGGCGCCGTGATTTGCCGTCGCGAGATTGCGCAGGCGTTCGACAACGGCATGGAGTTCTTCAGTACGTTCGGAGGCAGCACGGCCGCCCTCGCCGCCGCACATGAGACGCTGCGGGTGACGCTCGACGAAAACCTGCAGGAGCGCGCGTTGCGTGTTGGAGGCCGCTTGCTCGCAGGGTTGCGAGCCCTTGATCATCCGCTGGTTGGCGACGTGCGCGGGTCGGGGCTTTTCGCGGGAGTCGAACTGGTACGGGATCGTGCGACGCTGGAACCCGCAGCGTCCGAAGCTTCGTACGTCGCACAGCGGATGCGGGAGCGCGGCGTGCTGCTGGGCACCGATGGACCCGCACACAACGTCATCAAGATCCGCGGACCTATGCAGTTCACCGAGTCCAACGTGGACGCGCTGGTCGCGGTCTTTCGCGAAATCCTGGCGGAGCTTTAATCGATGAGTGTCGGCGGGGTTGGTCCGACTGGCTCGACCTCGTACTCGTCTGGAACGTTGGTGGGCTTGTAAGCGTGATCGTCGCGCATGCGATCGACGACGCTCTGATGCAGAGTCGAATGCCTCGGGATGTCACGCGGCTTCGAATGATAGGTGACCAGTTCGTCGCGTCCCTCTTCGTAGTTATAGCGAGGCAGCGGGATCCACTCGACAATCTCCCAGGCGCCTTTCAATGAGTCATGCATCATGGCGCGGGGATCCGGCGGCGCATAGTTGTGATCCGCGCCGAGCACGACGTCCTCGTACGCCTGCCTGCGGACCAGCAATCCATGAGCGCATGCTTCGTCTGCGATCCACTTCAATGCGATTTTCGAGAGTCCGCTTTCGACTTCGGGGTAGCCTCCGCCAACGTCTGAATGCACGCCCGCAAACCAGACTTCGCGAATGTCCTGACCACTCACCGGCGGCGCGAATTTGTTGGTCCGGAACTTCGCGCGCCGCTCGTCGATCGAGATGGCGTGACGCGCGACGCTGATGTCGGGATTGCGGTAGGTCGCAGGAAAGGTCTCGCGATCCCATGCCCAGCCGACGGAAGAGACGGTGTCCCAGACGCCGACGAAATGCGGCTTGCACTCGCGTGAATAGGTCGCACGGAACTTGTCGAGGATCGCCTCATCGAAGACATCGCGATAGAGCTTGTACGCGTAGCCGACCATCGGTTCGTTGTGCTTCGAGAGGAGTCCGCACTGATGCAGCATGCCTGCAATGGCGCGAGCCGTATACGCGCCGCGGCTGAATCCGAACAGGTACACCTGGTCTCCCGGTTCGTAAGCGTTCATCAGGTACGTGTACGCGAGTTGAATGTTCGAGCTGATGCCGGCAGCGAAGGCGAGCCCCTTGATCTTGAACCAGGTGTTGCGGATGTTGCGATGCCTGTCTGGAATCGGCGTCGTGCCCACGCCAGGATCGTAGTAGACGTGTTGATCTGCGCGATCGCGCACCAGGATCTGGCAGAGCTTGACGACGTTCGAGTTCTCTTCGCCGAACTCGTTTCCCGTTCCGTCGCAGCAGACCACGATGTTCTTCGGCATGTTACTCCTTCGCGCGTTTGAGCGATTCGATGTAGTTCCGGTCGAAGTAGTAGAAGAAGCCGTCTTCGGCTCCAATGAGGATGTCGAGTTTGCCGTCGCCGTTCCAGTCCGCGGCATTCGGCGTCGGATTATGTCCGGCGAGTGGCGCATTCACCACCTGCCCGCGCAACGCCATAACGGGTTTCGCCTGGGTGCCGGTGTTTTCGTACCAGACCGGACCTTCGTCGAAATCCGTGAGCAGGTCGAGGTCGCCGTCGCCGTCCCAATCGACAAGTTCGATCTTGCGGCGGCCGCTCGATCCCGCGCGTCCTCGCGACAGATTGAGAAAACGGCCGTTGGGTTCGAGGAAGATGCGTTGCGGCGGTTGCAGGCACAATGCGGAACCGCACCGTACGCGATGAAATAGCGACAAGTAGCCCTGGTGATTGAGCATCACGATATCCGGCAAGCCATCGCGATCCCAGTCGACGACGCGCGGTGTGGTGCGCCATTGTGTCACCAGTTGTTTGGGCTTCGGTTGCCACCAGACCCAATCGGGTTTCGGCGGCTGAGCGCCTTCCCACTCGACTTCGATGTCGCGTGCGGCTTCGAGATGCGTGCGGCTTCCGTTGCCGCGATACCAAACCACGTGGCCCCAGATGTCGTTGACGACGATGTCGAGTTTCCCGTCGAGGTCCCAGTCGGCGACCGAGGGATTCGAGTAGCCCCATTTCGCTTCAGCGGGTCCTTGCACCGAGCCGTTTTCACCAGCCACGCGGCGGATTGGCTGATCGCTGCCAGCGATCTTCAAGTAACCGCGATCGGTGAAGACGGGTTGTTTGCGATCGCCTGTGTTTTCGAACCATTGCAGAAAACCGCCGGAGTTGCCGGCGATCAGGTCGAGGTCCCCATCGCCATCCCAATCGACCGCCACGGGACGTGAAAGGGAGCCGCTCTTCACGTAGGGATCAACCTGTTCGAGATAACGAGGTTCCGCCCACTTCGGCTCGCTGCCGTATGGCGCGAGATTTTCGAGTAGCGTGACGTTGCCGCCTTCTTCGCCGATGACGAGTGACGGCCTTCCGTCCTTGTGCCAGGAAACGACACGCGGTTGGATCATGCAGAGGTCCGCGCGATAGGGCAGGATTTCGCCGGCCTGCAACTCGCCGCGCTTGCCCGTCGAACGGTAGAGCGTGACGCGATCGATGAACGATCCGGCGAACAGATCGAAGACGCCGCGCTTGAACCAGTCGTACGCTTGCGGCACAGGGGATCCGTACTGATCGATGTCGCGGCCTCCGGCTTGAAGGCGCACGGGCTTCTCGTAGCTGGGTGAATCGTTCGTGCCGGTGTTGCGGAAGAAGTAGACCGGGCCGTGCAGAGGTCCGCGCTGCCAGCGGCCCTGTGCGTCATAGGCGTCATCCCAGCCGTAATCGCGCCAGTCTGAAGGGCCATTCAGAACGTCGATCCTGCCGTCGCCGTCCCAGTCCACGGGGAAAAAGAAATCGTCGCGGCCCACGTGATAGCTGCGGGGCAGGGAAATGGAGACGGGCTTCGAGAGGCGATTGGCGCTGACATCGCTGAAGTAACCGCCGCGATAGACGAGGTCCACGCGCCCGTCTCCGTTGAAATCCGCGGCGACGAGATCGGGCTTCGCGGGTCCCCACCATTCTGCTCTCGCATACAAAGGCTTCGCGGCCGTGCCGATGTTGTGGAAGTAATAAATGCCGTTATACGGACGGTCCGGCGAAGAAAGGATGAGATCGGGAAGGCCGTCGGCGTCGATGTCGACGACCGCCGGATGCGCATAGAGTCCGACGGCGACACGTCCACGGACGCCAGGCTTGCCGAACGTCACGCGATCTCCTGTGCCGGCCATGGCGGGTTCGACGGCAGGCGCCTTGCCGGGGTCGATGCTGTATTGCTGCGCTCCTGTCGAGATCCACGAAAGGATCAGTTTCCCGTCGCGCCATTCGGATTTCGAGGCGAGCGTCGTTCGGTCTCCCAACCTTACAGCTGCCGTGGTGGACTGCTTCGTGTGGAGTTCCATTCGAATGGGATGGCCCGCGGGAACACTCGATTTATGCACGAGCGTGCCCTCTTGCGCGGCAAGGAACAACAGCCAGATATGCTGCATCGCCATTCAGCGTATCAGGCATTGCGAGAATAAGAAAAAGAATGCGAATCGTTTTGTTGCTGGCCGCAATTTCCTGTTTCGGCCAAGTTGTCGATTCTCGCGAATATCGCGTTGGGAATCGAGTGGGACGCCTGGAATCCGAGATCCCGTTTCTGGCGCTTGGCGCGAATTGGAAAGCCACGAATGCAGAAGCACGCATCATGGTTCGCGCGTCGAAGGACGGCGTGCGCTGGTCCCGTTGGATTCGCATCGAGGCGGCCGGCGACATGTGTTCCGAACTGCCGCGTTCGTCGAGCAGGCTTGTGTTTTTCGACTGGGATTCGCGAATTGTCGAATATCAGATCGGCGCCGGTTTGGACGACTTCCGGCTTGTATTGATCGATCCGGGCCGTACGCCCGAACGCCAACTGCAGCGGTTTCGTTCCGCGCGGATGCAGCCACCGCCGGTGTCGATCGGGAAGCCTGCGTACATCAGCCGGATCGAGTGGGGGAGCCCGGATGGCGACCAGGCGCGAGGTCCACTGAGCTATACGACGGTGACGCACCTGATCGTGCACCACTCAGCCGATAACTTCACGGGTACGGATTACGCCGCGTGGATGCGCGCCATCTGGCGATACCACGTGTTCAACAACGGCTGGGTGGATTTCGGCTACAACTGGGCGATCGATCCCGACGGGAATTTGTACGAGGGCCGCGCCGGCGGCGACAATGTGCTGGGCGCGCACTTCTCCTGCCAGAACAG